>JANYCT010000095.1 GCA_025360105.1 Actinomycetes bacterium | reverse complement strand
CGCCACCGAGACCACTGCTGCAGCGAACGCGGCCGTGGCACAGCTCCTGAACTTCGATGACCGGGCCGACTTCGAACGCGCATCCCGCGGGCTTCTCGCACAACTCGATCCGCCGGTGATCATGGGCCGCAACGGCAACGTGATCTGGGATCTCGGTCGCTTCGGTTTCTTGCAGGCCGAGGCGCCTCCCGAGGCCAACCCCAGTCTGTGGCGCCAAGCCCAGGTGAACTGCCATCACGGCCTGTTCGAGGTGGTCGACGGCATCTATCAGGTGCGCGGCTACGACATCTCCAACATCACCTTCGTGCGCAGCGACACCGGCTGGATCGTGATCGATCCGCTCACCGTGGCCGAGACCGCCGAGGCCGCGCGCGGACTCGTGGATGCACACTTCGGTGTACGACCCATCGTGGCGGTCATCTACACCCACAGCCACACCGACCACTACGGCGGCATCCGCGGCATCGTCACCGACGACGAGGTCAACAGCGGCGCCGTTCGCCTCATCGCCCCTGCCGGTTTCCTGGAAGCAGCGATCCTCGAGAACGTGGTCGCAGGGCCGGCCATGATTCGCCGAGCGATGTACATGTACGGCGCGTTGCTGCAGCCCGGACCCATGGGTCATGTCGACGCCGGGTTGGGTAAGGGCGTTCCGCTCGGTGCCGGCGGGCTGATCGCACCCACCGAATCGATCGAGCTCACCGGCAGCGAACTGGTCATCGATGGCATCCGTATCGAGTTTCAGCTCACGCCCGGCACCGAAGCACCGGCCGAGATGAACTTCTACTTCCCGCAGTATCGGGCAGTGTGCATGGCCGAGAACTGCGCGGCCACGCTGCACAACCTGTACACGCCCCGCGGCGCCGAGATACGTGATGCGCTCGGGTGGAGTCGCTACATCAACGAAGCGCTGGAGACCTTCCTCGATCGCAGCGATGTTGCCTTCGCGAGCCATCACTGGCCGCGTTGGGGCAGCGCCGACATCGAAGCATTCCTCAGCGGTCAACGCGATGTGTATCGCTATCTCCACGACGAGACGATGCGCATGGCCAACCATGGCATGACCTCGCTCGAGATCGCCGAGGAAATGCGTCTGCCTGCGGCCATCGGTGACGAGTTCTTCAACCGCGATTACTACGGCACTGTGAGCCACAACGTGAAGGCCGTATACCAGCGCTACCTCGGATGGTTCGACGCGAACCCTGCCAACCTGCATCCGCTGCCACCAGTGGACGCCGCTCGCAAACTCGTCGACTACATGGGCGGTGCCGATGCCGTGCTCGCGAGGGCCGCGACCGACTACGCGGCCGGTGAGTTCCGTTGGGTCGCACAGGTGGTGAACCATGTGGTGTTCGCCGACCCCACCAATCAACAGGCACGCCTGCTGCAGGCCGATGCACTCGAGCAGCTCGGGTACCAGAGCGAGTCGGGTCCGTGGCGCGCGTTCTATCTCACCGGCGCGCAGGAACTCCGCAACGGCACACCATCAGTGCCCGGTCTACGCGGCGCAACACGCGTCGACGTGATGCGTGCGATGACGCCGCGCATGGTGCTCGACAACTGCGGCGTGAAACTCAACGCACCCGACGCGATCGACGACCAACTCGTGTTCGATCTCGACTTCACCGACCACGACGTGCAGTACCGCGTGGTGGTTGCCAAGGGCGTGCTCTACTACGGCACTCGCCGCGCCATTGACGCCACCGCGCACATCGCCACCACGGTCGAGGCGTTCGTGAAGGTCACAAGTGTTGCGAGCACGCTCGACGACGAGATCGCGGCCGGGGCAATGACGGTCACCGGGAATCGTGCCACGTTCGAGCGGTTCGTTGCGCTGCTCGACCAGTTCGATCTGTTCTTTGCGATCATCGAACCGTAAACGAATCGCGACCGAGCGACGCTCGCCCGGGTTCAGGGCGCAAGCCACGACCAGATCAGGTCCTGGAGTCGGTCGATGCCAACGCCCTTCGACGCGCTGACCCACACGATGTCGCCAGGCTCGAGCATGCAACCCTCGGCCAGATCGGTGCGCCGCTTGGGCTTCTTCGCGGACTTCACCTTGTCGCTCTTGGTGGCGATCACCTGATGCGGGATCTCGTTGCTGCGCAGCCACTCGAGCATCTGCACATCGAGCTTGGTCGGACCGATCTCACCATCGACGAGCACCATCACCATCTGCAGACAATCTCGATCGAGCAGATAGCCCTCGATCATCTTGCCCCAGTCCTGCTTGACGCGACTCGGCACCTTTGCGTAGCCGTAGCCGGGCAGATCGACCACGGTGACGCCGGGCTCGACTTCGAAGATGTTGATCAGCTGTGTGCGCCCGGGGGTCTTGCTCGTGTGGGCCAATCGGGTGCGGTTTGCAAACGCGTTGATGAGCGACGACTTGCCCACATTCGACCGGCCCACCACCGCAACCTCGCGTTCGGACTCAGGAAGATCGTCGACACGCGTCGCAGACTTGATGAACCGCAACGGAATCGGTGGCATTACGCCAGCGTACGCTCCGCTGCCATCAGTAACTCAGTGAGCCGTTCGGGAGGCATCGGCCGGGCGATCGCAAAACCCTGCATCCGATCGCAACCGAGTTCGCGCAGTTGGTCGCACACGCTCATCTCCTCGACCCCTTCGGCCGTGACGGACATACCGAGATCGTGAGCAAGCTCGATGATCGAGCGCACCACCGAGTCGTGACCATTCCGCAGATCGTCGATGAACACCCGATCGATCTTGAGCTCGTCGACCTCAAGTCGGCGCAGGAGATACAGCGATGTCGAGCCCGTGCCGAAATCGTCGATGGCGATACGAACGCCGGCCGTGTGCAGCGCCAGGACCGACGCGGTGACCGCCGCGGTATCTGCAAGCAGCTGACGTTCGGTGAGTTCGACGGTGATGCTGTGGTGCGGAAGTCGTGCCTCCTCGACAAGCTGCGCAACGGTCCGGATCAGCTCGGCGTCGCAGAGGTCGCGCGGGGTGAGGTTCACGCTGACACCCATCGTGAAGCCCATCGCATGCAGGGTGCGTGCCTGCTGCAATGCTTGACGGACGACGGTGAGCACCAGCGGGTGACTGAGGCTGCCGACCTCGACGAGTTCGATGAATTCGTCGGGGAACACCAGACCGAGTTCGGGATGCTGCCAACGAACCAGCCCCTCGGCGCCAACGATCACGCCGTCGCGATCAACCACGGGCTGGTAGTGAAGCACCAGTTCGCCGCTGGAAATCGCCCGACGGAGATCGCCAAGTAGCACCATCCGCCGAACCGACGAGCGATCATTCTGGGGTTCGTACAGGGCATATCGCAGGCCGCTGCGTTTGGCGCTGTACATCGCGACGTCGGCACGCACCAAGAGGGCGTCCACGGTGTCAGCGTGATCAGGCATCGATGCAATGCCCACGCTTGCCGAGGCCTGCAATGTGAGCCAGGGAGCGACGGCAATGGGTTCGACGAGTGATGCCTCGATCGCGTGCGCGGCAGCGATGCCGTCGGCGATGGTGGATCCCGGTGCGAGCAGTATTGCAAACTCGTCCCCACCGAGTCGTGCCAGCAACGACTCCGCTGGCAATGCAGTGCGGAACCGATCGGCCACCTTCTGCAGGAACACATCGCCTCGTTCGTGCCCGAAAGTATCGTTCACGTCCTTGAAGCGATCGAGGTCGACGACGAGCAAGGTCACATGCTGGATTGAGGGCTCATGGCCGATCGCCTCTAATCGATCGAGGAGCAAACTGCGGTTGGCCAAGCCGGTGAGTGCGTCGGTCGTTGCTCGCTGGGCCAATGCGACCTCGGCGCGGACTCGGGCGGTGATCTCGTCAAAGACCAGTGCCACGCCTGCCCCCTGCAGTCCAACGACACGAAGTGCGATCGTGCGCGATTCCTGCACAGTCCCGATCGGCACAGTCCCGATCGGCGCCGGCACATCGAATTGCACGTCGAAGTCGACGCCAGAACGCGCGGCACTGGCAATGCTGCGCAACAGCGAGTCGCCTTCGGGGCTGTCGATGAATGCCTCGGGATAGGCGGCCGCCAGGGGTTGACCGACCAGCTCAGACGCCTCGCGGTGTGAGAGAACACACAGCGAGGGATTCACGGATCGGATCTCCAGCGAACGGTGGTCGGCTGGGTCGATCAGCTCTGCAATCAGCACACCAAACGGCACGGCCTCCACGAAATCCGTGAACTGTGCGACCGTCAGCAGGTTACGCATCTCGTCTTCGACGACTCGCGAGAAGCCACGTGAGCCAATGACTCTTCCGTCGGCACCGCGGGTGATGTGCACATCGTCCTGCCACCACACGAAATTACCGTCGGCCAGGCGGAGCCGATAGCGCAGCACGTGATCCTCGCCGCGCTCGAGAGATTCTTGAGCACCGTCGACGCGCGCAACGTCATCGGGATGTACCAGTTCGTACCACGACCCCTGTCGGCGGTGGAACTCGAGGGGCAGACCTGTCAGTCGTTCGATGGGTCCAACCAGCGTGTAGGGCTCGTCCTTGTCGATCGACACGTCCCACAGCACCACGTCGAGAGCGTCGAGCATCGCCTCGAAGTCACCGCGAACCTCGGTCGCCTCGTCGGCGGCGTGTCCGATGAGCAGGATTGCACTCAGGCTCATCACGACGTAAAGCGACAAGATGGCACCCTGTTGGGCCGGGTGACCCACGACCACGCCGATCACAATCGGCACCAGACACACCCCGCTCATCAGTGCCACGACACGACGACCGAACGCGATAGCGACGTACGCGAAGTAGCCAGCGAAGATGGTGACCGCAGCCCACATCTGATCGGGCAACAAGGCCGCCCATACGCCGATTGCGATCGCCTCGGGCCACGCCGACAACACGCCGAGCCCGCCACGATCAACCGCCATGCGGGCGAGCGCTGCATTCATCCCCACCAGTACGACGCAGGTGACGACCAAGCCGGTGTGAAAGCGCGCGATGTCGAGGAACAGCACGGTGATGCTGATGATCACCGCGAAGAACAGCCGAACCACCACGACGAGCTTCCAGAAGTCGTCGCCTCGCCGCCCAACTCGTCGCTGGGTGGGCGCCGTCCACGCCGACCAGCGCGACCGTGCATGCTGTCGCGCCTCTTGAGCCCACCGTGTCATCACTTTGGGTAGCGTAGTACCCACTCAGAGAAAGGTCTAGCGATTCGTCATGGTGCTGCTTGGCGTTACTTTGACACCAACGAGCCAATCGCCCACAGCGCGGCGACGCCGCCGATCAGTGCCATCAGCAGCGTGCGACCCGTGGGTGCACGCGACAATTCGCCGGACTTGGGTCGTGGCGGTGGCTTGAGCAGCGCGAGCAGGTTGCCTACGAACAACGCGCCGCCGAGAGCGAGCACCAACCAGGCCAACAGATCGTCTCCCAAGAGCATGAATACCATCATGGCGGTTCCGCATGGAAAGGGTTACTTCGATCGACATTTCGGGCGCGAAAAGTGCCACACTGGCAACACTCGGGCCAAAGGAGTTCCCATGGGTTTTCACCACGTCGCACTCGCCACTCGTGACACCGCTGCGACGCATGAGTTCTACACGAACGTGATGGGGTTCAGCCTCGTCAAGGTCGTGGCCTCACCCACGCCCGGCGAGCACGGTGGTTGGAGTAAGCACTTCTTCTACTCCACCAATGGTGCTGGCGGTCAGGGGGCCAGCGGCGACGGTGGGATGATTGCGTTCTGGGAGATTCACGACACCGAGATCGGCGACGACTTCCCGGTCGATATCAACACCACCGCAGGCCTGCCATGGTGGGTGAATCACATCGCGTTCGATGCGCCCACGATCGACGATCTGCACCGCCACCGCGACCGTTGGCGCACGCATGGCCACCATGTGCTCGAGGTGAACCACGAGTTCTGCATCAGCATCTACATCCGCGATCCCAGCGGCAATATGGTCGAGTTCTGCCACACCACGCGGCCCTTCACCGACGACGAGATCGCCCATTCCAACGCGATGCTGCTCCAGGGCAAACCCGAGTTCAACGGGCATGCGAACGCAACCGTGCACCAGCCCATCCCGCTGCACACGAACGCCTGAGGTCCGCGCCGGCGCAACAGTCAGAGATCGCCGGCCAAAGCGGTTGATGTTGCGTCGATCGACGAATACGGCAGGCGGGCGAAGAATCCGTCGGCTTGCGCAGCCAGGCGGCGGATAGCCACTACATTCGCGCTGGCGCCCACCACCGCACCAATGCCAAGTGGCAGCGCCGTCCCCAGAGCGATCGCGCCGCGCCTGGTGCCGTAGCCACGCAGGACCAAGCGACTCATCGCGCCGTTCGTGGCACGCAGCGTTGCGAGCGACATTCGATTCGGTGCAGTCTCGCTGAGCCCGGCGCCCATCGAGTTGGCAACACCGGTGAGGCCCTGGCGCGCCGTGCTGCCGAACACGAGCACGGCGAGCACCCATGCCCGTCGTTCCTCCACCGTGGGGGTGGGACGGCCGTGCAACGCGGCGATGGTCAACACCAGGTCGCCGGCACGCGCCGTGAACCACGAGAGTTCTACCGTTGCGGCCATCAGCGTTGCACCGGCGCCGACGAGCGGTGTCGCCGCTGTCATGCCAGCGGCCGCGCCGACAATGCCGAGTTCGCGTGCAAATGCATTCGTGAGCGCATGGATCTTCTCCGGACGTACGTCGCCGGGAAGGGCAGCGGCGCGCTCGACCGCGGCATCCCAGCGCTCGCTCGTTGCTTTCTCGACGCCCTTCAGCATGAGCGTCGCGACGGCTTCCGGATCGATCGAGGCAATTCGATCGGTCAAACGCTTGGGCACCACAAAGGTGCGCATACGACGTACCACGCAACCTTTGTATCACCGATCACGTACGAGTGGCAGTGCGCATCTTGAAGATCGTGCTGCGGTAGACCGCAGCGGCGCGTCCTACACGCCGCTGCGAGCCGCATTGTCAAAGCGGGTGTAGGCACCGAGGAACGCAAGGCGTCGCACACCGATGGGGCCGGAGCGATGCTTGGCAATGATCACCTCGGCTGAACCCTTGTCGGGGGACTCGTTGTTGTAGACCTCGTCGCGGTACAAGAACATCACCACGTCGGCGTCCTGTTCAAGGCTGCCGCTTTCGCGTAAGTCGGCAAGCATGGGTCGCTTATCGCTGCGACTCTCGAGGTTTCGGCTGAGCTGGCTGAGCGCGACGATGGGAATCTGCAGCTCGCGGGCGAGAATCTTGAGGCCACGGCTGATCTCGCTGACCTCGAGTTGGCGGTTCTCGGAACCGTTGCCCGACATCAGTTGGAGATAGTCGATCACGATCAGGCCGAGGCCCTCTCGCGACTTCAACCGACGTGCCTTTGCACGGATCTCCATCACGGTGACGCGCGGGTTGTCGTCGAGATACAACGGCACCTCGAGCCGACCGACGGCGCGACCGAGTTTGGTCCAATCCGATTCGGTGAGCTTGCCGTTACGTAGCTTCTGCGAATCGACGCGAGCTTCGCTGCTGAGGATTCTCTGGGTGAGCTCGGCGTGGCCCATTTCGAGTGAGAACACGAGTACCGGCACCTTGGCGGTCTGCGCCGCATGTACCGCCAGCCCCAACCCGAACGCCGTCTTGCCCATTGCAGGCCGCGCACCAACGATGTTCAACGTGCTCGGTTGCAGCCCCGACAGCAGTTCGTCGAGATCGTGATAGCCGGTGGCGAGACCCGTGATGGTGTTGCCGCGTTCGTAGGTTTCCTGCAACTTGTCCATGGCGAGCGGCATGAGTTCGCCGAGCGGTTGCACCGAATCGGTGACGCGATCCTCGGCGATCTCAAACACTTTTGTCTCGGCTTCGTCGAGCGCGCGCGACACGTCGTCGGGTTCGTTGTAGGCAATTTCGGCGATCTCAGCGGCCACCCCGATGAGACGGCGAAGCACCGCCGTGTCCTGCACGATCTTGGCGTAACGCGACGCGTTGGAGATGGCCGGCGTAGCGTTCTGCAACTCGAGCAGTAGCTCGGCACCACCGATTTCATCGAGCAGTCCGGCGCGTCGGAGTTCGTCGGCCACCGTGACCGCGTCGATCGGTTGACCAGTGGCGTTGAGACCGCGGATAGCGTCGTACACGTATTGGTGAGCGGGCTTGTAGAAGTCGTTGACCGACAGGCCCATCTCGGTCACAGTGCCGACAGCGTCGCGTGACAGTAACAGCGCACCGAGCAATGATTCCTCTGCGTTGAGGTTGTGCGGTGGTACCCGACCTTCGCCACGTACCGATCGCACTGGTCGGACGCGATCGCGGGAGTTATCAGCCAGGGACATTCCTCCACCCTCTCGCAGTTGGCCTGTGTATCGCTAGGGGCACAAGCCTGTGATGTTGTTGTGACTTGCCTGTGGTGTTGTTGTGGACAACACGGCCCCGCTGCGGACAGCGGGGCCGTGTTGGTTGTCAATCAGTGGTTGATCGGGCGCCGACTCCCGACCAACGGTGGGTCGGGACCAGTTCGGTGAACTCAGGCCTTGACGACTGCAATCGTGAAGGGGAACTCCACGTCGTGATGCAGCTTGGCCGTCACGCTGTACTCGCCAAGTATCTTGATCGACTCGGGCATGTGCAGCTTCTTGCGGTCAAGTTCGATGTGGGCCTGGGCCTGAACGGCCGATGCAACATCGGAAGCAGTGACCGAGCCGAACAACCTGCCCTCGGCACCCGCCTTTGCGGTAATGGTGATGACCTGGGCGACAAGCGCCTTGGCGATGGTCTGGGCACTGTCGCGATCGGCGGCATCGCGCAGGTCGCGGGCACGGCGCATGGAACCAGCCTGAGCCATGGCCCCGTCTGATGCCACGAGCGCGAGGCCCTGTGGCAGCAAGTAGTTGCGGGCATGACCGTCGGACACGTCGATGATGTCGCCGCGCTTGCCAAGACCCTTGCTATCGGCACGAAGAATGACCTTCATCTCAGGCCTCCGCATCGATCATGTCGGCATCGTCGGCGTCAACCTCGGTATCGACGCCCAACGTTTCAACGGCCTCGTCGGCTGCCGGAGCGGCATCGCGGCGGGGACCGCGCTCGCCATCGCGCGGCGGGCGACCCGGGCGGGTGTTGGACACGCGCTTGGTGTACGGCAGCAATGCCATCTCACGCGAGTTCTTGATCGCATTGGCGATGTCGCGCTGCTGCTGCACGGAGTTACCCGTGACGCGGCGGTTGCGGATCTTGGAGCGATCGCTGACGAAGCGGGTCAGAAGATTGACGTCTTTGTAGTCGACGTACTCGATCTTGTCGGTGACAAGAACGCTGGTCTTCTTCTTGAACTTCTTGGGATTTGTCTCTTTTGGCGCACGCGCCTTGTTCTTTTTGCTGGTCATCTCTTATCCAATTTTCTCGAAATACTCAGAAGGGTTCTTCATCGCCGTACACAGGATCGGGGGCGCGATTTCCGCTTGACTGTCCGCCACCGGCATTGCCGCCGCTATAGCCGCCCTGCGCGCCAGAGGCATCGGAGCGGCTGGTCTTTTCGACCTGTGCGGTGGCCCAACGCAAGCTGGGCCCGATCTCGTCGGCGACGATCTCGACGACGCTGCGCTTTTCGCCCTGTTGCGTCTCGTACGAGCGCTGTTCGAGCCGGCCGGTGACAATGACGCGGGTTCCCTTGGTGAGCGACGCCGAAGCGTTCTCGCCGAGAGTGCCCCATGCCGTGACGTTGAAGAACGAGGTCTGCTCGACCCATTCGTTGTTCTGCTGGTAGCGACGGTTCACAGCAACGCCGAAGCTGGCGATGCCCCGGCCACCTGTGGTGAAGCGCAATTCGGGGTCGCGGGTCAAGGTGCCGGTGATGGTGACGGTGGAATCTGCCATGGTGTTTCCCCTAACGGGTACGGCGGCCGGATCAGGCCGCGGCGCCAACCATGCCGCGGCGCTCGGCCTCGGCATCGGGAAGGCGAAGGAGCTTGTGGCGGACGACTTCGTCCGCGAGACGGAGCTGGCGCTCGAAATCGTCAAGCGCCCCACCGGGCGCCAAAAGATTGAACACGGCGTAGTAGCCATGCTCTTTTTTGTTGATCGGGTAGGCGAACTGGCGCCGGCCCCACCAATCGGGCTTGCCGTGTACAGCGCCGCCAGCTTTGGTGATGCTGTCGGAGACCGACTTCACCCACGCCTGCGCAGCCGTGTCGTCGAGATCACCATTGAGGATGATCATGAATTCGTAAGCACGCATCATGCGTGTGGAACCTCCCTTCGGACCCGAACGCGCCTAAAGCGTGCGGGGCCCCGCAATGGGGCAGGGTGAATATGACCGGGTGAGTGTAGCGGCGTTCTGAGCTGCATGGTCACAGAGTTGCAGATGGGTGTGACAGCCATATTCGAGGCGCGGGAGCTGCTCAGATGTCGGTGGCCACGTACTGATCGAATGAGGGAGTTGACACGGTGAGGTCGTCACGGGTGATGATGAACCCGGCATAGTCGGGATGCTTGTCCATCAACCAGCTCAGTCCGGCCACGCCCATCACGAACACCGTCGTGGCGTACGCGTCGGCAAACGTGAGGTCGGGGCCGATGATGGTCACGCTGGCGAGATCGGCCGTGGGTTCACCCGTGGTGGGGTCGATGATGTGCGCCCCGCGTTCGTACGTGGCCGACGTGGCCACCGCAAGTCGGCCCGAGCCGGTGATGACCGCCGCGCTGAGATCGGCATGATCGGGATGACGGACTCCGATGCGCCAGGGCTCGCCTGGACTTGACTCACCACGAATCGCAATATCGCCACCTGCGTTGATGCAGAAATTCTCGGCGCCGCGAGCCGTCATCATCGCGGCGGCGCGCTCGACGGACCAACCTTTCACGACTCCGGACGGGTCGAGCAGACTGCCGTTCGGTGCGGGCACGGCGAGCACGTCGAAGGCACCGTCGCTGTCGGTGTTGAGTTCCTCGCACAGCGCCAAGACGCCGAGCACCTCGTCGCTCATGTCGTCGAGGGTGAACTCACCCGAGCCGAGCCGGCTGATGGGACTCTCCACATTGTGGGTACTGAACGTCGCGTCTACATGGTGCAGCCACGCCACGACCTCGTTGATGACCTCGCGCTCGACGTTGTCGCGTACGTCGATGGAAACCGCCATGCCCATCACAAACTCGACGTGATGCAAGCCGAATTGTTGTGCGTTCGCGATCGTGGTCATCACATCACCCGGCAGTCGCGGCGCGTGCCACGTCGATCGCCGACTGCAGCGACTGCTTGTAGCTGTTGCTGGTGTAGGTGGCACCCGACACCGTATGAATGGTGGCGCTCTGTGCCGTCAGTGTCTCGGTGCGCAGGATCGGCGTGGCGTAGTCGTTGATCTGCACGCTGCGGTCTTGATCGCTCGGAGTCTGCAACGCAGTGACGTCGGCGATCGCGCCGCCGCTGACCATGATCTGCACTTGCACGGGTCCCCAACGGTTGTTGGAGGTCGCCCCGGCGTAGGTGCCATCCTTGAGCGCCGTTCCAGTGGCGGTGGTCGTCTTGGCCGCGGCCGCTGTAGCCGTGGTGGACGCAGTACCGGCGGCAACCGAATTTGTTGCACTCGCATTGGCGCCCACCGCAGTCGCAGTGCCCGACAACGTCGACGATCCAGCTGAGGCGGCTGAGGCGTCGAGGTGAGAGAAGTAGCCACTCAAGCCGACCGTGGTGCCGACACTCATCGCCAATGCCGCGATACGACTGCCCTTGGCCGCGTGACGGCGCTTCGTCTTGGACCCCTGCTTGGACCCCGGCTTGGTTACCGTCTTGGCCACAGGGCGATTGGTCCGTGCCGTTGGGGCAGGCGCGCCACGGCGGGCGGCGAGACGAGCAAGACGCTCCTGCATCAGCGGGTCTCCCATCGGCGCATCAGTGATGGGTGCTGGCCAGAGATCTTCCATGCCTCCAGTAGGCACGTTCGGGGTAAGAGTCGTTCAAGACCTCGTTGAGATCCCCGCCAGAAGCGTGCCAAGGTCGAGTAAAGAGCGGGCCTTCGAACGAGCCGTCAACGCGAGTCGAGACGACCGAGCACCACGCCCGCGACGCGAATCACCAACGGATACGCAGCCGCACCAGCGACGAGCACCAGCAGCGCCTTGAACCAGAACGTGCTGGCATCGCTGCCCATCCGATAGGCATGCACACAGGCAAACACGGTGGCCGGCACCGAGAACAGGTGCACGGCTCGCCACACCGGCCGCTTGAACAGCTTCTTCGGCCACGACGTGAACACCACGACAGCAAGACCGTAGAACGCGACCACGCCCCAGTTCAGGGCGCCACTCTGACGTTTACCGGCACCGGGTAACAGCACATCGCGGAGACCGAGGGCAAGGTTCGAATCGGCGAAGGCGGCAAACATGTGCACACCGGTGAACACCAGCGCGAGACCACCCAACCAGTTGTGCAGATCGAGCCACCACGCTGGCCGCAGCCGCTTGCCGGTTTCGCGAGCTGAGAAGAACAGCCCCCAGCACAACGATGCGACCATCAACACCATGGCGACGATGCCCGATGCGCGTGTCAGGTAACCGAACCATTGGTTCATGTGGGCGAACCATACCCGGCAGCGCAGCACCCTCGGTCGGTTCCTGGTGTGAGTTCGGTAGGAAGTGAACACGCGACGACGCCACCGACCGAATCGTGAAGGTGGCAGAATCGTGGTTCCTATGGAGTCACTCGAGGATTTCGTCAACAACACGCTGATGGCGTGCTACGGCATCGCTGGCGAACTCGACGAACTGCCCGGCGAGCTCGACACGAACATCAAGGTCACAGCGCCCGACGGTAATCGCTTCCTGCTCCGCCTGCACGACGCCGGTGCCGAACCAGACGACGTCGAACTGCAAGCGGCCGTGTTGACCTTCCTCGAGCAAACGGCTCCCGAGCTCCCGGTGCAGCGCCTCGTGGCGACTACCGCGGCTGAGATCTTGCCCCGCGTCACGGATCCCCTTGGCAACCTACGTTGTGTGCGCCTCACCACGTGGCTGCCAGGCATCGTCTGGGGCAACAACATCGAACCCGACGGCCAGAAGCGGGCCCACTCCGCAGCGTCGCTCGGCACGCTGCTCGCCCGACTCGACAAGGTGCTCGCGCAGTTCGAGCATCCGGGAGCGGAACGCGAGCATCGTTGGGATCTCGCCAGAGCCGGGGACCACCTCGATCTCGTGGCACTCATCGACGATCCCGTGAAACGCGCCGCGGTCGAGGGTGTCCTGCGCCGCTTCGTCGATCACGTTGCGCCGCGTCTGGCGGAACGTCCGCGTCAGATCATTCACAACGACGCCAACGACTACAACGTGCTGCTCGCGGCCGACGGAACCGTCAGCGGCATCATCGACTTCGGCGACATCGTGCGCACCTGGCGAGTGAACGAGGTCGCCATCGCGTGCGCCTACGCCATGATCGGTGCCACAGACGCGATCGGCAGCGTGCTGCCACTGGTGGCCGCGTACCACGACGAGAATCCCCTCGACGAGATCGACGCGGATGTGCTGTTCGACCTCATCCTCACCCGCTACGCCACGAGCATCTGCGTCGCCGCTGCGCAGATTCGTGACAATCCGACGAACGGCTATCTCCTCATCAGTCAGCGAGACGTGTGGGAACGGCTGCAGCTGCTGCTCGCCCAGAATCGCCATATCGAGATCATGCGTCTCCGTGCCGCGTGTCGGTACGAGGCCTCGCCGACACGGCCACACATCGAGCGCTGGCTCGAGCACAACGGGCATCGCTGTGGACCGGTGCTGCGCCGCGATATGAGTCGCGAACATTTGAGGGTGCTCGATCTCAGCGGGGTCGTTGCGGATGCAGGAACACTCGCGGGTCTCACTGACACGGAAGCGCTGGCGACCTCTACTGCGATTGGTCGTTACGGCGAGAACCGCTCGATGTATTCCGCCCCTGAGTTCGAGACCATCGACTCCAGCGAAGCGCGCACCATCCATATCGGTATCGACCTGTTCGCACCTGCCGGGGACGACGTACTCGCACCCCTCGACGCGGTGGTGGTCGACCTAGGGGTCGAGACCGTGCGCTTGGGCTTCGGTGGCATTGTGGTGCTGCGGCACGAGACCGACGACGGCGCGCCGTTCTGGACGCTGTACGGACATCTGTCGCCCGCAAGCCTGCAAACACTGACCGTCGGTCAGCACCTCGCTGCGGGCGACGTGATCGCTCGCCTCGGTACCCCCGCAGAGAACGGCGGCTGGGTGCCGCATCTGCACTTCCAGGTGATGACCCACCTGTGCGGTTGGAGCGCGACCCAGATCATCGGCGTCGTCGCTCGTAGCCAGTGGGATGTCTGGGGCAGCGTCTTCCCCAATCCGAATCTCGTGCTCGGCCTTCCGGTGGACTGCAGCGTCGTCGTGCAACGCGACGCAGCGTGGCTGCAGCGCGAGCGGCGCTACGTATTGGGGCGTTCGTTGAGCCTTGCCTACGACAGTCCGTTGAAGATCGTGCGCGGCGAGGGCATTCACCTGTTCGACGATCGCGGCAACACGTACCTCGACATGGTGAACAACGTGTGCCATGTGGGTCACTGCCACCCGCGGGTGGTAGCCGCCGGGTCTCTTCAAGCAGCGCAGCTCAACACCAACTCGCGCTACCTCCACGACAATCTGGTGGAGTACTCACGCCGGCTCACAGCGACGCTTCCCGAGGAGTTGTCGGTGGTGTTCATGGTGAACTCGGGCAGCGAGGCCAACGACCTTGCGTTGCGCCTGGCCCGCGCCTACACAGCGCAGCGCGATGTCATCACGATAGATCACGCCTACCACGGCAATGTCACCTCCATCGTCGAGGTCAGCCCATACAAGTTCGCTGGACCCGGCGGCGAGGGGCAAAGCAACCATGTCTGGGTCACCGAAATGCCCGACCTCTACCGCGGCCGCCTACGTTACGGCGACGAAGATGCCGGCCGCGGATATGCCGACAGCGTTGCCGCGCTCATCGGTGAGATGGCCGCTGCGGGGAAACGACCGGCCGCGTTCTTCAGTGAAGGCATCCTCGGCACCGGCGGCATGCTCGCACTCCCCGATGGGTATCTGGCGCACGCGTACGCACACGTCCGCGCTGCGGGCGGGGTGTGCATTGCCGACGAGGTACAGATCGGGTTCGGACGAGTCGGATCCCACATGTGGGCGTTCGAGACGCAGGACGTGGTGCCCGACATCGTCACGATGGGCAAACCCATCGGCAACGGCCATCCGATGGCCGCCGTCGTCACCCGTCCCGAGATCGCCGCGGCATTTGCCAACGGCATGGAGTACTTCAGCACCTTCGGAGGCAATCCTGTTTCTGCCGCGATTGGTCTGGCCGTGCTCGACGTGATCCGCGACGAACGTCTCATGCACAACGCGGCGGTTGTCGGTGAGCAGATGATGCTGGGACTGAGCGAGTTGGCCGAGAAGTACTCCCTCATCGGCGACGTGCGCGGCCACGGACTGTTCATCGGCGTCGAGTTGGTGCGCAACCGTGACACGCAGGAGCCAGCCGATACCGAATTGAGCATCCTCGTCGAACGCATGAAGCAGGACGGTGTGCTGTTGAGCACCGAGGGACCACACCACAACGTGCTCAAGATCAAGCCACCCATCGTGTTCTCGCCGAATGACTGCGAGACTTTTCTCCATCATCTCGACATCGCGCTCAGCGATATCTCGCGACCTACACCCCTTGCCGCGATGCCGCGATGATCGCGGCGGCCGCGCTGCGATGACCGGCCTCGGCCGCCACCACCGCTGAGTCACCGGAGACGAACGCTGCGAGGAAGCCCGCAGCGAACGCGTCGCCTGCGCCGGTGGTGTCGCGAACATCCTCGATCGGTGGGGCGGATACCGAGACAGTGGCAGCACCCGGTCGCATCACCAACGCGGGACCTGCACCTTGCTTCACCACCGTCACCTGTGCGCCGATGCGTGCAGGCTCGGCGGCCGCGCCGAGGCACTCGGCTTCCATCTCGTTGCACAGCAACACGGTGGGGTGCAATCGGTCGAGCATCTCGACGGTTCGTTGCACGCCGAAGTCGGTGATGACCGCTGACGACGATGCATCGATCGACACGGTGATCGCTCGCTCGTGCGCCCAACCGATCAGCGTCGCAGCGGTCTCCGCGAGCGGGGACACCACCAACGAATAGAGCGGCACATGCAGCGTGCTGAGACCGTCGAGCCACGCGGGGTTGGGATGGTCGAGGTCGGTGCAACCGCCGCGATCGCTCAGCATGGTGCGCTCACCGGCTTGGTCGACGAGCACCACGATGGTGCCGATACGACCACCCCGACGCACCACGACATCGACACCCTCGGCTCGCAACGCAGCGATGAGCACATCACCGTGCGCGTCGTCGCCAACCTGACCGATGAAGCGGGCCGGTGTTCCGGCGCGCACGGCACTGACGGCCATGTTCGCTGCACTGCCGCCGCGGCGACGCACGACCACGGCCTTGGTATCGGATGCCACATTCACGGGTCCACCGAGATGTACCACGATGTCCTCGACGAGGTCTCCGACTGTTCCGAGCATGCCGCGACGGTACTGCGTCATCGTGGCTGCGCATGTGCCAAGCTCGCGAGGTGGACCTGCAGACGTGGATCGAGAACGACCATGCGACGGTGACATCGCGCTTCGACTCGGCCATCGCCAATTTCGTGCCCATCGAGCGCTGGGCTGAGACCCCACCGGGCGGTGGATCGTGCATCGCCGCGCTGCTGTTCCACACGACCTACCACGAAGACCTTGCCCTCAACACCGCGATCCGTAATCATGCACCGATCCTCGACCAGCACCGCAGCGCGCTCGGCCTCGACATGGTCCCGAGAGCGGGAGGACTGTCCGAAACCGAGGATCGAAGCGTCACCCTGGCGCTCAATCTCGAGCACCTCCTCACGTACGTGAACGCCGTGACAACTGCGACCGACGAATGGCTCAAGCACCTGAGCATGATGGCGCTCGACTCGGTGCCGTCAGCCAGCTATCAACTCGAACACAAGGCCGGCCTTCCGAGCGCGGGACTCGAGTGGCTGCACACGATGTGGACCGACAAACCGGTGAGTTGGTTCGTGCAATGGGAATGCGTCGCGCACCGGCACGCTCACCTCGGTGAGATGATCGGCATTCGCGGGCGCATGGGACTCAGTCCGTTTTAGTCAGGGCCCGTTTTAGGTGGTGTGCACGATCAGCACATTGCACGGCGCCGTCTTGGCCACGTCGTTGGCAATCGAGCCCAACACGCGCGCAGCCCCCTGCACCCGCTTGTTACCGACCACGATCATCCACGCGTCGAGCCGTGCGGCCTCATCGCAGAGCGCTTTCGCCGGATCTTTCATCACCACCGAATACGTAACCGGCGCCGTGCACGCCAACTCGCCAACGAGCGCCGCAAGGGCCTGCTCGCCATGGGTGATCGGATCGTGGATCCAGGTCTCTGATCCACTACGCACCTGCTGCACCGAGCCGCGCGACAACGCCATCACCACGTGCAAGGGGCGGTTGGTCATCGACGCCAGTTCGGAAGCCTCGACGGCAGCCTTGTGGGCTGTAGCGCTTTCATCGACTCCGACAATGATCTCGTTCATGACATGTTCCTGACGTGGAGGGTCGCTCCAGTATCGCGCGTCGACGGCTCACACGTCACCCGGTGGTGAGGAGTAGCTATCGGCCGCGTATCAGCGAGGGCAGCCGTTCAGCGCCAACCAGATCACGGAATGCCTTCACGGTGTAGCCGGTGAGTGTTGCGTCCGTGCGGGCGCGCACTGTCGCTGATCGTCGCAGACCAAACAGCGGTCCCATCTCGCCGAGGTGCTCACCGGGGCCCATCGTGGCCAACACGATCTCGCCTTCGCCGAGATCCTGCACGGCATCGACCTGGCCATCCTCGACCATGTAGATGAGATCGCTCGGATCGCCCTGATTGAAAAGGTGTTGACCGGCAACGAGGGTGACCTGTACGGGAGCAGCGTCGCTCTGGGGCAAGAAGTCGGGGCGCATCTCGATGATCTGATCGGCGAGGGGCAACATGCGATCGTCGTGAGTCGACACCACCACCACGCGCCCGCCATCGGTGAGACGGCGAATGAGACGCAGCACGCCCTCGACCTGGATGTAGTCGAGATGAGCGGTCGGCTCATCGGCGAGCACCAGTGGCGCATCGAGCGCGAGCGCGCGAGCGATGGCAACGCGCTGCTGCTGACCTCCGCTGAGGCTGTTCGGCTTGTGCGTCAAGCGCTCACCGAGACCAACTCCCTCGAGCAACTCGATCGACTTTGCCTTTGCTGCACGCGCCTTCACGCCGGCCGATCGCATGGGTACCGCAACGTTCTCGATGCTGTTCAGGCTCGGCACCAGGTTGAACGCCTGGAAGACCACACCGACACCGTGTCGTCGGTGATCGGTGAGGGCCTTGCCGCTCAACGCCGTGATGTCCTTGTCGCCATAGGTGATCGTGCCCGACGTAGGTTTGAGGATCGCTGCAAGACACGACAGCAAGGTGGTCTTACCGCAGCCCGACGGCCCCAGCAGCAGCGCCAGCGAACCGGCTTTCACGGTGACACTCATGTTGTCGAGGGGGCGCACCGTGTAGTCGCCCTTGCTGAACTCGACTGTGAGGTCCTTGATATGGAGATCGGCTCCGGGTTGTGACATCTCAGCCTCCGAACGCAGCAGCGGGTTGGACGGTTGCGGTCTTGCGGAGTGCGATCAAGCTGGCGAGCAGACCAACCACCACCGTGACCACGGGAAGGAGCTCGTATGCACTCGTCGGTATCTCTACGTGCATGGGGAACGTCGGTGCCAGCAAGGCGGCGAAGACCGCGGCCAACGCAGCGGCGGCCAGCGAAAGCACCACCGCCTGGAGCGCGAGTCCCACACCGATCGCGGCAGTGGAGGTACCCGTTGCCTTAAACACCGCGAAGTCGCGTGT
The DNA here is from genome assembly GCA_025360105.1 of Actinomycetes bacterium. Taxonomy (GTDB): domain Bacteria; phylum Actinomycetota; class Acidimicrobiia; order Acidimicrobiales; family Ilumatobacteraceae; genus WLMZ01. The sequence goes on along the minus strand of JANYCT010000095.1, from coordinate 57,780 downwards.
GCGTTCCATCGCCTGTAGGTACAGCACCGAACCGATGATCGTGGCAGCCACGATCCACAGCAACACACGCACGAGCGCGATCGAGTCCATTGCGTTTTGCAATGGGCGCAGCACGTCGGTTCGCACCTCGGCGTTCGACATCGCCTTCAACCCCGTCGGGATAGTTGTGGGCATTTTTGCGTAGATGAACGTCGACGCGTACGGCTGACCCTGCAGCGACACTTTTTGGGCTTCGGAGAGCGCGATGTAGACCATTGGTAATCCTGCGTAGAGGCGTTGCCCCGACACGGTGCCGACCACCTTGAAGCTCTTCCCACCGATGGAGAACGACTGACCGAGACCGGCAAGGGTGAAGTCGTTGTCCACAACGGCCTCACCGGGACCCGCAACGCTCTTGCCGCTCGACGCAGTCACCGACCCCAGTCGGCCGGGTTGTGCTCCAATCACGACGACGTCGACGATCTTGCCGTTGTCATCGATGCTCTGGCGCAACACCAATGCCGGCGACGCCTCCGAGTCGGTGACCAGTGCGGTGGGCACCGGCGAGAACGATGTGAAGGGGCCGGTCGCACTGTCGGAGACCAACCAAGCCTCGGCGCCGATCGCGTTCAACGTGCGATCCACCTCGAGCGAGAACGACTCGGTGAGACCGGTCATGATCAAACCCATTGCGAAGACGAGCGCGACCCCGAGCATCGCAATCACGAATCTCTTCTTGCGCCATTGCAAATCGCGTAATGCCGCTCTGAGCATGGTCTCTCCCCCTTGGTCGGTCCCCGATAACACCATGTGCGTGCTGATCGTGACCCCCCACGATCAGCACGCAACTGCTTACTGCACTCCGATGTTCCCGGACGATGTGACCACCAGCGTGGTCGTTTCGCCGACCACCACCGGCACCGGGAAATTCATGCGGATGTAGTCCGGGTTACGGGTCGGTGGCCCAATCCTTGGTGTGACCACGCCGCCATCGGCAACCGTCAACTGGAATGCCACACCCGTAGATGTCCTCACCCACGACCCCCCGCGAACCCTGCCGGGCACCCAGGTGAACAAGCTTCCGGTACCGGTCATATACGAGCACTTCGTGCCCGCAGGTGTCGCGGTGCCCGCGGGGCACGCTGCGGTGTATCCAGAGATCGCACCGGTGAACCGGACGTTGCGGGATACCTTCCAGTCCACGTAGCCGCCCGAGGTGAAGCCGCCCTTGACCGCTTTGGTGAATCCGTAGAACCCGAAGTTGACCTTCGTGAGGCCCACCATGTACGAGCCCGAACCGTGAGAGTTTCCGGTCGGAGGCGTCACCGGGGTCACATCCAGGAAGCTAGTGTCGCTGGCCCCGATGCAGTTTGCGGAATCGGCGGCGACGACGTCGATGGCGTACACACTGCCCACCGGCAGCACCACGCCAGACTTCGTCACCAAACCGCTCGCGGATGCGACCAGTGGGTACGAGCCGAGCACGACGCCGGTGCCATCGTCCGTCACCGTCATGGTCACGGCAGCCCCATTGGCGCAGAGCCCCGTGACCGTTGCCGTCAAGGTAACCGTCGCTGATGCCGTTGCCGACGTTGCGGTCAATGGACCGGTGTAATCCACCAGCAGGCTGGCTGGCGTCACCGTGACCGCAGCCGTGCCATACGAGAACGAATAATTGCTCGCGCTGCCACCACTACACGTAATCGACGGAGACGAAGCCACCGGTGTCGCTGCCGTGTACAACGACGTGCACGACGGCGCCACATACCCCGCCGCGTTGGCCGCACCCTCACCCGTGATAAACCCGGACACACCAAACGTGTACACCGGCGGAGCATCACCATACGTCACCGACTTCGCAACCGGAGTCACCGTGAGGGTGACCTGACCAATGGCTGCTGGATCAACCGACGACGACTGCAGTACATAGTTCCCCGAATCGGGGCCATTCAGCGTGACCAGATCCACCGACACGGGAACATGGAGACCCGCATAGGCACTCGTGAAGGAAACCGTCGCATCACAACCGGCACCGACCACAACCTCGTTACCGGCGTCCAGCAGCGTGCACGACAACAACGTTGCATCTGTCGTGCCGTCATAGGGCTTGTTGTTCGCCACGACCACTGCGTGCACTTGCGCCCGCAGCATCGTCAACACCGAATGTGCAGCCACATCAAAGGTGTAGTTGTCAGCCGTACCGCGTGCACAGAAGACATCAAACGGTGCCTCCGAAATGTCTGACGTGGTCTTGTAACCCGAAGAACACTCCGGGGCCACGTATCCCTTGGCCGGCTTGATGCCGGACCCGTCGGTTTCGCCATTCACGAAACCCGTCACATCGAACGGATAGGCCGCCGTGCGGCCGTAGATGACATCGGTGGGTTGCGGGGTCACCGTGAGCACAACCGGAGTGATCGACGCTGTCGCCGACACCGTGTCCGAGGCCAGCGAATAGTCAGCAGCGTTGGCGCCGGTCAGTGTGATGCCCGAAACATCCACTGGAATGCCGATACCTGCATCAGCGCTCTGGAAGGAGGCGTTGCCGACGTCACAGCCAACAGCAACGACGGGTAGATCGTTGATGTCGAGCGCCGTGCACGACGACACGGTTGCGTTGGTGCCGCCGTCGTATGGCTTGTCATCCACGGTGACGACGGCATGCAGATCATCGTGCAGTGTGATGTTTGCCATCGTGAACGCCGTGCCTGAATTCAACGAGTAGTTGACGGCGGTGCCGCCAAACAGCGTGATTCCAGAGACCGTCACACCGATGCCAATACCTGGACCGACAGAGTCGAAGGATGCCGACGTAGCGGAGCAACCGACGTTGGCGTCGGACACCGCTACATTCGTGTCGTCGTACAACGTGCACGACGACACGGTTGCATCGGTGGTGCCGTCCGCAACCTTGTTGAGGACTGCGACCACGGGGTGCACCGGGGCCTGCGAGATGGTGAGCGATCCGAAGTAGTACGTGTCAAAGCTGTAGTTATCGGCCGAGCCACCACTGCACGAGATCTCCACCGGTGAATCTGCCACTGGCGTGGACGTGGTGTAGGACGACGAACACACTGGTGCTACGAAGCCCTTTGCCGGCTTCACACCCGAACCGTCCGTATCGCCATTCACGAAACCCGACACAACGAACGGATAGGTGGCCGGATGCCCGTAGATCACGTTGGTGTCGGTTGGACTTACCGACAATGAAACCGGTGAGATCGAGCCAAAGGTTGTGGCCGTCGTCGAGGACAATGCATAGAGCGCGGCGTTCGTGCCCGTCAGTGTGATCCCATCGACGTTCACCGGCACGATGTCGCCCGCACCGGCATACGCGAAGGTCGCCGTGGCTTCACAACCCACTCCAGGGTCAGCAACCACAAGACCGGCTGCGTCATACAAGGTGCACGAAGCCACCGTCGCGCTCGTGGTTCCGTCGTAGGTCTTGGGGCCCACGAGCACCACAGGAGTGGGGTTGTTTCGGCCGACAAAGTTGTCGCCCTTGTTCGAGCTGACCGACACGTTGCCGGCACTGTCGACGACCTGGACCATGTAGTCGATCGTCTCGGCGCCGGTCGGGGCCGTGGCAATACCTGTATAGGTATCTCCACCGGCCGACGCAAGGTCGGCGCCGAACCACGTACCCGGGTGAGCTGAATCGGTGTACAGCACATAGACCCGGCTGATGCCCGACTCATCAAAGGCGTTCACCGAGAAGGCGGCGGATCCGGTGAGCACCGTCGACCTCGTCGACACAATTGTCGGAGGCGTGGTATCGGTGTTGCCGTCGGGCGCGTAGTAGACCAAGGCGGTCGCATTGGTGAACAACCGTTGCGTGCCCGACCCCGTGGGCGAGTCCGGGTCGCCACGGAACTGGCCGGGGATGAACACCAACTGATCGCTAGGGCCGCCGGCTGTTTCGAGGTGATTGACCGTCTGCAACACCGATGGGAACACGGCGCCAGCAACGTTGGCCTCGGGGTTCGCGGTGGTGGAGTCATCGATTGGTGTCATGTACACGGGATCGAACGGCTTGTCGTCTTGGGAGGTCAACTCGGTGATGAGCGCCCCACGCGCAGTGCGACCGGATTGCGTGACGTCGATGGAAAGGCTCGGCTGTACCGGCTGATACGGCGATGTCTGCGTGTCACCGTTGACCTCGTAGAACGAGCCCTTGGTGGTGTCCTGGCGGTGTAGGTTCGACGGGCCACTCGTGAGCTTCACCGGCAAATCGATGGTCCGGATCGTCGAATCGAGTCCGGTCGAATCGTTGATGGCAGCACCGACATTGAGCGCAGCGAACGGAGCAGTCCGGGGGATGGCCTTACCCACGGTGTACATCGGCAGGCCGTAGAACACGACCTCGCTGACCACCTTTTCGTCGAAGGGGCTCACGACGGCCAGATCGGCGGTGTACTTCTGCTTGGCATATGCCATCGCGTCGCCAATGGTCATTGATCCATCGAGTCGCTTGGCGAACTGATGCATCAGTTCCTCGGTGGCACCGACAACTGTGTCATCGCCGTATCCGTAGCCCGTGTTGCCGACGAAGACGTCGGCGCCGGCGCCGGCGAAGGTTTGAGCCCAGTCAGCCGAGATGCTCGTGTCGTTGGCACCGATTGACGCATCAGACACGGACAGACCCGCATGGCAGCCCATACTGAAGATCACCGAACCGTTGAGCGGGGCACCTTTCGTCACGTCAGTCAACGTGAACGGATCGGTGAGGTGGCCGAGGGCATTCTGGTCGGCAGGCAGCGCCCGATAGTGATCGAAGTGCGCGTTCACCGATGCGAGGCCCGGCGGAGTCGCACCGACGAGCGCATCGATCAGTTGCTGACGGTTCCACGTTTCACTGATTAGGTCGGTGTTCACGTTGGCGGGATCGACGATGCCGCCACCCTTGATCGCGTCGGCCACGGCGGTGGCGCCATCGGCGAGGAAGTCGTAGCCAGCGCTGAAGGCCGTGGTGGGGTTGAGGTGACCGTTGAAACCAACGAAGTTGTCGAGCGCGGTCTGGATGTCGTTGGCCGATTCCACGAGGCGACCCACAGCGATGTCGGGAACGAACAGTTCCCTGCTGCCAACGGCAATGGGATGGCCAACTGCGTACGGGTTGTCGGTGAGCATGTAACCCAACGACAGCGCCGACTTCAGCGGCGAATTGTCGGCAAAGGTGCTGGCGTATTCGCTCTCGTTGTTCGACGGAACCGCATCGGCCACGCGAGCAAACGGGATCTGATCGTCGGCACCGACGAGCACCACGTTCTTGATGTTCGGCCACTGGCTGCGGAGGAGATCGATGCGATCACCGATCTCGCTGACCACAGCATTGGCCGCCGCTGGATCACAAGGTGCGCCATCCCAGGCTCCGTACGACGTGAGGTCGTCGAGCGTGACCACTGCGGCACTCGTGCCGGCGTAGCTGGAAGGATCAGCGTTCACCGTTGTGACGAAACGATTCAGCGCACCGACGACCGTGGCGTCGCTGCCGCCGTAGGCACGCTGCGCCCGGGCGACGTTGGTGAGCAAGATGGTGGTGGTGTCGGGGGTGATCGTGGTGGCGCCTGAATCGATCAACGACTGCACCGCGTCGGTCGCTGGAGCCGCAGGATCGACGGCCGAGCATGCTGCCCCAGCCGCGCTGCCACTGATGCGAATGCGCAGGCTGTATGGCTTATTACTACTCGCGCTGTTGTAGCCAATGACTTTGATCGCGTAGTCGCCCGCTGGCAGTGCAGCGGTGTCGATGCGTTCGTCGCCCGTGCCGCGTCGGCTCGAGACACTGACCAACTGCATCCCGGCAGGAGGTGCCGTGTTGATGTCGGCGCCAACCTGGGCATTCACGGCGTTGTCGGCACTGATCAGACTGAGGCCACCGTCGGGTGAGGGGGTGAGCGACTTGTTCGCAACACCACGCAGCCGCGCCGGCACGGGACCGAACAGCAACAGGTCGTAATCGGCCGGAAGGTTCGACAAGAATGCCGACAGCCTCTGACCCTGCGTGAGATGCACACGGAAGAAATCGACATCAGAGGCATTCTGAATGTGCCCCAGATACAGGTTGCCCGGAGTGGCCAACGGCGCGGAGGCCGGGTTGTCGTTCGAGGGTTCGGAACCATCGACGATGGTGAACGGTTCCTGGCCAGCGGTGGCCGACGAAGCAAAGTCAGCTGCCTCGAGCGTGATGGTGAAACTGGCTGTCTGCCCGAGGTCAACGGGCGAGACAGCACTGAACCGGAGCTTCGAAAGTCCCTCGCGCGGGTACAACGTGATATCGACGGTAGTGACGCCGGTAACCGCATCGACCGTCTGCGTGGAGGTCGGCTCAGGAGAGCCGGCCGCTCCGTCGAGCAATGAAATCGAAGCCGGGTTGATCAAGTATCCCTTCGGGACACTGAGGTGGGCGGTGACCTGAGTACCCGCGGGCAGGGTGCTGGTGATATCGACGTTGTAGTTCTCGGCTTGCGGGAATGTTGCCGCCTGCAATACGGGCGTCGCGGTGGCGAGGTCGAGGTTCTGCCACGGGAAATCCGATGGGGGCAGGATGCCGGCGAGGAGATCGCCGAGCGTGAGGCCGTATCCCGGATCGCCGGGGACGGCATCGGCCAGCGCCGAGAGGACATCGCCGATCGTGATGTCGCCATAGGCGCCAGGCACGATGTCACCGAAGGTGACCGAGGCGAGCAAGTCGGGTCCGCCCAACTGCTCGAGCGTCATGTCGAGGAATGTTGGGTCGGCCAGCAGGAGATCGAGGATGTCGCCCAGGGTCAAAGTGGCGAAGGCGGTGTCCAAACCGGGGCCGGTGATGTCACCGATGCCACCGAAATTGACACTGGCAAGGGCCATGTCGAGCAGCGCGCCGAGTGTCGCTCCGGGGAGGAAGTGGCCAGCGACATCGCCGAGCGTGAGCGTGGGGCTGAGACAATCGACCGCCGAGCAGTCGACGATCGAGCCAATGCTGCTGAACGAGGTGAGCAGTGCCCCGGCCAACGGCGATGCGCTGATGTCGATCTGGCGCAACTGCACCTGACGCAACTGCACCTGACGCAACTGTGAACCCGTGAGCATCACCTGACGCAACTGCACCTGGCGCAACTGCGAACCCTGCAAGTTCACCTGACGCAACTGCACCTGGCGCAACTGCGAACCCTGCAGGTTCACCTGGCGCAACTGCACTTGGCGGAGCTGCACTTGGCGGAGCTGCACCTGACGGAGCTGCACCTGACGCAACTGTGTCGCGGCCATATCGACCTGACGCAACGGAACGCCGTACAGCGGTACCTGACGCAACTGAGCCGGGGTGAGATCTACTTGGCGCAGCTGCATCGCGCTGAGCGGCACCTGACGCAACGGAACGCCCTGCAGTGAGATGGAAACAAGGCTGGCGGTGGTCGGATCGATCTCTTGGCCGGGACCACATGATGCGGTGGAGTACTTGGCGACGATGGCGCACCAGTCCACCGGTGAGCCATCAGTCGAGACAAGCGCTGACAGTGGCACCGCGCCGAGGGCGATTGCGCCCACAGGCAGCGAGCCCAGCGGGGTCGCAGAGAAGTCGACCTGGTCGAGGCTCAACTGCTGCGCGACCGCAAGATCCTTGGTGGCTGCGAGCACCTCGCCGAACGACACGGTGTTGAGCGGCTGTGCGGCCAGTTCGGTGAGGTTGACGTCGAGAAGGTAGGCGTGCCAGCCGGTTCCGTTGCCACTGGAGCTGGAGTACGTGAGCGGAAGCTGCGAGAGCGCGATCGAGTCGAGCACCTTTGAGTCGAGTGGAATGGCGCCCAATGAAACCTGGCGCAACTGCACGGCCGAAAGCCCCGTGTCGCCGAGGGCGATACCACGAATCTGTGCGGTGGAGGCACCAGCAGTGGCATCTGCGCTGCCGTTACCGGTGGCAGGAAGGAATGCCGACGCAGGAATATCGGTGATGGGCACCGAACTGGCACCGCTCCTCAGCGACGGCAGGATCACCGGCTGGCCGAGATTCGGCACATTGGTGACATCACCGGCTGCGAGGGTGAGCTCGAAGGCGCCGAGATCGCACGAAGCAACCGGCCGGGGAAGCGAACGGGCGTCAACCGACATTGGGCACGTACCTGCGCCCGCTGCGTTCGAGTCGCCGGGGATCGGGGTCACGGGGATCACGTCGCCCGCACCATTGACGCGCCCGCCGTAGTTGCCCAACGCCTTCAGCCCGGGATCGGCGTTCAGTTGTGGTGAGGGGTCCTGCGCATAACAGTTGCCAGAGGAGATCACACTGGGCGTGCCGTTGCCGTAATAGTAGAAATAGTCGCAGTCGTTGTTCTCCGACGGAGTGGTATTGCCGGACACGATCGAGTCTTCGATTGATTTGTGCCCCCAATAGCTCAGGCTCAACCCCGCTGAGCCACCGACGCTGTCGTTGTTCGTGACAGTCACGTTCGTGAGTGCGGCATCGACAGGATTCAAGTTACTGATCTTCAATCCGCTGGCGCCCTGCGCACCGTTGCCAGCGACGGTGACGTTGCGCATGACGAGCGATCCCGAACACTCACCACCGCACGCAGCCGTCGACGCGAAGAAGGGCATGAACAGACCGCCGCCCTCTCCATTCGGCGCGGAGTTCGAGGTGATCGCAGAGCGCTCCATCGTGAAACCTGCCGCGTCCATGGACAGGCCACCGCCGTCGGACGCCGCAGTGTTCCCCGACACGACCGTGTCCGCCATGGCCACGTCGAAGTTCTCATTCGCCATGTACACGCCGCCACCCTTGGGTGAATCCCCCCCGATGGGTGCGGCCTGGGCAGAGTTGTCACGAATGGTCGAATCGTTGATCGACAGCGACCCAACGGCATAGACGCCGCCACCTGCACCGGCCGCTGCGTTGCCGGAAACGGTGCTGTTGACGATGGTGAGTGCAGCGCTGGAATACACGCCACCGCCGTTGCCCGACGCCGTTGCGTTGTTGGTCACAGCCACCTTGTCGAGTGTGAGATCGCCAGTGGCCAAAATGCCGCCACCGTTACCCGGCGTGATGGAGGGAGCATCGGTGGAATTGGCGCAGGTCAGCGCGAGTCCCTGGATATACGATTCCGCCGTGTAGGTATAGCCCGGATAGTAGGGGGAGTACACGTAGTTGTAGTTCAGGCCGTAGAAACCCGTGAACCCCGACGCGAAGGCACCGACGGGACAGGAATGCAGCGGGAACGGGCTGCCACCACGTTCTAGAGACGGCCCGCTTGGGTCGCCGATGAAATCGTCGCCGACCTCACCGATATAGGTTCCTGCCCCCAAGGTTCCGTCGGTCAGCAATGGTGCGCAGCGCAACTTGACACGGTCGACGGCCGAACCCGATCGGCCCGCAAAACCCGTTGCCACCGAGCCGGACGGGCACTGCTGGTCGGCAATGCCCGGTGTCGACGGAAGGGCGAAGGCGTCCGCGGGCCGATCGGGGAACCAGGGTCCGAGGTGACTGCCACCGAGCGTGTAGCTACTGCCGGCGATCACCACGTCGGTGCACGTCGGGCGAAACGCCGAAGGCCACCCGGTGCCGAGGCTCACCCGCACCGAGATACCGGTCAGCGCGCTGGAGGGTCCACAAGCCGAATCGGTGGGATAGCCGCCGGATTGGGGCTCGTACACGGTCGATGTCGTCGGATCAATACGAGGTGTGCCGGCGGCCCCGATGATGGCACCCTGGCCATCGGTGATCTCAAAGCCAACGATGTGGAACGCGCCGGGGCCTTCAACATTGAACACCCGGTGTGTGCCGCCACCAGAGATGATGGGGCGCCCGACGATCGTTGATGAGCCTTGCAGCGTGATGGTCGTGCCTGCAGGCACCGCAACCATGAGCTCGCTTGCGAGAGCGAAGGTGGGTACCGTCGCCAACAAAGTCGAATCCACGGTAATCGTTGCGTCCACTCCGGCCGCAACTGCCTGCTGTAACGCTGCCCGCAGGGTGCAGCCATTGCTCGCGCTGGCGCACACGCCATCGCCGGGTGCGGCATCGGGAGCATCGATGGTGGAGTCGATCACATAGTTCGGATCCAGTGCGCGCGCGGGCACAACTGGTGACACGCCCACAACGAGCACGCCGCCCAACAGCGACATGGCGACGACAGATACACACGTCTTCCGAAATGCGGAACGACTCACGACACACCCGATTCCCTCTGGCTGCAGACCAGATCCCCCCGCCGTTCCGATTAAACAGCAGTGCACGCAGAGTAGTTCCGCTTGTCACTGTCTGAACAGGGTGCTGGCTACATTTCACCTGAACTTGATACAACCGCGAATGGTGGTGGGTTCACCACATCGAGGCTGGCGAGCAACGTCGCCGCCTCGCGGGCCGCATCGTCGTCGACCACGATGCGTGACCGGGCGAGCAGCGACAGGGCAAGCTCGAAGGGCAACCCGGCCGAACGTGCGGTCGCAATGCTCGTATCGATGAGCGCGACGGCTCCATTGCTTGCTCTCCCAAAGGCGTGGAGCGCGCGCAATCGGTTGGCGTACACCTGCAACGTCGGGTCCTGATCGAGTTCTTCAGATGATGGCCACATGTCCTCGGTCACTGTTCGACCGGCCAGCAAGGCATTGTCGACAATTCGCAGCGCAACCTCCACCACAAAGCCGCCAGCACCCAGTTCTGCGAACCGTTGTGCTGACGCTTCGAGCATGGCCTGCGCCTCCTCGTACTGACCGGTGCGCGTCGCGAGGCGACCCAGATTTGCCTCGGCCAACGCAATACCGATTCCGTAACCGGTGGATCGCCATGTGCGACTTGCCTCGCGCAGCATCTGGCGAGCTTCGTCATAGTGGCCCTGATCACTGAGGATCTCGGCGATGTTGTTGAGGCCCGTTGCCTCGGACACGACGTGGCCATATTCGGCCGATCGCTCGGATGACTCGCGATGCAGTCGGATCGCGTTGTGCCATTCGCCGTCAAAGTAGTGATCGACGGCGCGGTTGCTGAGGTACTTCGCCTCACCGATCGGATCCTTTGCGCGCTGATAGAGCTGCACGACATCGGGACGTTGCACGATGGTGCCCTCCCAGCGCAGCGTGGTGACCATGTTGTCGAGCATGAGCGCAGCGTGCGCCGCTGTCTTCCAGTCCTCGATGAGCTGTGCCGAGGCAAACGCCCCTGTCGCGTACTTCCACGCATCCTCGAGTCGTGATTGGCGAAGGGCAAAGGCGCTCTGTGCGGTCTCCCAACGCGCATGCTCCCCGATTGCCTGGGTCCATGGGACACCGGCCAGTGCCTTGGCAGCGCGTGCCAGCAGTCGCTGCACGCGGGCGTAGTCGCCGGTTCGCTCGGCCACCTCGGCCCGCTTGCGCCACAGGCGTGCCTGATCGAGACCCTCGGTGGCGTGACGTAACGACAGCCCCAGCGCATGCTCGGCCTTATCGAACTGACCAGCCGATTCGTACACGTCGCCTGCCCGCTCGGCGATGACCCGTAGCTCGTCGTCGGTGGCACCGTGGCGATGCGTCGCGAGCGCGAGCGCATACAAACGCGCCGCCTCGCCGAACATCGCGTCCTCTGCCGCTGCCGCTGCCGCCGCACAGCTGTATGTCCACGTTCGCGATTCGTCACCGGCACGATGTGCGTGGAAAGCAAGCAACGCGAGCTGTTCTCGCTCGTCCTCGTCGGGTGAGCCTTCCAAGAGCTCGACAACCCGACTGTGCGCCCCACGACGCGCCCGGAACGACAGGCCCTCGTAGACAACTCGCTGAAAGGTGTCGTAACGGAAACGAACCACCCCTGGACCAACGCGTTCGAGGAAACGGTCGAGCCGGTCCCAACGGTCTTGCCGGCTCACGAGCGATTCGTCGCTCATCTGCGCAAGGAGGCGAATGTCGACAACGTTGCCGAGTACCGATGCGAACCGAAGCAGTTGCCGATCGGCCGGCTCGAGCGTGTCGATACGCGACTCGACCAGCGATTCCAACGACGATGGCATCGCTGCGTGCGGATCCTCGCTCAAAACCTTCAGCAGTTCGGTGACGAACAGGGGATTCCCATCGGATCGTTGCACGAGGTTGCGGACCGTCGCTGCGCTGATCGCGCGATCACCGAGGAGCGAGTCGATCATCAACGACACCTCGCGCTCGTTGAGGCCACCGAGCGTGATGCGCTCGCCTGCGAGCGTGTCGTCAGGCACCGACGTCGCGATGATGAACAACGGGATCCGACCGGCGCCCGATACGAGCGCTTCGACCAATTCCCGAGTGGCGTCGTCGGCATGGTTGATGTCGTCGATGAACACGATCGTGGGCGCTGAGATCGAAGCGTTCACGATCTCGACCAACAATTGCAGCGTACGGAGGCGGCGGAACTCGGGAATCACCGCGTCGGCTTCGCGGGTGGATGCCACATCGGCACCGACCGTCAGGGCCAGCAACGGGGCAAAGGGCACCAGAGTCGGAGCGTGATTCATCAACCACTCGACCAACATGGTGCCGGCTTCGGTCGACGTTGCATCCGCGCCGATGCCGAGCATGGCGCGAATGAGAGGTTCGGTCACGGAGTACGCGGACAATCGGTCGAACGGTTGACAGCGTGCGATGGCAACCGCAAAGTCGGGTCGCTGGCGTGCCACCTCGACCGCAAGCCGGCTCTTGCCGATGCCCGGCTCGCCCGTGACCATCACCACCGAGCTCTGGCCCAGCGCTGCACCGTCGGCGAGTGCGAGCATCCGAGCGAGCTCGTCGGTACGACCACACAGCTCGACATCGACACCATCGAGTTCGGATTGGCGACCGAGCCAGCGGCCGAGTTGGCCCGCATAGATCGGCACGCTCTTGCCCTTCACGAAGAACGGCTCGAGCGGTGCGTACTCGAAGCGGGACGACGCCCACTCCATCGTGGGACGACTGACAATGATCTCACCCGAGGTTGCCTTCGACATCAACCGCGCCGACAGGTTCACTGCGTCGCCCATTGTGGTGTACGTACGACGCCGATCTGAACCCAGGTCACCGGCAAACACGTAACCGCGATTGATACCGGCGCGCAGGTTGATGCCCGGGTCGGCATCGATGATGTCACGGACCGCACGCAACATGCGCTCTTCGACCTGACCCAGCGACAACGGCACACCGGCCGTGAGGATGAACTTGCCACCGTCGTGATAAACGTCGGTAGCCAGCCAGTACGCCCCATAGTGGCTGCACGCGGCCGCAACCGAATCGGTGAAGGTTTGAAGTCGATCACTGAGGGTGTCGATCTGGCCTTCAGCGATCAGGGCATCGGTTCCCGAGAACTCGACAAAGCTGATTGCCACCTGTCGATGTTCGTTGACGGCTCCGGCAACGATCTGCGCCTGCTGCTCGGGGGGGATAAACGCCGCGGCCGAAGGAGTTGGCGACGCAAGCGACACGTTCGATCTCGATGTCGATGTCGATGTCGATGTTGCGTCGGAGGACGACCGCTCTTTGGCCGCAGTCACATGGCGAACGATCACGCCCTCTGGGCGCACCTCGCCGAGCCACGACGCCGGCAGGAGTTTTGCCGTTTGATGCGTGATCAGAATCTCGCCGGCCGACGCCGCGGACTCGCAATCGACGGTGTGGGTCACGCCGGGTCCGGTGACCACGAGCTCGCAATGGCCGCTGCGGACCATGAAAAACGTATGCAGATCGCTGTGCGCACCGATCGACACCTTGAGCTTCACGAGCTTGCCATCCGACGTGCGCCGCTCGTTACGAAGCGTGCGACGCATGGCCACGGCAGCGCGACACGCGCGGCGGGCGTGGGAGTCGCCCATGAACCACACGAGGAGCGCATCACCACCAAACTTCACGATGTCGCCACCATTGCGATGACAGTTCTCAATCATGCCCTCGAAGCAGTCGTTGATGAGCGCGGTCAACTCTTCGGCGCCCTCACGGCCACGCGAAGCGAGCCGCTCGGACAGCGCGGTGAAACCTGAGATATCGGCCGAGACGAGCGTGCCCTCGAGCTGCTGCCACGCACGATCCTGCGGCCAATGCAGGAGCAGATCCGACACGTACGGCAACAACAGATGTTGCACGTCAGCCACTTCTGGCACGTCGGTTGTGGTTGTCAACACGGATCACCCTCCGGTTGTGACGCAAGAGTGCGCGACGACCAATCGCCACTGACGATGCGCGTCAACTCGATGTCGTCGCTGGGATCGGCTCCATACTCATACACCCACGCACGAATGCCCTCACCAGTGATCGGACGGGACAATGGGTCAACAGCGTGATCAACACCCGTCACGCGTGCCGCCGGATACCCAAGGCCCGTGTCGAAGAGTTGGCCCAGCAGCGAGTCGGCGCGCCCGTCACCGACGACGAACGCTTCGAGGAAGTGCCAACGAGTCTCGCCCGGGAGCAGTGTTCCGTAGACGAAGAGACAACTCACACGCTCATCCGCTCATCCTGCTTGCGTCATCCTGGGTGATTCATGGCGAGGTCTGGGCTGCAGTCACACGCCTGCCGCCGATGGGGAGCACCCGAAGTAGATGGTGCCAGCGACAGTTGACGCAGGCCTCCACGACATAGGCATCGAGCTCGTCGGTGCGCCCGTTGAACTGTGCAAGGTCGGCCTTGGTGGCCACACAGCGACCATGAGCCGGCAGACGCGGACCGAACACATAGGTGACCAGAACGAGCTTGACCTCTTCGCAGATTGGGCACGTGACGGTACTGGGTGCTCCCAGGTTCTTGGCCGCACGAATCAACTCCGGATGCGCATCGCACAACTGATCGCGTCGAAGCCGACCGCGGCGATACTCGTTGATAAGCGCACGTCGCTCGAGTCGGTGGTCCACCACCGCGCGAGGGCCGTTGCGCGCACCCTTACGATCACCACCATTGCGGAGTGCGTCGGGCGAGAAGGACATTGTGCGACAGGTTACCGAACCACACACCGTCATCAGTGTGCGGTGGTCATCCGCGTCTCGGCGTTGCGAACGGACAACACTTGCAATGTGACAACAGTCGTACGGTATGGAGCATCGGTTGCCGACGAAGGCGAGCTGCGGCTGTGTGGCGACGTCGCGGGCAAGCGCGTCATCGAGTTGGGCATCGCCGCCCCCAGCAACGCCGTCGCGCTCGCAGCAGCAGGTGCACGCGCCTTGGCTGTGGACCCGTCGTCAGACCGCATTGCATTGTTGCGTAAGCAGGCCGAGCAGGCCGAGGTCACCGTGCAGTGTCACCAGAGCGATGTTGCCGACCTCGGGTTTGCCACCAGTGCGTCAATCGATCTCGTCGTAGCGTCACACACGCTGCAGGATGTCGACGATCTGGCACGACTCTTGCGGCAAATCCATCGCGTCTTGAAACCAGAGGCTCCGTTCGTGATGGCCGGGCCCCACCCCATCGCGGGCATGCTCACAACCGCCGACGGCGAGCAGGTGGTGAAGCACGCGTACGGCAGCGGCGCAACACGTTCGATCAGCGATGTCTTCATGGCGATGCAGCGCACGAATTTCCGCATCGACATGATGCACGAGCTGATGCCACTGAACGCACGTGGCGCGCTCACACCTGCAGTGTTGGTCATCAGGGCCCGCAAGCTGGGTGACTGAGCAACCGGGCCGTCGTCACACGCCAGCGCGTTCGGCCTCGATCAGCGCCGCCGGGCGGGGACGCCCGAACAGATAACCCTGCGCGCGATCGCATCCCATCTCACGCAAGCGGGTGAGTTGCAATGGCGTCTCTACGCCCTCGGCCACCACCATCAGCCCGAGTGACCGACCGAGATTCACCACTGCTTCGACAATGGTGGTGTCCTCGGCATCAATGCCGAGACCCTTCACAAACGTGCGATCCACCTTGATCGCCTCCACGGGAAAGCGCTTCAGATAGGTGAGCGACGAGTAGCCGGTTCCGAAGTCGTCGACCGACAGATGCAGTCCGAGGCTGCGCAGATTTCGCAACGCGATGGTCGCTGACTTCACATCGCTCATCAACGCGGTCTCCGTGATCTCGAGCCACAACGAGTCAGCCAACACGCCAGTCTCGGCGAGCGTCTCGGCCACCACATCGTGGAATCGCGCGTCGACGAGTTGACGCACCGACACATTGACCGCGATCGAGACATTGGCCAGCGTGGCCACGTTGGCCTGCCAGAGTCCCAGTTGCGCCAATGACGCACGCAGAATTGCCGCACCTACGTCGGCGATGAGGCCGGTCTCCTCGGCCATCGGCAGAAATTGATCGGGGCCGAGCAGACCACGATCAGGATGGCGCCACCGGGCGAGCACCTCGAAACCCGTGAGTTGGCCAGTCGCGAGGTCAACGATCGGCTGGTAGTAGGGGACGATCTCGCCGCGCTCGAGGCCATGACGTAACTCGCCCGATGTGCGCAGGGTGAGTACAGATGTCTCGTGCGTTCCCGGTGCGAAGACCTCGATGCAGTCTCTCCCGCGTGCCTTGGCGCGATACATCGCTGCATCCGCGTCGCGCAACAGTTCGTCCGCTGTCACTCCGACTCGATCGGAGAAGGCAATGCCGATACTGCCGCTCACGTACAGTTCGGATTCCTCCACCGTGAGCGGCTGTGAAATCGCACGCAGTAAACGCTCGGCGACGTCTGCCGGCGACACGTCGAGTTGGAGACCGTCGAGCATCACAATGAACTCGTCGCCGCCGAACCTGCCGAGCATGTCGCGGTCACGAACCACCGACCGGAGACGTTCGCTCATCGCTCGCAGCAGTTGATCACCAACTGCATGGCCGAGGCTGTCGTTCACCACCTTGAAGTTGTCGAGATCGATGAATAGGACCGCGATCGAGCCCAACTCCGCACCATCGAGGCGGCGGCGAAGTTGCTCCAAGAAGTGGGCTCGGTTGGGGAGTCCGGTGAGTTCGTCGTGACTCGCCGCCCATTGAAGGTGTGCTGCCGTGCGACGTTGCTCGGTGATGTCCTCGACGTGCGCGATCACAATCGCGTTACCGGTTGGATCGCTCATCACGCTGGCCGACGTGCGCGCCCACACGACTTGCCCATCGGCGCGTAGGTAGCGCTTGTCGAGCTTGTAGCTGGCCACGGTTCCATCGAGGGCGCGATCCAGCTCCACCTTGTTGGCGTTCCAATCGTCGGGGTGAGTGATGTCCTCGACCGATCTACCGACAAGGAATTCGCGTGAAGCGCCGAGCATCTCGGCCAAGGTCTCGTTCACGTCGAGCAAGCGACCGGTGCCGGCCGATGACATGGCCATGCCTGTCGGCGCTGACTGGAATGCAAGACGGAATCGAGTTTGCGCCTGCTCCAATTCAGCCGACTCGGCGAGGCGCTGAGTGACATCGCGCAGTGCAACCACGATGCACTCGGGGTCGTGAATCGGTGTGTTGACATCGGCCTCGACAATCGCCACCGAGCCGTTCACATGCGTGAGCATGAATGTGGGCTTGTCGACGTGTTCTTCGTGCAACATCTGGCGCCACAACACGCCGAGGCGCGCGAGATCAGTCTCGTCGACCATGCGCGCGAACGACTGGCCGATCAATTCCTCTCGGCTTTGCCCGGTCAGTCGCAGGGTCAAAGCATTGAGGTCTCGAATCGTGCCATTGGAGCTGAGTACCACAAGCGCCTCAGGGAGATCGTCGAGCAACGTACGCAACTCTTTCTCGGCCTGGCGCAGTCTGATCACGTTGTTCTGCAGCCGCTCAGCCAGTTTGCCCGAATCAAACCACGCGGCCACCTGGCTGAGTGCAACCAGGAAACCGGCGGCCAGAGCGAGGGCGATACTCACGATCGAGGCCTCATGGCGCTGGACGAGATATCGCCAGACCCCGGTCCAGATCGCAACAGAGAGCGGCAGGTACACGATCACGAGCCGTCGCAGGCTCGATCGAACCGGCGGCCGCGACACCCGGTGCGGCAGCAGCGCCGCAACACCCACCAACACGAAGGTGAGCAGGTACAAGAAATGTGCGACCGTCAGAACTGCGGCGTTGTCCGCAAACCACACCGTGAGGAACGAGTCCGCTGTCAACAATACGAAGGCGGCCACACCGACGACGACGATGACGGGGGGCCGCTCGTGCAGGCACATCAACAGCGCGGAGGAGATCACGAACGACGAACTCAGCGGCACGATCGCGAGCATCACGACGTTGAAGTTGCTCTGGTCGGTTACCGACGGCGACAGGACCAACTCCCACAACAGAAATCCCAGCGACGCGGCCAACACCAGCGATTCCGCGATCACATTGCTGACACTCGCCAAGGCGCTCGATCGGCCACCAAGCTTCATCAGACCGATCGTGGTGAGTACCGCCCAACCGACAAAACCGATCGTCGCGACCGACACGGTCGGGTCCTCGTGCATTCCATACTGGATGACCATCCATACGGCTTGGCCGATCGCCCACGAGATCGCCCCGAGAGACATCCACGCCCAGCCGCGCCGCGGATTCTGGCGCGCCCGGCGCGCCAGTAAGAGTGCGGCCAGCATCGGCATGAACAGCTCGGAATAGTCACCAAGGATTCCCCAGTTGTCGGCATTCCAACCGGCACGCAGGATCTCGATCATGTTCAGCACGAAGCAGGCGGCCAGGATTCCGACGACGAGAGTTCGTACAACGACGGCCGAGAACATCTGGTCAAAACTGAGCAAAGGGCGCCACATGGGCACGGGCGCGATTGCGTTCAACGCCGTGGCGTTGCGCTCCGCATCTCGTTTGCCGTCCACCAGTTGCACACCCACCAGCGCTGCTCCGCCTTGTTCCATCAGCTTCCCACGTCAAGTGGTGAAGTAACCGCTGAGGGAGTGTAACTCACTCTCCGTGTGTGCGCCACCATGATGCGAGACGATTTCGAATGGCCTCGTCACCGAGGATTCCCTCTTCCAATCGCACCTCGAGCAGGAACTTCATCGCTGTGCCTACCGCCGGACCGGGCGTCAGTCCGAGGTGCGCCATCACTTGAGATCCGTCCATTTCCGGGCGGATCGCTTTCATTTCCTCCTGCGCCGCGAGTTGCGCGATGCGTAGCTCGAGATCGTCCATCCGGCGACTGAGCATCACGGCTTTCTTTTCGTTGCGGGTCGTGCAATCGCAGCGGGTCAACACGTTCAACTCAGCGAGCAACGGGCCGGCGTCGTGCACGTACCGACGTACCGCAGAGTCGGTCCAACCGGCCTCGTAACCGTGAAAGCGAAGGTGGAGCGCCACCAGTTCGGTGATCGCGTCGACGTCGTCGTTGCTATAGCGCAACGCTTGCAGGCGGGTTCGGGCCATGCGCGCACCAACGACTTCGTGATGATGGAACGTGACACCCTTGCCCTTCAGGTAGCCGCGAGTTCGGGGTTTACCCACGTCGTGCAGCAGTGCGGCGAGACGGGTGCGACGAAAGTCGTACTCACCCGGGAAATCGCGGGTCACGTTCTCGACCACGGCAATCGTGTGGGTCAACACATCCTTATGTCGATGAATGGGATCCTGCTCGAGCCGCATCGCGGGCAGTTCAGGCAGGAATTCACCTGCGAGGCCGGTGTCGACCAAGAAGTACAGGCCATCAGCGGGATGGTCGACGACCATCAACTTGTCGAGCTCGTCACGAACCCGCTCCGCCGACACGATCGCCAACCGTGCGTACATTGCGCGCACCGCTGCCACGAGTTCGGGTTGTGGCTGCAGTTGGTAGCCAGCGATGAATCGGGCCGCTCGCAACATCCGAAGGGGATCGTCGCTGAAGCTGATCTCAGGTGCCAATGGCGTGCGCAACGTTCGAGTCGCGAGGTCTGCTGCCCCTCCGAATGGATCGACCAGCGTTGGCGATTCGCTCGTGAGTTCGAGTGCCATTGCGTTCACCGTGAAGTCGCGACGCGAGAGATCGACCTCGATCTCGCTCGCAAATGTGACTGCGGGCTTTCGTGAATCCTCGAGATACACCTCGGCGCGGTGGGTCGTGATTTCGTAGATCCGATCGCCCTTCTTCGCCCCGATCGTGCCGAACTTCTCACCCTGGGTCCAGATCGCGTCTGCCCAACCCTCGAGGCATGCCTTGATCTCACCCGGCAAGGCATCGGTGGTGGCGTCGTAGTCACGATCGTCGCTAAGGCGGTCGATCAGTAAATCACGCACTGTGCCTCCGACGAGGTACAACCGCTTTCCGGCGGACCGGAAGCGATCCGTGAGGGGCGCCAGTTCGGCCAGGATCGGAGCAAATCGTTCAGGGATCATCGTCACACCGGGATCTCGGACCAGATGTCGAGGCATCCGTCGACATTGGCCGAGCCGGGGCCACCGTTCGTGAGGGGTTCGGGCTGCACATGGCGACCGGCAAGAGCGCCGAGCACCGCTGCGGTACACAGCGTGAGTGCGCGCAAGTCGTAGCCACCCTCGAGCATCACCAGGCGGCGACCCGCCGGCACCAGTGTGAGCGCTCGTTGTGTCAACAGCGCGTAGTCACCCGAGGACAATCCAAGATCGGTGATCGGATCATCACGATGACCATCGAAACCCGCAGAGATGATCAACCACGTCGGCCCGAATGCAGCGGCACGCGGCACGACCAACTCGTCGAACGCGCGGAGATAGTGATCACCCGTCGCGTCGGGTGGGAGGGGGATGTTCATCGTGTAACCACGCCCGGCACCGGATCCGACGTCATGAGCCGCGCCGGTACCGGGATACAGCGGCCACTGATGGAACGACACGAACAGCACCCGCGGGTCGCCGAAGAAGACCGCCTCAGTGCCGTTGCCATGATGCGCGTCATAGTCCAAGATCATGACCCGCTCTC
The DNA here is from genome assembly GCA_025360105.1 of Actinomycetes bacterium. Classification (GTDB taxonomy): domain Bacteria; phylum Actinomycetota; class Acidimicrobiia; order Acidimicrobiales; family Ilumatobacteraceae; genus WLMZ01. The sequence goes on along the minus strand of JANYCT010000095.1, from coordinate 37,091 downwards.
CCTGATCAGCAAGGGCCATGGCCGCAACTGCAACGTTGGAGATCAAGCAGAAACCCATCGACTCGTCAGGCGTTGCGTGATGCCCTGGGGGCCGCACAGCACAAAAGGCTGCATCAGCCTCACCACCCTGCAAGGCGGCGATCGCGGTCAGGCCCGCACCGGCCGCCAACAGTGCCGCCTTCCACGAGCCAGCACTCAGCGCCGTATCAGGATCGAGCCGACCACCCCCTGTTTCGCTGATCACCTTGAGGTGGGCGAGATAGGCAGCAGGGTGCACACGCTCGACGATCTCGAGAGGGGCTGGCATCGGTTCGAGTGGAACCAACGCGTCAGCAACCTCAGCAAGGTGGCTGCCCGCAATGACAGCATTGAGTCGCTCGGGACGCTCAGGGTGATTGCGCCCCGCAATGTGATCGAGATACGCAGGATGAGTCGAAAACAGCACTGCCACCACCCCACAATAGAAGGATCGCTGTGCGTTCGGGCGCGCCCGCCGGCGCTACGGTCACAGACGTGAGCTCCCGTGCCCGAACCGCCTCGCCCGGCGGAGTCGAATGGCCGCTCGTTCTTCACAGCGGCGCCGGGCGGGCGCGTGTGCGCCCGTGGTGGCACAACCCAACGGTCGCGCAACTCACCTTCACCGAACACGGACTCGTTCCGTCGAGCACGGTGCTGCGTGTGTGGCTCGGCGAACTACGCGCGAGGGGCTTCACTGCCGTCCGCTCGGGCGCGGTCACCGAGAGCGGCGCCGACACACTGCAGCGCCAGGGATTTCAGGTAATGCAGCGGTTGCATCTGCTCGATCTCTCCCTCATTGGTTGGCGCGCGCCAACCGACAACGGGGTGCGTGCCGATCGGCTTCGCGTGCGTGATCGTCCGGCCGCGGCCGTGGTCGATCTCGCCGCATTCGGTGACACATGGGCAATGGACTCGATCGGCATTGCGGAAACCTGCGCTGCAACGCCGACCCATCGCTCCCGATCCGTCGACGGTGCTCAATTCAACTCGAGTGGTCCCATTGCCTACGCCATCACCGGACGCGCCGATCACACCGGCTACCTCCAACGACTGGCGGTGCACCCCGTGTACCAGGGTCGCGGTGCAGGCCGGAGCCTCACGCGTGATTCACTGATCTGGATGCAGCGTCGCAGACTCACCCGCGCCATGGTGAATACTCACGTCGACAACGAGGTAGCGCTCGGTCTGTATCTCGACATGGGCTTCAGAGTCCTGCCTCACGGTCTTAGGGTGCTCACCCGTGGGTTGGACGATCTGTGACGACACGCCGAGCGGCCCTCGCAGCAGCAGTCATGCTCGCGCCGGTGGCGCTGGCGTTCGTCGGGGCGACTGAGGCCACCTCCGCCGCCGCGCCTGCTCGATCTGCTAGCACGCTGCAACCCATTACGCTCGTGCGCCAGAGCCTTGCTCTTGACCCCGAGGCACCGCTGACCATCAGTTTTCACCTCGACCAACTGCTGCCCGTCGACGGCACGATCGTGGTGACGGCGTACCAACGCATACAGAGCCGCCTCGATCTCGCAGCGACCATCAACGGCAAACTCTCGCGCTCGATCGATACCGTCGACGTCACACCAAGTGCCATCACGACCGACTCCAATGGTGTCACGACCATCACTGTTCCGACTGCAACATCGACACGGTCGTCAGACACGCTGCAGTTCGCTCAACAGGGCTTGTACCCCATTCTCGTCGATGTGCGCAACACCTCCGATGTCGTCGCCGAACTCACCACCTTCGTTGATCGACTCGGGACGCCCGGCGAGGCGTCACTGGGTTCCCTCAACGTGTCCGTTGCGGCATCGATCACCGCACCTCCTGCGATACCCGGATCCGAGACGCCCCTCGATCCAACGGTCACCCAGGCTCTGACTGATCTCATCAGCTTTCCCAAGGCCGTTCCGCTGTCGGTTGCGATCAGTCCTGAACTTCTCGATCGGGTCGACGCAACGACACGCGATAACTTGCGCCAAGTCTTCACCGGCAACCTGACGTTGTCGCAACCTCGCGTACCGCTTGACCCATCGGCTGCCGCCGCCGCTTCACAAGAGGCCCTCTTCACGAGGTGGCTCCGCGAAGGCGAGAATGCCATCAGTGCCCTTGACGCAACACCACCGAGCGACCGCGCCGTCTGGCTGTCAACGAGTCAGTTGACGACCGCAGGCGCATCGCTGCTCCGCAACCTCGGTACCCGGATGTTGGTGCTGTCGCCCGACGAGTATGCCTCGGCCACGGGTTCGCTCGGAGGGTTCACCGACACCACACAGCTCCTTCAGACACAACTCCCCGACAGCACGGTGATGCCCACGATGGTCATCGATCCCGTGTTGGCCGACCGACTCAACAACTCACTGCTCACCCCGGAGCAGGCAGCGTTGTATGCGGCCGCAGACCTGATTGCCGCGCGCGATCAGGCCGCTGCGGCTGCGACTCCGGTTGCCGGACACAGCATGGTCATCGGACTCCGACGAGGCGGTGTGCCGAATCCAACACTGTTGGCGCGGATACAGGCGTTGCTCGCTCCGACCGAAGCTGTTGACTTCGTGACGTTTGATGGGCTCGAGCGTTCCACCACCACCATGCTGGTCGATGGTCTGCCTGTGCAGATCGTGCTCGGCGCAACTCCAGCGATCGACATCTCAACCCGCTTGGCCACCCTCGCGGCGCTGAGCACTCGCGCTGGCACCGTCGGGGGCATGCTCGTTGCGGACGGTGGTCGCGCGGCGCGTTGGAACGAGACCATCGACGTGCTCACGTCCACCGCGCTCACCGATGCCGAGGTCAACGCCACCGCTGCATCGCTCACCGGAGAGTTCGACGCAATCGCCGGCGCCGTCAGCCCACGGCCCGCCTATGCGTTCACCCTCGGCGGACGACGCACCACCATTCGAATACGACTCGAGAACACCGGCGCCGAGCCGTTGCGAGTACTGGTGAGGATGAGTTCCACCAAGCTCACCTTCCCGGCAGGCGATCAAACAGTGCAACTCGAGCCCAAGGGGGTCACCGATGTCGCCGTGCCCGTCATTGCGCGTTCAAACGGCAGCTTCCCTGTATCGCTCGACATCCTCACGCCCGATGCCACCACGCCCTTGGCCCCGACACAATTCCTCAAGGCCCGAGTCAGCGCTCTCACCGGACTCGCGCAACTCCTCACCGGCGGATTGCTGTTGGTGCTGCTCACCTGGTGGGTTCGTCACATGCGAACGACGCGTCGCAAGCGCGGCCATCGCCACACAATGCCACACCACCCCGCCACCCAGACCAGTGATGAGGGCGGCGCCGGTTCGGCTAACGTCGCGGATTCGTGACCGTTCGTATCGTTACTGATAGTGCCTGTGATCTTCCACAATCCGTCGCCGATGACCTTGGCATCGAGATCGTGCCGCTGTCGATTCGATTCGGCAACGACGAGTTCATCGACCGGCGTGACCTCACTCCGGCCGAGTTCTGGGCACGTTCCGCTGCATCGGCGACTCTGCCCGAGACGGCGGCCCCGGCACCTGGTCAGTTCGAACAGACCTACCGCACACTCATCGCGGAGGGTGCCACCGGCATCGTGGTCATCTCGCTCAGCGCCGGACTCTCCGCAACGATGCAGAGTGCCGAACTCGCTGCGCGCGCGGTCGCCGACGAGATTGCCATCACCGTGGTCGACAGCCGGTCGGCGACACTTGGGCTCGGCATCGTGGTGGCCGCCTGCGCCAGGGCGGCAAAAGACAGTGCCTCGTTCGAGACGGTGGCCGCAATGGCTGCCGATCTCGCCAGCCGTACCAAGGTCTGGGGTGCCCTCGACACACTCGAGAACCTGAAGAAGGGTGGACGCATCGGCGGCGCAAAGGCGATGCTCGCGTCAGTGTTGTCCATCAAGCCCATCATTGAGGTGCGCGACGGCAAGGTGGAAGAGGGTGGCAAGCAGCGCACTCGCAGCAAGGCGCTCGCGTTCCTCGTCGACAAGCTGCAGAGCTACGGCCCGATCGACAACCTTGCCGTCATGCACGCCGATTGCTCCGACGTCGATCACTTTGTTGAAATGCTGCGCCCGCATTACAGCGGCGACATCGTCATCGGCGACATTGGCCCAGTGGTCGGTACCCATGCCGGCCGCGGCACCATCGGCATCGCCTTTCAAGTTCGCGAATAGAAGGCTCCAGCTGGCCCGTAGCAGGCTCATCGCATCGATTGACGGCTTCTCGGGCCGCTGCAGCACTAGCGTTCGCCCGCGAACCATGCCCACGAACACAAGTCCACTGCCGCCCCCGCCGCTTCTTGCCCAGCGTTATCGTCTGGAGCGTAAAATCGCGCAAGGTGGTATGGCCGAAGTGTGGCTCGCCACCGACACCTCGCTGTCGCGTCAGGTTGCCGTCAAGGTGCTCAAGTCGGGCTTGGCCACCGACCCAGTCGTCGCCGAACGGTTTCGTCGTGAGGCCATCACCGTTGCTCGTCTGAGCCACCCAAACATCGTTGCGGTGCACGACACCATCGACTACGACGGACGCCAGGCCGTGGTGATGCAACTCATCAACGGCAAGAGCTTGCGCCAGCTGCTCGATGAGCAGAAACGACTGAGTCCCGAGCTCACCATGCACATCGGCGCGTGCGTGGCGGGTGCACTCGACGCTGCGCACACCGCTGGACTCGTCCATCGTGACGTCAAGCCCGGCAACATCCTCATTACTCCCGACGGCCGCGTGCTGCTCGCGGACTTCGGCATTGCCAAGGGTTTGGGGAGCACTGACGACCTCACTAGCGACAACGTGATGATGGGGACGGCGAAGTACCTCTCGCCCGAGCAGGTACGCGGCAAGAAGCTCGATGGGCGTGCCGATCTCTATGCGTTGGGTCTCGTGCTGTACGAATGCCTCGCTGGCCGAGTGCCCTTCCTCGGCGAGAGCGACGCCGATACGGCGCTCGCGCGGCTCCAGCGCGAACCCACCGATCTGGCCCGTCTCCGGCCCACACTGCCGTACGGATTATCGAACCTCATCCACCAACTGCTTGCCCGCAACCCCGACGATCGCCCCGGAACCGGTGGCGAACTGAAGGCGCGCCTCACTCGCATCGCGAGCGGTGTCGACGATCCAACGACCACGATCACACCGCCGCGCGGCACATCGATCAACACACCAACGAGTCCAGAACGCCCAGCACCAGAACGCCCAACACCCGAGCGCCCAGCGAGCAACTCCACGCGGCAGAGCACGTCGCGGCCGATCATCGCGCCGCCGCCGCGCGATCGCACACCCACCTCGGGGAGTCCGCGAGGTGTCCCCGCTCGACACTTCCAGCAACGCCGCACCCCCACGATTGTGGTCATGGTGCTGTTGCTGTTGGCCGTCATCATGATCGCACTGTTGTGGCCGTCCAAGGCCCCGGCCAACCCAGCACTCCCCGCTCCGGTGCCAACACAGGCGGCGGCCGCGGCCACATCGGTGGCCGGCGCGTCGGGTCCAATCTCGATCGTCGCCGTCACCAGCTTCGATCCTGACGATCCGAATCAGGGAACCGAGAACCCCGATCAGGTCGGCCTCGCCATCGACCGCAACGCTGCCACTGCGTGGACCACGAACTGCTACGAGTCGCAGTACTTCGGTGGCAAGTCCGGGGTGGGCCTCGTCATCGAACTCTCGACCCCTGCCGTGGGCACGGTGGCAATCACCATGAAGAATGCGCCGTATCAACTCGAGGTCTTCGCCAGCAGCGCGGCAACGATTCCTCCGTCGGTGGAATCGTGGGGCGCTCCCGTGCAACGCAAGTCGTACAACACCACACCCGGCACGATCACTGCCCCGATTACCGCTGAACCAGCCCGATACGTGTTGGTACTGCTGCACGAGGTCGGCCGCGACAGCGCGTGCAACAAGTCTCGTCCCTACCGCGGTGCGATCAGCGAGATCAGCTTCGCACCAACTGGTTGATTCTTCGGAACCTACACGCATGGCTACGCTCTCGGTATCGATCCGTTGTCCGACGACCATTCGCTCGTAGCAGCCGCCCGAGCCGGCGACCGCTCGAGTCTCGACCAGTTGCTCCGACGTCACTACGACCGGGTGTTCGCCGTGTGCAGACGCATCACCGGCAATGAAGCCGATGCTGCTGATGCTGCGCAGGAGGCCATGATCGCCATTGTGCGCGGTCTTGCCAAGTTCGACGGCCGGAGCAGCTTCAGCACCTGGACTTATCGCATCGCGACCAACACCAGCCTCGATGAATTGCGTCGACGCCAGCGTCGACCGCTGCTCAACAAAGGAGCGCAGGTCCACGGCGATGGCACCATGATCTACGACGAGGTTCCCGATCCTGATGCTGGACTTCGCATTGAGGCGCTGGGTGACCGTCTGGCAATCGACGCTGCACTGGCCGATTTACCCGAGGACTTTCGGTTGCCCGTCGTTCTCCGCGATGTCGGTGATCTTGACTACGCCGAGATTGCCGAGGTTCTGAACGTCCCTCTCGGCACTGTCAAGAGCCGTATCGCCCGCGGCCGTTCGATGTTGGCCGCCCGCATCGATCGAACTTCACGGAACCAACCCGATCCCCTCGAGCGTCCAACTCCCACATCATGACTGACGATTCATTGACCAACGAGGCCGAACTGGCCAGCGCCGCCTTCGACGGCGAGGTGTCGCCGATGGAACGCGTTCGTATCGAGGCCACCCCCCAAGGACGTCAGTTGTTCGAGGCATATTCGCAGTTGCGGTCCGAGTTGGTCGACATCGAGATACCGCCGACCGCTCGTGAGGCCGCTGTTGCCGCCGCGCTCAGTGCCTTTGACGACCTGCAATCGCCAGCCGGGGACGACACCGTTGCGCTTGCGCCGGTGATTTCCCTCAGCGATCGGCGACGCCGTCAATACCGATGGCTGAGCGGCGCAGCGGCCGCCGTGGCCGTGCTCGTCGTCGGTGCTGCGGTCATCAACTCCGGAGGCGACGACAAAAAAAGCTCCGGTAGCTTCGATGCAGCAGCCCAGAATTCCCAGACCCAGAAGTCGCAAACGGCCACCGCACCAATTCCGCAAGCCGGCGCCCCCACGGGTGGACCGACTGCTGTGGCCACGGCCGGTTCCACACCCATGGCCGGCGGCATCAACAGTCCCGCTGTCGTTACCGCGTGGGCGCTTGCGCCGAGCTTTACCACCGCAGCCGAACTTGCGTCATATGCGTCCAACCCCGGCTTCGGACGCCGCGCTGACCCCTTGGGGACAACAGCTGTGTCTACGGCTGCTGCTACCGCAGGAACCATGAGCGCTACCGATGAACGAACCCAATACAACACCAACTGTCTTGCCGCGGTCACGACCCCATTCGCCGCTGTGGTCTTCCAAGGCCAACAGGTGCTCGCCATACGGGATCCCGGTTCGCGGCAACTGAGCGTCATCGACCCCGCAACTTGTCGAACGGTAACGACCATCGCTCTACCCTGAGCCGTCGGTTAGAGTCGTCGGCATGCCGGGGAACCCATTGACCGATCCGAACTGGGCAGCCAAGCTTGCCGACACCATCGAGCGCGTCGTCGGGCTGGTGCGTGACAAGACCACCAAACCGCTACTCCTGCTCTACCGAGGCATCGTGTTCGGAGTCATCGGTGTGGTCGGTGGCATCATCGCGTGTGTGCTGCTGGTGATCGCTCTCACCCGCGGATTGCAATCCATCCTCGAGTGGCCATTCGATCATCGCGACGCTGTCTGGATGTCATATCTCCTCATGGGTGTGGTCTTCACCATTGTCGGCGCCTTCTGTATGAACAAGCGTCACTCCCTCGACGAAGCCGGACAAGCCAATGGCGCCGACCAAACCGGAGCCACCACGGCGCGGGCCACAGCGTGAGCCGCCATCCTGTTGTGATCATCGGCTCCGGGCCGGCAGGTCTCACTGCTGCCATCTACACCGCTCGAGCCAACCTGTCGCCGCTGGTCATCGAAGGAGAGCCCAGCAGCACGAGCGATCAACCCGGTGGGCAACTCATGCTCACCACCGAGGTCGAGAACTTTCCTGGTTTTCCCGAGGGCATCATGGGTCCCGAGTTAATGATGCGCTTTCGCGAACAGGCGTCCCGCTTCGGCGCATCATTCATCACCGCCAAGGCCACTGCAATTGACTTCAGCCAGCGCCCCTTCAAGGTGTGGGTTCGCGACGATCTGTACGAGGCCGATTCCATCATCGTGTCCACCGGGGCTCAGTCGCTGATGATCGGTCTCGAGGCCGAGGAACGACTGCTCGGCCACGGCGTCTCCACCTGCGCCACGTGCGATGGATTCTTCTTTCGTGGGCAAGAGATCGCCGTCGTCGGCGGCGGCGACAGCGCTATCGAGGAAGCAACATTCCTCACCAAATTCGCCTCGAAAGTCACCCTCATCCACCGCCGCGACACACTGCGCGCCTCCAAGATCATGCAGGACCGAGCGCTCAGCAACCCAAAGATCGAGATGCGCTGGAACAGTGTGGTCACCAATCTCATTGGCCACGACAAGTTGGTTGGCGCGATGGTTCGTGATGTCAATACGGCCGAGGAATCGCTGCTGCCGGTCACCGGTTTGTTCGTGGCCATCGGCCACCGGCCGAACACCGATCTGTTCAAAGGTGTCCTCGACATGGAAGACAGTGGCTACCTCATCACCAAATCCGATTCGTCGTACACCAACATCGATGGTGTCTTTGCCTGCGGTGACGTCCAAGATCACACGTACCGTCAGGCCATCACTGCGGCCGGGTCGGGTTGCATGGCCGCCATCGACGCCGAACGGTGGCTCGAGGCCGTTGGCCACTGAGGCGACATCGTCCAGGGGAATGCCCAACCCCAACACGGTGTTCCGATCGGTACAATAGTTTCTCCATTGAAAGGACGCCATCATGGCTGAAGGCATCGTTACTCTCACCACCAACACCTTCGACGAAATCATTGCATCGTCAGATACCGCGGTTGTTGTCGACTTCTGGGCCGAGTGGTGCGGTCCATGCAAGATGATTGCGCCCATCCTCGGTGAAATCGCCAAGGAGAACGCCGGCAAGATCACCATTGCGAAGCTCAACGTCGACGAGAACCCCGATCTGGCGATGCGTTTCAACGTGATGAGCATCCCCACCCTTTTGGTGTTCAAAGGTGGCGAGGTCGCCAAGCGCCTCGTTGGCGCCAAGGGCAAAGGACAACTACTGCAGGAGCTCGACGAATTCCTGGCTACCTCCCTCTGACCCCGGGTCAGCGCGGGGAGGCCATTCGCGACGTGCAGCGCCGCCTCAGCGCTGCCGGATTCCCACCCGCCGTCGGCGCACAGGCAGGCGTCTATTGCGCTTGCACAGAGGCTGCCGTGCGCGGCTTTCAGCAGGCGCGTGGTCTGCGCGTCGACGGTTGCTGTGATGAGGTCACCTGGACCGTTCTTGTTGAGGCCTCATGGCGTCTCGGTGACCGGTTGCTGTTTTTGACCTCGCCGAATCTTCGAGGCGATGACATTGCCGATCTGCAGGGGCGGCTCGGGAGAATTGGTTTCGACTGCGGCCGAGTCGACGGCATTCTTGGCCCTCGAACAGCGCGCGCCCTCGAGGACTTTCAGCGCAACTGTGGTGTGCTTGCTGACGGCACCTGTGGTGTCGACACGGTGCGGGCCATCGAACGCGTCAGTCGACAAACCGGAACCGGTCCCGGGGTTGCGACCGTGCGTGAACGTGAACGTCTGCGATCAAGTTCCGGCTCACTCCAGGGTGTTCATATCGTCATTGGGCAGTTCGGCGGTCTCAGCAAGCTCACACGCGCACTCAGTCGAGATCTGCGGATGAGCGGCGCCGTGGTCATCTCCGTCGACGAGCCCGACGCAATCGTGCAGGCCGAGGCCGCGAACCGATTTGGAGCCGCTGTCTATGTTGGTTTCGAGGCCCGCACCGACGACGTCAGCCGTGTCTGCTATTACGCCGTACCCACCTTCGAGTCCACCGGGGGTCGATCACTCGCCGACCGTATGGTCACCGGCCTACGCGGCCATTGCGGATTGAACCCACAGTTGGCCGGCATGCGCCTGCAGGTATTGCGTGAGACGCGCATGCCCGCGGTTCTCGCGTCGTTGGGATCGCTGCGACACACCGTCGACCACTCCATCGAGATCGCCCACATCGTGCGATCGTCGATCGAGCAATGGGCCGCCCAACCGCTCCTGCCGACACCCCAACGCGCCTCACACAACGAGCCATAACTGCCACGTGAGGGTTTATCCACAGGCCTGTCCACACGATGTGCGTAAGCCTCACGCGCGAGGTACACCCAAGGGTGAGAGTAACAAGCAGCCCCATCGCACCTGCTCAGGGGCATGATTAGTCGGTGTGCTTCGAGGAACCCTCCACCATGTGGCGGTAGATCCGTTCAAGATCCTCAAGATCGGCAAACTCAATCGACACCTTGCCCCGCTTCGCGCCCATCGTCACCGCAACGCGAGTATCGAGATGCTCGGCCAGCAAATGCTCGAGTTCGAGCAGCCCCGGCGGTCGCAGTCGAGTCACCGGCGTCAGCCCCGCACCATCGGTTGGAGTGACCTGAGTCACATCCCCACGGCTCGGCTCGCCGCCTCCCGCCTGTCGATCGCGCACGGCATCTTCGACGGCGCGAACCGACCAGCCCTCACCCACGGCTCGTTTCGCCAGGTGCTCTTGGAAGGCTCGATCCGGACTGCCAAGCAGTGCCCGAGCGTGCCCTGCCGACAACCGTCCATCGGCCAGCAAATGCTGGATCGCTGGCGGCAGCGTCAGCAAACGTAGCGTATTCGAGATCGCTGAGCGACTCTTGCCGACGCGCGACGACACCTGCTCGTGCGTCAGGCCAAAGTCCTCAATGAGCTGCTGGTATGCCGCTGCTTCTTCCAATGGAGTGAGGTCTTGACGATGCAGGTTCTCGACAAGCGCCTGCTCGACAGAGCTCAAGTCCCCAGTGCGACGAACAACGGCAGGAATGGAGGTGAGTCCAGCGCGGCGGGCCGCACGCCACCGCCTCTCGCCAGCGACGAGCTGATAGGTGCCGTCGCCCATGTCGCGGGCGAGTACTGGTTGGAGTACGCCGATTTCGCGAATCGACGCCGCGAGTTCCGCGAGCGAGTCCTCATCAAAATGGACGCGTGGCTGATTGGGGTTTGGCGACAGCGCCTCGATAGGCACCTCGACCAACCGCGCGCGATCGGGATCTCCACCCGGATCTGTCGCTCCAGCGTCACTCAAATCTGACGGGATGAGCGCTCCCAAGCCTTTACCGAGTCCCCCGAGGCGTGCCATGCGCGCTCACCTCCTTTGCAACCATGCGATAGGCGACAGCGCCTCGCGAAGTGGAATCGAATGTAATGATCGGTTGCCCGAACGAGGGAGCCTCGGACAATCGCACGGTGCGGGGAACCACCGTTCGCATGACCTTGTCGCCAAAGTGCTCGCGAACTTCTGTGACCACTTGATCGGCTAGCTTTGTTCGGGCGTCGTACATCACGCACACGATCGTGCTCACCGCAAGCGAAGGATTCAGGTTTCGCCGGACAAGATCGACGTTGCGCAACAGTTGACCCAACCCCTCGAGCGCATAGTACTCGCATTGAATCGGCACCAACACTTCGGTGGCCGCGGTCAGTCCATTGACGGTGAGCAAGCCGAGCGAGGGAGGGCAGTCGATGAGCACATAGTCGTAATCGTCCTGCACGGCCTCGATGGCCCGTTTCAAACGATTCTCCCGACTGAACGCTGGCACAAGTTCGATCTCGGTGCCGGCCAAATCGAGACTGGCCGGTGCCACGAAGAGATTCTTGACCGACGCTGGCTCAATGCAGTTCTCGAGCGGGGCCTCATGCATGATCACGTGATACATCGACGTGTCAAGTCCACGATTGTCGATGCCGAGCCCGGTCGAAGCGTTTCCCTGTGGATCAAGATCGATCACTAGGGTGCGATAACCCAGCTCGGCCAAGCACGCACCCAAGTTGACCGTGGTCGTCGTCTTACCTACGCCCCCCTTTTGATTCGCGACCGCCATGATCCGCGGAAGCGGGTACATCGCCATGTCGACAGGCGCCTCAACAGCAGCGGCCGTCACGTCAACAGGTCGGGTCTCAATCGGCCCAGTTTCGGCGTTCGCTGCGTCGCCGTGGTCGGTGATGGACTCCATCTCGGTGGTCTCCCTTACATAGATCAAACACTCGGAGGATCCTGATCCCACGTGCGTTCAGGACAGCGGCGATCTCCTAGTTTGCAGACTACCGCCGCGAAGCCACCGGTCAAGTCATTCACCGAGGGTTTCACGTGAAACAATTCCGTGAGTCCGTTCGAACCGCCTGACCTGGGGGTACTGCTGATTCGAACCGCGTAGACCCAGTGCGTGAACCGCATCGGTCGGCCAACGCTCAGCCTCGCCCACCGCGGGTGGCTCGGACACGATCACGACACCAGCATCGTTCAGGAACGGAACGGCGCATGACAGCGTCCAGATCGGGTCACCAAAGGCACGGGCGGTGACCACGTCGTAGCCGCCATGGTGTGCCGGGTCTCGACCCAACGCGACGACATCGGCGGTAATCACCGAAACCCTCGACCCCCATCCAAGTCGAGCGCATGCCACGCGAAGCAAGTCCATCCGCCGCTCACGACGATCCGTGAGCACCACCGTCGCGTCTGGCATCCGACTCGCAATCACGAGCCCCGGAAGCCCCCCACCTGAACCGAGGTCGAGGACACGCCGACACGCCGGTGGTGCTGCCGCTACAAACAAATCTGCGTGAGCCACGGCACGGGGAAGCGATGCTTCGCCGAGCGCGCCGCGCTCACGCAGAAATTCAAGAACCGCGAGAAGATCGGTATCGTCAGGCATTCGCCGGAGCGATGACGACCCGGCGATTGGGATCCTCGCCCTCGGAGCGGGTGACCACCGCTGTGTTCTCAGTCAGCACGTCGTGGATGACCTTACGATCGGCCGAAGACATCGCCTCAAGTGAGCGGGCTTCTCCCGATGCGGCCACTTGGTCGGCGATCTGGGTTGCGAACCGCGACAGCGCCTCGCGGCGGCGCTCGCGATAGCCGCCCACATCAACGCGCAACCGAGTGTCGTGGTCGCCGAGCCGGCGTTGAGATGCAACACGGGTGAGGTCTTGCACGGCCAACAGCGTGTTCCCTCGCGGCCCTACCATCAGGCCCAGATCGTTGCCGCTCACGGTCAGTTCGAGATCATCGCCATCTTCGCGAAGCGCTACATCACCACTCAGACCAAACGCGGCTACCAAATCCGTCAGAAACTTCTTGGCCTCTTCGCCAACCTGCTGTGCGCTCACGGCGGAATCCTCTCGGGGTGCTTGTGCCGCAGAATCACGGCGTTGGGGAGATGTTCGGGGCTTGGCAGCAACATCGCCCTTGGGCGCCTTCACGGTAGCAGGTGGCGACCCAGTTGTGGCCTGTTGATCCTGCTCACGACCTTTGCGCCGATCACGGCGCTCGACTTTGGGACGCACCGCGGTTGGCCGCACCCGCGCACGAACTCGGGCCTCGCCTTTTACTCTGCCGAACAGTCCCGCTTTGGGCTCAGCAACAATTTCAAATTCAGCATCGTCTTCAGCGACACCCAACTGATCGAGTGCGAGGCCCTTGGCCTCATCGATTGTCTTACCGGTGGTTTCAACCCACTGCATGTTCTCGTCCCATCAGATCGGCGATCGCGATTGCGATCGCACAGGTATTCCGTACTTGGTGTTCCCTACGTGTTGCTGGCTTTTACTTGTTGGTGGCTTTACTTCTTCGGTGGTTTCGGCTTAGCCGGCGCTCCGGGGCGGGCAGATGCGGCCGGCTTCTGTGGCCGGCTCGCACTCGGCGTCGGCTTGTTCTTCGGTGGCGTGACGCGCTTACTCACCGGGGCAGCGGGCTTGGCCGCGGCCTCTTGGGCCTCACGCTTGGCCTGGGCATCGCGCTTGGCCTGGGCGAACATGCCCCCACCAACGGCGGCCGGTGCGCCGTTCTTCTTCGCGTCCTCGCGAGCACGCTCACCGGCTGCCATCGCTTGGCGCCCGAGCGAGTCCTCGTCGCCGTAGAACCGCTTGGTGATGTACGCGTTCTGACCGATACGAAAGATGGCCTGCGTGAGGTAGTAGATGACCAAACCCGTAAGGAAGAAGATCTGGAAGACCGCAAATACCACGGGGAGGTACTGCATGACTTTGGCCTGAGTGGGCGACATCGTGGGGCTCACTGCAGCACGCGAGGCAACCATCTTCTGCTGCACGAAATAGAGCAGGCCGAGGGCAACGACTAGCGCCGCGTAGATCAAGCCCTGACCGAAAGACGTGCTAATGAAGTGAGCGGGTGACTTCGACAGGTCGAGACCGAACGCAATCATCTCGTTCTTGCCATGCAGCGGAACCAGGCTCTTGTAGAGTTCGGACGTCTTGGAGATGTGATCGGGATTGAAGACGGTCTTACCGATCGGGATCTGGTTCGTGGTGCAGAACTCTGACGCCTTGCAGGCCGCCGCATCGGCAAATGTCGCCGGACGGCTGAGCCCGCGTAGCACGCGATACATGATGAAGAACACCGGCATCTGCAGCAACAGCGGCAGGCAGGAGGCCAACGGATTGACCTTGTGCTCCTGGTAGAGCTTCATCATCTCTTCGTTGAGCTTCTGACGGTCGTTTTTGTGCTCGGCCTGCAGCTTCTTCATCTCGGGCTGCAGACGCTGCATCTCGAGCATGCCCTTGGTGCTCTTCAATGTGAGCGGCGTGACTAGGATCATCACGGTGAGCGCCACGAGCGCAATGGCGATCGCATAGTTATGGGTGAGTGCGTAGAACTGGGCAACGAGCCAGGCGGGACCTTCAAACATAAGAGCTACATCACTTTCTTGGATGGCAGGTCGGGAACGGGGTCAAATCCGCTCGGACCGAACGGACGACAACGCAGGAGTCGACGAACAGTGAGCCACAAACCACGCACCGTGCCATGCGTGTTGAGCGCTTCGACGGCGTAGCATGAGCAGGTCGGCGTGAAACGGCATGGCGAGGGACGCCCCTCGGCCTGGTACTGATACCAGTGAACCGCCGCGATCAGTCGACGGTTGAGTGCGGAGGCTGACTGGTCAGGTTTGTGGTCGGAGTCGCCGCGGTCGAAATGCGCGTCATCATTCGCTCGAGGTCGAACGTCAGTTCGCTGTAGGACCGTTGTGCGGCGGCCGGTGTGGCTCCGATGAGGTACAAACCACTGGGCAGATGGGGAAATTTCCGTTGCAGAAGCGACCGCAACCGGCGACGGAGACGATTGCGCGTCACTGCGGGGCCGACGGCGCGGCCGATCGCATACGCCACCCGAGGGGGCGTTACGTGGGGATCGAGTACGAACGTGCACCACAGCACTCCGGCGCGAGCACGCGAACCGGTCTGAGCCAATCGCTCAAACATGGCTCGCCCACCAAAGCGCCCGATCAAGCTGACAGACGGTGCCGGCCCTTGGCCCGACGAGACTTCAGTACGGCACGGCCGCCCTTGGTGCTCATACGGGCGCGGAAGCCATGCTTCTTGGCGCGCTGCAAGTTGTTGGGTTGAAAGGTGCGCTTCAACGCAAACCTCCTCGGAAGGCGCCACCGCAGGTGGAGCAGAAATCGTGGGACCCTGACGCGAGCCAACATACAGATTGCGCCAGAACTGCAACAGGCTACGGCAGGAATCCCGAACTTGGCAACTCATCAACCAAGTCGACGCGTCATCTGTGGTTCATCTCCAGGCGCTGTGAACGGCCCCCTTGCAAACGGTGCTAGCGTGCCCGGCTCTGTGCACTCACCAGGATTTTGTTGTCCACACTGTGTGGACAATGATGTGGACAGCGTAGGACGTTCTAGGAGGAGGTGCAGGTGAGCGACTATGAGCAGTTGTGGACAGCCGTTGCTCAGTTGCTCCGCGCGCAAGTGTCCGAGGCCGTGTGGTTCTCTACCTTCCAAGACGTCGTTCCGCTCGAAAGTGCGCCGAACGAACTGCGCGTCAGTGCACCCAGCACTCACCTGCGTGATCGGATCATGTCGAGGTTTCTCCCGCTCGTGCTCGACGCACTCGAAGAAATCGGCGCCTCGAACCGCACGTTCATCGTCGATGTACAGGTCAGCGAAGCGGCCGACGAACTGCGCGACGTAACCGACGTCGATGCCCTTGACGGAGCAGCCGGCGGTATAGCAGCCGAAATACAGCCGAATCTGGGATCGTCGCGTTCCTCCACAAACAGTGGTCCCGGCGACATCGCCGGGCTGAACCCCCGCTATTCATTCGAAACGTTCGTCAAAGGCCAGTCGAACCAGTTCGCACTCGCCGCCGCACAACGCGTGGCCGAAACGCCGGGTCGGAGCTATAACCCGTTGTTCATCTATGGCGCTGCTGGTCTGGGCAAGACCCACCTGTTGCACGCCATTGGTCATTACGTGCACCGTCACTATCAACACGATGTCGTGCGCTATGTCAGTACCGAAACGTTCCTGAACGAATACGTTGACGCGATTCGCAGTAACACCACGGCATCGTTCAAACGCCGCTACCGCGACATTGATGTACTCCTCATCGACGACATTCAGTTCATGGAGGGCAAAGAGGGTCTCCAAGAGGAGTTCTTCCACACGTTCAACTCCTTGCATGGTGCGAACAAGCAGATCGTCATCTCCAGTGACCGCATGCCCGACGCCATCCCCACCCTCGAGGAGCGTCTCCGTGGTCGCTTCAAGTGGGGCCTGATCACCGACGTGCAACCTCCCGATATGGAAACACGACTCGCAATTCTGCGCAATAAAGCCGAACGCGACGACTCACGCGTGCCGGCAGAGACGCTCGAGTTCATCGCCACCCACATCACGAACAACATTCGCGAGCTCGAAGGGGCAATGATTCGTGTCACGGCCTATGCCAGTCTCAGTCGAGTCCCGATCACCACACATCTCGCCGAGCAACTGCTGCGCGACCTGCTCACCGACAGCGCAGCCAAGACACGTACTGACGAGGAGTTGCTCAACGAAATGGCCATCATCCTCGGCCAGAGCGTCGAGGCCCTTCGCGGCAAGAGTCGTCAACGTCCTCTCGTGACCAGTCGCCAAATTGCGATGTACGTGTTCCGTGACTTGACCGACTTGAGTTATCCCGCAATCGCTCGACTGTTCGGCGGTCGCGATCACACAACCGTCATCCATGCAGTCGAAAAGATTCAACGACTGATGAGCGAGCGCAAGCAGGTCTACGACCAGGTCACCGACATGGTGCAACGGCTAAAGCAGGGTTGATGGCCCCTGTGCAAACAACACATGAACTTGCTGTGGACACCGGGTGCTGCGACGGGGATAACGCAGAGTTGTCCACCGACGTCGTCGATCGAGCACTCAGCCCTGTGGACGGGTGGGGATACCCGTGCACACCGCAATATGGCCCCTACGCTGCAACAACTCGGCGTTGTCCACAATCCACAGCCCTTATTACTACCATTACTCTGATACATCACCATCTGGTGGGAAAGGTTGCAACGTGAAATTCCGCTGTGAACGCGATCTTCTGGCTGACGCACTGGCCACTGCTGGGCGAGCCGCCACAGGTCGCACCGGAACGTTGCCCGTACTCTCGGGACTTCGACTCGAACTCGTCGGCGACAAACTCACGGTGACCGGCACCGATCTCGAACTGACGATTCAGCTCGAGATCGAAGTGGGTGGCGAACGCGATGGTGGTGTTGTGTTGCCAGCGCGTCTTGCCGCCGACATCGTGCGGTCTCTGAGCGCGGGCAAGGTGGAGGTATCCGTCGATGGCGACGACGTATCCATCGCCGGGGGCCGCTCACAGTTTGCCGTACGCCCGCTGTCGCTTGATGACTACCCGCGTCTTGCCGCACCGGCTTCGAGTGCGGTGACGCTGCCCAGTGGTGAAGTCGGAGAAGCCCTTCGCCAAGTGGTTCGAGCGGCAAGTACCGACGAGGCGCGTCCAATTCTCACCGGTGTGTTGTTGACCGCAGAGGCCGAGGGATTACGCATGGTGGCAACCGATTCGTATCGACTCGCGGTACGTGACCTTCCTGGCGCGAGTGTGCTCGGTGCCGATCAGAAAGTGCTCGTTCCTGGCCGTGCACTGAGCGAATTGCAGCGACTGGTAGGTCATGCCAGCGAACTTACGTTGCGCCTCGGTGAGCGAGATGCCACCTTCGAGGTTGGCAACACCCGCTTGACGACGCGCCTGATTGAGGGCGAGTTCCCGAATTATCGACAGCTCATCCCCGCCAGTTACCCGAACAAGCTCACGGTTGCGCGCGAGTCGCTGATGGAGGCCATCAGGCGTGTCAAGATCCTTGCGCGCGACGCCACACCGATTCGTCTGCAAATGTCGGCCGACAGCTTGCGCCTCACCGCCATCACACAAGACGTTGGGAACGCTGTCGAAGAACTCGACGCTGTGCTTGAGGGCACTGAATTGACGGTGGCCTTCAACCCTGACTATTTCGCTGCAGGGGTCGAAGCGGTCGGCGGCGACGAGGTCACACTCGAGACCCTCGACGCGTTGAAACCTGCGGTACTCCGGGGAGTGGGCCGACCGGAATATCTCTATCTGCTCATGCCCGTTCGAGTGCCATAGCGCTGGCTTCCCGCTGGCGCGCAGACCGGGCCGCTAGCGTGCTGGCGTGTTGGTGCGGTCGTTGGAACTCGTTGATTTCCGCAACTACATCACAGCGCAACTCGACTTTGTGCCGGGTACTACAGCGATCGTTGGCGACAATGGGCAGGGTAAGACGAACCTCGCGGAATCGCTGGGCTACCTCGCCACACTCGAGTCGTTTCGAGGAGCCCCGATCGATGCCCTTATCCGCAACGGGGCCGACACGGCGATCATTCGTGCCGAGATCATCCACGACGACGGACGCGAACTACTGATCGAGGCTGAGATCAATCGCAGTGGTCGCAACCGTGTGTTGGTGAACCGGCAACGCCTCAGTCGCAGTCGCGAGTTGCTCGGTGTGCTACGCGTCTCGGTGTTCTCACCCGATGACTTGGCGCTTGTGAAAGAGGGCCCGGCTGAACGTCGTCGCCTGATGGACGACACCTTGGTGTCGCTCGCAGTCAAGCACGATTCGTTGAGGTTGGAGATCGATCGCGTCCTGAAGCAACGCAACAGTTTGCTCAAGCAGTGCGGCGGGCGAGTGAGCGATGACGTCTCGTTGACGTTGGATGTGTGGGACGAAAAGCTCGCCCAACACGGCGAACAACTTGGCCACGCCCGTGCCACGCTGGTGGCGCGACTGACTCCGATGGTGCTCGAGGCATACGAGCAACTCGCAGGTCGGGCAACACCGGTGGAGTTGGTGTACGAACCGCCCTGGCGGCGAACTGGTCTGCTGCATGCGCTCAGCGCTGCGCGCGCCGACGACATCCGCCGGCAGTCAAGCACGGTCGGTCCGCATCGAGACGACGTAGAGATCTCGCTCAACGGACTGCCGGCACGCACACACGCGTCTCAAGGCGAACAACGATCGCTGGCGCTGGCCCTGCGTTTGGGAGCGCATCGCCTGGTTGCTGACAAAGTCGGTACCCCGCCGATTCTCATTCTTGACGATGTACTGAGCGAACTCGACTCTGCGCGGGCAGCAGCGCTGTTGGCGAATCTCCCGATCGGTCAGGTGCTGATCACCACGGCCAGCCCGCTGCCGAGTGATGCTCGCGCTGATCGCGTGCTGCGCGTCAGCAACGGTACGGTGCTGGTGTGAGCTATGAGCCGATTCCGCTGACGAGCAGTATCAATGGTGTGGTCCGCGCGTTGCGCGGAGGCACCTCCGACGCCCGCTCCATGGGCACGCTGTTCAGTCGTTGGGTCGATGCGGTCGGTGAAGTGGTCGCCGACCACGCGCGTCCGGTGAAGCTCGATGGCGATCGCTTACTCGTGGAAGTTGACGAGCCCGGATGGGCCACACAGCTACGGTTTCTCGAGGCCGATGTAATCGCACGCCTGCGGTCCGTAGCCGGTTTAGAGGTCTCTCGCTTCGATATTCGTGTGAAACCCCGCTGAGACGGCAATTTCGGGCGGTTTCCGACCCAAAAAACTCTATGCGCGGAAGCCCAGACAAAGCACACCTTTGTAGTACCCCTTTGGTAGGCTGTCGGCAGTGCGATCACGGCGGTTCTTGAAGCGTTTCAGAGCGCCAGTTGCCACTCGGTTCGTTCGTGCTCGAACCCACTCACGATCGAGCGTTTCGAAGCATTTCGACGCTCTCGACCAACACAACAGACGAGGTCTCCTGTGTCACAGACTGACGCCCCCGGTACTGGCAAGTCATCCAGCCAGCCCAGCGCTGATTACGGCGCAAAGGACATTCAGGTTCTGGAAGGACTCGATCCCGTTCGTAAACGGCCCGGCATGTACATCGGTTCTACGGGGCTTGCCGGCCTGCATCACCTCATCTGGGAAGTCGTCGACAACTCTGTAGACGAGGCAATGGCCGGCTTTTGCACCCGGATCGGAGTAACGCTACTTGCACATGGCGGTTGCCGCGTCGACGACAACGGGCGCGGTATTCCTGTCGATCCCTATCCGTCGGGCCCACACAAGGGCAAGAGCGCCGCCGAGGTGGTGCTCACGGTTCTGCACGCGGGCGGCAAATTTGGTGGTGAGGGCTACAAGGTGTCGGGTGGCTTGCACGGCGTGGGCGTCAGCGTGGTCAACGCGTTGAGCGAAAAACTCATCGTCGAAGTCGATCGCGACGGACAGCACTATCAGCAACTGTATGCCCAGGGTGGTAAGCCGCAGGGCAAGATGGGAGCCGTTGGCGAATCCCCGGCGCGCGGGCGCAAGACCGGTACGTCAATTTCGTTTTGGCCAGACGCAGGCATCTTCCAAGCCGAGGGAACCGACTTCGTGGCGCGCACCGTGCTCGAGCGCCTGCAGACGATGGCGTTTCTCAACAAGAACCTCGAGATCGTGTTCACCGACGAACGACTTGGTCGTGAGCAGACGATCACGTACCAGTACAAAGGCGGCATCGTCGACTTTGTCAAGCATCTGAACGTCTCCAAGGAGGCATTGTTCAGCAAGGTCGCCAACTACGAGGATTCCGACGATGCCGAGGGTCAGACGCTCGACATCGCTATTCAGTGGAACACGGGTTACTACGAAGGCATCCATGGCTACGCGAACGGCATCTCGACCACCGAGGGTGGCATGCATGTCGAAGGCTTCAAGACGGCGCTCACCAGCGTGCTGAACAAGTACGCCCGGGCGAAGAACCTGCTCAAGGAAAAAGAGGACAACCTCCTCGGCGAGGACATCCGCGAAGGCATCACTGCCATCGTCTCGGTGAAGTTGCGCGAGCCGCAGTTCGAGGGCCAGACCAAGGCCAAGCTCGGCAACGTCCCGATGCGGTCTTTCGTGCAAAAGGCCACCAACGAACGTCTTGCCGAGTGGCTCGAGGAAAATCCAACCGAGGCCAACCGCATTGTCAAAAAGGCGTTAGCGGCCGCACAGGCCCGCGTCGCCGCGAAGAATGCGCGCAATGCGATTCGTCGTAAGACGGCGCTCGCTGGCGCCGGCATGCCCGACAAGCTGAAGGACTGCACGAGCGGCAACCCAGAAGAGAGTGAGTTATTCATCGTCGAGGGCGACTCTGCTGGTGGCACCGCGCTCGATGCACGCGATCCTCGTACACAGGCCATTTTGCCGATCCGCGGCAAGATCCTCAACGTCGAGCGGGCACGGCTCGACCGCATGTTGAAGAACACCGAGGTCCAGACGCTCATTACCGCCATCGGTGGTGGTGTGGGCGACGAGTTCGATGCTGCCAAGGCCCGCTATCACAAGGTGATCGTGCTCGCTGACGCCGACGTCGACGGCAGCCACATTCGCACCCTGCTGCTCACGTTCTTCTTCCGGCAGATGCGCCCCTTGGTCGAAGCGGGTTTTGTCTACATTGCTCAACCGCCGCTGTTTTCCACCGAGGTCGCCAAAGAAAAGGTGTACCTCAAAGACGATGCCGCCAAGACCCGCTTCCTCGAGGAGCGACCCAATCACAAAAAAGAATTCCAACGCCTCAAGGGCCTCGGTGAGATGGACTGGGAAGAACTGCGCGGCACCACCATGGCGGCCGAAAGCCGCACCCTGTTGCGCGTCAACGTCGAAGAGGCAGCTATTGCCGACGAGATCGTCAGCGTGCTCATGGGCGACGACGTAGAAAGCCGTAAGCACTTCATCCAGACCAACGCCAAAGATGTTCGCTTCCTCGACATCTAGTTCATTGCCTTCACTGATTACGGAACCAACACATGTCTGATACACCAACGAACCCACCCGACGACGAGAGGGACGCATCGCTGTCGGTGCAGCCGATCTCATTGCAGGACGAGATGGAGCGAAGCTTCCTCGACTACGCGATGTCGGTCATCATGGCCCGCGCCCTGCCCGACGTACGCGACGGGTTGAAGCCCGTACACCGCCGCATCATTTGGGACATGGACGAACAGGGCTTCCGGCCCGACCGACCGTTCGTGAAGTCGGCTCGCGTCAGCGGCGACACCATGGCCAAGTATCACCCCCACGGCGACGGCGCTATCTATGACGCCCTGGTGCGTATGGCCCAACCGTTCTCGGTGCGTCACCCGCTCATCGACTTCCATGGCAACTATGGTTCGCCGGACTTCGGGCCTGCAGCGAGCCGCTACACCGAGTGCCGACTGCATCCCCTCGCCATGCAACTGCTCGCCGACATCGACGAGGAAACCGTCGACATGGTGGCCACCTACGACGGCAGTCGCGAAGAGCCCACGGTGCTGCCGGCCCGCTTCCCGAACTTGCTCGTGAATGGCAGCCAGGGCATCGCGGTTGGTATGGCCACCAACATTCCACCGCACAACCTCGGCGAGGTCATCGACGCGACGATCCACCTCATCGATCATCCCGAAGCGACGTCGGAGGATCTGATGCACTTCGTGCACGGTCCCGATTTCCCGACGGGCGGCTCGATTCTTGGTCGCGCCGGCATCATCGATGCATACACAACCGGCCGCGGCAGCATCAAAATGCGAGCGACAGCGAGTATCGAGGAAACCAAGCGCGGTGGCTATCACATCGTCGTCACCGAGTTGCCGTACCAGACCAGTTGCTCGGCCATCGCCGGGCGCATCCAAGAGTTGGTGGATGGTGGTGATCTCGATGGCATTTCTGACGTCAACGACGGTTCGTCGGGCGGCAAAACCAACCTGATCATCTCGCTCAAGCGTGACGCCAATGCCAACGTCGTGCTCAACAACCTTTACAAGCTCACCCAGTTACAGACCAGCTTTGGCGTGAACATGGTGGCCTTGGTCGATGGCGTGCCGCGTACGCTCAATCTCGCCTCGGCGCTGCACGGCTACATCAGTCATCAGATCGAGGTCATCACGCGCCGCACGATCTATCGACTGCGCGTTGCGCGAGAGCGCGAACACAAAGTCGAGGGTCGCATCAAGGCTCTCAACGTGATCGACGAGATCATTGCGCTCATCCGTGCCAGCGACGACGTGGCCGCGGCACGCGAAGGTCTGATGGCAGTGCCTTTTGAGTTCAGCGAGATCCAGGCGCAGGACATTCTCGAAATGCAGCTTCGCCAACTCACGCGACTGAGCCGTATCGATCTCGAGCGCGAACTCGGCGAGTTGCAGGAGCGGATTCTCGAGCTGCAGTCGATTCTCGATTCACCCGAGAAACTGCGCGGCGTGATCAAGACCGAGATGCTCGCCGTGCGCGAGGAATTTGCGACGCCACGCAAGTGTGCGATCACGTACGACTCGGGCGAGATGAGCATCGAGGATCTCGTCGATGATCGCGAGTTGGTCATCGTGATGACCGAGGCGCAGTACGTGAAGGCGGTGCCCGCAGCAAGTTTCAAAACCCAGGGTCGCGGCGGCCGTGGTGTGAGCGGCGCCAAGCTCAAGACCGACGATCTGGTTCGCCACGTCATCTTCACCACAGCGCACGCGTTCTTGCTGTTCTTCAGCAATCGCGGCAAGGTCTATCGCCTACGAGCTATGGACATCCCCGAGCGCGAGCGCACCGCAAAGGGCATGCCCATTGTCAACCTCTTGCCGCTGCAGGCGGGCGAGACCATCCAGGCCATCATCGACACACGCGATTTCGCCAGCGAGCGATATCTGTTCTTCGCCACGAAGAAGGGCACCGTGAAGAAGACCTCGTTCAATGAATACGACTCGAGTCGCCGCGATGGTCTGATCGCGATCAATCTGCGTGACAACGACGAGTTGGTGAAGGTCATTGAGACCAGCGGAACCGACGACATTTTCATGGTGAGCCGTGCTGGCATCACGATTCGGTTCAGCGAGGACGAAGTGCGCCCGATGGGCCGCTCGGCAGGCGGGGTGCGCGGCATGAAGATGAAGGTGGGTGACGAGGTCGTGAGTGTCGACGTTGCTCGCGACGACACAGCGATCTTGTTGATCACCGAGGCCGGCTACGGCAAGCGCACCCAACTCGACCGGTTCAACCGACAGGGCCGTGGTGGACAGGGTGTCATCGGTATCAAACTCACCGGTCGCAAAGGCAAGGTTGTCGCGGCGTTCATGGTGGCGCTCGACGACGACATCGTTGCGGTCTCGAGCGGCGGCGTGACCATTCGTATGAGCGTGCGCGAAATCAGCTCGCAGGGCCGAGATGCCACGGGCGTGCGGGTGATGAGCCTTGACGACGGTCAGACGGTTGCCTCGGTCGCACCCATTCTCGCTTCCGACGTCGACGAGTAACTCAGCCTCGCTCGCACTGTCGCGCTACGTGCGCCGATCGCGGCCTTGTGCCGTCACCATTGCTGTGACGTGGAGGTTTCTATGGTGGTCAAACGACGAGACGTGAGTGACAACGGACAGGCGTGTGCGCTGGTCATCGCGGCGGTGGCGCTCATCATGACGCTTGCTTGGGGTGTGGCCACACTGTCGTTACGTGTGGTCTCGCGCAGCCAAGCCCAAACCGCCGCCGACGCTGCGGCACTGGCAGGGGTGCAAGGTGGTTTCACCGGGGCGACCCAGGCGGCGACGCTGAACGGCGCCACGTTGGTCGAGTTCTCGAGCCGCGACACGCACGGTGGCAGTTGGGTCACGATTTCGGTCACGGTTGCGTTGGGTGGCAACGCCGCGACCGGGTGGGCGTCGAATGCGCCGTCATGATCCATGGTCCGGACCAGCAATCCGAGGGTGATCCTCGTCGCGTCGCCACGGTGGGCCAGACGTTCTCTACACTCTCACAGATGAGCACAGATGATCGCCGCATCGATGCCGTCAGTGGCGAACCAGCGGTGACTCGTGACTCGGTGGCCCGGTCGGCGACACCGGCTAAACGGTCGAACGGCTCAATTGACCCGCGCGAGGAAACAGTGGCCAAACGCACCGCGCCCCGGGCCAAAGCGCCTGCGGCCACAGCAACTGCGGCCAAAGCAGCGACAAGCCCAGCGCGTCCCCCAAAGAAGAAGGTGCCAGCTGCACGTATCGAACCAACGCCACCCCCGAGTACTGCTGTTCCGATGCCGCTGCCCCCGATACAGCTGCCCCCGATACAGCTGCAACCCGACCAGACCGAGGTAGAGCTGGTGCCCGATGTGGCGCCGGTGTCGTGGGCACCGACCACATTCGAGCCGGTGCTGTTCGATGCGGCAGTCGACGACCCGACAGGCGAGAACGTGGCTCCGGTTGGGACCCTCCCGCAGGGCAGTCGGTCGACGCGTGTGAGTCCCGGCGGCCGCCGCCCGCGACCGCGGGTACGCCGCGTAACGCGCGTGGTGCGCCACGTCGATCCGTGGAGCGTGTTCAAGATCGCGTTGTGCTTCAGTGCCGTGCTGTACGGCATTTGTCTCACGGCTGGGGTGTTGCTGTGGAACGTGGCCTACACCACCGGCACCGTGGACAACCTGGAGAAGTTCTTCGAATCGTTCGGATGGAGCAGTTTTCACTTCAAGGGTGGCCAGCTCTATCACAACGCCTGGATCATCGGGCTGTTCATTGCTCTCGGTCTCACGGGACTCGCCCTGTTGAGCGCGACCCTGTTCAATCTGATCACCGATCTCGTCGGCGGGGTGCGCGTCACGGTGCTGGAGGAAGAAGTCATCGAGCGAACGCCAACTGCTTCAGCACCGCTGTTGCGTCGGCGGCGAAGGTCGTCGAGGGGCGCCGCCACCGGCGTGCCGCCTGTCGTTTTTGAGGATTCTGTCGACAAAGCCGGTTGAGGATGACCTGCCTGACCCGATAGCCTGCGGTGCCCGAAGCTTCGGGGCTATAGCTCAGTCGGTTAGAGCGCATCCCTGATAAGGATGAGGTCCACAGTTCGATTCTGTGTAGCCCCACGGTGAAAATGCTCCGTCGAGCCATCTTGGCCCTTGCATCAGCTGGCATCGTTGCCGGTGTGCTGCGTTTGCGCGGCAAAGGTGGCGTTCCCCCCCAACAGGGTGGGTGGCGCGAGCTGTCCATCCATGCGAAGCGAGCGGGCCCAAATGACCTGTGATGAGTGATCCCGGTGACCTTCGACAGCCGATCGTGGCTATTGTCGGTGCTGGCGTCACGGGAGCACGACTCGCTGAACTTCTGAGTACACGTCCCGCCCCGCGGATAGCCGTGTTGGACTCCGTCGCGTCGGTGGCGAGTCGTGTGGCCCGCGCGGTGTCGGGCGTGGTGGTTGGCGTTGACGACGCATTGGTCGCCGACGTTGCAGTGCTCGTGCATCCGGCGCCGCACGTCGAGTTGGCTGGTCGGCTGCTGAGCAACGGTGTGCCGGTGGTGTCTCTCAGTGACGATCTCGATGACGTACGCGCCCTGCTCGACCTCGATCATCGTGCACGGTCAAATGGGGCGGCGTTGGTGGTGGGTGCAGCGATGTCCCCCGGACTTTCGGGCTTGTTGGCGAGGCATCTGGCGACGCAATTGGCAGTCGTCGACGAGATTCACGTTGCAATGCACGGTACCGCTGGTCCGGCCTGTGCGCGACAACATCACTCGGCACTCGGCGGAACCTCGTTGGGCTACCACGACCGGGCATGGGTCGAGCGTCCCGCTGGCGCTGGCCGGGAACTCTGCTGGTTTCCGGAACCGATCAACTCCTACGATTGCTATCGGGCCGAGATGCCCGATCCGTTGCTTCTCCAGCGCGTCTTTCCAACGGCTGGTCGTTTGAGCGCCCGGATGTCGGCAACTCGCCGCGATCGTTTCACGGCGCGGCTGCCCATGTTGCGCCCTCCTCATCGAGAAGGTGGCCTCGGCGGCCTTCGTGTCGAGGTACGCGGTGCCCTGGCGAACGGCGCGCGTGAGACGCTGATCATCGGCACAGCGTTACGCAGCGCCGTCGCTGCCGCGGTGGTGGGCGCCACGATGACGCGTTGGGTGCTGCAGAACCCGGCGACACATGGTGTGGTGATCTTGGGCGATGAACAACTGCCCACCCACGACCTTCTCGCCGCAGTGCAAACCGCCGGAGTGCGATTGTACGAGTTCACCGGAGTAGCACGGCCGCTGCAGGAGTGAACTCGGTCAAGCTGGCCCGTGGGTTCCGTGGTGTGGCGGTCCTAATATGCCCCCGATGAGTCCCGATGTGCATCAGATTGCAGCGAGTCGTGTGGTCGGCGACGGTCAGCGGTATACGAAGATGCGACGCCAGTTGGTTGACGCGCTCGATGGCGCTGATCACCCGATCACCATTCCTGACATCATGCGACTGCATCCGCACTTGGCCCAGAGCTCGGTGTACAGAAATCTCACCGTGCTCGAACAGGCGGGAGTGATAGCGCGCGTGGTGACGCACGACGAATGGGCCCGATTCGAGATTGCCGAGGACATCGGCGGACATCACCATCATCTCATTTGCGAAGTGTGTGGCACCGTGCGCGACGTGCAGGTGCCCGATCTTGTCGAGGATGCCTTGG
Source organism: Actinomycetes bacterium (assembly GCA_025360105.1). Lineage (GTDB taxonomy): Bacteria > Actinomycetota > Acidimicrobiia > Acidimicrobiales > Ilumatobacteraceae > WLMZ01. The sequence continues at coordinate 9,207 of JANYCT010000095.1, read as the reverse complement.
ATAAGTCGTTGGCCAGCTTGGCAGCAATGAATGGTTTTGAACTGCGACATCATCGCCTCGACCTGCTCGGCGTGTGTGCCGAGTGCCAGGCTCAGTCGTCGTCGCGGGGTTGATCAAGCGCAACCGACTTGGTTGCCTGCACTTCGATCACGTCCAGGCGTTGAGCCATGCGCTCGACAGCATCGGTGAGCCGCTCGAGGTGATCGCGCAGATCCTCGGTCGTGACGACGTCGGCCAGAGCAAGTCGGACGCTGGAGATCTCGCGAGCAAGGAACTCGGTATCGGCCTGAGTGCGGTCGGTAACCTTGCGGTCGATATCGAGTTCGCTGCGGTCGCGCTGTTCTTGGCGGTTTTGGGCGAGCAGGATGAGGGGTGCCGCGTAGGCGGCTTGCAGTGACAGCACCATCGTGAGTCGCACCCAGCCCTGGGCTGGATCATCGAACTTGGCACTGCTGGGGGCGACGAAGTTATAGGCGAACCACAAGATGATGATGCCGCTCTGCCACACCAGGAACCGGGCCGTTCCGAGTGTGCGCGCAATCGTCTCGCTGAACTGCCCGAATGCTTCGGGGTCGTAGTGCAGACCGAAGCGGCGGCCCTGGCGGGGCGTGCTGAGGTCGCTGCGCCGAGTCATCGCGGTCGACTCTCGGTGATGAGGGTGGGCGAGTTGCTGCGCCGGCGCTGACGCCAACCTGTGGGCAAGGTGCGGTCGAGTACGTCGTCGACGGTGATGGCGCCGAGCAGGTGTCCGGCCTCGTTGCACACCCCGACGGCGAGCATGTTGTAGCTGGCAAGTTTCTCGGCAACCTCGCGATCGGATATGCCGGGCGTGATCGTGGGCTCCTGCTCGAGGCAGCGGCCCAGTTCCGTGCCGGGCGGCTCGCGAAGCAGTCGCTGGAAGTGCACAACACCCAAATAGGTGCCAGTGGGAGGACGGTATGGAGGGCGACACACGAAGACCTGGGCGGCAATGCTGACGAGCCAGTCGGGATCGCGGATCTGGGCAAGTGCTTCGGCAACGGTGGCGGTGGGTCCAAGGATGATGATTTCAGGCGTCATCAGTCCGCCGGCCGTGCCCTCTTCGTATGAGAGCAACTGGCGCATGACGGCAGCGTCATCTTCGTCCATGGCATCGAGGATTCGTGTGCGCTGTTCGCCTGGCATCTCGGCGAGCAGGTCGGCGAGGTCGTCGTATTCCATCTCATCGAGCACGCTCACGAGACGATCCAGATCGAGACCCTCGATGATGCGCAACTGCTCTGCCTCGGGAAGTTCCTCGAGTAGGTCGGCGAGGCGATCGTCGTCCATGGCTTCGGCCAATTGCTTGCGTTGGGCCATCGGCAGTGTGCGCACCACGATGGCAACGTCGCTGGGGTGCATGTCGCGCATGCTGGCGGCTTCTGCGGCCATGGGCGCGCCATTGCTGAACAGTGACGGCACTTCGGTCCAGTCGACCAGACGCACACTGGGTCGGCGGCGGAGTGCGTTGCGACGCGACAGTCTGACTTTGGCGAGCTCCCAAAATGTGGTGCGTCCGTCGGTGGTGCTGCGCAGCGCGATATCGCTCACCGTTTCGTCACCGATCTTTTTGTCGAGCACGTCCTTACCGACGAGCAACTCGCCAGGCTTGGGCTTGAACGGGTGCAGATCGACGTCCCAACTGCGCAGGCGCGCACCCTCACCATCAATGGTGCTGAACCGCGAAGCGTTCACGAAAATTCGCCGCCGCTGACTGGTGGCAACGTAACCCACGACACGCGGTGGTGTGTCGGTACGCGAGGGAACGATCACGATGTCTTCGATGCGACCGATTGCTGACCCACCCGCGTCGAGTAGGGGCAACCGCATCACTCGAAACGCGTATACGAGATCGCTGGCCACGTGGGAAGGCTACCCCGCGGGCTGTCTGACAGGGGGAAGGGTTACGGGGGGATGGGTGACAGGGTGCCGAATTACAGCGTGAAGGGTTCGCGGCCCATTTGCTCGCGCACCGGCACGACCTCGGGCATGGTCAGCGCACGTCGTTGCCAGTTGGCACCGTCGACCACGAGGGTGTGGCCCGAGATGAAGCGCGCGTACGGCGACGCGAGAAACGTGGCTGCCCACGCGAGTTCGCGCGGCCGACCGACGCGCATCGCCGGTTGGCAGACGTCCTTGTCGTGGGTGCGTGCGAGATTGCCCTGAATGTCAGCGGTCATGTCGTCGTGTGGCATCAGGCCGGGTACGAGTCCGTTGACCTGAATGCCATAGGGAGCCCATTCCACGGCGAGCGTCTCGGTGAGGTTCTTCACCCCAGCCTTGGCCGCAGCCGAGTGGGCAAATCCCGGACCACCCGTCCACGCGTAGGTTGCACCGATGTTGATGATCGAGCCCGGTGTGGCGGTGTCGAGGTGCCGTCGAGCGAACTCGCGCGCGCAGAAGAATGTGCCGTTCAGGGTGATGTCGACAACCGTGCGCCACGCGTTCGGCGACATGTCTTCTGCTGGTACAGCAAAGTTGGCTGCAGCGTTGTTCACCAAGATTGACGGCATGAACCCTGCCTCGGCTGCGCGATCGAACGCAGCCGTGATCTGCTCGGGTTCGCGAATGTCGCAGGCCACGGCGAGGCAACGGCCACCGACCTCGGCGATCGCGGCCGCTCCCGATGCAAGGTGCTCAGGTTTGCGCGAGGCAATGATGATCGCGGCACCGAGGCGGGCGAACTCGGTGGCGATGGCCTTGCCCAATCCCGTGCCGGCACCGGTGATGAACACCGATGCGCCGGAGAAGGTGCCATCAGGCAACGCGGATGCTCCAAGAGCTGGCGGCTCGGGTAGACCCTGGTACATCTCAGCTCCCTGTGTAATCGGGTGAACGGTTCTCGGTGCGCGCTGCGCGGAACTCGGCGAAGTCATCGGAACGGTTGAGGAAGGTTTGGTAGATCATCTCGTCGTCCATTGAGGCGCGCACCTGTGGCTGCGACAAATGACGAATGACGGTTCGGGCCAGCTTGATCGTGACTGCTGGCGCTGCCGCTATCTGGCGTGCCATCTCGCGCACCGTGTCGTCGAGGTCATCCTCGGCAACGACACGGCTGACGATGCCAAGGTCGAGGGCCTCGGCCGCCGTCATCACACGACCGGTGAGCACCATGTCGCTCACCACGCCAGGTCCGCAGATCTGGTGGAGCACCGCGATGCCGCCGGTGTCGGGAATCACACCGTACGTTGTCTCGGGGAGCCGGAACCGGGTTCCTTCTGCGGCGACGCGAATGTCGCACAACAGCGCCCGCTGGAATGATCCACCCATCACCCAACCCTTGCACGCGACGATCACCGGTGCGTCGATGTTCCAGAGTTGCTGGATGCCGCGGTGGCCGCGACGCATCAGCTCGTGATGCGAGAGTGGCGACACGTTCGTACCGATGGACGCAACGTCGCGGCCCGACGAGAACGACTTGCCGTCACCACGCCAGATAATGACGCGAACGGTTGACGCCATGTTGGCGAGGATCTCGAAGAGTTGCGCATCCATGTCGTCGTCGAACGCGTTGTGCTTATCGGGATTGTCGTTGGTGATGGTGGCGATGGTGCCATCAATGTCGATTCGTACGCTTCCAGCCATGGGCAGCCCCTCTCGTGCACCGTCAAACTAATCGTCCGTGCCAGCGCATCGCTGAGCCGACCACTACGTTGGTATCTGCATGAACGTGTTGCCGACATGAATGTTCTGCTGATCACCCTTGATCAGTTTCGTGGCGACTGTCTGTCGGTGGCGGGCCATCCGCATGTGCAGACCCCCAACCTTGATGCCTTGGCTGCTGCGGGCGTGCGGCTGAGTCGCCACTACAGCCAGGCGGCACCGTGTGGGCCCGGTCGTGCATGCCTGTACACGGGCATGTACCAGATGAACAATCGCGTCGTTGCGAACGGCACACCGCTGGATGCACGCTTCGACAACGTCGCGCATGCTGCACGCCGGCGCGGTTATGCCCCCGCCCTGTTTGGCTACACCGATCAGAGCGTGGATCCCCGTGAGGTCACCGGGCCCGATGACGCACGCTTGCAGCACTACAGCGGCGTGTTACCCGGCTTCGATGCCGTGTTGCAGATTCCTGATGATCACGAGCCGTGGTTGCGCTGGCTCCGCGACCTTGGCTACGACAATCTCGCCACTGCGTACCCAGAGTTGGCGAACGAGCCGAAGCGGCCCGCCGAACACAGCGTTTCGGCGTTCCTCACCGACCACGCGTTGCAGTGGATCAGTCGGCAGCAGGAGCCGTGGTTCGCTCACCTGAGTTATCTGCGACCGCACCCTCCGTATGCAGCGGCGGGTCACTTTGCAAAGATGTATGACCCCGACGACATGCACACGCCGATCGCCCCTGCCGAGCAGCGCCATGTGATGCACGACTTTGTGTTGGGGTACGACCAGACCGCCGCGCCGAGGGATCCGGCAAAGATGCGTCGGTTGATCGCGCAGTACTACGGCATGATCAGCGAAGTCGACCATCAACTGGGCCGTGTCTGGGCAGCGCTCCAAGAGCGCGGGATGTGGGACGACACGCTCATCATCGTCACGGCCGATCACGGCGAGCAACTGGGCGATCATGGGCTGATCCAAAAGGTCGGCTACTTCGAGCAGAGCTATCACATCGTGGGCATCGTGCGCGATCCGTTGCATCCGCGACAACACGGAACCGTTGTCGAGGAGTTCACCGAGAATGTCGATCTCTTCCCCACGATTTGCGATGCCATCGGTGAGCCGGTGCCGGTGCAGTGTGATGGCATGCCGCTCACGCCGTTCCTGCGCGGCGAGGCACCACGCTGGTGGCGAGATGCTGCTCACTGGGAGTTCGACTGGCGTGACCTCTCGATTGACGGTTCGCCACACGAGTGGCCGTGGGATCGCCGCCTCGAACGGGAACACCTCACGGTTCGTCGCGACGATTCGGCGTCGTACGTGCAATTCGGCGATGGTTCGTGGATGTGCTTCGACCTGCTCAATGATCCAACGGGCAGAACGCAGATCACAGATCCCGCGGTCGTGCTGAGCCACGCGCAGGCCATGTTGATCTGGCGGTCGCGGCACGCCGATCGCACGCTCACCGACGTACTCATCGATCAGGGCGGCCGCGGCCGCATGCCCCCTGGGGTTCCAGAAGGCGTGGGAGCCTAACTGTTGGTGTTGGTCGCCGAGTGTTGTAGAGCCCGATAGATGTAGTGAGTCGCAGATCAGATGTTGGAGCACGGTTATGACCTTTCGATTCGTGAACGTTGCGGGCCGTAGCGCCGTGCTCGATGCAGACGACAACTGGTTCGACCTCGAGCGCATCACCGGCGGCACGGTGTCCGCGGATCCGATGCTTGCCCTTGCCGACGGCGCTGCGTTACAGGCAGCCTCGGTGAAACTCTCCACGGCCACACCCGATGGCACCCTGGCTACAGCGCGTCTCGGCGCACCCGTACCGCGGCCGCGCAACTGCTTCGCAGTTGGCCTCAACTACAGCAATCATGCTGCCGAGTCGGGCATGGCGTTGCCCGAGCAACCCTTGGTGTTTACCAAGTTCCCGAGTTGCGTGGTGGGACCCGACGAGGAGGTGTCGTTGAGTAGCGCTACGGCTGACTGGGAGGTGGAACTGGTGGTGGTCATTGGAACACCGGGCCGTCACATTCCTTCCAATCGGGCATGGGATCACATCGTGGGGATCACCATTGGCCAGGACCTGTCGGACCGCGCACTGCAGTTCGCTGCGAAGCCGCCCCACTTCGATCTCGGCAAGTCACGCGACGGATACGGCCCACTCGGTCCGGTGATGGTCTCGACCGACAGCGTTGCGAACCCCGATGACCTCGCGCTCACCTGTGATATCAACGGCCGACGGGTGCAGGACGACCGCACCAGCAACTTGATCTTTACGGTGCCTGTGCTGGTGGCGTATCTCTCGGGCATCATGACGTTGGTGGCCGGTGACATCATCTTCACGGGAACTCCCGCGGGGGTTGGCATGTCGACGGGTACCTTCCTGCGCCCCGGCGATGTGATCGTTTCGACCATCGAGGGCATCGGCACGCTCACGACCCACTGCGTTGCCTAGCTTTTTCGAGGCGCAGCTCGCCCGGGCCTGTTCGCTATCTGCTGCACAGCAGCGATGGTGTCTGCGAAGCGAGCGTCGTTTGCGGGGTCCTCGGGGAGTGGCAGGATCACACCATCGGCAAGATCGCCGAACCAGTGTGCAATCACCTCAGGCAGTTCGTCCCATGTGCCTTGTGGTACGAGGATGTCGATGACTTCGTCGGTGACATGTTCGTGCAACGTGTCCCACTGTTGGGTGCGCGTGATCGTCTGCAGCCGCTCGCCGAGGTCTTCCCAACCATGCAGGGTGAGCGTGCGCCGGTACGCCGGTGTGGAGTATAAGAAGGCGAGCAACCGACGATGGTGCTCGCGGTTGCGTTGCACGTCGCCAGGCGTTGGGCCGGTGATGTACTGGCTACCACTCACGATTTCGATGCTGTCACGATCTCGGCCACCGATCACTTCGCCCTCGCGCAGTGCAGGCAAGCAGATCTCACGGAGATAGCGCGGGTTTGAGTTCGTTGGGTGAGTGACGATGCCGTCGGCGTTCGAACCGGCCAGGCGGACCATGCCCTCGTTCACGCCGCCGAGCCAGATACTGGGTTGCGTAGCCGTGAGCGGGCCTGGATTGAAGAACGGCTGCAAACGACTGAACCGGTAGTTGGCGCTCTCGTACGTGAGGGGAACGCCATTCTGGAACGAGCGCCAGATGGCCCGCAATGACTCGACGTAGTCGCGCATGCGTGTAACGGGCTCGGTCCAGGCGACGGAGTATCGCCCTTCGATGTTCGGTTTGATCTGGGTGCCGAGACCGAGTTGAAAGCGACCGGACGAGAATGCGGCCAGGTCCCACGCCGCGTACGCCGTGAGCATGGGACTGCGTGGGAAGGCAACGATCACGCTCGTTCGAACTGTGAGCGTGGATGTGTGCTCGAGCGCGAGTAACGACGCGGCGAGACCGTCGTGCACGGTCTCGGGTACGTGGAGTCCGTCGTAGCCGAGGGCCTCGACACGTCGGGCGTAGGCGATGGTGTCGCGCAGGGACACACGATCGGACATGCCGGCGTAGACGCGCATCGACTATTCGTCCTGATCGCTGGCGCTGTACGGACCGCCGGCAAGGCGTCGGCCGGTTTCGACAATCTGCTCACGTCGTTCCCCCAGACCCGCACGGTCGAAACGGGCGGCAATCCACACGCGGGCGCGCTCGTTCTCGACGGTCCACGCATCGGGTGGGGCGAGCTCGGCGACCTCGTCGTACAAAGCCATCACCGCCTGCACTGAGTTGGCCGGATTGGCTGCGATCTGGGTCGCGATCGTCGTGGCCCTCACGAGCAATTGGTCGTGCTCGACGACTTCGTTGACCAGACCCCAATCGAGTGCGGTGCGGGCGTCGAGAAACGCACCGGACAGGCTGAGTTGTTTGGCGCGGCGGATACCGATGACCTCGGGCAGCATCACGGTGAGCCCCCATCCAGGAAGCAGGCCAACTCGGGCATGGGTGTCGGCAAAGCGCGCCCGTTCGGAGGCGATGAGGAAGTCACACGCCAACGCGATCTCGAAGCCGCCCGTTACAGCCGCACCGTTAATTGCCCCGATGATGGGCTTGGTGTGCGGTGGGATTGCCGCGCGATAGGGCGGCGCAGGGTTGGGCTCGCTGCCGCGCTCACGAGCGGACAACTCGCGCAGATCGAAGCCTGCACAGAACGCAGGGTCCGCCCCAGTGAGAATGATGGCGAGCACGTCGTCGCGCCGATCGCATTCGATGATTGCGGCCGGAAAAGCTGCGGCGAGTTCGGGGTTCAGCGCATTGCGCGACTCAGGTCGGTTCAGCGTGATGGTCGCCACGCCACCGGCAATCTCGGTGAGAACAACACTCATCCGTTCGCCGACCCTCTCAGACGAACGGACAAACACGTGACACAGCCTTCGAGCTTGATGAACTCGCTGATGTCGACGATCACGGGTTCGTAGCCGAGTTCAGCAAACATCGCTGCGCTCTGCGGGCAGTCGGCCGACATCAGTAGTTTGTTGCCACCGAGCAACACGACATGGGCACCGGATTCTTCAGGGGTTGGCAGAAAGCGGGGGAAGATCATCGGGTCATCGACGGCGTCCGGCCAACCAATGATGGTGCCGTCGGGCAGTGCGGTGACGGCACTCTTCAGGTGAAGCACCTTCGTGAGGGGCACGGCGACCACGGTTGCGCCGATCGGTTCGAAAATGTTGCGGAGTTGGCGAATACCCTCGGCATTGGTGCGTCCACCGCGGGCCACGTAGATGGTGTCGCCGACTTTCAACACGTCGCCGCCGTCGAGTGTGCCGAGCGGACGGATGCGGTTGATCGAGAAGCCCAGGGACTCAATGGTCTTTTCGGCATCGATGATCTCAGGCTTGCGGGCGTCGGCACCGGGCCGAGCGATGACGGCCACATTCTTGTAGACGACCATCGTGTCTTCGATGAATACTGCGTCAGGACAATCATTCGCGGGTGGGACCTCGATGACTGCCCAGCCGGCTTCGACGAGCACATCGACATAGGCGTGCCATTGGCGCATCGCCAGCGCTGTGTCGAGGCCGACCCGGTCAACGTGGGTGACGATGCCGTCCGTTAACCTCGGACCGGGCCGTCGTACAAGCGCCTTCATGGATGCCATGCGGGCACAATACGACCTTGTCGGGCACTCCACAGCAGTGGCTCCGAACGGGGAGACCGGTTCAGCGGGTACCATGCTGGGGCCCCACAGTGAAGATCGGAGCACCCACCGTGAGCGGGAATGCGAACTACAGCCACCGGCAAGCAGGTGTCATCTCTGTCGAAGCCGTCGAGGCGCCCGAGGTGATCACCTCGGACTGGATCGACGAGCAACTCACCACCACCTATGACCGCTGCGGTCTGCGCCCTGGACTCTTGGCCGAACTTGCCGGCATCAAGGAGCGCCGCTGGTGGCCAGCAGGTGTCACCTTCGATCAGGCCGCGGCTATGGCGGGACGCAAGGCGATCGATGCATCGGGTGTAGATCCCAATGAGATCGGCCTGATGATCTCGACGTCGGTCTGCAAGCACCATCTCGAACCATCCGTCGCATGCGCGGTGCATCATCAGTTGCGTTTGCCGACCTCGTGCACGAACTTCGATCTTGCCAACGCGTG
>JANYCT010000072.1 GCA_025360105.1 Actinomycetes bacterium | reverse complement strand
GCGGCACAGATCACCATCGATGAATCAACGGCGATGTCCGCAGCGCAGGACGACCCCGATGCGCAGCGCGCCGCGTTCTGGATCACCGGACTCTCGGTCTACGTGTTCTGGAACCTGGGCACGCTCATCGGCGCGCTCGCGGGAAGCGCGATCAATCCGAAGACGTTCGGCCTCGACGCTGCGATCCCGTCAGCATTCGTAGCGATGTTGTGGCCGCAATTGCGTACCACCCGTGGACGCATTGCCGCGCTGCTCGGCGCGGCCATCTGTCTGGCCACGATCCCGCTGCTGCCCATCGGGCTACCGATCCTGGCCGCATCGTTGGCCATCCTCGTCGGGGTTCCCACCAGTGATCCGAGCGTCGACGAGATCCACACTGAGGCGAGCGACCATGGCGGCGAGGTGACTCCATGACGTGGACACTGGTGCTCGTGCTCGCCGCCGGCGCCTTCATGTTCAAGGTGCTCGGTGTCGTGATCCTCGGCGGACGCACGCTGCCGCCGGTGCTCGATCGTTGCCTCGCCCTGATCCCCGCAGCGCTGATCGCATCGATCGTCGTGAAGGACACGTTCTCCACGGGGCAACACCTCGTGGTCGATGCGCGTGCAGCGGGCGTTGGCGTGGCCGTGCTCGCCGCGTGGCGTAAAGCGCCGTTGCCCGTGGTGATCGTGCTCGGAGCAGCCGTCACGGCCGCGATCCGCGCGTTGTGACTCGCGCTACTGCTCGACGAGGCGCTTGAGGCCGCGTAGGTTGCGCCGCCAGATCGGCTTCATCACCAGCTTGCCGCCGACGAACGAGCCGAGGCGGCCGCCGAGCCACCACGGGAAGATCAGGTCTTCGTCCCAGGCAAAGCGCGTACGCCGTCCGAGATCGATGGGGGTGAGCGTGAACAGCCCAGTGCCGGTGACCATGCCGGTGTGGCGCACACCCATCGTTGCATCGGGCTCCCACGCGGTGATCTCCATGCGATCGACGAGCTTGATCGGACCCACCTTGGTGTCGCACAGGAACGTGGTGCCCACGCCACGGGTCTGGTTGGTCTGGAAGTGGATGGCGACGGCATCGTGCATCCAGTCGATGTGGTTCTCGACCGGCTCGACGATGGCCCACACCTCTGCGGGAGTCGCGTCGATCTCGATGCTCACCGCGATGCGGCTCATGCGGGCGGGTCAGCTATGAACGGCAACGCGACGCAGCTTGTCGGCGGCGTCCTCGGGCGGGACGATGTTGATCAGTACGCCCGTGCCACGCTCGAAACCGGCGATGCTCACCAGCTTCGGGAACAGGTGCACGTGCCAGTGGTATTCGCCTGTGTGCTGATGCGGTGCGGTGTGGAACACGAGGTTGTAGGCCACATCGCCGAAGGCCTCACGCAGGTTCAACAGTGCGTCGCGGATCGCGCGCCCGACGGCGGCCAATGAAGCATCGCTGGCGTCCTGTAGGTGAAGGTCGTGCTGGCGCGGGATGATGAGCAACTCGTAGGGGCTGCCGCTCCAGTAGGGGCACAGGCACACGACATCGTCGTTGGCGAACACGATGCGCTTGCCATCGGTGAGTTCGGCTTCGATGGTCGCGCACAGGATGCAGGCACTTTCGAAACGGGCGAAAGCACGCTCTTCTTCGAGGATCTCGCCCGGCACGAACGGCAGGCCGAGCAACTGGCCGTGCGGGTGGGCCAATGATGCGCCGGCCTCACGCCCGTGATTGACGATGGCCTGGGTGTAGCGGATGTTCGGGGTCTTGGCGTGATCGATGAGCCGACGCTTCAGCGCCTGCATCGTCTCGGCGGTCTTGAGATCGTCACCGAGGTGGATGCCGCCGTTGTGATCGGGCGTATAGACGAAGATCTCGTGGATACCGCTGGCCTCGGCCATGATGTGGACCGGTCCGAGGTGATGTACCGCGAAGGGCTCGTCGCCATCGAACGCCGGATACAGGTTCGGGATGACGCGAAGCCGCCACGAGCCGCCTTCGTCGACCTGTTCGAGCGCGGGCAGCGTGGCCTCTTCGTTACCCGGGCAGAATGGGCAGGGGCGGCTGGGATCGGCCTCGACTGCATGATTGCGAGGTGCAAAATCGGTGGGCCGCTCGGCCCGATCGGCAACGATGGTGACCCATCGTCCGGTGAGAGGATTCAAACGCATTTGAGACACTCCGAAAAGGATACGACGATTCGAGGGTCAACTTGCGGACTGGACTGACATTTCGGGGTGACGGTTGACCACCTACCACTGTCCGGGAGCACTCATTCACACGGGCGTGTAGACGCTCACATGCCGGTGGCTGTCCTCGTTGAACGTCTCGCCGGAAAAGGTCTCCCAGCGCTGGCTGCACCGCAGGCCCGCGGTCGCAGCCATTGAATCGAGTTCGGTCGGTGATGCGTAGCGGATGGTCCACGGGCGCAGGCGGACGCCGCCCGACTCGGTGAATTCGATGAACTGCCCTTCGACTGATTGCTTGCCGCCGTCATAGCGGGCCACGCTCAGAACGACGCGATCGCGTGCAAGCGACTTCACTTCCACCATGCTTCCGGTACGTGCCGGATCCTCTGGTACCAACGCCTCGATGACGAAGCTGCCCCCGGGCGCAAGCCGTTGAGCAACGGCGTGCATGCATTGCTGCTGGCGCTCGGCGGTGCCGAGATTGAAAAAGGTGTTGAACGCGACGAAGACCACACCGAGCCGACTGTTGGGAATGTCGTCGACCATGTCACCCAAGATCGTCTGCAGCGGAGTGTCTCCTCGTTTTCGGTCGAGTTGTTGGAGCATTGCTGCGCTTGAGTCGATGCCCGTCACCGTTGTGGGGTGCACTGCCAGCGCGAGTGGCAATGCAAGGCGACCGGTGCCGCACCCGAGTTCGACGATGGATAGGCCGCCGGCGTCTGCACAGAGTCGTGCCAAAGCGGTAACCGTGGCGTCTATATCGCTGATGTCGCCGTACCAGTCGTCGTACACGTCTGCGAAGGCGTCGCCGTAGCTGCTGTTGTCGTAACCCTGCATCATCCGTCCCGATCGCACCACCCCGAAGAACGACATACGGTAGCGGCGCAGAATCCGCCTCGGTGACCGTGCCTGTACCCTCAATTCAGTGAACGCAGCCGACACGCTCACCTACCTTGATCACGCCGCCACTACGCCAATGCGCGCGGAGGCTGTCGAGGCGATGCTGCCGTTCCTCACCGACCGCTTCGCGAACCCCAGTGGTTCGCACCGGTTTGCGCGCTCGGTACGTCAGGCCGTCGACGAGGCCCGCGATGTGGTGGCCGATGTTGTCGGTTGCTCGCCGGGCGAGGTGGTGTTCACCGGCTGCGGCACCGAGAGCGACAATGCCGCGATCGTCGGCACGCAACGACGACATGGTGGTGTGGGCGTGTGTTCGGCGGCCGAGCATCACGCCGTGCTGCACGCTGTCGAACATGGTGGCGGTCGCGTGGTCAACGTCGACGCAGCGGGTCGAGTCGATCTCGCTGCCCTGGCCGAGGCGCTCGATGACGATGTCTCCGTGGTGTCGGTGATGACCGTGAACAACGAGGTCGGCTCCATCAACCCGATACCCGATGTAGCAGCCATCGTTCGCGAGCACGCTCCTCGTGCGCTGCTGCACACCGACGCCGTGCAGGCGCCATGTTGGATCGACCTGCGCAGCATCTCGCGGCATGTTGATCTTCTCGCGCTTTCGGCGCACAAGTTCGGCGGACCGAAGGGCGTCGGCGTTCTGTTCGAGCGGCAGGGCACAGTGCTCGAGCCGCTGCTGCAGGGTGGTGGGCAAGAACGAGATCGCCGCAGTGGCACGCACAACGTGGCGGGAATCGTTGCCATGGCCGAAGCACTGCGTCTCGCCGACATCGAACGTGCTGACGAGACCATCCGTCTCACAGCACTGCGCGACCGTCTCGTCGACACGCTGATGGCCGAACTCCCCGACGTGATCGAGACCGTGCCTCGATTACTCAAGATCGCCGGTTCGGCCCATGTGTGCATTGCCGATGTCGAGAGTGAGGCACTGCTCTATCTCCTCGACGAAGCAGGCGTGTGTGCATCGGCAGCATCCGCATGTGCCAGTGGAGCGATGGAGCCATCGCACGTACTCGCGGCGATGGGCGTCGAGAAGCGCTACTCACTGGGTGCGTTGCGAATGAGTCTCGGCCGCACCACCACCGATGGCGATGTCGATAACGCCATCACCGTGTTGGTTGGGGCAGTTCGTCGGCTCAGGGGTGTCACATCATGAAGGTCATGGTCGCGATGAGTGGTGGTGTCGATTCGTCAGTCGCTGCAGCGTTGCTTGTCGAGCAGGGCCACGAGGTCGTTGGCGTGACCATGCGGCTGTGGGGTGGCGAAAGCGACACCGGTTGTTGCAGTGTCTCCGATGTCGATGATGCGCGTCGCGTCGCCCAGCAACTCGGAATCGATCATCTCGTGTTCAACTTCACCGAGGACTTCAACGAGCACGTCGTGAACCCGTACGTGCTCGCTCACACCCAGGGCATCACACCCAATCCCTGTATCGAGTGCAATCGGCACGTGAAGTTTGCTCGGCTCAGCGAGCGAGCCGCGTTGCTCGGCTTTGATGCCGTCGCCACTGGGCATCACGCGAGGGTCACGGCTGATACCGATGGTGATTTTGAACTCGAACGAGGCGCAGATCGCAACAAGGACCAGAGCTACGTGGTGCACATGATCGATCAGGCCGAATTGTCTCGCACCATGTTTCCGGTCGGCGGCATGACCAAGCCCCAGGTTCGCACCCACGCCGCCCGACTCGGACTACGCACTGCCACCAAACCCGACAGTCAAGATGTGTGTTTCATTACCAGCACCGGCGGTCGCAGCACGTTCCTGGGCACACGCATCCCGTTTCGGCGGGCGACAATGGTCGATACCGAGGGCGTCGAAGTAGGCGAGGTGCCCGCCGTCGAAATGGTCACGCTCGGACAGCGTCGTGGGCTCGGGCTTGCGGGTGGTGGACCCAAGCAGTTCGTCGTTGACATCGATGTCGAGCACGCCGTGGTCACCATCGGCGACGAGTCCCATCTGCGAACATCGGAACAGACGGTGCGCAACATGTCGTGGGTGCGCTCGGCGGCTCACGGCGCGTCGTTCGGCGAGGTCCTGGTGCAGTGCAGCGCACACGGTATGCCTCAGCGTGCGTCTGTGTCAGTCGATGCTGATGGCACCACGGCGAACGTGTCGTGGCTCGAACCGCAGCGCCGTATCGCTCCCGGGCAGAGCATGGTGTTCTACGACCCTTCCGATCGCTTCGTGCTCGGAGGCGGCATCTGCGCGTAGGCGCGCTCCGGTAAACCAGCCGGTTGCCGACTTCGGCGTGGGACCACCTCGTGAGTGGGCGCCGGTTGCGCCAACGGGTGGCGCGAAGCGCGCCCAGCTCGGCACTTTGGGCGCTCAGAACATCGGGCGCAAAGAGTCAGCCGACCGGTAGGCGGCGGGCTGCGGCCGCGCCTAGCGCTTTGCCAGGCCGCGTGGGACTCACGAGAACGCTGAGCACGTGCAGTGCAGTTCCGGCTGGGTCGGCTCGGGTTCCGGTCTTGACGACGGTGTCCATCGTGTGAAGCACGATCTCGATGGGCACACCGCTGGTACCTCCGGTGAGATCGGCCGCCTCAGTATCTGCAGGTGCGAGGTGCAGCGTGGCGAGTTGCGACGAACGGAACAACGCGTTCTCGGTGAGCATGATCGGGTCGTGCACCACGACGCCGGCCGGTACCACCACAAACCAGCGCCGCGACAATTGATGAAAACGCGGTCCGACCAGCAGCACGGCCGCCTTCGCAACGATGACCAACAGCGCACCGGCGATCCAGAATCGATTGGCGAGCAGCGTGAGACCAGCAAGGGACGCCGAGCACAGAAATATCCATGAAACGGCCATCGGCGCCAACAGCGGAACTGGCGGCTTCAAGGGAAAGCGCTGCTCTGAGCCATAGGCCGAGCCCTGTGCCAGGGCGGCGCCGACCTCGCCGCTGAACCACACGACTGTGGCGAGTAACGACGCGCCGAGCGCAAGTGCCAGACGCCATCCGGCCACACCCACGCCGCCGCACAGCACCGCGATCACCGGCAGTATCGGCGCCACCAGTCTGCCGACCGTGATACTGACCGTGCTGGGTACGAAGGCGGCCAGCAAGACCGTGGCCCACACCATCCATGAGGTGCCTGCCACGATCACGCGACCCGCGTCTGACAGATGCTGGGTTGCTTCGTCGAGCAAAGTGACGAACGCGAGTGGCTGCAACATCCAGACGATGCGCACCATCCACAGTGCGGGATCGGAGCGGCGCGTCACGTGGCGGTACCACATCGTCGGCGGGGCCGTCCATATCGTTGAATGTGCAGACACATAGCGCGACTCGTCATCGTTGATGAACATTGGATTTCAGGAAAATCTCGGTACGGACTTTTGCCGTGCGTGTATGACACGATAACTCCCGAAGTCCTTGCTGGCCCAAGACGCTCACTCCAGCCAACAACGACCACGTTCCGCATAGCAAGCCGAGAGGAGAGCGATGTCATCAGATTCAGCAGTAGATTCAGCAGTGCAGCGCCCTACTCCGCCGGCTCGCGTTTCCACGCGTATCCAGGGTGGCATGTCAATGGCTGTTGGCAGCCTCCCGCACCGGTCAATCGCCGACGCACTCGTGCTCAGTCGCACAGCCACCGACATCGTTACGATTCCCACGTTGCCCAAGCGGTCGCCCGCCGAGAGCATGATTGCGCAAGCACTGGTCGGACTCAGCGGCGTCACCGTCGGGCAGTACGGCTCGATCGCCGTCGATGTTGCGAGCATCGATCCGTTGTCGGCTGTTCGCACTGATCTTGAACATGATGCATTTGCAAGTGTCCGCGGGTTCCTCGCCGAAGTCAGCGGTGTTACTGGCCCGGTCAAGTGGCAGTTCGTTGGTCCGATCACGCTGGGTCTGGCGTTGCAGCGGGCCGGCGTGCCGGCAAGCACTGCGTTCGACGTAGCCGTGCGTGCGGTTCGTTCTCACGTGCAGCACCTGCTCGACGCGGTGTCAGCCGCGATGCCAGGTTGCGAGCAGATCGTCGTGCTCGATGAACCCGAATTCGACGCGGTCATGGAGCCCGGTTTCGCGTTGGCTCCCGATGTTGCGGTCGACCTGCTGTCGGGCGCGTTGGCCGTCATCGAACCCGTGGCCGTTGCGGGCGTGCACTGCTGCTCCGAAGCCGACTGGTCATCGCTCATCGCTGCCGGCCCCACGCTGTTGTCGCTCCCGGTGCATGCATCTTTGGCCGACAGTGCCGGGTACTTGCAGCGCTTTCTCGACAGCGGGGGCTGGATCGCCTGGGGTGCAGTGCCCACCGATGGCCCGGTGCCAATGTCGGCTGAGCGCCCTTGGAAGCAGCTGTGTGCGTTGTGGTGTCAGCTCGTGCAACGCGGTTGCGATCCGTCGCTGTTGCGCCAGCAGAGCCTCATCACTCCTCAGTGCGGATTGGGGATGCACAGCAGCGTGGTGGCCGAGCGAGTCCTGCGCATCAACAGTGAGTTGTCGCGCCGTGTTCGTGATCAGGCTGCTGCCACCCGCTTTGCGTTTGGTGCGTGACACCCCGTCGGTAGGGTTCTGCTGTGGCTGTGCCGACCGACATCCAAGCTCGTGTTCTCGCTCTGCGATCGCAGCTTGCTGACCACATCTACCGCTACTACGAACTCGACGATCCGAGCATCAGCGACGCCGACTTCGATGCTCTGCTGTGCGAACTGCAGGGTCTCGAAGAGCAGTACCCCGAGTTCGCCACCGACGATTCGCCCACACGTCGGGTGGGTGGCATCGTCCCGGTCACGTTCTCGCCGGTGATGCATCGCGTCCCGATGACGAGCCTCGACAATGCAATGAATATCGACGAACTCACCGCGTGGGGCGATCGTGTCTCGCGCGGGCTCGACACCGCAGGCTCGCTGAGTGGCGAACTCGGCGCCATGGAAGTGCCTGGTTGGGCCGTTTCGTTCGTGTGCGAGCTGAAGATCGATGGCCTGGCGATGAGCCTGCGCTACGAGCGCGGCGTGCTGGTGCAAGCTGCCACTCGCGGCGATGGTCGCGTCGGCGAGGATGTGACTGCCAACGTGATGACCATCGCTGCGATTCCGCGTCGGCTCGTCGGGCCCGATGTGCCCGATGTGCTCGAGGTGCGTGGCGAGATCTACATGCCGCTGGCCAGCTTCGAGGCAATGAACCAACGTGCCATGGAAGCAGGTGACAAGTTGTTCGTGAATCCGCGCAACTCGGCAGCGGGAAGCCTTCGCCAGAAGGACCCAAGCATCACTGCGAGTCGCGAGCTCAGCTTTTGGAGCTATCAGTTGGGCGAGGTCATCGGTGGACCTGAGTTTTCCTCACATCACGCCACGCTCGACTTCATCCAATCGCTCGGATTCCCCGTCAATCCGAAGATTCAATCGGTGCCTGACCTGCATGGCGTGGCCGAGTTCTGCGCTCACTGGCAACAGCATCGCCATGACCTCGAATACGAGATCGACGGTTGCGTTGTGAAGGTCGATGATCTTGCCCAGCGCGAACGCCTTGGCTTCACGTCGCGTGCGCCACGTTGGGCGATTGCATTCAAGTTCCCGCCTGAGGAACGAACCACGCTGTTGCGCGACATCATGGTGTCCATCGGCCGTACCGGCCGTGCCACGCCGTTCGCCGTGCTCGAGCCGGTGTTCGTCGGTGGTTCCACAGTTGGCATGGCAACCCTGCACAATCAGGATCAGGTGCGCCTGAAAGACGTGCGCCCAGGCGACACCGTCGTGGTGCGCAAGGCCGGCGACGTGATTCCCGAGGTCGTCGGACCGGTGTTGTCCCTGCGCCCGGCCGCCAGCGTGGCGTGGCAGTTCCCCACGACGTGCCCGTGTCCGCTGGGCAGCGAACTGATGCGGGCTGGCGGCGAAGCCGATACCCGTTGCATCGAGCTCGAGTGTCCTTTTCAGCGCGATCAGCGCATCATCTACTTCGCGACGCGTGGGGCGATGGATATCGAGGGCCTCGGCGAGCGCACCGTGTTCCAGCTCAGTGATGCTGGCTTGGTGAACGATGCCGCCGACATCTATTCACTCAGCGTCGAACAGCTGTTGCAGCTCGAGGGCTTCGGCCAGATCAGCGCCGACAAACTCATCGCAGCCATTCACGGTTCGAAGAGTCGGCCGCTGCCGAAAGTGCTCACAGCGCTGGGCATCAAACACCTCGGCCCGTCTGCGGCCGAGGGGCTGAGTCGCGCGTTCGGCACGCTCGACGCCATCATGCAGGCATCTGAGGCCGACCTCGCCACCACCGATGGAGTGGGCGGGGTCATCGCCGCATCCATCGCCCGCTGGTTTGCCCAGCCACCGAACATCGCGCTCGTTACCAAGCTGCGCGATGCGGGTGTCGAGTTTGGCAACGTGGTGGTCAGCCGTCAGGCTCAGGTGCTCGCCGGCAAAGCTGTGGTCGTCACCGGCACGCTGGCCACCCACACGCGCGAGCAAGCCGAGGCCGCCATCAAAGACCGCGGTGGCAAGAGCCCGGGCAGCGTGAGCGCGAAGACCTTTGCCGTTGTCGTTGGGGTTGAGCCGGGTGCATCCAAACTCACCAAGGCAAACGATCTCGGTGTCCCCATTCTCGATGAGGAAGGTTTCGCGCTTCTGCTCGAAACCGGCGAGCTCGCAGCACCGCGGGCGGACACGGCTTAGATCACGTCGAACTGCCACGTGAACGAACGCGACGCCGCGGGGCCGTCGACGATCTTCCAGTAGCGCACCACCACGGTGTTGACACCCGTGTTGTATTGCTCGATTAACGCGCCCTTTGTGGGTTGGAACGACAGCGTGTTGTTGCCGGGTTCGAAGATGGTGACGAGGGGCAGGGTCACCTGCTGGCCTGGCTTGGCCGCTGGCAGCGAGTCAAGGCTCACCACCGGTGGTTCGACCTTGTTGATCACCAGCACTCCGGTGTAGCCGTCGATGAGATCGACCTGGATCTTCTCCTGCTTTTGCACCTGGGTGGCGCTGCGTACCGGGTTGATGCTCTGGATCTGCGCCGGAAGATTCTGTGCATCGCGCCCGGTCACCGATGCCCGGATACCGAGGACCACCAACAGCAAGCCGACGCCGACGGCGATACTTGCGATCGTGCGTTTGGTGGCTTGGCTGGGACCCTTCACCCCACCATTGTCCTCGGCAGTGGCTCAATTCCCACCGTCGACTGCAAGATCGTTTGCGATCTCCTAGCCGTTCGCCCTGCGGAGCAGGCCGCGGCCCGCTCGCGGCCACGACACGGTAGGTTCAGTTGCCCATGGCGACGAACGATGCGCTCTCAGACTTGTTCCTGGCCGGCCGGTACCGGCTGCATCAGCGTCGGGGCGCAGGCGGCGATGGTGTGGTCATGGACGCGATCGATGAACAACTCCAACGCCCTGTGGCGGTGAAGATCCTCAGCAGTGATTGGGCCGCGACGCCAATGGCCGAACGCCGTTTCCGGGCCGAGGCACAGGTGGCGTCATCGTTGACGCACCCCAACGTGAACGCCGTGTACGACTGGGGTATCGATCATTTTGAAGGGGTCGCGCGGCCATATCTCGTGCTCGAATACCTCTCGGGTGGCAGCTTGCGCGACATCCTCGATCGCGGCCGGTTGTTGTCGCCATCGCAGGCGCTCGTGGTGGGACTCGACGCGTGCCGCGGCCTTGACTACATCCATCGGCGCGGCATCGTGCACTGCGACCTCAAGCCCGCAACGCTGGTCTTTGGCGACGACCGTCATCTGCGCCTGGTCGACGTCGGACTCTCGCGCATCGTCGCCGAACAAACATGGGCTGACCCAACCGCGGTCGGCATCGATGCCGCGCGTTACGCGTCACCAGAGCAGGCGCA
This sequence comes from Actinomycetes bacterium, assembly GCA_025360105.1. Classification (GTDB taxonomy): domain Bacteria; phylum Actinomycetota; class Acidimicrobiia; order Acidimicrobiales; family Ilumatobacteraceae; genus WLMZ01. The sequence goes on along the minus strand of JANYCT010000072.1, from coordinate 119,477 downwards.
GGGTGTTGCGTCACCGCCGGGTGCACCATCGGACATCTACTCGCTGTGTCTGGTGCTGATCGAAGCCGTCACCGGGCAGATTCCATTTGCGTCGGACTCCGCGGTCGCAACGCTCAATGCGCGTATCGACAAGTTGATGCCCGTTTCTGCCGACTTCGGTCCGTTGGCCTCGGTGCTCGAACGAGCCGGTCGGCCGTTGCCCGCAGACCGGTTCACTGCGTCTGAATTCGGTCGGGCGCTCATGCAAGCCGCTGAACGGCTGCCCCGACCCGCACTCATCCCCATCGCCGGCAGCAGTCTTTTTTCCGACACCACGGGTGGGATGCGCCGACCGAGCGATCCCACCGGCCCGACCCTACGACCAGTATCAGACGTACCCGGCGAGGACGAGGCCGTCGAGACCCCAGTTCTGGCGGGTGCCCTCGCCGCACCCGTGCTTGCTGTACCCGGTACGGCAGATGCGGTTATGGCACACACACCGATTGCGGTCCCGGTATACGACCAGGCCGGAGAGCCACGTCGTCGTGGCCGCTCGTGGATACTCGCTTCGCTCGTGCTGGTGCTCGCCCTCGTTGCCGGCGGGTTGGTGGCCTATCGGATGTTTGCTACCACGTCGCATGTCATCCCCGACCTCGTTGGTGTGGCGAAAGGCGTTGCGGAGAATCAGATTGCCGACAACGGGTGGACGGTTGTCGTGCGCACCGAGCGGAGCGAGATCCAACCGGTGATGGGCAACATCATCCGCACCGACCCGCCGGCGGGAACCAAGCTCGGTGAGGGCAAGCCCTTCACGCTCGTTGTCAGCGATGGTCCACCCCTGCCGAAGCTGGTCGACCTCAACGGTATGACCCTCGATGCGGCAACTGCCACGCTCACCGGCCTGAAGTTGGCCATCTCCGTGGCGGGCCAGGAGTATGACGAGGTCGCGGCTGCGGGAATTGTGCTGACGTGGAAGGTGCCCGACCAGCCGAGCCTCACTGCCGGCACCGAAGTGACGCCGGGGACTACCGTGTCCGTGACGGTGTCGAAGGGGCCTTCGCCGCGAATAGTGCCCGCGCTGTCGGGTTTGGACGTGGCGGGGGCGACGGCGGCGCTCGCAGCAGTGCAGCTCACCGTCGTGCGCGCCGACGACATCTTTAGCGCTGCCATTCCTGTCGGACAGGTGGCTGATCAGTCGTTGCCCGCCGGCACCAAGGTAGACCGTGGTTCGTCGGTGACCATCGCGATCTCCAAGGGGCCCGATCTGGTGGCGGTACCCTCGCTCAGCGGTCTTGACTTCGCGTCGGCGCAGGCAGCGATCGCCGGTGCTGGGCTCACCGTGGGCACCGTCACGGGCAACACTGCGGGCGTTCTCTACGCCGTTCAGGTGGGGCCCAACGCCGTGGCCGTCGGCCAGCAGATCCCGCGCGGTACACCCATCGACCTGTACTACTTCTAGGCGATCGGGCAGATCACCGCGTTGGTTCCGTTTCGCCCTTTGCGTCGCCGAGTCATTAGCGTCTCGGTCTATGGGATCACTTGACGGACGCGTAGCCATCATCACCGGAGCCGGCCGCGGGATCGGCCGCGAACACGCTCTGCTCTTCGCATCCGAGGGTGCTCGAATTGTGGTCAACGATCTTGGCGGCGCCAACGATGGCACCGGAACCGACGTGACTCCCGCCGAGGAGGTCGCCGCCGAGATTCGTGCGATGGGGGGCGAAGCGATCGTCAACGGCGACAATGTGGCCGACTGGCAAGGTTCACAGCGGCTCGTCAACAGCGCCATCGAAGCGTTTGGCGATCTCGACATCCTCATCAACAATGCGGGCATCCTGCGTGACCGGGTGCTGGTGAACATGACCGAGGAGGAATGGGACGCGGTCATCGCCGTGCACCTCAAGGGCCACTTCGCGCCCACCCGCTGGGCCGCTGCCTACTGGCGCGAGCAGCACAAAGCCGGCGTTGAAAAGCCGCGCAACGTGGTGCACACATCGTCGACTTCGGGTCTGTTCAGTAATCCGGGCCAGGCAAACTATGGCGCCGCGAAGTCGGGCATCGCCACATTCAGCCAGATCGTTGCGAAAGAGCTTGTGCGTTACAACGTGAAGAGCAATTGCATTGCGCCCGGCGCGCGCACTCGCCTCACGCTGGCCACCCCCGGACTTCCCGACATCATGGCCCCCAAAGAGGGTGCATTCGACATGTGGGATCCAGCGAACATCTCGCCGTTGGTCGCATATCTCGCTACCGCTGAGTGCCCCTTCACCGGTGAGACCTTCTTCGTGCAGGGCGGCAATGTCACACGGGTGAACACCTGGGCGATGGGCGACAAGGTCGAGCAGGACGACCGGTGGACCGTGGCCGGTCTGGCGGTGGCATTGGCTCCACTCGCGGGGTGAACGACGGGGACGAGCCCGCTGCACGCAAGCTCGCAGCACGCAAACCGGCGGAGCGCACATTGCACAATGGCGTCGGTCGCGACACGCTCGAAGTCGATGGTGCGGGTCTCGAAGAGATCGCCGTCGTCGCGTGGCCGATCGTGCTGCGTCGTCGCATTGCGAAGTCCGTTGGGATCGACCGGCGTTGGGCACTGCTCATCGTTGTCCTGTCGGGGCTCTTCACGGTTGCGTTCACGATCACGATCTTGGTGGTGTCACTGAAGGACATCGCCAAGGAGTTCAACACCACCGAGGCAACGATGAGTTGGTGCATCACCGGCCCGATGCTTGCGTTCGGGGTGGTCGGACCCGCCTATGGCAAGGCGGGCGATCTCTGGGGACACAAGCGCGTGTTCGTCGGAGGATTGCTCGGTGCAGGCATCTTCGCGATCCTCACAGCGCTGTCCTGGAGTGCGTTGTCGATGATCGTGTTCCGAACGCTGAGCGCCTCTGCAGGCGCAGCGACAGGCCCATCGACGATGGCCTATATCAATCGTCTGTTCGCGCCGGAGGAGCGGGTGAAGCCGCTCAGCTATTGGAGCTTCGTCAACGCCGGCGCGCCGGTGATCGGCGTCGTGGCCGGCGCAGCGCTGGTGGAGTCGGTGGGCTGGCGGGCGATCTTCGTGGTGCAGGCGCCGCTGTGTTTCATCGGCGTCATCGTCGCGATGTGGCTGCTGCCCGATACCGAGCGCGCCGATCGGGTCAAGTTCGACGTCGCTGGCTCGGTGACCCTCGGGCTCGGCGCAGCAGCGCTCCTTGCAGGTATTTCGCAGGGCGGGCACTGGGGCTGGTACAGCGCGGCCACCATTGCATGCTTCGCTATTAGCGCGTTGAACCTGCGCCTGTTCATCTGGTTTGAACATCGAGCCGAGGCACCGCTGCTCCCACTGCACTGGTTGCGTACGCGCAACGTGGCCCTTCCGGTGCTGAGCCAAAGCCTGGCCAACTTCGCCTACATGGGTGGGTTCCTGTTCGCGCCGCGTTTGCTCGAGAACGTGTTACATCTCGGCAAGACAGAGATCGGCAATGTGATCATCTCCCGGCCGCTCACGTTCGCGATCATCGCCCCGCTTGCGGGCTATGTCACCTTACGCGTTGGCGAACGCACCACGGGCGTGTTCGGTGCGCTGTGCGTCGCCATGTCGATGCTCGTGTTCGCCGGGGTCACCAACACGTCATCGATCTGGATCGTGGTGCTCGCGCTCAGCTTGTCGGGCGCCGGTATCGGCGTGAGCAGTCCCGCGCTGACCTCGTTGGTCGCAAACGCGGTCGACGATGCCAACCTCGGTGTGGCCGGTGCAATGCAGCAACTTGCGTCGCAAATGGGAGCGGTGCTCGGCTCGGTGGTGATGACTGCGGTGCAGGCCGCGCGCGAACCGGCGGGTCTGGAGTCGTCGTATCGTGCCGCGTTCCTTGTGGCAGCGGGCGTGGCAGTCGCTGCCGCAGTGGCGGCGACGTTCGTGAAGTCGACGCCGCGCAAGGTGACGAACTAGGAGGTGATGCCCTTGATCTCCTCGGCGATGGCCTTGGTCGCCTCGTCAGTGGGCATCGCAGTCTGCAGTGCCATCATCTTCATCATGTCGCCCTGCACCTTGATCTTGCCGCTCATGAACGCCTGCATGGCTGCCGCCTGGTCACCTTCGACGAACATCGCGCGCGCCGTGGCGTAGTCGGTGGTGACGGTGACATCTGCGGCGTCGAGTTCGCCGAGTTCCATGACAACGTCGCCGGAAGATGTGTCGACGTAGGCGCGCACTGTGCCGTCACCAAAGGGGGCATCGGTGATGACCTGGTTCACTCGGATCGATTGGGCGACCTTGCCGGTCTGGCCTTCGTACTTGGCGCGAATGACCCTGACGTCGACCATCCATTCATCGGACAGAAATGGGTTTGGCATGGTGATCTCCTCGCATGGCTGACGGCCGCTCACGCTAACGGGTGACGCAGGCTCCCGCCGAGTCATGATCGAGACCGGTTTGTTGGCTGACAATTCGTTCAATCCAAGCGGTGTTGCCGACCGAGGCAGATAAACATGTGCCATGGCCCGCATTCTCGTGACCGAAGAAATTGCCGAAGGGGGACTCGATCGTCTCCGCGCTGCCGGGCACACCGTCGATGTTCAGCTTGACCTCTCTCAACTCAACGCGAACATCGTCGGCGCGCATGCCTTGATCGTGCGATCCGCCACCCAGGTCACGGCCGAGGTACTCGAACTGGCCACCGAGTTGGTCGTCGTCGGACGGGCCGGTATCGGTCTCGACAACATCGATGTCGACGCCGCCACACGCCGAGGCGTGATGGTGGTGAACGCCCCACAGTCGAACATCATCTCCGCTGCCGAACACACCATGGCGCTGCTGCTCGCGCAGGCTCGCAACGTGCCCCAGGCGCACGCTGCGCTGAAGGCCGGGCGCTGGGAACGTACCAGGTGGGAGGGCGTCGAACTGGCCGACAAGACGCTGGGCATCGTCGGTCTTGGGCGCATCGGCAAACTCGTCGCCGACCGCGCCAAGGCCTTCGGCATGCGCCTCGTGGCCTTTGATCCATTTGTCTCGGCCGATCGGGCGCGACAGTTGGGCGTCGAACTGCTCGCGCTCGATCAGCTCGTCACCGAGGCCGACTTCATCACGATCCATCTCCCCAAGACCAAAGAAACCACCGGCATCATCGGCCGCGATCTCTTGCTGAAGGCGAAGCCGTCATTACGCGTCATCAACGTGGCCCGCGGCGGCATCGTCGACGAGGTGGCGCTCGCAGAAGCCATTCGCGATGGGGTCATCGCCGGCGCCGCCCTCGATGTGTTCACCAGCGAGCCACTCGTCGAGTCGCCGCTGTTTGCGCTCGATTCGGTCGTGGTCACGCCGCACCTCGGGGCCAGCACGCGTGAAGCTCAGGACAAGGCGGGCGACACGATTGCCGACATGGTGCAATTGGCGCTTGCCGGTGAGTTCGTACCATTCGCTGTGAACGTGAACGCGGCAGAGGCGAACGAGACGCTCCGTCCGTTCCTGCCGTTGGCCGAACGCCTCGGTCGACTCTTTGCCTCGCTCGCGGGTCGGTCGCCGAGCTCGCTGGAGGTGTGCGCCGAGGGCGAGATCGCAGGCTACGACACTCGCATTCTCACCCTGGCCGCGTTGAAGGGTTTCTTCGGCGCCATCAGTGATGAACCGGTTACCTATGTGAATGCGCCGCAGCTGGCCAAGGATCGCGGCGTCGATGTTCGTGATGTCACCTGCACCACGTCTGCCGACTACGTGAACCTCATCACGTTGCGCGGTGGCGGGCACAGCATGTCGGGTACTCTCACAGGTCGCCGCAGCGAGCAGCGCATCGTGCTCATCGACGACCACAGCTTCGATGTGCCACCCACCGACTACATGATGATGGTCAAAAACGACGATCGCCCCGGCGTCATCGGTCGCGTCGGCACGCTCCTGGGCGACGCCGGCGTGAACATCGCCGACATGGATGTCGGCCGTGCCATCACGCCGGGTACCGCGGTGATGCTCATTGCTCCCACCGATGTCGTCTCGGCCGAGGTGGTCGATGCGTTGCGCTCATCACCAGGCATCATCAGCGTCGACGTGCTGCACGGATAGGTATGCCAGCAATGCACTGACCGAAATGCGGTGCTGGTCTCGCCCCTGATCCGCGTCCACTACGATGATGCCCACCGATTCGGAGGCAAGCGATGCCAATGCCATTGTGGTGGGGACACGTCAACAAGCGGGTTTTCAACCCGCGAGCCGTCCACAATCCCAAGTGGCAGGTGATCCAGCATGTCGGTCGATCATCAGGCCGTACGTACCGCACCCCGCTCGAAGCTCAGCCGGTCGACGACGGGTTCATCTTCACCTTGGTGTACGGGTCACGATCGGATTGGGTGCAGAACGTCCTCGCCTCCGGCACAGCGACGCTGGAGATCGATGAAGAAACGGTCGATCTCGTGGAGCCTGTAGTGATCAACGCTGCCCAAGCATTCGAGCAACTTCCTGCGGGCGCCAAACGACCCCCGAAGCTCCTCAGAGTCGATGAGTTCCTGCACATGCGCCCGGCTCGGAGTGAATAGCCGAGCTTCGTGTCTGCCGTACCACGAGTTAGCCGACAGCGACAGATCGGATCTCGTCGCGTGTCGCGGCAGCAACGCCAGCCGCCGCTTCGGCGAAATCTTCGCCGCTCGACGCGTAGAGGATGGCGCGCGACGAGTTGATGATCAGTCCGGTGCCCGCGTTCGTACTGCCGAGACGAACCGTCGCCCGCACCTCGCCGCCCTGCGCGCCAACGCCTGGCACCAAGAGCGCGAGATCGCCGACGATGTCACGAACGATGCCAACCTCGTGGGGGTAGGTGGCACCGACCACCAGCCCACATTCGCCGAGGTGGCTCCATTCGTCTGCCACCTTGCGCGCCACGTGGGTGTAGAGCGGTTGGCCGTCGACGAGCAGTGACTGGAAGTCATCACCCCCAGGATTGCTGGTGCGACAGAGAATGATGGTGCCCTTGCCCTCGTGACGCAGGAACGGCTCCACCGAGTCGGTACCGAGATACGGGTTCACGGTCACTGCATCGGCTCCGTAGCGCACAAACGCCTCGCGGGCGTAGTGTTCGGCAGTTGAACCGATGTCGCCCCGTTTGGCATCGAGAATCAGCACATGATCGGGGTGGGCGTCACGAATGTAGGCGCAGACCTGTTCGAGCTGCGCCTCGGCGCCCTGCGATGCGAAATATGCGACCTGTGGTTTGAACGCGCACGCGGTCGCAGCGGTGGCATCGACGATGGCGATGCAGAATCGCTCGATCGCGTCGGGCCGGCCGCGCACGGGCGCAGGCATGCGCTCGGGATCGGGATCCAACCCGACGCACAGCATCGATCCGGTGGACCGCCACGCGTGGTTCAGCTTGTCGTGAAAGCCCATCGGGTGTCGACCGGCGGCGCTCAGCCCTCGACGGTGATGGCCGCCGTTGGGCACAGGTCGGCGGCCTGCTCGACCTTCGAGCGCAGTTCTTCGCCCGGCTCCTCCTGCAGTACGTAGAGGTAGCCGTCGCTGCGCACCTCGAACACTTCGGGGCAGACCTGCATGCAGGCGCCGGTGGATGCGCAGACGTCGTAATCAACGCTGACCTTCATGAGTTGCTCCTCGTGAGATATTCGATCGTGAGATATTCGTTCGTGAGATCTTGCTGCAGACCTGTGATGCGGTTCATGTCTTGGATGGACGGTAGCCGTCGCGCTCAGCGCCATCGGCAGTGGCGTAGCAGCGCTCGGCAACGGTGCGATCGTAAAAGCGTCCACCGGGCACGTGATAGATGTGGCTGTTCTCGTTGGCCTTGATCGGGTAACCAGCGGGGCATGCGCCATCGACCGGCGCTACCCAGTCGGGAGCATGCTCTGTGGTGGCTGCAGGCGTGAATGGATGCGACTGCGGCGAACCGTTGCCGGGCATTGATTCGTCGCGGCGACGTTTGAGCATCACGCCTACGACGACGGCGAGTGCGCCGATCGTGGCGAGGACCGCAAGCCGTTTGAACAGTCGCACCATGCGTCGAGCCTAGGCGCGTTGGCGAAGCACCGCGGACACCACGGCGTGAAATGATGCCGTCAGAATGTTCGGGTCCGTACCGATGCCCCACCGCACCTGTCCGGACTCATCCTTGGTCTCTACGTAGGCAACGGCGGTGGCCTCGGACCCCGAACCCATTGCATGCTCGGCATAGTCGACCACATCGATGGTCGCACCGAGACCGTCCCGGAGGGCGCGTACGAAGGCATCGATCGGGCCATTGCCGACACCACCTACAGTGACGTGCTCGCCGTCGACGATGAGTTGGGCAGTGACCTCGGATCGCTTGCCCTCGCTCGATGACCGCAGTTCATGGCTCTCGAGCTGGATCGCTGAATCCTCCGCAAGATATTCGCTCTGGAACGTGTCCCACATGATGCCGGGGCTGATTTCGGTGCCCGAATCCTCGGTGATGTGCTGGATGGTCTTGGAGAACTCCACCTGCAACCGACGTGGTAGGTCGAAGCCGTGCTCGGTCTTCATCATGTAGGCCACGCCACCCTTGCCGCTCTGGCTGTTCACCCGAATCACTGCTTCATAGCTGCGGCCGACGTGCTTGGGATCGATGGGCAGGTAGGGCACGCCCCAGATCTCGTAGTCGTCGGGCTTGTTGCCCTTCGCGGCGGCCTTCGCGTAGAGCACGTCGAAGCCCTTCTTGATCGCGTCCTGATGGCTGCCCGAGAACGAGGTGTACACGAGGTCGCCCACGTAGGCGTGGCGGGGGTGCACGGGCAGGCGGTTGCAGTACTCGGCCACGCGCCGCAGCGCGTCGATGTCGCTGATGTCCAACTCGGGATCCACGCCCATCGCGAACAAGTTCATCGCGAGGTTGACGACATCGACGTTGCCCGTGCGTTCGCCATTCCCGAACAGCGTGCCTTCGACGCGATCTGCCCCGGCCATCACACCAAACTCCGCGGCGGCTACACCCGTACCGCGGTCGTTGTGCGGATGAAGACTGATGACCACACTCTCGCGGTGGCGCACGTGGCGACCGAACCACTCGATCACGTCGCCGTACACGTTGGCCGTGTAGCACTCGACCGTTGCGGGCAGGTTGAAGATGATCGGACGCTCGGGGGTGGGCTCGATGACCTCCATCACCGCATGGCAGATGTCGAGCGCGTACTGCGGTTCGGTGAGCGTGAAGCTCTCGGGTGAGTACTCGTAGCGAATCTGACTGTCGCCCATGGTCTGCTCGAGCTTGCGCGCCATCTTCGCAGCGTTCACCGCGATGTCGATGATGCCGGCCTTGTCGAGGTTGAACACCACCTCGCGCTGCAGGGGATTGGTGCTGTTGTAGAAATGCACGATGGCCTTGTGCACACCCTGCAGGCTCTCGTAGGTGCGCTCGAGTAGCTCTTGGCGGCACTGCACCAGTACCTGAATGGTGACGTCGTCGGGGATGAGGTCTTCTTCGATCAACTGGCGCACGAAGTCGAAGTCGGGCTGGCTCGCGGCGGGGAAGCCGACCTCGATCTCTTTGAATCCCATCTTCACCAACGCGTCGAACATGCGCCTCTTGCGCTCGGGATCCATGGGGTCGATGAGGGCCTGATTCCCATCGCGCAGATCGACGCTGCACCACAGTGGCGCCTTGGTAACGCGCGTGTTCGGCCACGTGCGGTCCTCGAGCACGAGCGGGAGCCACGGCTGGTACTTCTCGAAGGGCATCTTCTTGGGTGTGACGTTCTGCGGCGGCATGGACTGCTCCTGGATCGTGTGCTGTGTTCGTGTCTTCGGTATTCGTGTGCTGGATGACGGGTGAACGGCTGCCCGGATGTCGGGCTGAAAAAGCAAGAACCCCCTGCGCTGGTGCGCAAGGGGGCGGGCGAACGCAATATGGGGCGTTCGCCTTACGTAAGAAGGAGGCCGATCAGTTGCGTCACGAGGCGAACCTTAGCAGCTGGTGGGGTTCTTGCAACTCACGTTGTCGGCTGGGTCTCACGCAGGCACGAGCACGGTCGTACCCGCCGAGATCCCGTCGCCGCGGATACCCACCTTCGACCCGCTCACGCCGAGCAACTCCACGGTGTGCCAAGTGATCGTTCCGTCGGTGGCCTGCACCTGCACGGCGTAGCTGCCATCAAGGCGCGAGACCAGTGCCTGTGTTGGCGCGGTGAGCACACCTTGCAAGTCGTTGAATGTGATCGTCACCGACACGGTGGCACCGTTGGACGCCCCCTGAATTGGTGTGGTCGGCGAGATCGTTGCCTGCACGACGACGGCACCGCTGCGTACCGTGGAGCGCAGCAGAGTGACCGTGCCCTGGGTGTTGCCGACGCTCACCGCGAGGCCTGGCACAACGTGCGCTTCGTCGCCGTTGGGCACATCGATCACGACCTGTTGTGTGTCGGCAGCGAGTGTGAGGATCTTCGATCCGTCGCTCACTTTGTCGCCCACTTTCGCGGTCACGCTCAGCACCGTTGTTGTCGTTGGTACGAAGACCACCGAGCCCAGTGCCACTGTCCCGGTCGCGGTATCGCGGAGTCCGGTCTGCCAGGCCTGCACCATTGCCTTGGTCGCGGCATCGAAATGATCGTCGACCGTCACCGAGCCAGTGGGGTCGTAGCCGAGCGCGACCAGACTTGACTCCAACTGCTGGATGTCAGGCCCGTCGATGGATGTGGTCGACAGGCTGCGCCATGCCGGCAGAGCCCCGCTGAGCGCCACCACCGAATGGTTATCCACGGTGTAAAGAAGGTCGCCGAGGTTGACCATCATTCCGGCCGAGATCACCGATGTCACGGTTTGTGTCACCCGTGAGCTCGACGAGGCCGCACCGGTGGCCGCGCCGGTGGTAGCGCCGCCCGTGGCCGGACCCGCTCCACCTCCCGCTCCACCTCCCGCTCCACCGGTCAGTGCCGGCGTGGTGGTGCTCGTGGCTGGTGCGCACGGTGTCGACGTCGTAGTCGGGGAAGGCACGCTGGTGGTCACTCCCGATCCGCCGACAGTGGTGGATGTCGTGACGGGTACGACAGTGGTGGTCGTTGCGGGCGTTGTGCTCGGTGGTGCAACGGTTGCCGGCGTTGTGCTGCTGCTCGTTGGATTGCTGGTGGGCGTCGGACCGTGCACCGTGCTCGTCGGAGCGCCGCAGTCATTCGCCCGAACGGGCGTCCCCGCGTTGGGCTGGAAGTTCACTCCGGTTGCCACGAGCCCGGCCGGAGCAACCGTTGCCGTGGTTGCACCGCGGCTATTGCCGGTTGCGGCGCCGGTGCTGGTGCTCGCTCCCGTGGGGGAACCGGTGGTCGCGCTACTGGTTTGACCCTCGATGCGGTGCAGCACCTGGATCGACGACGACAACACGAGCGAGCCGTCAATGCGCTCGTTCGTGGTGAGATTTCCCGATTCCACCGTTGCTGCCTTGAGAACCGGTAAAGCGACCATCGACTCTTTTGTGGTCGAGCGGTGGTTGAGCGCGAAGGCTCCGCCACCGATCACGACAACGACGACCAGCAGTGCGACGACTCGGGACCTGCTCATGAGAGTTCGTGTGGTCGCCATGATCAGTTCGACCTCAGTGCTTCGGTGGGTGGCAGTCGTGCGGCGCGTGAGGCAGGGTAGAGCCCGGCGATACCGCCGATGACGATGGCTGCAACGATGCCGCCGATGATCGCGATGGGCGGGATCACGATCTGCCAGTGCTTGATCGACGCGTAGATGGCGGTCACACCGGCACCCAACCCCACGCCCACGACACCTCCGGCACCTGCCAGTAGCACGGCTTCGGTGAGGAACTGCCGACGGATGTGAGCGCGGGTCGCGCCGAGCGCGCGGCGCAGGCCGATCTCGCTGCGACGCTCGATGACGGCGATGACCATCACGTTGGCGATACCGATGCCGCCGACCAAGAGCGCAACAGCACCGAGCCCGAGAAACAGAGAAGTGAACGCGGAACTCGCCGCGTCCTGTGCGGCAAGCGCATCGGATGGGCGCGAGACCTGAACCTCTTCCGGAGTCGCCGGGTTCACGGTATTCGACAACACGTTGCGCACCGAGTTCACGTCGGCCTCGGTGGTACGCACGTAGATGGTTTCGGGCACGACGGCGGCCCCTGCTGCGAGGTACGTGGACGCCGCAGCGATACCCACGATGGCGCCGCGGTCGAGACCCGGGGCGGCCGCAACGGGGTCGAGGATGCCGATCACGGCGAACCACTGATCACCCATGCGCACTCGGATCTGATCGGCCACGTTGACAATCCCGAGCTTTTGCGCCGTGATCGAACCGAGCACTACTGCTGGATAGGTACTCGTTGCTGCATCGAGCCACTTACCGCCCGCGAGCGTTGCGTGCAGCGTGTCGAGCAGACCGGGATCTGCGGCGAAGACCGAGATGCCGCTCGTGATACCCGCAGAGATCATGTCGTTGCGGCGCACGGCACCTGTGACGGTGGCGATCGAACTCACCGAGGTGACCGGTCCGATGCGGCTCACCATGGCAACCGCCGTGTTGGGCAGTGTGCCCGAACCGCGACCAAAGCCAGTACCGGCCTGGACTTCGAGCAGGTTGGTGCCGAGTGCACGGATCTTGGTCTGCAGATCCTCACGCGAGGAAGCGGACAGCCCGAGAACGCCAACCATCGCGGCGATACCGATGGCGACGCCGAGCGTCGACAATCCAGTGCGAAGACGGCGAGTGCGAAGTCCGCTCGCCCCCACGCGCAGCACGTCTCCGACGCGTAGTCGCGAGTTGGGCAGCGGTGCGGCGTGTATGTGTGTGGCTGTCATCGCGCCGCCAACTGAGATGTCGGATGGCTGTCGGTCTCGTCGGACTCGACCGCCCCGTCACGCATCGAGATTCGTCGCGGCAGCGACGCGGCGAGTTCGCGATCGTGGGTGATGATCAAGATGGTTCTGCCTTCGAGGTGCAGTTCGCGGATGAGTTCCATCACTGAGGCGCCCGACTTCGAGTCGAGGTTGCCGGTGGGCTCGTCGGCCAACACGATTGATGGCCGGTTCACGATGGCGCGGGCGATTGCAACGCGTTGCCGCTCACCACCTGACAGCTTGTTGGGAGTGTGCTCCAGGCGATTGCCGAGCCCCACGCGTTCGAGTGCTTCGGCTGCGGCTCGCCGGCGTTCGCTCGGCACGATGCCTTTGTAGAGCAGGCCGTTGGCTACGTTTTCGAGCGCCGTCATACCTTCCAGCAGGAAGAATTGTTGGAACACGAAACCGATCAATTGCGAACGAACGGCTGAGAGCTGCTTGTCGCTCATCGCCGACGCCTCCACACCCGCCAGCCGCAGAACGCCGCTTGTTGGTCGGTCGAGTGTGCCGATGATGTGCAGCAGCGTCGACTTCCCCGAACCCGAGGGTCCGACGATGGCGGCGAGTTCGCCGGCTTCGATCTGCAACGACACACCGTCGAGCGCGCGGATCGGTGGCTCGCCCGGATATTCCTTGACGACATCGACCAACTCGAGCGCTGGCTGCTCCGCCGCTGGAGCTTCGCGCCATGATTCGCCGGACTCGCTCACGATGGAACGACCACGTTCTGCCCAGCCTGCACCTGATCGCCGGTGACAGCGACGAATCCATCGGCAAACAGTCCTGGTGTGACGGGGATGAGTTTGGTGGCATCGGTGCCGTCGGTGGCTTTGCCGGTGACGATCTCGATCGCGTAACCACCCTCGGCAAGTGCCACGAGTGCGCTCACCGGAACGACAAAGGCCTTGGGTGCCGACGACGCAACCACGCGCAGCGTCACCGGAATCTGCACAAATGAGTTCACAGCATCGGGGATCTTGTCGACGTGAATCGTGATGGGCACACTCGGCGTGGCACCGGGGGTGTTCGAGGTGTTGGTGGCGACATTGCCGACGGCGACGACGGTGCCAGGCTCGATGGTGGAGTCGGGGAACTCCACGTCGATGGTTGCGCCGAGCGCGAACGTTGCGTCGCCAATGGGGGCAGTTGTGGTGACCTCGCGTGCGGCGGTGGTGAGTGACAGCACGACCGCGTCGCCGCCGATGGTCGCGCCATCGGCCACGACTGGCGCACCGGCGAAGAGCCCGGATGGCACCACGACGTAGCTACCGGACGGAACCACAATCGCCTTGGTCGTGTCCACGGTGACGCCGAGCGATTGCCACCATGCGGTGACGGCCGCGCTGGTTGCCGCATCGAAGTGATCGTCGATGGTCATCGCGTTCGTCGGGTCGAAGCCACCCGCCCGAAGCATCTGTTCGAGGGTCTTCACATCGGCACCGACGGAACCCACCTTCAGGTCACGTTGCAACGCCGGGTTGGCGTTGGCGTCGCCCTCGATGGCCACCACTGGATAGCCGGCTTGCCAGAACAACACCTTGCCGGTGGTCACCGGCGTCGTGGCGGCGAGAAACCGATCGACGACACCACCACGGGTCGCGCCCGCTAGCACCACCGTTGCCGCCACCAGAAACTTGCGTTCGGCCAACCTGCCGGTGAGCAACGCGGAACCCAGTTGAGCGGCGCCACCAACCGTTGCCGACACGGTGTCGACCAGCACCTGGCCCGGTATGTACACGATCTGGCTCTGAGGCACCTTGCCGTCGCCGGTGAGACCGAGCGAGTCCTCCCACAGCGTGACGGCCGCTGCGGTCGATGCGTCGTAGACGTCGTCGATGTGGATCTTTCCGTTGGGATCGAAGCCGAGGGCCACCAGATTCGTCTCGAGTTGGCGGACGTCGTTGCCCGCGGTGGACGAAGTGGAAAGGTCGCGGTATCCGGGCACGTCACCGATGAAGGCAACGACAGGTTTGCCGTCGATAGTGGCCACGATGCTGCCGGCGTCGACGGTGTCGCCGCTCTTGGAAATACTCGTGACGGTGCCCGTGACCGGCGATGAGATAGTGGTCGATGTGGTGAAACCCAGCGTTGCCGTGGTCTGGGTGTACGTGACGAGATCCTTCTGCACCACTGCGACGGTTGACAGCTTCACGCTTTTGTTTCCACTCGACGCAGTGGTCGACGAACGATGCGTGAGCGCGACGGTCACACCCCCGGCCACGGCCAACACGGCGACGCAGACGAGGGCGACTCGGGGGCCCCGGCCCATCAGCCGGCCTGCGTGGTGATGGTCGGCGTGAAGGCGCTGGACAGGATCGACTTGCAGGCGGCGAGCGCGCTGATCACCTTCGGGTCGGTCTTGTCGAGCTTCAGTCGTTCGATCATGCGTGTGGTCGGATCAAAGCCAGCGCCGCCGGGGCCATTTGCGCCACCACCCTGACCTGCACCGCGAGGACCACCGAAGCCGCCAGCGGGCACGCTGCCATCGGTTGCGCCGCCAGCTTGGCCGCCGCCGACCTGTCCGCTGGTGGGCGGGCCATCATTGCCGCCGCCGCCGGCTCCGGCCGGTCGCTGGCCGAGGGTGATGTCGTCGACGGTGAGGCCCTTGTCGCGCAGACAGGCGGTGTATTTGTTCAAGCCGTCTTGGATCGCGGTGCGGTCGAATTGTCCACCCCGTCGGCCACCGAAGGTGACGCCTTGGAGATGACTGGCACATGCCTTCTGCGCCGTCTTGAACGTGGTCGATTGCCGGTCGATGCCGGAGTTCGCTCCACCGCCGCCTCCGAATCCGCCGCCAGTGGGGTTGCCATTGGCGTCGAAGGTGGGATCGGCCATGTTGACGCCGTTGTCGCGCATGCAGCTCGCGTAAGCGAGCAACGCTTCTTGGGTATTGACCTTGACTGTGGTGGACGTCGCCCCGCTCGAGTTGCTGTTGCTGAGCGTGGCCACCTTGCTGCTGGCCGAGCTACTGCCACCACAGGCAGCAAGTGCGATCGATGCGGCGACACCGATCGCAGTAATCGAGAGGCGACGGGAGAGAGTGTTGCGCAATGACATGGCTGAAGTGTGCGATTGCAACCTTGGAGATGGCTGTGAAGCCGTTAAGAGAAGGGTAAGAATCGGGCGCAGAGTACGGTCTCGGAATGGCGCAATTCAAGATCGACACCCAACTCCGTTCGTTCGCAGGCGCCGCGACCGAAGCCGCTGAGTTGGCCGACGCCGGTGTCGATGGTGTCTTTAGCTTCGAGGGTCCGCACGATGGCTTCGTGCCGCTCACGTTGGCTGCGCCGAACAGCCGCGTCGACCTGTACACCAACGTTGCCATCGCGCTGCCACGCAACCCGATGCAGATGGCCTATCTCGCCAACGACCTGCAGTTGCTGAGCGGTGGCCGGTTCATGCTCGGTCTGGGGTCGCAGATCAAGCCGCAGATCGAGAAGCGCTTCGGGGTGCCCTTCTACCCGCCTGTGGCGCGCATGCGCGAACTCGTGCAAGCGGTGCGCGCCATTTTCGCGGCATGGACAACCGGCGAGCGGCTGCGGTTCGAAGGTGACTTCTACCGACACACGCTGATGACGCCGATGTTCAACCCCGGTCCGAATCCCCACGGCGCCCCGCCGGTGTTGCTCGGCGCGCTTGGTCCGATGATGACGCGCATGGCGGCCGAGGTGGCCGATGGTCTCTTGGTCATGCCGTTCAGCACGGAACGGTTCTTCACCGAGCACACCGTGGCGAATGTGGCCGCAGGCCTCGCCGCGGGCGGCCGGTCACGAGACGAACTCACGATCATCTCGCAGGCCATTGTGTGCGTGGGTCGCGACGAGGCCGAGTACGCGGCTGCAGTCGGTGGCGCCAAAGGCTTGCTGTCGTTCTATGGCAGCACCCCGAGCTATCGGCCCGTGCTCGACGCACACGGTTGGGGTGACCTGCACCTCGAACTCAACGCGCTGTCCAAGCAGGGTCGATGGGTCGACATGATCGGTCTCATCGACGACGACATCCTGCAGACCATCGCGGTGTGTGGCACCCCATCGGAAGTCGCTGCACAGCTCGTGCGCCGCTTCGATGGCGTGTCCGACCGCGTTGCGTTCTACATGCCGTACGTGGCAACAACCGAGCTCGTAGCGGCCACCGTCGATGCCGTGAAGGGTTTTCCCGACACGTGAAGGCGCTGCCGCACGTCGTTGTCGTTTGGCGGCGAATCGTGCGCCGCGCCTCAGCGGATCAGGAAGTTGTCGAACTGCCAGGGGTCGGCCAAGTTCAACCCGTCGCTCTCGTCACCGAACACGGGGAACAAGTCGTTGCGATCGCGCAACGGCGTCCAGTCGGTGGGCCCGGAATGCAGCGTGCCCAGATACTTGCGGGCGACGGCGAGCACATCCTGCGACGGCAACTCATCGGGCACGCGCAGACCGGCGAGCGGGTTCTCGATCATCCAACTCACCGCAGCGATGACGCTGCCGCCCACTTGCAAGGTGGTGGCGCTCTGGCCGGGCAGGATCGCACGGGCTTCGTCGATGGACAGCAGTGAGCCGGTCCACCAACCGGTGTAGTCGTGGCCGAGTAGCAGCACTCCGAGTTCGTCACGACCGCTGGTGATCTCGTCGTTGAGGATTCGTTGACGGCGCTGCATTGTCCAGTCGTTCTGACGCAGTTCGTGCACGCTGGCGATTGCGGATTCCGATGGGCAATAGGCGTAGTGCACTGTTGGGCGGTAGAGCGGGTTGCCATAGTCGTCCCACACGGTGAGGTGATCGCTCATCGTGAGCGCCTCACCATGGCGAATGACCATGCCATGGATCGGGCCGGACGGAACCCACGAACGCACCCAGGTGTCCATGCCAGGCTGTGCCATGCAGATCTGATTGCGCGGGCCTTCGCCGATATGCGTGTAGGCATTGCGTGGCAGCCGCAGTTCGTGCGTGCCCCAACCCATCTCGGCGGGAGCAACACCTTCTTCATAGAAGCCGTCGACCGACCATGTGTTGACAAACTCGTCGACCTGCTTGGGCACGTTGGTGATCTGCGTGTCGCGTTCGCTGATATGCACCACCCTGGTGCCGGTGAGGTGGGCGAGAAGGTTGTAGTGCCCGTCAGCCAGTGCTGCTTCCAATGCCGGCGTGCGCTCGCCGGCGATGCCATCGGACAACAGGCGTGTGCTGATCTCGCCGAGTGCCTGCTTCACAAAGTGGCTCACCAGCCCGGGGTTTGCGCCGTGCTCCACCACTGCGGTCGCACCGTTGTTGTCGCCCCAGCGTGCCTTCATCCGGCGCAGTTGCATGTGCCGCGCATACAACGTGCGCTCGATCGGGTGAGTGGTCTGCAGATCGTGATACGGATCCCACACCTCCACCGAGGTGTTCAGGTAGCGAACGTTGTGATCGCGGCACCAGTGCAAGATGGCGGGGTTGTCGATGTTCCAGGCAAGGTCGAGCAGTAGATCGCCGCTGCCGACACGCTCGCTCAGGAATGCATCGAGGTTGTCGGGCGTCACCCGGTCTTGTTCGTAGCGAACCCCCATTGCGAGTACGGCGGCGACTCGTGCGCGATTGTCGAGGACATCGACGATCGTGATCCGATCTGGTGGAAACCCGAGATCACGCACCAGCAGCGGAACGGTGCACTGGGCGACCGAACCACAACCGAGCACCAGCACCCGCTGGGGGCGGGCTGTCATTCAGCGGACTCCAGCACCAGTTCGGCGAGTTGGGCTTCGAGGGCGGCGACGCCATCGGCGGCAAGCAGGCCCTGCCAATCGTAGGCAATGCCCTTGCGGCCAGCATTTGCGGTTCCATCGAATGAATTCATGTGAGCGCCTCCTGAGTTTCTCGGCCAGCATTTCGACGCTGAAATGAGTTGCGGCCGGACGGTTCCGGGCACAGGAAGGCCGACGATAACGACCCGCGAGCAGCGCCGCTACTCACTGATTCATCAGCCAGCGGGGGCTGACGCGTCGGTCAGATTGGCTAACCAAGTCAGCAGTTTGCGACAGAGCAGCTCGCGATCCAGGTCGAGTGCAGCGACATGGCCGCTGTTGGGCAAACGAAGGCGAGTCACGGGTCCGTGCCCGGCCGATGTCATCGTTGCTGCAAGCGTGTCGGCGTTTGCGGGATCGACCACGCTGTCGTGATCGCTCGATACCGCCAGCACGGGAACATCGATCGCAGTGAGGGCCGCGTTGGCGGACGCGGCGCCGCGGCCGAGTTCCAGGAGTGAGCGCAACGGCATCTCCGCATAGGCGGTGTCGTGTGCTGCCGGATCGCGTAGATCGGGCTTGCCGGCGGGTTGCATTGATAGACCTCGACCGAGGAGGTACTCGATGTGCTCGGTGGCGTCGGGATCGGGAGGGAGCACGAGTGGATTGATGGCCGCGACGCCGCGGATGTTGCTGCATTCCAGCGAGGCCAGTAGTCCGAGCGTTGCGCCCATCGACTGGCCGACGACGACGACGCCGTCGCTGCATCGACGCGCCAACTCATCGACCGTGACGACGACGGCACGCATCCAGTCGTCCCATGTGCACTCCGCGAGGTCGCCGGGTTGTGTGCCATGACCGGGCAGGTGCGGTGCCACCGTGGCGTAGCCAGCAGCATGTAAGGCGGTGGTGAGTGGCATCACGCTGTGCGGCGTGCCACCGAGTCCGTGGACGCACACGACCCCCAGGTATGTCACGACAACCCGATCGGCGCGTGCCTCACGCTCATTGCGGCGAGAGAGCGCGGGTGAAATCGGCGATGAGATCGATGGGGTCCTCGAGACCAATGGAGACGCGTAAGAGGCCGGGCACGATGCCGGCCTCGATGTGCTCCTCGGGTGTCAGGCTGGCGTGGGTGGTGGTTGCCGGATGACACACGAGCGTCTCGGGACCACCCAACGATGTGGCCACACGGGCCAGGCGGAGTTGGTCGAGCACCGTGGCCGCATGTGCCTGGCCGCCCGATGCCTCGAACGCGAGCACCGTGCCGTTGTGGCGCATCTGTCGTTGGGCGAGGTCGTATTGCGGATGCGTGGGCAGGCCCGGGTAGTGCACCGCCGCGACATGCGGGCTGGCCGACAGTTCCTTGGCGAGTTGCAGCGCGGAGGCTGATTGATGGGAGACGCGCACGGCAAGCGTGCGGATGCCGCGCAGTGCGTTGAGCGCATCGGCCGGTGAGGCCGTCGCGCCATGCAAGACGCCGTAGCTCCAAATCTCGTCGAGCAGATCGCGCTCGCCGGCAATCACACCGAGCGTGGCGTCGTTGTGGCCATCGATGCCCTTGGTGGCCGAATGCATCACCAGATCGATGCCGTGGCGCAGCGGCTGTTGGCCGAGCGGCGTGGCGAAGGTGGAGTCGACCACCTTGAACGGCCCGCGGATTGCGCCGAGTTCGTCGAGGTCGACGAGTTCGAGCAGCGGGTTCGAGGGTGTCTCGGCCAGGATCAACATCGTGCGCCCGGGCTGCACCGCAGCGGCGAAGGCGCCGGGCTCACGGCCGTCGACAAAGGTGACGTCGATACCGAAACGTCGGCACGGGCCTTGCAGGAAGGCGAGCGTTCCGGCGTAGAGCTGGTGCTGCGCGACGATGTGGCTACCCGATCCGCACAATGCGAGGATCGTGGTGGTCAGCGCGCCCATGCCGCTTGCATACGCGAGCGCGTCGTCGGCGCCTTCGAGCGCGGCGATGGCTTCTTCGAAAGCGCGCACCGTAGGGTTGGCATAGCGACTGTAGAACTCAGCCGAGCGACGGCCCGTGGCCCGCTTTCGTGCGTCGACCAAGCTCTGCGACACCCACGTGCTCGATGCCCACAGCGGCGACGCGAGCGACGTACCGTTCGCCGAACGCCCCGCGGTGATCGCGGTGGTGGCCGGTCGTTGCTCGCCCTCAGCAGGGCTGTCGGTGTTCACTCCCTCAGAATAGGTGCCCGGAGCAGCCCTGAGAAAGCGCTATTCCCGCGGTCCGGGTCGATACCCTGAAGGCAACATGCCTGATTCGCCAGCCCATCTCGGTGCTGCTCGCGGTCGGCGGACTCGTTCTCACAAGGCCGCAGACGACCACAACTCCGAGCACAACGACTCCCACAGCCCTCTCGCCCCCATCTATGCGCCCACCGGTTTCGCGGCGCTCGGTGTGCCGCCCGATATTGATGCCGGCCTCGCTGCGGCGGGGTTTTCGCAGCCCTTTGCGATCCAGACCGAGGCGATTCCGGTGGCACTCACCGGTGTCGATGTGTGTGGCCGTGCCCGCACCGGGTCGGGAAAGACGCTTGCCTTTGGTATTCCTTTGTTGGCCAGGCTCTCCGCCGACGCCCAGCCGAACAAGCCTCGGGGTCTCATCTTGGTGCCCACCCGCGAGCTCGCCCTGCAGGTGGCCGAGGTGCTCGAGCCGGTTGCCAAGGCCTGCGGCTTCGGCGTGCTCGCCGTGTACGGCGGGTCATCGCGTCATAAGCAGATCGACGTACTCAACGAGGGTGTCGAGGTCGTCGTTGCCACACCGCTGCGCCTCATCGACTTGTTGAAGAACAACGAACTCGATCTCGATCAGATCGAGGTACTCGTGCTTGACGAGGCCGACCGCATGGCCGACGACGGTTTCACCCCTCAGGTGGAATGGATCTTGCGCAAGATCACCGGCGAGCACCAGACGATGTTGTTCTCGGCCACGCTCGACGGCGATGTCGGCCACCTGGTACGCCGCTACCTCAAGGACCCCGTCGAGGTCTCCATCGACGCACCGACCGACACGGTCGGCACGATGCATCACCTGTTTCTGGCCGTGCACCGCATGGACAAGGACAAAGTCGTCGCCGCAATCGCAAGTTCGTTCGAGCGAGTCATCGTGTTCTGCGCCACCAAGCGCACCTGCGACCGCGCCACGCTCGCGCTGCAGGAACTCGGCGTGCGCGCGATGGCCATCCATGGCGACCTCCCTCAGCCGGCGCGCGAGAAAGCCTTGAAGCGCTTCACCACCGGTGAGATCTCCATCCTCGTGGCCACCGATGTCGCGGCACGCGGTATCGACATCGACGACATCGGCGCAGTCATCCACTACGAACCCGCCGCCGATGGCAAGGCCTATCTGCACCGCAGCGGCCGCACCGCCCGCGCCGGCAAGGACGGCTGGGCGGTCACCCTTGCCGAGTACAACCAGCACGTGCAGTGCACCGTGTTGCAGCGCGCGCTACGCCTACCGTTCACGAAGCCGTACGAGGTGTTCTCGAACAACCCAAAGCTGCGCAACCTGCACGAGTTCGACTACCTCGTCCAGTAGCGGGTCCAAGAGCGCGACTCGCCCTAGTTCAACCAGGCGGGGCGGTTCATCTCGTACGAGTCGATCTCGTCGGTGTGCGTCATCGTGATACCCACGTCGTCGAGCCCGTTGAGGAACCGGTACTGGTTCTGAGCCTCCATTTCGAAGCTCTCGACGAAACCAATCGCGGGGATCTCCACGAGCAGGCGCTCCATATCGACGATGATCTCCACGGTGGAGTCAGCGTCGATCGCATTCCAGATACGGGTGACGGCATCGGCCGAGAGGACCACCGGAGCAAGGCCGTTCTTGGTGCAGTTGTTGCGGAAGATGTCGCTGAAGCTGGGCGCAATGACTGCATCGAAGCCGTACTGCTGAATGGCCCACACCGCGTGCTCGCGCGAGGAACCGACGCCGAAGCTCGGGCCCGCCACGAGAATGCTCGCGCCGGCGTACTTCTCGTCGTTGAGCACGAAGTTGCGATCGTCGCGCCACGTGCTGAACAGACCCTTTTCGAAGCCGGTGCGCTCGACGCGCTTGAGCCAATCGGCCGGAATGATCTGGTCGGTGTCGACATCGCTGCGCTTGAGCGGCACACCGCGTCCGGTGATGACGCGTACTGCCTTCATTGCGTGACTGCTTTCTCGAGATCGGCCGGACTGGCGAAGTGGCCGAGAATGGCGGTGGCGGCGGCGATTTCGGGCGACACCAGATGGGTTCGCCCGCCGCGGCCCTGACGGCCCTCGAAGTTGCGGTTGCTCGTGCTGGCCGAGCGCTCGCCCACGGTGAGCTTGTCGGGGTTCATCGCCAGGCACATGCTGCAGCCCGGCTCGCGCCAATCCGCTCCGGCTGCAGTGAAGATCGCGGGCAGACCCTCGGCTTCGGCCTGCGCCTTCACCGCGTGGCTGCCCGGAACAACCATTACCCGCTTGACCGTGACAGTGTGGCCGCGCATCACTGCGGCTGCAGCGCGCAGGTCTTCGATGCGGCTGTTCGTGCAACTTCCGATGAACACGGTGTCGACGGTGACATCGCGAATCGGCGTGCCAGCGTTGAGGCCCATGTACTCGAGCGCCCGAACGACCGTCTCACGGGTGGTGGGGTCGTCGTAGCTGTCGGGCGACGGCACGGTGTCGTCGATGCTGATGACCTGGCCCGGGTTCGTGCCCCAAGTGATCTGTGGCGTCAACGTCGTTGCGTCGATGAAGACTTCCTTGTCCCATATCGCGTCGGCATCGGATTGCAGCGTGCGCCAGTCGGCCACGGCTGCGTCCCATTGCTCGCCGGTGGGTGCGTTGGCGCGACCCTTCAGGTACTCGAACGTGACGTCGTCGGGAGCAATGAGGCCGGCCTTCGCGCCCGCTTCGATGCTCATGTTGCACACCGTCATGCGACCTTCCATGCTGAGCGCACGGATGGCCGAGCCGCGGTATTCGATGACATGGCCGATGCCGCCGCCAGTACCGATCTCGCCGATGATCGCAAGGATCACGTCCTTGGCGGTGACGTCCGGGGGCAACGTGCCCTCCACGTTCACGGCCATCCACTTTGGTCGCGTCTGGGGAAGAGTCTGGGTGGCGAGCACGTGCTCGACCTCGCTGGTGCCGATGCCGAAGGCCAGCGCACCGAACGCGCCGTGCGTGGCGGTGTGGCTGTCGCCGCACACCACGGTCATGCCCGGCAGGGTGCGGCCCTGCTCGGGGGCAATCACGTGCACGATGCCCTGCAGCGGATCGCCCATCGGGAAGTTGGTGATGCCGAACTCGGCGGTGTTGTCACGGAGCACCTGCACCTGGCGCGCGGAAATGGGATCCTCGATCGGCTGATCGATGTTCGCCGTTGGAACGTTGTGGTCCTCGGTCGCAATGGTGAGATCGGGCCGGCGGATACCGCGGCCGCTGAGGCGCAAACCGTCGAAAGCCTGCGGGCTCGTGACCTCGTGCACCAGATGGAGATCGATGTACAACAGGTCTGGCTCGCCGGACGCGCTGTGCACCACGTGGCGGTCCCACACCTTCTCGGGGAGCGTCGATTGGGGACTCGTCGGGGTCATTGCTCTCGTCTCACCTTCTGAGATAGCCTTCTCGTTGAATGGAAAGCATATCTGGAGTTGGTGTCCTCGACAAGGCGGTCGGTGTGTTGCGTGCCCTGCGCACGCATGGGCCGTTGAGCCTTGTCGAACTGCAGACGGCTACGGCGCTGCCGCGAGCCACGGCGCATCGCCTGGCGGTGGCACTCGAGGAGCACGGTCTCGTGCGGCGCGATGCGGTGGGGCGATTCTGCCTGGGTTTCGAGTTGATTGCGATGGGCCGCGCCGCAGCGGATTCGTATCCGCTCGGCGAGATGGCACGACCGGCGTTGGTGACGCTGCGCAACGCCACCGCAGAGAGTGTGCAGTTGTTCGTGCGCGAGGGCGATGAACGCCGATGTGTGGTGTCGCTGCAATCGCCGCACGGGTTGCGGTGGATCGTGCCAGAGGGCGCTCGCTTACCGCTGGGCATCGGTTCGGCCGGCCGAGTCCTGATCGGGCCGATCTCCGCCACAACGCCTGCACGGGTGGATTGGGTCGAGAGCGTCGAGGAACGCGAGCCGGGCGTTGCGTCGGTGTCCGCCCCGGTGCTGGGTCGCGATGGGTCTGTGGTTGCTGCCGTGAGCATCAGCGGTCCGGTCGAACGCCTCAGCCGTCAGCCGGGTCGGCGATTTGGGCGTGCGGTTGTGGAGGCAGCCACGGCCGTCTCCCAGGTCCTCGGCGATTTCCTCGGCTGAGGATCACGCGCACCCAGTGCGTTGTGCATCAGTCCACTTTGAATATCGCCACCTGGCTCGAGCGACGCCTTGACATGTCGCTTGGTTTCCACTTCGCTGCGGCCCGACTGTACGGCATCGTGGTCAACGATCCGTTGGGTCTGGCGCTCGATCAACACGTTGATCATCGCGACCACGGGCAGGTCGCGCGCTGCAGTTTCATCGATGAGTCGCGCGACGTCTATGAACTCATCAACGGCTCCGCCGGGGTGGTGGCGCGCTCGTTCGATGCGGCCGCTGTGGTGACGGCCGGTTGGGCCGCACCGATGGGCGATGATGGCTCAATGGCCCATCGTGCAAGCCGTCATCCGCTCCGTCGCCGTGTTCGTGCAGTGGCCGTGGTCGACGACGTGGGTGTTGCCAGCCTGATTCGATTCGAGGACGACTCGGAGTCCGTCATCACCCAGGCCGACCGCGGTTCCGGCGACCTTGTCGATGCCCTGGAAGCGATGTGGTTCGGCGATCCGCTCACCTGGTTGGAGCCGCCGGTGACACCGCGGGGGTGCCATCGGCGTCCGTGCTGAACAGGTAGTCCTGTGAGGGCTTACTTGGCTGTTCCGCCGACCGCGACGAGGTCGACGAGCAACACGAGATCGGTCACTGCTGGCAGCGAGTTCTTGGTGTTGCCCGCGCTGCCAAAGCCCTTGTCTGACGGCACGACGATGAGACGGCGACCGCCCACCTTCATGCCGGTGATGCCCTCGACCAGACCAGGAATGGTCTGTGAGGTCATCGGGATCTTCGCGGCCTTGCCATCGGTCCACGTGGTCTGCAGCAGTGCTGCGGTATCGCCGCGATACGCGCTGATCTGCACGTAGGCGTCTGTTCCGGCAGCGGCCTCCTTGCCGGTTCCGGCGATGAGGTCGGTTGTGACCACCTTGGTGGCGCCAACACTGGTGGGGATGCTGACCTTTGGTTCGTCGGCTGGGTTGGCGGTGGGCACGGTGACCGCGGGCGTGACCGACAGGGCATCGATCACGAAGGTGAGCGCGTCGCCGGCTTTGATGACGTTGCCCTGGGGGTTGTTGCCGTACGCGAGCTCAGCAGGGATGTCGAGTTGGCGACGGCCGCCGGCCTTGATGCCGATCAAGCCTTCATCCCAGCCTTTGATCACACCACCGGCGCCGAGGGTGACGGTGAACGGCGAGCCCTTGTCGTAGCTGTTGTCGAATTCCTTGCCGTCGGCCGAACGCACACCGACGTAGTTGACCACGACCTCGTCGCCGGCCTTGGCCGCATCGCCGGTGCCCGTGGTGAGGTCGGTGATCACGAGCTTGGTGGGTAGCTTGGCGGGAATCTTTACCGCAGGCTTTGCGGGTCCGCCGGAAGCGTTTGGATCCGACGATGCAGTGGACCCGGACGAGGACTTGCTGGCGCTGCCGCACCCGGCGAGCAGGGCAAGGCAAACGAGAGTGGCGGGGAGAAGTCGGCGCATTGCGGCGACGCTATCTGACGTTGTGGGTGCTGCGGTACGCGCCCGGCCCCATTCCGACCACCCGCCGGAACTGCCGCGTGAAGGCGCTCTGGTCGTAGTAGCCGCACTCGCTGGCGATCTGTGCAACGGGTGCATCGGTGGTTCGTAAACGCAGAATCGCCTCCTCCAGGCGCAGCCGCAGGATGAGTTGTTTGGCGGAAAGACCCAGGGCGCGCTTGATGGCACGTTCCAATTGGGTCACGCTCAGACCCGCGGCCGCGGCGAGGTCGGCCACAGGCATGGGCTCGGTGCAGTGGGCGCGGGCGAACGTGACTGCCGCAGCGACCTTCGCGTTCGCTCCGCCCGCGTCGGCAGGCGCGCGCAGGTCCACCGACACACTCGCAATGCCGGTCGGCGCCGTGGGCGGGCCCAATACCGTCTTGCTCGTGACGTACCAGCCCATCGATCCGTCGGGGCGCAGGATCAGTTCGAGCTCGTTGCGGAGCGGCTGGCCGGTGGAGAGCACCTTCGCGTCCTGACGTTCGTAGGACTCGGCCAGTTCGGTGGGGAACAATTCCGCTGCGGTATGCCCCACCACGTCGGCCACCGTTGCCCGACCGGCGCGATCGGCGAACGCCTGGTTCACTGCGATGTAACGGCCGTCCAGCGCCTTGACACAAAACATCACATGAGGCACGTCGGTCAGCAGTTCGGCGAGTGCTGCCGTGACGGCACCGGTTGGCTCGGTCATTGCAACTGATTCTGGCCGAGACTGGTACGAACGATGCACACCAACCGTCGAAACCGTGCAAGACGGTGGGTGTTCACTGATGGGATGGAGACCGCGTCCACTCTCGAATCCGCCGCTCAGGATGAAGCCGTTCTCGTTGATCGTGCAGTTGCTCTCGCCGAACGCCTGCTGGCCGAGTCACACCGCATCTCCACCCGTGCCGAGCAACGGCAGTTGCAGCGCCTCGGGCGGTTGATCAACGACGAACGAGGTCGTGAGTTGGTGCAGTTACTTACCGACGAGGTATTGCGAATCCACGATCAAAAGCGCGCGGCGCGTCGCTTCCGCGATGTCGTGCGTTCGGTGGGTGTGCCGTCTTCGCTGGGAGCGCTCGACGCCGTCATGCTGCGCGTAGGTGCATCCCTCGCCGTGTACGCGCCGCGACTGTTGATGCCGCTGGTGTCCCGACGCATCCGCAACGAGACGCGTGGCGTGGTGTTGTCGTCGATGGATCCCGCATTCGCCGAACACGTGAAGATGCGCGCGTCCGAGCATGTGCGGTTGAACGTGAACGTGCTCGGCGAGGCCATCTTGTCCGATGCCGAAGCGGCTGCCCGACTCGCGTCAGTACGGGCGCGACTTGCGCGACCCGACGTGAACTACGTCTCGGTGAAGATCTCCGCACTGTGTGCGAACCTCGACCCGCTCGCATTTACCGACAGCGTGGAACGGGTCAGCGATTGCCTGCGTCTGCTCTACCGCGATGCGATGGGCAAGACACCGATGGCGTTCGTGAACCTCGACATGGAGGAGTTCAAGGATCTCGCGCTCACTGTTGACGCGTTCACCCGGGTGCTCGACGAGGCCGAGTTCGGTGCGCTCGATGCGGGCATCGTTTTGCAGGCATACCTGCCCGATTCGCATGCCGCGTTGGCGCACCTCGGCGAGTGGGCAGCGGCTCGCCAGCGCCGTGCCGGCGGTCGGATCAAGGTGCGTCTGGTGAAGGGCGCGAACCTGGCCATGGAACACGTCGACGCTGAGGTGCACGGCTGGCAGCAGGCGCCCTACCACAGCAAGGCCGACGTCGACGCCAGCTACAAGGCGCTGCTCGAGTCGGCTCTGCGGCCAGAGTGGGCCGCAGCTGTTCGGGTGGGTTTGGCCAGCCACAACCTGTTCGATATCGCATGGGCGCTGGTGCTGCGTGATGGTCTCGCCGACCCGGGCCGGATCGAACTGGAGATGCTCGAGGGTATGGCCCCCGCTCAGGCACGTGCGGTGAACTCTGCCGCCCATGGACTGCTGCTGTACGCGCCCGTGGTGGCACCCAATGACGTCGATTCGAGCATTGCGTACCTCTCGCGCCGGCTCGATGAGAACACCTCGCCCGAGAACTTCCTGCGTGCGCTCTTCACCCTGCAACCAGGCACGCCTGAGTTCGACGAGCAGCAGCGGCGCTTTCGCGTAAGCGTGGCGACCCGGGCAAGTGTCAACACTGCGAGCCATCGAGGGACGCAACGCGCCGTTGATGCCGGGCTTGGTTTCGCTAACGCGCCCGACAGCGATTTCACGGTGTTGGCTGTTCGAGATCGTGTGCTCTCGATGAGCGACGTCGTCCTAGCTGTCGTCCCGCTCACCGAGTCCAGCGACGATGTGGATGCAGTGATGGTGCGAGCCGCGGACGCATCGCGCCGGTGGGCCGAGGCGGCGCTGTCGGAACGCAGCGAACTGCTCGCGAACGTTGCCGCGACCATGGAGCACCATCGTTTCGAATCGCTTGCTGTGATGGCCGACGAAGCAGGCAAAACGATCCGCGAAAGCGACCCCGAGGTCAGCGAGGCCATCGACTTCGCGCGCTATTACGGAGCTGTCGGCACGCAGTTCATCGGCGAACTCCGTGCCGACGGAGTTTCCGTCGAGTCGCGCGGCGTCGTGCTGGTCGTTGCCCCGTGGAACTTCCCGTACGCGATCGCGGCCGGCGGCGTGTGTGCAGCGTTGGCCGCTGGCAACGCCGTCGTCTTGAAGCCGGCACCGCAGGCGCGCCGCACCGCGTGGGCGCTTGCGTTGCAGATGTGGGAAGCGGGCGTGCCTCGCGACCTGTTGCAGTTCGTGGCCTGCGACGACAACCATGTGGGCCAACACCTTGTGACACATCCCGTGATCGACACGGTTGTGCTTACGGGTTCCTACGACACAGCAAAGTTGTTCGTGAGTTGGAAGCCGGAACTGCGTCTCCTCGCCGAGACCAGCGGCAAGAACGCGCTCATCATCACTGCTGCGGCCGACATCGACGCTGCGCTACGTGACCTCGTGCGGTCGGCGTTCGGCCACGCCGGCCAGAAGTGTTCGGCGGCGAGCCTGGCGATCGTCGAGGCGTCGGTGTACGACGACCCGGTGTTCCACCAACGGCTCAGTGACGCCGTGCGGAGCCTGCGTATCGGCTGGCCGAACGAGCCCGCCACATGGATGGGCCCGCTCATCAACGCCCCCAGCGGTCCGCTGGCCCGTGCGCTCACAGCGCTCGATTCCGGCGAGGAGTGGCTGGTGCAGCCGCGGCCGATGGGAGGGGACGCAACTCGGCTGTGGTCGCCCGGGGTCAAGGTAGGTGTTCGCCCAGGGGCGTGGTTCCACATGACCGAATGCTTCGGTCCAGTGCTCGGCGTGATGCGCGCCGACGACTTGGACCACGCGATTGAACTCCAGAACGCGACGCCCTACGGACTCACCGGAGGCATCCACTCGCTCGATCCCGCTGAGGTGCGCACCTGGCTCGATCGGGTCGAGGTGGGCAACGCCTACGTGAACCGCCACATCACCGGTGCGGTCGTGCAACGCCAACCCTTTGGCGGCTGGAAGCGTTCCTCCATCGGCTGTGGCGCCAAAGCTGGTGGCCCCGACTACGTGTTGTCGCTCTGCGCGCTCAACGCATCAGCAGCGGGGAACATGGCTGCGGCCAACACGTCGTTCGCCACGTGGTGGGAGCGTTGGTTCTCGTTGGATCACGATCCGAGCGCGCTCCGCAGCGAGCACAACGTGCTTCGTTATCGGCCGATGGGGCCGGTGGTGCTACGCGTCGATGCGAAGACTCCGCCGCAGTCGATCGACATCGCGCGTGCAGCCTCCATCCGCTGCGGGGTATCGCTCATTGTTTCCGATGCAACAAATGAGTCAGACGAGTTTCTTCGCCGTCAGCTCGTCACCAGCGGGGCTGAACGTCTGCGCTCGATGGTAGAGGTGAGCCATGGCACTCGACTGTGGCTCGTCGAACAGGGCATCGGACTCGACGAAACACCGATCTCGGCCCATGGTCGCATCGAACTGGCGCACTGGCTGAAGGAGCAGGCGATCAGCGAGACCACCCACCGCTATGGGCGGATCACCGAATCGGTGTTCTCGCGACCACTCAGCCAGTCGGCCTCTGCCTGACCCATCGGTGTCGACGGTCCAGCGTTCACCATCGGCCAGAGTTCTTCGGACATGCGCCGATAGTTACCCGCGGCGTTGAGCTCGCCAAGTATCGCGTACAGGCCGAGGTTGATGCGTTGGATGAACACGAACGCTTTCGGCACGGTGGCGTACTGCGAGATGGGGCTGCTGCGATCGAAGGTATGGCGCACGATGCGCGAGCTGTATTCGGGTGTCCACGTCATGACGCGGTCCTCACGCACGGCTTGGTAGAAGTGCGAGAAGTACTGACCCGCTGCCTCGGTGTCGATGGGTGCGTCGCGTTGCAGCATCCCAGCGTCTTCGATGATGCGGCGGAACTCGGCGTCATCGTGGTGGATCGCCGCTGCTTGCACCATTGATTCGAAGGTGTTCAGTTCGGCGGTGGTGAAGTGCTTCACGAGTCCGAAGTCGAGAAAGGTGACGCGGCCGTTGCCGTGGAACAGGTAGTTACCCGGGTGGGGATCGCCGTTGAACGCCTGGAACCGATACAGGCTGCGGAACACGAAGCGAAAGATGCACTCGGCGGCGAGATCTCGCTCGTGCTGATCCCAGGTCAGCAGCTCCTGCCAGGTGGAGCCGACCACCAGTTCGGTGGTGAGTACACGCGCGCTGCTGAGGTGATCGATGACTTCGGGAACATGAAAGTACGGGTGATCGCGGTAGTAGGCGTAAAAGGCACGTTGGTTACGCGCCTCGAGTTCGTAGTCCAGTTCTTCAACGAGCCGGGTCTTGATCTCCTCGACCATCTCGGTTGGATCCAGACCACCGAAGCCCTGCTTCAGGATCGTGCCGAGTAGCTCTGTGTTGCGCAGGTCGGCGGCGATAGCGGCGTCGACGCCGGGGTACTGCACCTTCACGGCAACCGCGCGCTCGAGCCCCGTGGTGGAGTCGACGATGATCGCGCGATGCACCTGACCGATAGAGGCCGCGGCGATCGGCTCGGGATCGAAGGTGACGAATAGCTCGCTGATCGGCGCGCCCAACTCGCGCTCGATTGCCTGCATCGCCAATTCGGCGCTCATCGGCGGCGCGTTCGACTGCAGTTGCGAGAGCGCAAGGCGTAGGGGCTCGGGCAGGCCTTCATCGAGATAGCTCGCCATCTGGCCGAGCTTCATCATCGCGCCCTTCATCTGACCGAGCCGATCAGCGATCTGGTCGGCGGTCTTCAGCTCGCGAGCGTGATCCAACTCAACGCGGCGTTCGGTGTTGGCAAATATCTTGCGGGCGCTGGTCGCTGCGTACGTGGCGCCCACTCGAACGGCAAGACCGGCGAGCTGGGTGTTGCGGCCCGTTCGCCCGCGCTTGGTGATGGCGTGCTGACTGTCTGGTTGCTTGGGAGCCCTCACGACATCAGCTCGGCGCGTTCGCACACCGAATGCACCGCGCGGATCAGCGTGGGCACGAATCGATCTGCGTTCGCAATGCACGCATCGTGGTCGCCGTCGACGCGGAAGGCTTCTGCGCCGGTGATGGACTCGAACAGGCGCACCTGCCGACGCACCGGAACGACGCGATCGCGCATGGTGATGAGCACCGAAGTGGGCACGTCGACATCTTTGAGCCACGGCCGCGACGAAAAGTTGCCGATCGCTCGACCGGCTTCGAGCACCATCCGCCATTCGTGACGTGACGCTTGTGCAACCGCCCATGGCTCCCACTCGCCGGACTTGCGTTGTAGATAGATCTGCTCCGTGAGCCACTGCCGTGCCTGCGAAGGAGCCAGGCGCGACAACGCGGCGAGGCCAGACAGGCCGGCAAACGACAGCTTCTCTTCGCGGCTCGACGCAAATGATCCAGCCGTCGCGCACAGCACGAGACCGAGCACCCGCTCGCGATGCTGCTTCCACATCAGCTGCGCGATGGGCCCGCCCATGCTGTAACCCACGGGGATGAACCGTTCGATACCCAGCACGTCGGCCAGGGCCGCGGCGTCGTCGGCGCAGTCGCTGAGCTTGAACACCTTGCGGCTACGAATACCGCCGCCGTGCCCGCGGTGATCGAGTGCCACCACACGGAAGTGCTCGGCCAAGGGGTAGTAGCTGGTGAACCAGTTCAGATCGGCGCTGGCGGTCCAGCCGTGCAACAAGATGATGGTGGGCGCGCTCGGCGATGGGCCGGGCAGTTCGCGCACGAACGTGGTGCCGCGCCCCTCGAGTTCGATCTCACGCCCCGGTGGGAGCTGTGGCTCGTGGACTCCGCCGCCGTCGCGCAGCGCCACTTAGGCAGGCCCCGACGCGAGGATCTTCACCTTGAGGTCGCCGTTCGGCGCGGCGTAGTGCACCCAGGAACCAACGGTGGAACCGAGCAGTGCACTGCCGAGTGGCGAGCCCGGGCTGACGATGTCGAGCCCATCGATGCGCTCTTCGACGTGGCCGATGATGTAGGTCTCGGCCATATCGTCGGAGTCGCCGTCGTAGAGGATGGTGATCTTCTGGCCGACGCGTACCTCGCCCGCGGGCCCGCTGTCGATGACCTCACCGTTTTCGAGCAAGTACTCGAGCTGGCGGATACGGCCTTCCATGTGGCCCTGTTCGTCTTTGGCGGCGTGATAGTCGCCGTTCTCTTTGAGGTCGCCCATCTCGCGGGCGCGCTCGATCTTCTCGGCGACCGCGAACCGGCCGCGCGTGCTGAGGTCGTCGAACTCAGCCTGCATACGGGCGTATGCGGTGCGGGAGAACTGGTGGATTGCCATCCGCCAAGGTTATCTGTCCAGCCGAAAAGTGGTGAGGCCGAAAAGTGGGGAGCCGGGTGGGTGATCTCGTACGATGCGTGCCTTATGACCCATCGAATTGCAGTAATCGGCGGCGACGGCATCGGCCCAGAGGTCACCGTCGAGGCCCTCAAAGTCATCCGTGCGGTCGGCGTTGACATCACCACCACCGACTTCGATCTCGGGGGGGCGCGCTACCTGCGCGACGGCGAGATCCTGTCCGACGCCACGCTCAACCAGCTCCGTGGTTTCGACGCCATCCTGCTCGGTGCTGTCGGTACCCCTGATGTGCCGCCCGGACTCATCGAACGCGGTCTGTTGTTGAAGATGCGTTTCGAGCTCGATCTGTACATCAACCAGCGTCCGTTCATCGGCACGGCCCCCGGCCACACCGAGGCGCACGACTTCGTGGTCATTCGCGAAAACACCGAGGGCCCATATGTCGGCGAGGGCGGTGTCTTGCGCAAAGGCACGCTCAACGAAGTAGCCACGCAGGGCAGCGTGAATACGCGCATGGGTGTCGAGCGATGTATCCGTTATGCGTTCGAGCTCGCATCGTCACGCGCCCGTAAACACGTGACGCTTGTACACAAGACCAACGTGCTCACCTTCGCTGGCGATCTGTGGCAGCGCGCCTTCGACATCGTTGCAGCCGAGTATCCCAATGTGGGCACGGCGTACAACCATGTCGACGCAGCGTGCATCTACTTCGTGCAGGACCCGCAGCGCTACGACGTCATCGTCACCGACAACTTGTTCGGCGACATCCTCACCGACCTCGGCGGTGCGGTCAGCGGTGGCATCGGGCTTGCATCGTCGGCGAACCTCAACCCGGCCCGCACCGGCCCTTCGATGTTCGAGCCGGTGCATGGTTCTGCTCCCGACATCGTTGGCACCGGTAGGGCCAACCCGACGGCCGCGATTCTGAGCGCTGCGTTGATGCTCGACTTTCTAGGCGAGTCCGCCGCAGCCGATCGCGTGCGCGCTGCGTGCGCTGACCCTGTTAGCGGTAGCACCAGCCAGATCGCCGATTCCATCGCCGCAAAGCTCGCGCGCTGATCTAGTTTGAGCGAACTCGAAACGAATTGACGTCACGGTCTGACCTGACGCACTGACCTGACGCACTGACCTGAACATCTGAACCGAACAAGGGGAACCGAATGCCGATCCAAAGCACTCCGAAAATCTGGATGAACGGCGAACTCGTCGACTGGGACAAGGCCCAGATCCATGTGCTCACCCACACATTGCACTACGGCACCGGCGTGTTCGAGGGCATTCGCGCCTACCCCACCGACGATGGCCCTGCGGTGTTCCGCCTCACCGAGCACATCAAGCGCTTGTTCAACAGTGCGCACATCCTTGGCATGGAGATTCCCTTCACCGTCGACGAACTCATCCAGGCCACCAAGGACACCGTTGCCAGCACGGGCCTGCCCGGCTGCTACGTGCGTCCGATTGCGTACTACGGCTATGGCGAGATGGGCCTCAACACTCTCCCGTGCCGCACTGACGTGGCCATTGCCTGCTGGCCGTGGGGCGCCTACTTGGGCGACGACGCGGTGAGTAAGGGCGTGCGCATGAAGATCAGCTCATGGACCCGCCACGACCACAACACCATGCCGCCGGCGGCCAAGACCGTGGGCAACTACGTGAACTCGTCACTCGCCAAGGTCGAAGCGCTCAAGGCCGGTTATGACGAGGCCATCATGCTCGCCCCGAACGGTCTGGTTGCCGAGTGCACTGGCGAGAACATCTTCGCCGTACGCAACGACATCATGATCACCCCGCCCATCTCCGCCGGTGCGCTCGAGGGCATTACGCAGAACAGCGTGATGACCATCGCCCGCGACCTCGGCTACGACGTGCGCGTCGACAACCTCGCACGCAGCGATCTGTACATCGCCGAGGAGATCTTCGTGTGCGGTACCGCTGCCGAGATCAGCAGCGTCAACTCCGTCGACGATCGCGCCGTGCCGTGCCCCGGGCCCAAGACCCAAGCGATTGCGTCGATTTACCTCGACGCCGTCAAGGGCAGGGTCGACAAGTACAAGCACTGGTGCGAACTCGCTGTCTGAGCTCCAACAACTCGACGCAACAGACGAAACCGGGCTGAAAAAGTCGAGCGCCCCAGGCTGCGCTGCCGACGGTGGGGTCGGCGCGCCACCTGGGGCGGCTCTCGTGGGATGATCCACCGCTGATCGAACACCCGGTGTTACCCTTCGCTCGTTCAACATCTCACCCGTCGGAGTCTCCTCCGGCGGGTGAGCCGCTTTTCGGGCTTGTCTCCCCGGTTGCCCGGCTCGACGCCCCCAAAGGCTTCCAGTGTCGACACCGCTCCGGTTGCCCGGTTCGGCGCGTTCACCTTCAGCGACTCGAGGCTTCCGGCGTTGCCGCCTTCGTCCTGCAGATCCCCTCGGCCACCGGCATTGCTGCCGACAACCTTGGTTTTCCTTGACGACCGGTGTTGCCACCGACCGCCCGAGCTGTGGTCATCCCCCGATTCGTCGTTTCGATCTGACCCCAATCGGGTTCGGCCTTGCGGCTTGCGCCGTTCGTTTTCCCCGGTGGGCCAGTTCGTCGTGCGAACCGGTGTGGAGAGATCATGCGCCGTGTAAAACAGCAGGTCAAGAGGTATTTTTCAAGTCACAGGGTTATCCACCGAGAAAGTGGGTAATCCCCAGAAGTTTCTTGTTCATCCACCGTTACCTCACAAGTTGCCCACAGTTCACAGGTTGACGGGACGCACTTCTCACGGCACAATGTGCGCTGTGACGATCTTCAACACGCCCAACGCCTCCGGCCGGATCATCATTATTCGTTAGCGCACGTCACCCCACGACGTGCGCTCTGAGCCGCCCCTTTCGGGCGGCTCTTTCATTTCTCCTGACACTCTTCTCTCCAACTTCGAGGAACCCCGATGACGAACACCAGCAGTCTCCCGAGCCTTACTCCCACCAACGGCGATCCGGTCGAGGTCTTCGACACCACCTTGCGCGATGGCTTGCAGGTCGAGGGTGTGTCGGCCAGCGTGGAAGACAAGTTGCGCATCGCCGAGCAGCTCGACTTCCTGGGCGTGCAGTTCATCGAGGGTGGCTGGCCGGGCGCGAACCCCAAAGACATCGAGTTCTTCGCCCGTGCCGCGACCGAGCTCAACCTGTCGACCTCGACGATGGTGGCCTTTGGTTCCACTCGTCGCCCGAAGGGCAAGGTCGACGACGACGCCACGTTGCGCAACCTCATCGACGCCGGCACTTCGGCGGTGTGCATCGTTGCCAAGAGTTGGGATTATCACGTACTCAATGCGCTGCAGACAACGCTCGACGAGGGTGCGGCGATGATCTCCGATTCGGTGGAGTACCTGGCCGCCCACGGCAAGCGTGTGCTGGTCGACATGGAGCACTTCTTCGATGGGTACAAGCGCAATCCCGAGTTCGCGCTGCGTGCGCTCGAAGCAGCCATCATCAAAGGTGCCAGCCACGTGGTGCTGTGCGACACCAACGGTGGCTCGCTGCCGCACGAGGTGCAGTCCATTGTCACCGACGTGCATCGCCATGTGGGCAACGATGTGATCGTCGGCATCCATTGCCACGACGACACCGGATGCGCAGTGGCGAACAGCATGGCCGCAGTGTTAGCGGGGGCGCGACACGTGCAGGGCACGCTGAATGGTCTTGGCGAGCGAACCGGCAACTGCAACCTCACCACGGTGATCCCCAACCTGCAGGTGAAATTGGGGATGCAGTGTTTGCCCGAGGGTCGCCTCGAACGGCTCACGTCGGTGAGCAATCACATCGCCGAGGTGCTCAACCGACCGCTCAATCCGCAGGCACCGTATGTGGGGTCGTCGGCGTTCGCGCACAAGGCCGGTCTGCACGTGTCGGCCATCGCCCGTGCCAAGGACGCCTACGAGCACGTCGATCCCGAGTTGGTGGGCAACGGCACGCGCTTCGTGGTCAGCGAGATGGCTGGCAAGGCAACCATCACGATGAAGGCTGCCGAGCTCGGCCTGCCGATGGACGGCCCAGCCATCAACCAGGTCATCGACGACCTGAAGCGGCTCGAGCACGAGGGCTATCACTTCGAGGCAGCCGATGCGTCACTCGAACTGCTGATGCGCAAAGCGGCCGGGTGGGAGCAGGACTTCTTCCGGGTCGAGAGCATGCGCGTGATCACCGACGAACTGCCCAATGGCGATTTCACCACCGAAGCCACCGTCAAGGCATGGGTGGGCGAACAGCGTTTCGTGCACACAGCCGAGGGCAACGGTCCGGTGAACGCGATCGATACGGCCTTGCGCGCTGCGTTGGCCACGCGGTATCCCGAACTCGCCAAGGTGCACCTCACCGACTACAAGGTGCGCATCCTGGATGGTGCCACTGCTACGGGCGCCGTCACCCGCGTGCTCATCGATGCCACCAACGGCACGCGCTCGTGGACCACCATCGGCGTGAGCGGCAACATCATCGAAGCATCGTGGCGTGCCCTCGAAGAGTCGCTGATCTTTGGCTTGTTGCACTCGGCGGGGTAGAACTAAGACCCATGGCTGCACCCAAGTTCGCTCCAGTTCCCACGGTTGAATCCGTTCGCACGTACGAGTCGCCAGAGCACGTACCCGATGCGTGGTCGCCCGATCGTCCGAGCGAGATCGATGGACGTCAGCCCAGCGGCGCCCAGTTGGGCTACCAAGGCCCCGATCAGGGCTATGTGCTGTTGCTTGCCGAGCGGGTTCGGCCCCGTCTGCAGGTGCCCGTCGACGAGTCATCCAACGACGCAGTCACGGGTTGTATCAACATCGCGTTGCGCCGCGCATCGCTGTACGGCCGGGCGCCGGTGATGCACGATCTCACGATTGCGTTCACGATCTGGGGTTGGCTCGATGCCGCCGCGCCGGCCGATCTGGTGGAGCGTCGGCGCGAGTTGTTCGAGGGTGTGGCCCACACAGCGCAGCACTACACCGAGGGTCGTCACATCGCCGATCTGGTGCCAGAGGCCACCCTGCGGCTCACGCCGGATCAGGCGCGCGCGGCATACCCTGCCCGTTGGCGCGAACTCACCGGCGCCTGACCCTCGGAGGCACATCGTGACCGTTCTGCATGAGACCCAGTCGATGACGCTCACCGACGCGCAGCGCGAGTTCCGCACCGTCATCCGCAAGTTCTGTCGTGACAAGATCGCCCCGCAGGCGGCCGAGACCGACCGCACCGCCACCTACAACTGGGATGCGTGGGAGTCACTCAAGTCGATGGAGCTCACTGGGCTGTCGTTCCCGTTGGAGTACGGCGGCGGTGGCGCCTCGCTCGTGGAGCAGGCCATCGTGGCCGAAGAACTTGCCGCGGCGTGTGCGTCGACGAGCCTGATGTTCCTCATCAACAAGCTCTCGATGTTGCCCGTGCTCAACTTCGCCAGCGAGGAACTGCGCAGTACTTACCTTCCGCGCATGTGCAGCGGTGAGAGTCAGGCAAGCTACGCGCTCAGCGAGCCCGATGCCGGCAGCGACGTTGCATCGATGACCACCCGTGCCGTGGCCGACGGCGACAGTTGGATTCTCAACGGCACGAAGTGCTGGATCACCAACGCGGGCATCAGCGATCTCTACACGGTGTTCGCGCGTACGTCGCCCGATCGTCACAGCGGCATCACGGCCTTTCTTGTGAAGGCCGAGTGGGGCGTGCAGGTCGACAAACTCGAACACAAGCTCGGCATCAAGGGTTCGCCCACTGGTGTGATCCGATTCGATGATGTGCGCGTGCCCGACTCGCATCGCATCGGCGAGGTTGGCAAAGGCTTCGGTGTCGCGATGCACACGCTCGATCGAAGCCGTCCCACGATTGGCGCGCAGGCCGTAGGCATTGCCCAGGGAGCGCTCGATTTCGCGATCGGCTATCTGAAGGAGCGGCGCACGTTCGGCCGGCCGCTCGCCGACAACCAGGGTCTGCAGTGGATGGTGGCCGACTGCGCGATGCGTATCGAGGCGGCACGGCACATGGTGCACCACGCCTGCGCAATCGCCGACGAAGGCGATCCGCAGGGCGAGTTGTCGGTGGCCGGCGCGATGGCGAAGTGCTTCGCCAGCGACGTGGCGATGCAGGTCACCACCGACGCAGTGCAGTTTCTCGGCGGCTACGGATACACCAGCGAGTTCCCCGTCGAGCGAATGATGCGCGACGCGAAGATCACCCAGATCTACGAAGGCACCAACCAGATTCAGCGCATGGTGATCGCCAAGCACCTGCTCAGCTGAGTGTTCCAGTCCACCTCGTGTTGTTTGGTGTTGTCGTGTTCGACGCTCGGTGAAATCGCCTCCGGTTCTCGGAAGCTTGCTCAGTGGCGCCTGCTCGTCCGAGATCGAACCGACGGGTAAGCGGGCAGATCGGAGCTACCGGAGGACGGCGCGCAATGCGTCGAGTCGTTGGGGTACGAGTCGGTACCAAACCCACAGCCCGCGCTTTTCGCGGGTGACGAGTCCAGCGTCCACGAGGATCTTCATGTGGTGACTGACGGTCGGCTGCGATCGACCTGAAGGCTCGATCAGGTCGCAGGCGCAGACCTCGTCAGCGTTCGCCGAGGCGACAAAGCTCAACAATCGAAGTCGGATTGGATCAGACAGCGCTCCGAACGATCGAGCCAGAGTCTCGGCAGTCTTCTCGTCCAACATCTCGGCCCGCACGGGGGTGCAGCAGGCGATCGGATCGAGCACGGCGACACGCTTAGACATGCTCCGACTGTATCGACAAACGTCGAACAAGTCCATTGACAATCATCAATGTGGTTTGTACGCTCATCGCATTGACATTCGTCAATGTAACGAGGAGCAACCGATGTTTCATCTCCAGCTCGCCCTCAACGTCGAAGACCTCGACGCCTCAATCGGTTTCTTCACCAGGCTGTTCCGAACCGCTCCGGCCAAGGTGCGCGAGGACTACGCCAACGTCGCCATCGCCGACCCGCCACTCAAGCTCGTGCTCTTTGCTAACGCCGGCGAACCCGGTACCCTCAACCACATCGGCGTCGAAGTCGACTCCGCCGACGAGGTCGCCGCCGTCATTGCCCGCACCAACGAACTCGGGTTCGACCAAGAGATCCACGACACCGATGACCCCTGCTGCCGTGCGTGAGCAAATGCCAGTCACTCGTGTGCGGCGCGCGGTCGCCGAAGCGCTCGGCACCGGACTGCTGATCGTGGCCATCATCGGGTCGGGGATCATGGCCCAACGACTCTCTCCGAACGACGTCGGCCTACAGCTGTTGGAGAACGCCATCGCGACCGGCGCAGCATTGGTCGGGCTGATCCTGATCTTCGGCACCGTGTCCGGTGCCCACTTCAACCCGGCCGTCACGATCATCGCCCGCGCCCATGGCACGATCGGTACTCCCGAGAGCATCGTTCATGTCGTGGCCCAGATTCTCGGCGGATGCGCCGGGGCAATCCTGGCGAACGTCATGTTCCAACTCCCGGCGTTCGAGTTCTCCACTCACGCACGCTCATCCGGTGCGTTGTGGCTGTCCGAGGTCGTCGCCACCATCGGCTTGCTGCTCGTCATCCACGGCTGCATCCGCAGCGGCAGATCCGAAGCCGTCCCCTACGCAGTCGGGTTATGGATCACCGGGGCGTACTGGTTCACATCCTCGACCAGCTTCGCCAACCCTGCAGTGACCATCGCCCGCACCCTGTCGGACAGCTTCGCCGGGATCAAACCGTCGTCAGTTCCGATGTTCATCGTCATGCAACTCATCGGCACCGTGATCGCCCTCGCCCTCATCGCCATCCTCTACCCGACGCCGCCGTCGCCGAGTCCGACGTGGTGATCACGATGGGCTGCGGAGACGCGTGCGCTCATCCGCTCAATTCTCGTGATGCGTGGCCAGAATGCGTGCGTGGAAGTCTTTCTGGAAACGTCGAGGCTCGTGCTGCGGAGGTTCACACTCGACGACCTGCAGGTGGTGTTGGATCTGGATGCTGACCCAGCTGTCAAGCGTTTCATCGACAATGGCGCTCCGGTCGATCCTCAGGAAGTCGCCGAACACCTGAACTGGTGGTTGGGCTACTACGACCGGTTCGACGGCTACGGGTTTTGGGCTGCAGTGGAGAAGAACGCTGGGGCGAAAGACGCTGGGGACTTTGTCGGCTGGTTCCACTTTCGCCCGAGTGATGGCGTTGGATTGCGTGAGCCCGAGCTCGGCTACAGGCTGCGGCAAACCGCCTGGGGACGCGGCCTCGCCACCGAAGGTTCACGGGCTCTGATCGACAAGGGCTTCACCGAGTTCGACGTAGAGCGCGTCTACGCCGAGACCATGGTCGTAAACGTGGCTTCGCGCCGTGTGATGGAGAAGTGCGGGATGCGTCTCGTGCGCACCTTCGAGACCACGTGGCCGATTCGGATTCCTGGGGACGAGGCGGGCGACGTGGAGTACGAGATCACTCGGGCGGACTGGAAATCGCGTCGCAAGGCATGACGAGAACGATCGACCGAGTAGCGACGTACTTACGGCTCGACGATGAAGTAATCGGTTGCGACCGGCAGGGCAATCCCGCTGTCGGTGGACAGGTCGACTCTCCTGGCGCCGATGACAAGCAGGATTGGCTCCGGTCCGAGCTCAGCGAGCACATCTTCAGAATTGAGATCCACGACGTACGAAGCACCATGTGCAGGTGGTTCAGCCGAATGAACGATGAGCGCGCCTGCTGGCTTCAGATTGGCGAATGTTTCGCCGAGGTCGATGGCCCTTTTGCCGCAGCAAGACGTCACGTTGACGCCGGTTCCTGTCAAGTTCCGGGCGACCCCGATCAGGGTGGTACCTTTCCGGCTCGTGACGACGGAGGCAAGCTCTCATGCGGTGAGCGGATCAGAGCGCGGCACCACAAGCGATCGAAATGCATGCAGATCTCCGAACGTGATCACATCAGCAGCGCTCGTGACGCAGGGTTTCTCGTTCAGCACTCGACCGTGGACATCCGACGATGCGCCGTTCTTGTGGGAGATGCTCTACCAGTCGATCCATGTGCGTGACGGCGCCGAACCTCCGCCCCGCGCGATTCTGAAAGAGCCTGACATCGCGCATTACCTCGACGACTTCGACAAGCGAGCCTGCGATGATGCGCAGATCGCCGTTGGTGCGGATGGTGAGCGGATCGGAGCGGCTTTCTGTCGGTGTCTCAGCGCCAACGATCCGGGATACGGCTTTGTCTCGGCGGCCATTCCCGAGATCGGCATGGCGGTGGTCGCGGCTCACCGTGGCCGGGGCATCGGGCGTCGACTTCTTGGGGACATGCTGGAGCGTCATCACACCCTGAGCCTGAGCGTCGACGCGGACAATGCCGGTGCGATGCGCCTGTACGCGGAACTCGGCTTTGTCGCCGTCGGCACCGTCGGTACATCCATCACCATGCTCCGCAAACGCTGAGCATGAAGTCGGAGCCTTCGTGCCGACGGGGGCTCAGTGGTCCCGGGAGAACGTGCCTGGGATATCGCGACCGGTGTGCAACACCCTCCAGATGTCGATGTGGTCGTTCAGCGGCAGATAGAAAATCACGTATGGGAACCGGCTCAGGCTCCAGGCCCGGAGTTCGGGAATGCCGAGTTCGAACGCGAATCGCAGCGAGCCCACGTGTGGTGAACGCGTGACCTGGTTGATCCCATGCTCCAGCGCTGCGATGAAGTTCAGCGCAATGGCATCACCGGCAGCGTCGCGCAGAGAGGCGATGGCTTCGTCGACGTCCGCCGCAGCGCTCGAGCGCAGCTGTGCGTGGCGCTTCGGCACCATGCTCAGTCCGTCGAGTTGAGCCCGGCTCGCAACGCCGAGAAATAGCCCGCATCTGCGATGGGTCCGGCCGGCGAGGATGCGCCGTCGAGCAGCAGCATTCGCAGGCGTTGCCGGTCCTGTTCGCGACGAATGAGGTCTCGCACGAACTCGCTTGTGGAGCCATACCCGCCTTGCTCGGTCTGATTATCGACGAACGCCTTCAGCTCCGAGGGCAGTGACACGTTCATCGTCGTCATGAACTGACGATATCACCTCTTGGCAAAGTTTGCCAAGGTCGGGATGCGGATCACGCAATGGTGATGGAGCCGTAGGTACTGCACAGGCCGTACGCGTTCACGACGATGAAGGCGACAATGACCACGATCACCACGACGCGCCTCCATCGGCGACGCTCGAAGCGGCGACCGACGGGCGGCGGCATGTACCAGCCGGGAAGCAGTGTGTCGCTCTGGTGGTCGCTCTCGTCACCGAGCACTTCCCAAATCGACACGGCGTCAGCGTCGACGGTGACATCAGGGTCGCATGCGAGCGCGAGCTGCGTCAGTTCCTCATCGGAGACGTAGTCGAGGTCGCGTTCGACATCATCATTGAGTTCAGTGGCGTCGGGCATCGATCCTCCTCGGCGGCGTGATGACAGCGTAGGTCAAGCCGAGCTGCTCGTCTTCTCGGCCTTCCTCTGATCCTCTTGTGGAGTCCCAGCCGCAGTGACACCGATACGAGATGCGTCATCATTCGTTGACGCGACTGTCAGCGAATGTAGACCGATCTAGAAACACAACTGGTGTGCCGCGCCGGCATCGGTCAGACGAGCAGTGCGCCGAGTTCTTCGATCTCCACGACGGTTTTGATGCCGAGCGCCTCGATCCGTTCGGTCGCATCGACCGGGAGTTCGCCACCCTCGTCTTCGTTCAACAGGCCACCGAACACCACGATGCCGTCCCACTGCTCGAGGGCGAGCGCGGTGCGGAGGCGCTGGGCGATGGTGAGCGCTGCGCCGTTGTACACACCCATGATGACGGCGTCGGCGTCCTCGTCGGAGGCAGCGCGGGCGATGCTCTCGGGCGTTGAATCGGCGGGAAGGATGATGACCTCGCAACCGGAGCGGGGCAGTGCGCGAGCAAGGGCATCGCGCACGACATCGTGCACTTCGAGCACGGCGAGCACCACGCGGCGTCCGTCGAGACGGGGGAGTGAACGCGAGACACGCTCGACGAAGCCCGACATCAATCCGCTCTTCCATGTTTCGAGTTCGGCCACCTGTGCGGGGGCGGCGAGGTTGACCCGATCGAACAACTTCGCCGGACCGACGCGGCGCAGCGCGAGCAAGAGCGCGGCGGGATCACGCAGGTCGATGCCATCGTCTGCGAACAGGCGCAACGCCCGGTCGCGATACTCGATTGCGTAGGTGGCGACGTCGGCGGCGAGTGCGTCGAGGCGATCCCAGTTGAACAGATCGCCGGAGCGTCGCGCCTCACGTTCAATCTCGCGGCCGAGGAGGTGCACCTCGACGATTTCTTCTGCGCTGGGAATGCGCTCGGCCTCGGTGAGCGGCGTGAGTGCGATGGCGTGGCCCGTGGGTCGATGAAGTTGCGTGGCGATGTCGACAAGGGCCGACGTGGCGAGCACTGCGCGATTGTGCTCGATGTTGTCGCGAAT
Source organism: Actinomycetes bacterium (assembly GCA_025360105.1). Lineage (GTDB taxonomy): Bacteria > Actinomycetota > Acidimicrobiia > Acidimicrobiales > Ilumatobacteraceae > WLMZ01. The sequence continues at coordinate 74,976 of JANYCT010000072.1, read as the reverse complement.
CATGTCGACGGTGTTGCCGTAGACCATGGATCCGACCGAATCGCCGCCGCGGATGTTGTCGAGCGATAGCGCCAACACGGCGCGATGCAGGGGCTGATGGACCAGACCACCGAAGGCATGAGTGAGGCGTGCACCACAGAGGGTCTCGGCCACGTACAGCTCGAGCGCACCCCATCCGACGTAGGCGCCGTAGTGGGGGAGCTGCATCGCAACGCCGTCGTCGAGATTCGAGTGCATGAGTGCGCCGCGATCGCGCAAGGCGGACATCGCCCCGAGTGCTCTCAAGGTTGCCTCGGTGAGTTGCACGTCGCTGAAGCCGGGCCATTCGTAGGTGAAGTACTGGCTGAGGTTGCCGATAGTGGTGGCACCAGCCGTGAGCGCTGCGAGGGTATTGGCGAAGCCGTTCGGTGCGCCGATCATGTTGTCGCCCATGTGCGGTTGAACCGGTGCGGCCTCACCGAGGCGGACCCATTCGATGTCGGTGACCATTGGTCCGGTCTCTTTGGGGAAACCCTCGCGTGCGTTCGGTGGCATACCCATGGCCCGCGAGAGACACAGGCCGTAACGCTCGAGCGTGAAGCCGTGATCGGCCAACGAAGCGTGCACGTGTTGGAGCGCGTTTTCGGTGGCGGGCCAATCGTTCAGGCCGATGTGGGCATGATACGAGATGCGTCGTTGGGCTTTTGCGCGCCGCTTGAATGCAACCTCGCTGGCGACTTCGTTTGCCCTGCAGAATGCGCTCTGGCGGGGCACGATACCGGCGGCCGCGATGCGGCCCTCGCCGAGCAGATCCCTACCGTGCAGCATGGTCCGATGCTAACGCCGACGAGTCGGTGGGCAGATCAGTGCCCATGGACCAGCGAATCAGGTTCGTGACGGCCGCGCCGGTGGGACCAATCACGAAGCGTTCGCTGAGCGGCAGCAGTGGCACCCGTAACGGCCACCGCGTCCAGACGGGGAGCAGCGCCGCCGCCGCTGCCGAGAGCGTGAAATAGGCCGGCCGTGCGGCACGTGGAAGCGGTGGCTCGATGAGAAGGAACCGCGCAGCGTCTCGTGCCTCCTTCGTGCTGCGCAACTCCGGTCGGAATGCAGCGAGGTGGGCGCGTAGCTCAGCGTTCGACGTTGGCGGGTCGATGACGCCGAGCTTGCGAGCAACCAACGCCGACTGGCGTACGTACTCGTCGGCTTCGCCCGGAGTGAGCGGCGCGGCGCCGTATCGCTGGTGCGCGGCCAGGAAGCTGTCGATTTCGACGATGTGCACCCAGTGCAGGAGGTGCGGGTCCTGTGCCGAATACGGTCGCCCATCGGACGCGAACCCGTTCACGCGTGTGTGCACGCGTCGAACCACCTCGATGGCCTGCTCGGCCCGATCGATGGGGCCGAACGTGGTGGACGCAACGAAGTCGGCTGTGCGTTGCAGACGCCCCCACGGATCGGCGCGGTAGTCGGAGTGTTGTGCGACGCCCGCCATCGCCAGTGGGTGCAACGACTGGAGCAACAGCGCGCGCAGGCCACCAATGAACATCGATGCGTCGCTATGCACTCGCTTGATCGGGCTGCCCTCGTCGAACCAACGTGGCCCAGGGGCAGTAAAGATCTCTGCCGCCTTGGTGTCGGCATCGGTACCGACCACCCGGGACCGGATCTGCCCGGCTATCCATGCGCGGGCGGTCTCGCTTGGAGTCGTCATTTCGTCAGCCGGGGTCGATCGCGTGGGCGCGAAGGTCGGCGAGCGATGTGTACTCCAACGCGGACACGTGCGTGCTGGCCAAGCGCACCTTCGGGGCCACACCGGCCTCGAAGGCCTCTTGCCAACGCGGCGCACACAGGCACCACTGATCGCCATCGTGAAGGCCGGGAAATCCGTATTGCGGCATGGGTGTACTGAGATCGTTGCCCTGCGCCTGGCTGTACTCGAGGAACTCATTGGTGAGTATCGCGCACACCACGTGCATCCCCGGATCGTCGCCGTGGTTCTCGCAACAGCCGGTGCGGTAGTACCCGGTGAGTGGGTCGAGTGAACACGACTCCAGTTCGCCGCCGAGCACGTTCATCTGAGTCATGCCTTCATCTAAGCCCGTAAACGCGCCCGATGCTCGATCCAAAGATTTGTGATTTCGCTCAAGCCAAGATATTCGGCCCGATCAACTGACGCTGACGTGCAGCAGTTTGCCGACGGCGTAGGTGACCGCGACAGCACCGAGCAGGATGGCCACTTGACGCAAGGCGCTGAGCGCCTTATTGCGTTCGGCGAACTTGCCGACGGCCGCGCCCAAGACCGCGGCGCCGACCACGCCGATGATGACCGAGGCCCACTTGGCTGCGGACCCCGAACCGGTGATCCATGGCAGCACCGGCAACAATGCGCCGACAAGGAAACACGCGAACGACAACAGTGAGGCCTGCAGCGCGACCGGCAACTCGTCGGGGTCCATACCGAACTCCTCGCGGGCATGCACGCCCAACGCCCCTTCCGGCGAGCGCATGACCTCGGCCGCGGCCTGCTTGGCGGTTGCTGGCTCCATACCGTGGCCTTCGTACATCGCTGCGAGTTCCGCTTGCTCGGCAGGTGCGTTGACCACCAGTTCGCGCCGCTCGACTTGGAGTTCGCGATGGATCAGTTCGTTCTGTGCTGAAATCGAGATCCACTCGCCCGCGCCCATGCTCACAGCACCCGCGATGGCACCGGCAAACCCTGCGAGGCGAACGAGGTCGGACTGCACGCCGCTGCCAGCAAAGCCAATGACCAACGACACGTTCGAGATGAGACCGTCGCTCATGCCGAATACAGCCGCTCGTGCGAGGCCGCCAGCAACGGATCGGTGCCCAGGGTGGGCTTCGGATTGGCGTCGGAATGTGCGTCGACTCATGCCAGCGACGCTACCGCGCCCGGTCAGAAACTGCGTCAGCTTGCTCGCTTCTGCCGGCAGCGATGCGAGACGGGCAGGCGCCCGCAGATGGGTTGTACTGTGTGCTCAGGAGCCGCTGCTCGGCCCGCACCTTCCGCCAACGTTGTCGGAACAGAAAGCGAAAACTCATGGCAGTCCGAGAGCCTTACTCAGTTGGCCTTGCGAGCGTCGTCGAACGTGCCCGTGAGTTGGCGCGTGAGCCAGACCGCGACCTGATCGCGGGACTTGTGCCCGAGTTTCTCGCCGAGATCAACGACGACGAACTCGTCGGACTTTCCGTCGACGAGCTGGCCGGAACGGCACTTGCGCATCTCGAATTGGGAAGGCTTCGTCAGCAGGGGCAGACATTGGTGGACGTACGAAGTGACAACGGTTCAGCGCGATCGGTGGTGCTCGTGGTCACCGATGACGCGCCCTTCTTGGTTGACTCCGTACGACTCGTGCTCGAGCGTCGCGGACTGTCGGTGCATCTCATGGTGCACCCGATGATCGATGTTGCGCGCCATCCCGATGGCACCATCATCGGAATCTCCGTCGGAGCCCCGCGTGAAGCCTGGACGCAGATGAGTATCGACCGTTGCCCCGATGCAGATGCGGCCGCGCTGCAAGCCGAGGTGTGTGCAGCGGTGGCGAACGTGCATCTCGCCGTTGACGACGTCGACGCCATGCGCGCCCGCGCGCAGCTGGTGGCCGCTGATTTGGTTGTGCCACCAACCGGTCGCACCGTCGCGCCCGAGGCGGTTCAGGTCTCGAAGCTGCTCGACTGGCTCACCCGCCAGCACTTCGTGTTCCTCGGTGCGGCGACATACGTCCTGAGCGAGGGACAACTGCATGTTGTCGCCGGCTCGCAACTGGGCCTGCTGCGTGACAATGCTGCCATTGACCCGATGTTCGCCGCCGGCGATCAGGTTGTCTCCATCGCGAGAACCGACGCCGAGATGGCGGTGCACCGCCGAGCCCGCCCCGTGTGCATTGCAGTGCGGCGCTTCGGCGACAACGGAGAGGTCATCGGTGAAGAGCGATTCATGGGGTTGTTTTCGGCCGCGGCCTATCGCGTTTCGGCCAACACCATTCCGCTCATTCGCGAACGGGTGGCCTGGGTGCTCTCGCGCAGCACGGTGGACCCCGCCAGCCACACCGGCCGCGCCTTGCGCACAGTGCTCGAGACCTTTCCCCGCGACGAACTGTTCGAGATCGGTCGCGACGAACTAGCCGAGGTTGCCGCCGCCATCGTGGCTCTCCAAGATCGGTCGTTGGTGCGCGTTCTCGAATTGCGTTCGCCTGCGAATGGTTGGCAGACGCTCGCGGTCTACCTCCCACGCATTCGGCTCACACCCGACGTGCCCGAACGAATCGCGCAGCGCATTGCCGCAGAGATGCGGGCCTCGCGGGTGGAGTACGAGTCCTTCGTGGGTACCGGTGCACTCGCCCGCATCACGGTTCAGATACGCCGTGCTGAGGCCATTTCCGATGCCGATCTTGTGCGGCTCAGCGATGACGTCGACCAGTTCTCGCAACGATGGGACGATCAGTTCCGCGCTGCACTCGCCGCGGAGCTGGGCGAAGAACGAGCACTCCAACTGACGCAGCGATACGTATCGCGCCTACCGCGCGACTACACCTCGCTCACCTCTGCCGAACTGGCCGTGCTCGATGTGCAGCACATCGACGCCCTTCTCGGCGGATCGGATGTGACCGCAACGGCCTTCGTTGCGCTCCCGTATTTGGCGGCCAACGAGCGACGGTTCCGCCTGTATCGGCGCAACAGTGCGCTCACGCTCGCCGAACTGCTTCCGTATCTTGATCAGCTTGGGTTGCGCGCCGTCGACGAACGTCCGTTCACCCTGCAACTCGACAATGACACCATTTCGCTGTACGACGTCGGCGTGCGTTTGCCCGAGCGGATCACGTTGACAGACGACATCGTCGAAGAGGTGCAGTCCACGTTCTGTCAAATGCTCACCGGTGCGGTCGAGGCCGATGGGTTCAACCGGCTGGTGTTGTGCGCCGGTTTGTCCGCACGCGACGTGGAGATCGTGCGCACCTACGCGAAGTATCTGCGACAGACCCTGTTCCCGTTCAGCCAGCAGTACATCGAAGCCACACTGGTGAAGTATCCCGGTGTCGTCGCGTTGCTCGTGTCGCTGTTTCATCAGCGATTTGATCCAATGCTCGACGCCATAACTGAAGATGAGCGCTCCATTGCCGTGACCACCACCCACGCCGCGCTAGATGCTGAACTCGAGGGCATACCGAGTCTCGACGAGGACCGGATCTGTCGCACGCTCATTGATCTCATCGATGCAACGCTTCGTACCAATGCCTTTCGACCCGCTACCGGTGGTGGGTACCGGCCAGTGATCGCGCTGAAGCTCGAACCGGCCAAGGTGGCCGACCTCCCGCTGCCCCGGCCCATGTTCGAGATCTGGGTGTGCTCGCCGCGAGTCGAAGGCGTGCATCTGCGTGGCGGCCGCATCGCCCGCGGTGGCATTCGTTGGAGTGACCGTCGCGAGGACTTCCGTACCGAGGTGCTCGGGCTGATGAAGGCACAGATGGTGAAGAACGCTGTCATCGTCCCCGTTGGCGCAAAGGGTGGTTTCGTGGTCAAGCGTCCGCCGGCCGAGGGTGACGCGCTGCGCGCCGAGGTCGTTGCGTGCTACAGCGATTTCATCGCCGGTTTACTCGACATCACCGACAACCTCGTCGGTGGTCAGGTTGTGGCGCCGCCCCACACCATTCGCTATGACACCGACGACCCATACTTGGTGGTTGCGGCCGACAAGGGAACGGCATCGTTCAGCGACATCGCCAACGAGATCTCGGCGTCGTACGACTTCTGGCTCGGCGATGCGTTTGCGTCCGGCGGCAGCGTGGGCTACGACCACAAAGTGATGGGCATCACCGCGCGTGGGGCCTGGGAGAGTGTGCGCCGCCACGCTCGGGTGCTCGGCCGTGACGCCGATACCGATGCACTCACGGTTGTCGGCATCGGCGACATGTCGGGAGATGTGTTCGGCAACGGCCTGTTGTGCTCATCGAACCTGCAACTCATCGCTGCGTTCGATCATCGACATGTGTTCCTCGACCCTGACCCTGATGGTCCGGTGTCGTTCGCCGAGCGTCAGCGCCTGTTCGGATTGGCTCGGAGTAGTTGGGCCGATTACGACGCAACGCTCATCAGCCATGGTGGCGGAGTCTTTGCGCGCAGCGACAAGTCGATTGCGCTGTCTCCTCAGATCCGCGCGCGTCTCGGAGTGAGCGACGCCGAGATGGCACCACATCAGCTCATCTCTGCGATTCTTCGCGCGCCGGTCGACCTGTTGTGGAACGGTGGCATCGGTACCTATGTGAAGGCGGCCACCGAAAGCAGTGCCGATGTCGGCGATCGTGCCAACGATGCGGTTCGTGTGAACGGTGGCGAATTGCGCTGTCGTATCGTCGGCGAGGGCGGCAACCTCGGTTTCACCCAACGCGGGCGCGTCGAGTTCGCGCTTGCTGGCGGCCTGATCAATACTGACGCAATCGACAACTCCGCAGGCGTGGATTGCAGCGACCACGAGGTCAACATCAAGATCCTCCTCAATGGTTGCGTGCATCACGGCGAGCTCACCGTCGAGGAGCGAAACACCCTGCTCGCGGCGATGACCGACGAGGTCGGCGAGTTGGTTCTCGACGACAATCGCGCTCAGACGCTCGCCCTCGCTATCGCACGTCGTCAGTCGTTCCCGATGATCAACGTGCACACTCGTTATCTGCAGACGCTCGAAGCAGAAGGTTGGTTGAATCGCTCGCTCGAGTTCTTGCCCACCGACCGCCAGATTGCCGAACGGCAGGCGGTCGGACAGGGTCTCACCACACCAGAGTTCTCGGTGCTGTTGGCCTATACGAAGAACGCGAATGTGGCCGAGTTGCACAACAGCGATCTCCCCGATGATCCGTTCTTCGAGGCCGATCTCGTGAGCTACTTCCCGCATGCGATGCGCGATGACTTCCGCACCCAGATCCTCGGGCATCAACTCCGACGTGAAATCGTCGCGACAGCGCTCATCAACCAAATGGTCAACCTGTCGGGCATCTCGTTCGACCATCGCATGACCGAGCAGACTGGTGCCGGCGTCATTGACATTGCCCGCGCTTGGGTCGTTACTCGCGAGGTCACGCAGTTACCGGGCCTGTGGGAGGAGATCGAGTCGCTCGGCTCCGATGTGAAACTCGATGTGCAACTTGAGTTACTGCTCGAGGCAAGGCAGATGGCCGAACGATGCGTGCTGTGGTTGCTGCGCCATCGCCGCCCACCCATCGACCTATTGGCCACGACGCGGGAACTGTCCACCGGCATGCGTGTCTTGTCGAGTCGTTACGACGAATTTCTTCGCGGCCAGTTGGCGGCGATGACGCATTCCACCTGGGCGAGCCGGCTCGCAGCCGGCGTACCCGATTCGCTTGCCGAACGATCGTCAGTGTGGTCACTGCTGCACACCGCCTTTGATGTGATCGACATTGCAGCGAAGCATCACACCGAACCACGCGTTGTTGCCGGCGTCTACTGGCGGCTCTTCGAGGCGCTTGACGTGTTGTGGCTCTGGGTCGGCATCGGTGGCTTGCCGCGGTCTACACGTTGGGAGACCCAGGCGCGCTCGGCGCTCCGTGACGATTTGCTGATGGGACTTGCCGATCTCACCAACGATGTGCTGCGGTCGGGCGGCGATGTCGATGCGTGGCTGGTGCAGAACGAGCGATCGGTGGCCCGTGTGACCACGATGTTCAACGATGTACGTCGCAGCGATACCTTCGACATCACCACGCTGACGGTGGGCCTGCGTCAGTTGCGTAACTTGGCGCTCGCAACGTCGTGACGTGAAAGGTCATCCATCATGAACACTCGGGCCGCCTCTGCGCGCGAAGGGATTGAACGCCTCTTGTTCGCGTACAGCGACACCATCGATCGCGGTGACTTCGAATCCACCGCTGCGTTATTCGGCACCGAGGGTCTCTATGGCCTCGTCGGCGCCCGCGCCGCCAAGGGGGCGCAGCAAGTGCTCGCCACCTTTCATAGCAATGTGCAGCTCTACGACGGCGTGCCGCGCACCCGGCACGTGGTGACGAACGTGGTTATCGATGTCGACGACGTAGCCACCTCGGGAACGGCTCGCTCGTATGTGCAGGTGCTCCATCAGGCGCCGGGGCGCGCGCTCGCACCGGTTGCAGCTGGCACGTATCACGACCGTGTTCATCTCGTCGACGGGGAGTGGCAGTTCGCCGAACGGCGCATGATCATCGAACTCGTCGGTGACATGAGCACCCACCTCAAGCAGAACCCGTTCTAGCCCACGAGCACGCGGTCGAGATACGAGCAAGTCGCGGCGTAACTCGACGCAAGCAGTTCCTCGGTGTGATCGAGATCGAGCGGCGACATGGTGCCCGTGGCCGGGCTGCGTGGATACAGCATCGGCATCGGCTCGAAGTCGTGGAGATGTCGCAATGTGGTCTGGCGCGAGTACACCTCGGTTACGTACGACGCGATCTCGGCGATCGATCGCGGCTGATCAAGATTGCTCACAGGGTTGGTCGTGTCGAGCACCACCAGCGACTGTGCGCCCATAGTCACGGCGTGCCCGATGGGGACGTTGTCGGCCAAGCCTCCGTCGTAGTACAGGTTGCCGCCTCGGCTGACCGGTGGGAAGAATGCGGGGATTGCGCTACTGGCGAGCAATGCGCTTTCTAACGGTCCGTCCCGAAAGAGTTCGGGGAGACCGGTACGCAGATTGACAGCGACTGCGCCGAACGGCAGCGCAAGGTCCTCGATCAAAGCGAAGTCGGACAGCACCGAGCGGATGCCTTTTAGCGCCCCGTCATTCGGGTACAGACTCTCACGGGTGGTGCGCCAGTGCAGCAGCGGCCGGATGCCGCGCAACGGCATCACGTCCGATCTCGAAGCGTTCTTCCAGAACCTGAGCAGCTTGTCGAGTGCGAGCGTCGGATCGGCAGCGAGCACGGCGCCGTTGAACGCGCCGATGGATGTTCCGACGACCAGATCGGGAGCGATCTCGCGTTCGAACAGTGCACGCAGTATGCCCACCTGCACCGATCCCAGGCTGCCGCCGCCGCTGAGGACGAACCCGATGGGCCGGGGCAGCGGCATGTGCACGGGACCGGGGCGTGGCATGGAACCAGCATGGGTGATCCGCAGCACTTCCGCAAGGAATCTCGGCCGTGAACGTGGCACGCCGAAACCCCGTCGCACGCCCGAGATAGCCTGACGGCACATGTCCGACCGTCCGCTTCGCCTCCGCTTCGCCCCCTCGCCCACAGGCTTCTTCCATGTCGGTGGTGCGCGTACGGCGCTGTACAACTGGGCGATTGCCTTGCGTCTCGGCGGCACGTTCGTGTTGCGCATCGAGGACACCGACGAAGCCCGCAATCAGCCGGAGTGGACGCAAGGCATCATCGATGCCTTGGCGTGGATCGGCATTCACGCCGACGACGACCACTTCGAGGGGCCATATTTTCAGAGCTCCTACGCCGATCAGCACGTCGCGGCGGCGCAACGACTATTCGAGGCGGGGGTCGCTTACTACTGCGACCTGTCCGGCGACGAGGTCCAGGCCCGCGCCAAGGCCAGCGGCACGCCGGGCTACGACGGCTACTCGCGCGATCGTGGGCTGGAGCCCGGCCCGGGACGTGTCTTGCGGTTCCGCGTGCCCGAGGGCACCACCGTGGTGCACGACCTCGTGCGCGGCGAGGTGTCGTTCGAGAACGCCAACATCGAGGACTTCGTGCTGCTGCGCGGCAACGGTTCACCGATGTTCCTGCTCGCCAATGTGGTTGATGACATCACCATGCAGATCAGCCACGTGGTACGCGCCGAGGAGCACCTGCCCAATACCCCCAAGCAGCAGATGCTCTGGCAGGCGCTCGGTGCCGAGCCGCCGGTGTGGGCCCATGTGCCGGTGTTGGTCAACGAGCAACGCAAGAAGCTGTCGAAGCGTCGCGACAAGGTTGCGGTCGAGCAGTACCGCGGCGAGGGCTATCTGTCCGACGCGCTGGTGAACTATCTGATGACACTGGGCTGGGCACCGGGTGGAGACACCGAGATCGTGCCGTGGTCTTCGATCGTCGGAGAGTTCCGGCTCGAAGACGTGAATCACTCGCCAGCGTTCTTCGACCTGAAGAAGCTCGCTGCGTTCAACGGCGAATACATACGCGCACTCGCCCTCGATGAGTTCATCGAGACGTGTGCACCGTTCGTGCTCGCGTCCGATGTGCCCTGGAATGCCGAACAGTTCAACCCGGTGGTGTTCTCGGCGATCGCCCCGCTCGTGCAGACGCGCATCGCACGTCTCGACGAAGTCGCCCCGATGGTCGATTTCTTGTTCCTCGCAGACGCGCCCATCGACGAGGCCGCCTTCGCGAAGACCATGGCCGGCCCCAACTCCACCGCGCTGCTCACCGAAGTCATCGATGCATTCGAATCTGCTGAGTGGGATCACGATTCGCTCAAGGAGACCCTCGAGGCGATCGGCGATGGTTTTCAGCTCAAGCTCGGCAAGGCCCAGGCACCGGTGCGCGTGGCGGTCACCGGACGTACGGTTGGTCCGCCGCTATTCGAATCGTTGGTGCTGTTAGGCCGCGACGAAACGCTTCGCCGTCTGCGCGCTGCGCTCGGGCACGTTCGAACTGCGCCGGAGTGAACATCGATCCGTCGGTGGTGGTGTCGGCCGACACCGAACTTGACGAAGCGGATCAATTGGGCGTTTTTCGCGCCGGGCCACCACGCTGGCGCCGACGGCTGATCGTGTCGCTGCTCGCCGTATCTGGCGTGGCGCTGGCGTACTACTTCATCACGCTGTTCCAAGTGTGGTCGGTGGGCAACAGCGATCAGGCGCGCCCGGTGGATGCCATTGTGGTGCTCGGTGCCGCGCAGTACGACGGCCGGCCCTCACCGCAGTTGCAGGCCCGGCTCGATCACGTGGTACTGCTCTGGAATCGGGGTCTGGCACCCCTGGTGGTGGTGACGGGCGGCAACCAGCCGGGCGATCGTTTCACCGAGGCAAGTACATCGGCGGCCTACCTCGTACGTCACGGCGTGAGTGCCGATGCGATTGTCCAGGAGTCGCACGGCCACTCCAGCTGGGAGTCACTCGTCGCCGTCACCGACCTGCTCAACGCTCGCGGAGTTCATCGAGTGCTGCTCGTGAGTGATCCGTTCCACTCGTTGCGTATTCGTTTGGTCGCGGAGGAACTCGGGCTCAACGCCTACGTGTCGCCCACACGAACGAGTCCGGTCACAGGCGCCACCGCGTTTGGTAAGGAACTGAAAGAGGCTGCGGGTATCGCAGTCGGACGAATCATCGGTTTCGACAACCTCTTTGCACTCACGGGTTGAGGTGTTGGCGGCGAGCGCTCGCCGGTACACTGCGGTGCCCTCACGGGGAATCGTGATGGGGAGTGGTGTAACTGGCAACACAGCAGTTTCTGGTACTGTTATTCAGGGTTCGATTCCTTGCTCCCCAGCTCAGACAGTGTTTTCGTCGAGAACTCTTTGGGTTTCCGAGAGCATTTGCCCTGTCGGTTGGCCCGCAGTCGTGCTGGCGCTAGATTGCCAAGGCTACTTGCACGGCCCCATCGTCTAGTGGCCTAGGACACTACCCTCTCAAGGTAGCGGCACGGGTTCGAATCCCGTTGGGGCTGCTCGGTTCTTCGCTTGGATCTGATTCCGTCTGCACGCGGGGCTGCACGGAGCCGCCGCGGAGTACGGTTCACGCTGGGCCGATCCACCATGCTGCGATTTGAAGCAGCTGCCTTCGGATGGCCTCCGGCTCTTGAGCGAACCAACCGCCCGAGAGCGCCAGTGCAGGGACAACTTTCGAAGCAATGATTCGCGCCGGAAGTTGACTGCAATCCCACATTGCCGGACCAACCAAGTCAAGGGGTATTCGGTCATCGATCGCTCGCACGGCTTCAGAGCACGCATCGAACTCGTCCCTTTCGAGATAGAGCTTGGTTGCGTACTTGCCACTGCGTTGATATACATCGAACACCATCGTCGATTCATCGACGCGGCTTTCGTTGCGCGATGCGTCCAGGATTCCGGCAACGGCGAGAGCGTAGTCATCCCCGTTGCGCAGGTAGGGCGCCCACGCTCTACCTTCGTCGAACAGGAAGTTGACGGCCCCGCTCAGTCGCTTGGCTCTCCATGGGTATCGCTCCGCTTCGCGAGCGATATGAACAGGCGTCTCGGTGGAACGCATGAGCCTTCCAATCGTCCGTTTGCAGTTCGATGTCGATGAATATGAAGTCGATCACCTGAATGTGTCCGCGGACGGCTCGAACTGCAGCCGCCGTGGCGAATTCGGTGATGTCGAAGGGCTCTAGCGGCGGTCCCGCAAGCGACAGGGAGACCTGAAGCACCGGGCCTGTCGAGACTCCGGTGGCCCCGTCTGCATCGGCACCCATGGCCCTTCGGGCGTCGGTCTCGGCTTGGTCCTTCCATCGCCGGAGCAGCTCGGGGGTGAATTGGTCGACATCCCTGTCGATCAGCTGTGCATGACTGGCGCACAGCCAGATTCCATTTTTCTGAGATCGTCGTTCGTCCCGGGTCATGGAGACTTCGTAGCGAGGGCCGCCCGGAGCTGCGGCACAGATGTGAGCTGCGACGCCAGTGGTGACGGAACCATCATTGGTGCTGTGGGCAGCCGTCGTTAGCGTGCGACAATCCGGGTTGGCGCACAGCCCGCCTTGGCGCTTGAATAGCGGGGCCTTCACGTCCGCAGCGAACTCGTCGCGCTCGCGGGGCCCGGCTGAGGCGCTCATTCCGTTGTGGTGCGCGAGCGGTCGATTGTGCTCCAGAACGCCTCGACAGCGCCGTCATTGCCCAACGTTGCGAACACGGCGATGTGGTTGACGAGGATTCCCGCTCCGATGTGGACCCGCACGAGCGGATCCTCGGTAGGAAGTGTCTCGGCTTCGAAGTTACGCGCGAGCTTGTCGCGAATTGGCGGTACGTCGAACACGAGGAAGTCGGTGATCGATGGCGTACCGTCGCCTCCGCGGTCTTCGGGGAGCAGAAGTTCGAGACGTGCGAAGAAGTCCTCGGTGAATCGGACAGCGCGGTCAGTCACGACTGCGAAGACGCTCGCCGAGTTCCTTGGCTGTTGCGAGTACCTCGGATCGAAATGGTTCGGGTACCTCGTCCCAGCAGCGGATCGTGGCCGAGTCGACTGCATCAGCGCGTTCCTGAGGCGTCATCTTGTCCATCTGTGCGGCGGTGATGAGCTCTCGTGGGGTTGCCATCACACGACATTACCTCGCCGAAGCTTCGGCGAGGAGTCTCGCGAAGTTCGAAAGAGATCCCTCAAGGGCTGCTCAGAAATCCCAGGTCAGAGCCACTCTTCGGAGTGGCGCTTCTCGCTCTCCTGCCAATCCCGTGCCAATCTAGGATTGGCGATTGCGCAAAGGGTTTCATTCGGCCTCGAGGCGACGCCTGGGAGTTGCGTGTCTTTCTCGGCACCGATCCCGTGACCAACAAGAAGCGTTACGCGAGCAAGACCGTGCTCGGCGCCAAGCGCGATGCCCAGCGGTCACTCAACGAGATGCTCGCCGAAGCCGACAAGGGGCTATCGGTTCGCACGTCCGCGACGGTCGGCGAGTTGCTCGACCGGTGGTTCGAGTTCGCCGCTCAAGACTTCTCGCCGAGCACGGTGAAAGAGATACGCGGGTTCATCGATCGCAACCTCCTGCCCACCCTCGCCACGGTGCCACTCGGTCGTTTGAAGGCGAGCGATCTCGACCGCTTTTATCGCAAGTTGTTGGTCGATGGCGGAGTTCGAGGTGGCCCGCTGGCGCCCGGGACCATCCGTCGGATCCACGGCATACTCCGTCGAGCTCTGGGGCAGGGTCTGCAATGGGGGTGGATCGGCGTCAAACCCGCCCAGGCGACCACGCCGCCACGAGTGCCGCAGCCCGACATCTAACCTCCCACGGGAGCGAAGGTGGCGCGCGTGCTTCGTCGAGCGACGACGTGGTCGAAGGACCGGACGGGCTCGTGGAGAAGGACACCAAGACGCACGCTGCACGACGAGTCTCGCTCGACGACCAAACTGTGTCGGTGCTCACGAACGTGCGGCTCCACGACCTGCGTCGCTTCGTTGCGACACAGCTGCTCGGCGCCGGTGTGGACGTTCGAACAGTCGCGGCTGACGTGATGGGCGGTCTGATCGTCGATGACGGTGGCACCTCAACAACCTGAAATTGAATGGATTGCCGCAGCGGTCGTGTCAGGATGTCCTGACGCCATGACGATCACCGCCGGTGCTTTCCCGACCGATCCGCTCGATGCGCTGCGCGAGTTGGCGCGCTTCGATCATGAGCTCCAGCAGCTGCGGCGGGGAAAGGTGCGCGCAGCTCGCGCTATCGGGACGTCGTGGGAGAGCATCGGCGCAGCGCGGGGCATGACTCGGCAGTCAGCGTGGGAGCAGTACTCCCGGGATGTGTTCGACGAGATCGCCGCATCAGCTGCTGAGCCGGCGGATCTTTCCGACGAAGACGCTCTGTCGATGGCGGTGAGCGAGGTCAAGGCGGTGCGGAGCGCTCGTCGCGCAGGTTGATGCTGCGAGTCGTCCTCGACGCCAACGTCTTGGTGTCGGCGGCGATCCAGCGCGGACCGTCGCACCGCATCGTGATGGCCTGGAGCGAACGTCGGGAGTTCAACCTCGTGATCTGTCCGACCCTGGTCGACGAGGTCGAAGACGTTCTAACCATGCGGCCACGTCTGCGCCGGTGGATCGACATCGATATCGCCCGTGAATACGTCGATGTCTTGGCGACGTTCGACGGCATCGTTCCGACCCCACGCACTCACCAGCGACAACGCGAGACGCCGACGATGACTATCTCGTGGCGCTCGCTCGGGAACACTTTGCCGACGTGAACGTCTCCGGCGACAAGGACCTCGTGGAGTGGAGCGAGCAACGCCCTCCTGTGCTGACTCCTGATGCCTTCGAGAGTCGGTTGACCGAACTCCGTTAGGACCTTCGCGCACGATGCGCGGCTCCGTGCTGCGCCGGCAGTGAATGGCCCCCTGTACTGAAGTGTGGGCACCAGAAAGCACTTCCCGATCGGTCGGTTTCAGACCCCTTTGGCAGATGTGGCGTCACGAAATCCGATTCTCGTGGGCATGTGTTGATGTGCGGACCAATCGCGCGGCCGAGATCGACGAGCGACCCCCCAACCTTCTGTCAGTCGAGGAGGCCGGGGCCGTGTTGAGACTCAGTCGCGGCAAGGCCTACGAGTTGGCCAACGAGTTCCTCAACACGAACGGCGCGAGCGGGATCCTGGTGGTGCGGCTCTGCCGAGTGATGCGAGTCCCACGCGTCGCATTCGAGCAGTTGATCGGCGCGCCGATCACGTGGCCGATCCCCGACCTCAAAGGCGCCAAGCCGTCACCCTCGAAGACGACGGCCACCCAGACCGCGGCTGAGACAGCGAAGGCCGCGCGCACATCTGCTTGCACGCCTCGCACCGGTGATCGCGCTCAGTTGTCGTTGCTCGGATCGGACTGACCCACCCGATGGACGCCGAGAGCACACGCACCCACGAACCATTGAAGAACAAACAGGTGCCCGCCGATTGGAGTGTGTGGTGATCCGCGTGACGACGCTCTACGCGTCCACCGCATCCGCCACGGCGAAGTACTACACAAAGTACCTGACGGACGCACCTGAGGTAATCCCCCGGCGTCTGGGCCGGCAATCAGGCCGATCTCCTCGGCCTCAGCGGGACGGTGTCGACGGATCAGCTCGTGCGGATGCTGTCCGGCCGCGATCCGAACACGGATGATCAGCTCGGCATGCCACTCGTGGATCGGACGTTGGTGACCGGCAAGACGATCCGGGCTGTCGCGGGGTTTGATGAGACTGTGTCGGCGCCGAAGTCGGTGCGTGTGCTGTGCGGTTCGACGGGTGATGCGGGTTTCGCGGAGGCGCATGGTGTTGCGGTCTGGGCGGTGTTGTCTCATCTGCAACGGTACGGATCGACGACGCGTGTCCGTTCGAACGGTGGCCGCCTGCACCCGGAGTAACAGGGTCTTGTGGTGGCCGGGTTCCGCCAGACCACGTCCCGTGCGGATGAGCCGCAGTTGCACACCCGTCTGGTGATCTCGGCCAAGGTCCGGACCGACGATGCCCGCTGGTTGGCGTTGGACGCAAGGAAGTTGAAGCGCCACACAGGCACGTCGGGGACAGGTCGTCACGAGCAGATCGCCGGGTAGCGGCGCTGCTGCAGTGGGTTTGCGCCCTGCAGGGCACGGATCTACTGCTAGTCACTGACGAGCACCGAACGAAGCTTCGGCGTGGTCTGATAGGCGTGGTTTGATAGGGGTGGTCTGATAGGGGTGGTCTGATAGGCATGGTGTGATAGGCGTGGTTTGTGTGGGAGGGTGGGAGCGGGGTGGAATGACGGTGCGTCAGGGAGGTGTGATGTGACTCGGGTGGTGATTGCTGGGGGCGGGTTTGCGGGATTGGCCGCAGCGCTGTTTTTGGCACGTCGGGGTCATGTCGTGACTGTTGTCGAGCGCGACGGTGCGCCGCCGCACGGAACAGCGGCTGATGATGTCGATAGTTGGCTTCATCCAGGTGTTCCGCAAGCACGCCAGTCGCATGCGTTGTTGGGTCGGGCGCGGCGGGTTCTGGTCGACGAGGCCCCTGACGTGGTGGCGTCAATGCTCGCACGTGGTGTCCGTGAGATCCCCGCGGTGGTCGGTGCGGGCGTGCTCGATGAGCAGATGCTGTTGAGTCGACGTCTCGTCGCTGAGGCTGAGCTCCGAAGGATCGTCGCCCGCGAGCACGGGATCCGATTCTTAGACCATGACGCGGTCGTGGGTCTGTTGGTGTCGACGGCGGGCATTGTGCCGGTGGTGACGGGCGCAGTTCTGAAATCCGGCAGGCGTGTTGATGCGGATTTGGTCGTTGATGCAGGAGGTCGTCGGTCCGCGCTGCCGGAATGGTTCGCACAGGCCGGACTGTGTGCGCCCGTTGAGGAACGCCAGGAATGCGGTTTCTTCTACCTGACGCGCTTCTACAAGGTGAAGCCCGGATGCGAGATCCCGCTCAGCAAGATCCCCGCGTCAGTCGCGCTTGACTACGCGACCGTGTTCGCTCTCGGCGCGGACAACGACACGTTTTCTCTGACGGTGACGATGTCCGTCAACGATCCGTACCGCAAAGCTCTCCGAGACCCGAACTGCTTCGAGGCTTTCCTCCGTGCCGTGGCGCATTCGGCACCATGGATACGCGTCGGTACGCCGATCAGTGATATCTCGATGATGTCGAGGATCGAGAACCGACGCCGACGTATCACGACCAGCGACGGTCCGATGGTCGGCGGCATCGTCGCGATCGGAGACGCCGCACTGCATACCAATCCGACACTCGGACGCGGGATCTCGATGGGGCTGATGCATGCCCAACATCTCGCCGAGGTCGCTCACCTCGCGCCCGACGATCCAGTTGGCTTCGTCGAAACATTCTCGGCGTGGACCGACGACCATCTCGGCGTCTGGTACGACACACAGGTCGCCGCGGACGCCACGAGCCTCGATCGGCTCGCAGCAGGCATACTCGGGGAGCGTTTCGAACCGACGGACACGCCGGCGTCCCGATTCGCTGCCGCAGCGTTCCTGTGCGCGTCGAACGACGAGGTCGTCGGCGTCGCTGCCGCGAGGGTGGCTCATCTTTTCGCTCCGCCGGGTAAGGCATTCGGTGACGCACTGGTTGCCTCCCGAATCAACGAGTTCCTCGCCCGTGGAGAGTCCCTCTCTCGCCCTCCAGACGTTCCGAACCGAAAGACCTTCGAGCTCCTCGTCACCGCATGACGCTGACCCACCCCGGGTTCGTGATGAGCACACAGATTTCGAGGCGCATATGCCCCACCAGCCCCACCAGCCCAACGAGCACCGAATGAGGGCGCATCGGTGCTCGGACCGGCTCGGCAGGCGGCAATGGAACCGACGGGGCCGACGGGGCTCGTTCTGTGTTCGGGCAGTTGATTGTTGGGCGCAGCGAACGTAGTTGTCGTTGCGCGCGTATCGGGCGAATCTCACTGGGCATTCGGAGCGGGTTGCTTGTCGCCTCGATTGAGTCGAAGGCGAGTCGTCGTGTTCGTCAGCTGAGTTCGCGCACCCTGACAGTATCGACGTGCTGCTGGAACGTTGCGAGCTTTCCATCAGCCACGGTCCAGACGTGAACCATCTTCACCGTGGCCGGGGCTCCGGAGACTTTATGCTTCCAGTTGTAGTTGCCCAGAGCAACAACGGTGTCACCCTCAGCGATGAGTTGTTCCGGCACGGCCGCGAACTCGTCGCCGACCTCGCCAAGACGCATGAATACACCCTCTAAGACTGCTTGAGGACCCACGTACGTGCCAGCAAGCGGGAAGCCGTCGGCCTCTGCCCATGTGATGTTTTCAGCCATCGCACCGAGCACAGCCGGTACGTCACCCGTTGCAAAACTGGCGTATACGCCTTCGACGATTTCTTTGTTCGTGGCCATGAGAGCCCCCATCGTTCGGAGCCGAATCGCTCAGCCGCGAGTCTTGCATATCTTCGAACCCACGAGAATCCGCTATCTGCCTCAGCGCTCGCATCGACAGATACGCGATCCGCACATAATGCGCGAGCCGAACACCGTTGCGATCGTCGTCAACTGAAGTTGCCCATCAGGCGCTTCGGCTCGGCCTGATGGCGTGTGCGAGATGGGGAGAAATCAATTTTGCGTCGAGTCGGCCGAGCAACTGATCCAGAATTCATCGTCAGTGTGCGGGATCGCCGGGCTGCAACGTTCACGTGAATGAGTTCGATGTCCCAGAACTGGTTCGTCAGCGAGCGCTGCGCAACGGCGCTGCCGGGGCGCGCTGGCTTGCCGAGCTTCCGGGGGTCGTTGATGACCTCGCGCAACGCTGGACGCTCGACCTTGGTGATGCCTTCGTTGGCGGTACGGCAAGCTACGTCGTGGCGGCGACCAATGCAGACGGCCGGTCTTGCGTTCTCACGGTGGCGATGCCGCTGGACATGGACGAGCACGATGCGTTCGCCCGTAGCGTGCGGGCGTATGAGCTCGCTGCGGGGCAGAGTTGCGCCGAGCTTTTCGAGTACGACGCTTCGGCGCCGGCGATGTTGCTCGAACGCCTCGGCCTGAACCTCGCGGATCTTGGCCTGACTGTTCCGGAGATCCTCGAAGCCATCACCTCAACCCTTCGAGGCTTCTGGCGACCTGTCGCAGTCGGCGATGGCCTGCGGAGTGGCCCCGAGCAAGCGCGTTGGCTGGCCCGCTACATTTCCGCCACCTGGGCTGAGCTTTGACAGCCGTGTGAGCGTGCAGTGATTGATCGGGCGCTCGAGTACTGCGATCGTCGTGTCGTGAGTTTCGATCCGTCGAAGGCTGTGCTCGTGCACGGCGACGCTCAGGGCTGGAACACACTGGATGCCGGTGGCGGCACATACAAGTTCGTTGATGTCGAGGGCCTGTGCTCCGAACGTGAGCACGACCTGGGTGTTGCGATGCGCGAGTACAACGAGCCGCTCATCAACGGCCACGCTTCACGCCTTGTGCGAGAGCGTTCGAGATGCTCGCCGAGCGTTGCTCGGTCGATCCGCAGGCCGTTTGGGAATGGGGATATATCGAGAGGGTGTCCACCGGGCCCGCGAGGTTCGCGACTTCGACAATGACGGCGGAGCCACATTCCTCGAAGTCGCCCGCCGATGCCTGTGAAGTGCGACCAGCAGGCGTATCCAGTGCAACACGATCGAACGCGGGGTGGGTGCGTCCCCACCCCGGCGGTACGAGGCACCCCCTCAGGTGTGTTCACCGGTCGCCTGCTCGATCGGTTCATCCGGTTCGTGCTGGGCTGATTGAGCGGTTCCCCGACCCCCTAAGCACTCGGGGACACTGCGGTGCGAACCAATAGGTAGCCGTCCTCGAGGGTGGGCTCCACGAGTTCAGCGTCTGCGGGCGGCCGGCCGAGGCAGCGGTGGCGACCATCGACCAGGCGCCAGCTGGCTCGAACATCGGGTGGCGGCAGGTCGGTCTGCACCCAGGTGCGCCCGGCCGCCAGCGCCGCCAGCCGGCCGGGCGAGCCTGCGAATCGGATCGACCCACCGGCGATGACCAAGACGGTGTCGCTGATTGCTGCTTCGTCGGTCATATGGGTTGATACGAACACGGTCGTCGATCGGCGACGCTCGGTGAGGATCTCCCTCAGCCGCATCCGCTCATCCGGGTCGAGGCCGGCGCTGGGCTCATCGAGAACCATCAGTGTTGGAGACCCGAGCAGCGCCTGAGCGACACCAACCCTGCGCCGCATCCCACCCGAGAGCCGCTCGACACGCTCGCCCGCCACGTCGCGCAGGCCAACTCGATCGAGCACATCGGACACCGCCCGACGGCGTCGCCGGTCCTCGCGATGGTCCTTCAGCACCGCGATGTACTCGACGGCGTCGAAGACCCTCGAACCTGCGATGAGGCCGATGTCTTGCGGCATGTACCCCAGACGCCGACGGATCTCGATTCGCTCCGGCTCGCGGCGTGGATCCAGCCCGTCGACCATCAGCGATCCGTCGTCTGGAGTGACCACGGTTGCCAGGCAGCGAAGCAGGGTAGATTTTCCCGCGCCGTTCGGGCCAAGCAGCGTGATCAGGCCACCTTGCTCGAGCAGGTCGATACCGTCGAGCGCTACCTGGTCGCCATACCGTTTCCCGAGCCCTGAGGCAACGATGTGGGCGGCGGTCACGATGCGTGTTCCATGCGGTCAAACGACGACCGTCGAGCCCCGATGACGGCGACCCCGATTGCGGTGACCATCGCCGCGCCGAGCTGACCGAACGCGCCGAATGCAGCGAGTTCGTCGGGGCCAACCCGGCGGGCGACGACGACGCCCACGAACCATATGACGGCGACGATCGCCGTTGCGCGCCGGGGTGGGAACCATGTCATCAGGGCGAGGCTTGCGCTGGTCAACGCGAGAGCAGGGAGCAACCACGCGAAGGCCATCGATCGGGTCGTCGACGCCAACAGCGCCGGAACTCCGACGGCCAAGATCGCAACCACCAGGACGGTCACGGTGCGAATCGCGACCAGCCGAAGTCCGGGCATTGGGGTCGCCACCTGTGCCTCGTACATCGGATCGGCACTCCGCCCGTAGGCCATTGCGACCCCGAGTACGGGCAGCGCCGGTGCGATCGCGAGCAGCACGAAGACGCTCGCCGGGTTGTCGGGTCGGGCGCTTCCCAGACCGATGAGGACCGCAATGCCGATGGCGAGGTACCACGCCCGGCGCAGCGCCGGGGTGGCCACCACCAGCCTGGCGATGTGGCCAGGCACGCGCAACCGACCGAGCAGACGCTCTGCCATGCTCGCTTTCGGGGCATCGAGTTCGGCGGAGATGGCGCTCCAGTTGGCGTCGAGTCGAACCTGGTTGACGATCTGGCTCATGACAGTGCCTCCTGCATCGCGTGGCGAGCGCGCATTAATCGAGTCTTGACGGTGCCTTGGGGCACCCCGAGGAGTTGGGCGGCTTCCTTGGTCGATAGCCCGTCGATGGCTGTGGCGATCAGTACCGCGCGCAGCTCTGGGGTGAGCCGCACCAGGTTCATGCCGAGCTCGCCGTACGACCCGTTCGCGAACAGGCTGTCGGCCGCGTCGGGGCCGACGTCGGGCAGCGCCATGATCGCAGGATCGATCGGAGTCGGGCGACGCTTGCGCATTTGGTCGATCAGCTTGCGGATGCCGATGCTCCACAGCCACGCGCCGACATCACCCTCGTTGCGGTACGAGCTCGGTGAACGCCACACGGCGAGGAACGTGTCCTGCACGGCAATGTCGGTGAGGTCTGGGTCTGCGCACCGTGACTGGAGTCGCGCGGTCAACCACCCTGCGTGGCGCCGGTACAGCAACTCGAGCGCAACTCGGTCGCCACCGACGACACGCGCCATCAGGGCGCGGTCCTCTCCGCGTCCATCATCAACGGCGCTGTCTTCGCCGGCCGGTGTTCTGCGGGCCATCACTTCAATCCTGTCGTATCGAGCGGCTCGATCGGTTCACCTGCGCGCCCAGAAAGTTCTGAGTCGCCGCGTGAACCGATCGCGGCGTTCAGACCGACAGATGGGCATGACCACCTCGATCACGTCACCACCCGTTGTGCCGCCGGCCACGCCCAGCGTGCCGTCGAGCCCATCTCGCCGCTGGCTGCCATGGGCGATGCGTATCGCCGCGTTGGGCGGTGTCGCTGCTTCGGTGGCGATCGACCAGACAGTCCTCGTGGTGCTGCCACTGCTCTTCGTGCTCGTCGTGCCGTTCGAGAGGCTGTTCCCCCGCCACCGTGGTCAATCGCTCCGCCGGCCACAGGCACTGCTCGACGTTCGGTACGCGCTGGCGACCGGTTTGTTCGGGATCGCCTCGCTGGTGTTCGGGCTCGTGATCGGCATCGCCAGCCTGGCGTGGTTACCCGGCCTTGCT
Organism: Actinomycetes bacterium; assembly: GCA_025360105.1. Lineage (GTDB taxonomy): Bacteria > Actinomycetota > Acidimicrobiia > Acidimicrobiales > Ilumatobacteraceae > WLMZ01. The sequence goes on along the minus strand of JANYCT010000072.1, from coordinate 52,562 downwards.
ATCCGTGCGCTCGTCGGGATGATTCCCGCGACCATGCTGCCGTTCGTCGGCATCGCCTTGTTCGATCTGTCGATCTACTGGGCGCACCGCTGGTCACACGAGGTGCCGGCGCTGTGGCGTTTCCATGCCGTGCACCACTCGACCGAACAGCTCGACTGGGTGAGTGGCTTCCGTGGCCATCCCTTCGACGGAGCGGTCGTGGCGCCCGCGGCGGTGTTCCTGCTCGCGGCCGGATTCGACCCCGCGTTCACGGGAGTGCTGGCCGCCGTTCAGATCGTCACAGGGTTGTTCCTGCACGCCAACGTGCGCTGGCGTTGGCGGCCGCTTCATCGTGTGGTGATCACGCCCGAGTTCCACCACTGGCACCATGCCAACGAGGCCGAGGCGATCAACTCGAACTACTCGGTGTTCCTGCCGGTGTGGGACATCGTCTTCGGCACGTACTACATGCCCGGCAACAAACGCCCGCTTCGCTACGGCGTGTCGGAGCCGATGCCGACCACGATGTTGGGCCAACTGCGCTATCCCTTCGAGGGTGTGCGGTCACCCCGCACGATGCTGCGTCACCCGTGGTGGACCGTGCGCGCCGGGCTGCGTTCGCTGCGGTCCGTCGCTCTCGACATCCGTCGCTCGACCTGCAGGCCCCGAACCCGCCGCCCCCGTCCGGGCGAGCCGTGCCGGTGGGCAGCAAAACGTCCACACTCAGACGCGGACCGTTCAGATTCCCCTTGGGTGTGATCACCGTTCGGGGACCATCCTGCTCGCGTTCCAGCCAACCTGAGCGTCGTCCACGGTCTCCGGCGAGGCGACGTTGCCATTGGGCGTGGCGCCGTTCGCCGCGAACCGCTAGACATCGAGTGTGATCCCCGAACAGACCCAGCCCGCCCCGAATCAGGCGCCCCAACACCCAAACGATGTCGCTGTCGGAGTCTTCGGCGGCTCCGGTTTCTACGAATTTCTCGACAACGCCAGCGACGTCAAGATCGAGACGCCCTATGGCGGTACGTCGGCGCCGCTGAGCATCGGCACGATTGGCGGGCACTCGGTCGCGTTCATGGCCCGTCACGGGCGCGAGCATGGCTTTGCTGCGCATCGGGTTCCCTACCGCGCCAATGTCTGGGCAATGAAGGAGATCGGCGTTCGGTCGATCATCGCTCCGTGTTCGGTCGGGTCACTCCAACCGGATATTCATCCGGGCCAACTCGTGGTGATCGATCAACTGGTCGATCGAACGTGGGGTAGGGCCGATACCTTTCACGATGTCGGTGGTCCGTCGCCCGAGCCTGGATCGAATGGGCCCGTGCATCACCAGAGTTTCGCCGACCCGTACGACGCCGGACTTCGTTCCGCCCTTTTGGCTGCCGGCCACCGTGTTGGGCTCGACATCGCGGATGGAGCCACGATGGTGGTGATCAACGGGCCGCGGTTTTCGACACGGGCCGAGAGTTCCTGGTTCCGCTCGATGGGGTGGCATGTGGTCAACATGACGGGATACCCAGAAGCAGTGCTCGCCGCGGAGCTCGGCATTCGTTATGCGTCGGTTGCGTTGGTGACCGACTACGACGCCGGTGTCGATGGTCATGCGCCTGTGACGATGGATGCCGTCTTTGCGATCATGCGTTCCAACGTGGCGAACATTCAACGACTGATCACGAGCGCGATCGAATACTCATATGCCGACCTCGCTCGATCAGTAGTCGAGATGTGAGTGGTCGGGCCGACCGACAGGTAGACCGGCCTGTATCCACGCGGCCTGCCCACCGATGAGATCGGCCACGGTTGTGAATCCGAGGCGGACCAGGTTGGCGGCAGCCAGCGATGAGCTGTATCCGCCGTTGCACACGACGACGATCGGCTCATCGAACGAGGTCACGCTGGGATGCAGGTAGCCATTCGCGGGATCGAGGTGCCACTCCAACACGGTGCGCGGCACATGCACCGACGGCTCGATGACTCCGAAACGGCTTCGGTCGGTGTGAGTGCGCGTGTCGAGCACCAACGGTGGTTGTTGTGACCTGAGCTGCCGGAACAGTTCGTCCGGTGAAATCCGCGAGATCGTTGCGCGTGCCTCGAAGACCAGATCATGAACAGTGAATCGAGTGGGTCGCCGCAGAATTGACATGCCGCCGCTATCGAATACGTGGTCGTCGAGCAACTCAAGCCCGAACCCCTGCACCTGCTCCGCCGGGTGCACGTGTTCCCAGAGGAGGGCGATGTGACCCCCCGGCGCGCAATGTTGGACGCTCGCGTGCAGGACAGCGCGAGTGTCGGCCTCGTTGTGCTCAGCGAGATCGCCGACGATCACGAGATCGAAACGTCGATCCAGCTGAATCGCCTGGGGCGGCGCCCGCACGAATTCGATCGATGAAATCTGGTGCTCACGTCTGGGGGGTCGGTTGCATTCGACGGCGACGACTCGTCGATCGCCGGATGCAAGCTCTGCGGCGATCAACCACGGTTGCGTGCCAACCTGCAACACCGCGTGGGGTTCGAGCAACTCGAGCTGCTCCGCGGCGGCACTACGTGACCCGGTGCTGTCTCCCATTGCGCTTGTGCTGTCTCCCATCGCGATGGAGCGTAGAACCCAACACGCATCATCACGACCGACCGATCTCAACATTTTCGAAACTCGTCAGAGCCGCCTCGTTTGTCTGGCAAGCTGTGACGATGTTGGACAGGTCTGCGGTGAGCGAACGGGCACGTGGCTACACGATCGGCGGTGTGCGTATTCTTGCCGGGCTGCTGTGGCTCGCCAACATCCACTGGAAGGTGCCCACCGATTTCGGCAAGTCGACGGGTGGCGGTCTGTACAAGTACATCGCCTCCGGTGCCACGAATGCGCCTTTTGCGCCCTATCGGTGGGCGCTGCGCGAAATGGTGATTCCCCATTTCGCGCTGTTCGGTTGGTTCACGCTCATCATCGAGACTGCACTGGCCGGACTCTTGTTGATCGGCTACCGAACCCGCGTCGTGGCCCTCATCGGGGCCGCTCAGGCGATACCTATCGGACTTGCGGTGATTTATTACCCCAAGGGCGACGAGTGGTCGTGGTCGTATCTGATGATGATCGGTCTCCACCTGCTGCTCTGGGCGGTCGCAGCGGGAGAGTATCTGGGCGTCGACGGTGTTCTTGCCGGGGCGCGTGAACGGTCGAATCGGGCGCTTCGCTCGATTGGAATTGTTGCCCTGGCGGTGGGTGTGCTCGGACTGTTCGTGGCGCGTTCCATCGACTTCGCCGGCAAGAAAGCAGCGCTGCTCGGTAGCGATGCTGGCTTCATGAAGGACGGAAAGCTCGTGCGCCGGTGGGAGCTTAAGTTCCTCTGGTTCAATCCGCTCTGGGCGATCCTGACGATTCTGTTCGCGGTGCTGCTCATCGTTGGTGCCCGTCGGGCCGTCGCCGCGTGGCTTGGCGTCGCCGGCTTCGGCGTGATCGCCCTCGTAGTGTTCGCCAGCAACACCTTCGACTACGTGCGCGATGACGGCGTGGTTCAGAAGGTGGCGACTGGCTCGAACGCTGCAGTCTGGGGTGGCATTGCGCTGGCCGGTGCACTGTTCGCGCGGCGTGCATTCTCGATCGAAGAGCCGACCGCCGCCGAATGAAGCGAGTTGCTCGCTGGGTTGGACTGATCGTGCCATGGGTCGGCGCGGCAGTGGTGATCTGGTGGAGCGTCGATCGCGGACGCATGCTCCAGCGCCGGCAACCGGCAGTGAAACTCGGTGCGGCTCCCCTGGTGGGGCGTAGCTTCAGCGACGGATGGGACTGGCGATTCGGTTGGGGTCTGGTCGCCGCGGGGGTGATCGCCGCGCTGGTGTCGGTTGGATGTTGGCGCGGCTGGTGGTTCACGGTGCGGTTGCGATGGGTCATGCTCGCTTCCGCACTCGGAGCGACGCTCTTCGCAACGACCTTGGCCCTCACCGACGGTGTCGATGGCGTGCTCTACGGCGCCCGCCACGAGACCGAGTATCTCGCCAACCTGAAGATCGCCCCGCCGGCCGGTGAGTTCGTGCGAACCTTCGTCGACCGCATCGATATGTACTCCGTGCATGTACGCGGTCACCCGCCCGGATTCGTGTTGGTGCTGAAGTTCCTCGATGCCGTTGGACTGCACGGGGCGTGGCCGGTGGCGATGTTGTCGGTCGTCGCAACAGGCGTGCTTGCGGCAGCAGTGCTCGTGGCTGTACGCGCAACTGCCGGCGATGAGTGGATGCGCCGATGCGCACCGTTCCTCATCGTCGCGCCATACGCGATCTGGATGGTCACGTCGGCAGATGCCGTCTATACAGCGGTCGGCGCGTTGGGTATCGCTGCGGCAGCAGAGGGACTCCGCCGCACCGGATGGACAAGCGTCATACTCGGACTGTTCAGCGGCGCGCTGCTCGGCTCTCTGCTTTATCTCACCTATCTCGGCGCGGTGTTAGTGATCATTCCGGTCGTACTCGTGGTCGCAGCCTTGATCAGGCGTGAGCATGGCGCGCTGCGCACCGCTGCCGCGGCGGTTGCCGCAGCAGCAGCCGTGGTGGGCGGGTTCTGGGTCGCCGGCTTTTGGTGGTTCGATGGTGTCTCGCGCACCAGAGGCGAGTATCTCGATGGTTCGGCTCAGTTCAGGGTGTGGTCGTACTTTGCCGTTGGCAACCTCGGCGCGGCACTGTTCGCGATCGGACCGGCAACGTTGGCCGGTCTCACCGTTCTCCGCTCGAAGCGGATGTGGCTCCTCGTCGGAGCTGCGATCGCGGCGCTGCTCGTGTCGCACTTCTCGCAATACACCAAGGCCGAAGTCGAACGCATCTGGCTGCTCTTTTACCCCTGGATTGCGATCGCAGGTGCGGGCCTGATGAGTAGAACGAGTCGGCGATGGGGCACAGGCTGGGTAGCTGTTCAGGCCTCGTGCGCCATTGTCTTGCAAGCCGCGTTGGTCTCGAAGTGGTGATCGAATTCGTTGGGATCTCAGCGCAGGGTATGCGGAAGCGGACCGACTGTCGCACGCAAGGCCGCTGTTTTGAACTCGGTCATGCCCTGCTCGAATCCGATCTCGGCGCGGAAGCCGAGCACCTTCTCGGCACGTTCGGGGCTGGCGTGCACGTGGCGAATATCGCCGAGTCGATAGCCGCCGACTACCTGTGGGGCAGGCGCGCCATCGGGGCGGAGTGCCTCGGCCATCTCGAGGATCGTATGAGCGACGCCCGAGCAGATGTTCAATGCACCCGAAGCCGGAGCCTCGTTGGTGAGCGCGAGTACGTTCGCCGCGGCGATGTCACGAACGTGCACGAAGTCACGCCGTTGGCCACCATCTTCGAAGACACGTGGTGCATCACCGCGCTCGTACGCGCTGCGGAACAGGCTGGCGACCCCTGCGTACGGGGTGTCGCGCGGCATCCGCGGGCCGTACACGTTGTGATAGCGCAACGATGTGACCGAGCAACCTGGATGCTCGCGTTCGTACGCTTCGCACAGCCCCTCCTGCGTGAGCTTGGTGGTCGCGTACACGTTGCGCGGGATCAGCCAGTGGTCTTCGGGAACCGACTCGCTGTCGAGTGGTCCGCCACAGGTGGGACACGGTGGCTCGAAGCGTCCCGCGTCGAGATCGTCGAGTCGCCGAGCGCCGGGCCGAACCACGCCATGTTCGGGGCAGCGATACCGCCCCTCGCCGTAAACGACCATGCTCGATGCCAGCACGATTCGGCCAGCGAACGAAACGTCATGCAAGGCCCGCAACATGCTCGCAGTGCCACCACAGTTTCTGCTGACGTACTCACTCACGTCGGCGAAGTCGACGCCGAGGCCCACTTTGGCGGCCTGATGACACACAGCGTCGACCCCCACGAGTGCGTCGGTCAACACCTGAGCGTCGCGAACGTCGCCCCACACGTAGCTGGCATCCGACGACAACCCTTGCGGAAGCCCGGAGTGTGCGGCGGGATCGAGATCGTCGATGACCACCACGTCGTGTCCGGTCGTGACGAGTTCGTCGACAATATGCGAACCAATGAAACCCGCACCGCCCGTGACGAGTACCTTCACGATCCTGCCCTCCTCATCCCCATGGTGATGCCTGATGCCTGATGTGATACTTCCCGCCCTCGATGAAGAGGCGGCCATCGAGTGGGTGTTGCAGCGGATGCCCGCCGGGTTTCGTCCCATCGTGGTCGACAACGGATCCACCGATCGCACCGCTGCGATCGCTCGCAATGCCGGCGCAATGGTGGTGTCCGAGTCGGTGCGGGGCTTCGGCTCGGCATGCTTCGCTGGGCTTACGGCGGCAACCGACGACATCGTGTGTTTCATGGACTGCGACGCGTCGCTCGATCCTGTGGCGCTGCCATTGTTGGTGGGCTACCTCGAACGCAGCGAGGCTGATCTGGTGATCGGGGCACGCATTGCGGCGAGAGGTGCGTGGCCCGTGCACGCACGCGTCGCGAACAAGGTGCTGGCTATCGATGTGCGTCGACGTACGGGTCTGCGGCTGACCGATATTGGCCCGATGCGTGCAGTTCGTCGTGTTCCGCTGCTGGAACTCGATCTGCGCGACCGCAGATCGGGGTGGCCGCTCGAGATGGTCCTGCGCGCACGCAGCGCGCGGTGGCGAATTCGTAACGTACCCGTCGAGTATGCCGAGCGGGCCGGGCGATCGAAAGTCACCGGCACCTTCCGTGGCACGATGCGTGCCATCGACGACATGGGCCGACTGTTGCGCGATCTCGACAAGGTCTGACCGATGCACGTCACCATCATCGCCAAGGCGCCGGTGGCCGGATTGGTGAAGACGCGGTTGTGCCCGCCGTGTAGTGACAAGCAAGCCGCCCGAATTGCAGCTGCCGCGCTCTCGGACACGTTTGACGTCGTTGCGTCGGTTGCCCGGGCAACCGGTACCCGAAAGGTGTTGCTCATCGACGGCGCACCGCAGACATGGATGCCGGCCGACTTCGAGGTCGTGCACCAGCGTGGCGATGGGCTCGCCGAGCGCTTGTGTCACGGGTTCGCTGATCTCGGTCCTGGGGTAATCGTTGGGATGGAGACGCCGGCAGTCGCCGGTGCTCTCGCCACCGGTATCGACGCGGTCAGTCGAGGCCTCGATGTGATCGGTCTCGCCACCGACGGCGGCTATTGGATGATCGGTCTGTCGGCCGCAAGCGTCCGACTGGGTCGCGCTGCGTTCGACGGGGTGCCAATGAGCTGTTCGCACACCGGGCTGAGTCAGCTGCGTCGCCTCCATGGCTTGGGGCGTTCGGTGCGAATGTTGCCGATCACGCGCGACCTCGACACGTTCGATGATCTGGTCGCGGTCGCAGCTTCGGGCGGCCCCGGGCAACTTGTGGCCGTGGCCCGAGAGGTGATTGATTCCTTGTGACGATGGGGGCCGACCGGCCCCCGACGTGGTCATGCTCAACGGATGCCGAGTCGGGCATCGGTTCCTGCTGGCATGCCGCGTGAGGCGGCCAACAGCGCTGCGGCCGGAACGGCGAGGGGCAAGATGGTTCGCGTTAGGAGCAGATCCGTATCGAGTCGGCCGCTGCGTACTGTTGGCCCGAAGCTGCCCCAGAAGGCTCCGTCTGCAGTGATAGTGAGTTCGTTGGGGATGTCACGAGCAACGGCTCGAATGCCGAGGCCGACCTCGTCGGCGCGTCCGCGTCGCACAATGGGGCGGATCAGGTGATCGTCTTCGCGAACGCCGAGCGACGCAACGAGCTGCTTCAACGGATCGAGCAGCGGGTCGTCGAGTGCACCACTCACTGTTGTCGCGATTCGCACGCGCACCCCGCGTGCGATCAGCAGGGGAACCGCCTGGACGACCTTGGCGAAATTGTCGGGTCCTCTGGCCATGTCGTTCACGTCGGGCAGATGCGAGTCGAGAGAGATCTGCAGCGCAATGTCGGGGTGGGCGAGTCGTGCGGCGCGTTCAAAACGGTCGCCCGTGAAGAGCGTGCCATTGGTGAGTAGTACGAGCGGCAATGACTCCGCCATCGCGAGCGCTGTCTCGGGCAACCATGGGATGAGGAACGGCTCGCCGCCGGTGATGCCGAGTGCGGTAAAACCGAGGTTCTTGGCCTGCTCGGCGACGGCGATCATTTGCTCTGCGCTGAGTTGGCGTCGTTCGCTGCGCGGCGACGATTCCGTCAGGCAATACGAACAGGCGAGGTTGCAGTTGTAGTTCGAGTACAGCCAGACCCGTCCGGGCAACTCCCCCGAACGTACGGCGTCAGCGACGGTGTCCGATGGTGCGATGGTGTCGGTCATGCCAGACCCTCGGTTGTCAAACGCTCGAGCACGTGATCGGCGGTGGGCAGTTGCAACCCTGTCGCAAAGCGATTGAGAAACATCGTGGCTCCGATCGTGACGGTGAGCTCGACGAGTACATGCTCACCCCAGTGCCGACGGGCTGCAGACCAGACATCGTCTGGCACCGGACCCGTGGCCCCAGCCAACGCATCGATCCACCCGATGAGCGAGCGTTCGCTTTCGAGTGCAAAGCCAGCCTCCAACGGGATCTCGCCGCGCAACGCACGAACCTCGGTGGTGCTGAGGCCGCTGTCGAGCGAAACGGCTGTGTGCGCATGGATGCAGTAGTCGCAACCCTGCAGAACCGAGGTGCGCAGTATGGCGAACTCTTTGTAGCGCACGCCGATGGCTCCAGCGCCGAGCGCCGCGCCAACGAAGCCGAGTGTTGGTTCGAGTAACTCGGGCACGGTAGCGAGTGCGCCGACGATGGGGCCCGGATCGCCGTTAGCGAAATACTGCTGCACGGTGATCGGCGCGCATTCGGAATCAAGCAAGTCGACTCGTGGCATCCATACATCCTTGCCCACTGGGTATCCCGACCGCACGACTGCGCGGAGAGTTTCGCGATTGTTTCGATCCGCTCGGTGCAGCGGAGTTGAGCAGAACGCTACTGTCGGGCGATGACACGCGAGAGCGAATACTGGGACAGCGTCTGGAACCTTAAACGTGCCGACGAGATGAGCTGGTTCCAATCCGACTCCCAACCGTGACTGGATTTCGTGCGCCGCGTGTCGGTGCCCTCGGACCGGGTGGCGGTCATCGGTGCCGGTGCCTCTACGCTCCTTGTCGACTTGGCCGCGCTTGGCTATCGATCTATCGATGCCGTCGATATCTCCGCTGCGGCGCTGGCGCAGCTCCGGCAACGGCTGGGTGCGAGCGCAGGCAACGTGCGACTCGTGTGCAGCGACGTCCGGGTGGTCGAGTTCGATTCGTCGGTTGATGTCTGGCACGACCGCGCAACATTCCACTTTCTCACTGATGCTGCTGACCAACGGTCGTACGCGAGAAATGCGGCGGCGGCGGTTCGTGCGGGCGGTCATCTGATTATTGCAACGTTCGCCGACAACGGACCCGAGCAATGCAGCGGGCTCGACGTGGCGCGCTACTCAGTTGACGCTCTCGGTGCGGCCTTTGCTTCGGATTTCGATGTAGTGGATGCGACGCGTTTCGACCACGTGACCCCAACTGGCGCGTCTCAACCATTCGTGCACCTTGTGCTGCGGCGTCGAGCGAACGCGTGATCCACGCCAGCCGCGTGCGTCGCGTCAGTGTGCTTGTGTGCACCGTGATGCTGATCGCCTGCTCGGATCATCGCGAACGTGCGGTACCGAGGTGCCCGCCGAGTCCCGATCGGTCGAGCCCCCCGTTGGTCATCGCGCACGCCGGAGGAGAGGGTCTCGGCCCGGCCAACACGATCCTCGCGATGCAACGGTCGATGGCCGCAGGCGCCGACGTGCTCGATGCCGATCTGTGGATGACATCCGACGGCGTCATTGTGGCCCACCACGACCGTGACTTGTCGACCGCGACCGACGGCACAGGGTTCATTGACCAGCACACGTGGAGTGAGTTGCGCCTGCTCGACACGCGACCTGGTTGGAAGGGCGACCCGATTGCTACGCGAGTTCCACTTGCATCGCTGCGCGAGATCCTCGACACGTTTCCCGGAGTTCGGATTTCCGTTGAGATCAAGCAGAACTCGCCATCGATGGCACAGCCGTTATGCGATGTGCTGCACCAGACGAACAGCTTGAGTCGCGTATACGTGAGCTCGAACGATGATGCCACCGTGTATGCCGCTGCGGCGGCCTGCCCAGGCATGACGATGACCACGACCGATCGCGATGTTGCGGCCATGCGTGCGGCGCGTAGCTCGGGCCGGCCGTGGTGCGCACCCTCACCAATCGGACAACCGCCCTACGCTCCGGACCGATTCAGCGCTGCCGACGTGCAGTGGTCGCATGATCACGGCATGGCCATCTACACGTGGACGGTCGATGATGCGGCAACGCTCGAGAAACTGGCGCGCGCGGGTGTGGATGGTGTGTACACCCGACGTCCCGACATTGCCCGGGCAGTGTTCGACAAGATTAACGGTTGAGCAAGACTGGCAATTCAGACGCGGCGACGCGTCTGTCGGACGAACGAATGGAGCACTGGATGTCAATCGCAGCGCAGCGAGTGAGTTTCATCGGCAGTCAGGGTGTGGAATTGGCGGCTCGACTCGACCTCCCGATGGGTCCGGTCACGGCGTACGCCGTGTTCGTGCACTGCTTCACCTGCAGTAAGGATGTCTTTGCCGCGTCGCGTATCGCTGCTGGTCTCACCGACAGCGGATGGGGCGTGCTGCGGTTCGACTTCACGGGTCTCGGGTCGAGTGATGGCGACTTTGCCAACACCAACTTCTCCTCGAACCTCGAAGACGTTCGCCGCGCGGTCCAATGGTTGACTGAGCATCACCGGGCACCCCAGCTACTGGTCGGGCACTCGCTCGGCGGTGCCGCAGCGTTGATGGTCGCCTCCGAGTGTGCATCCGTGCGGGCGGTCGCAACCATCGGCGCGCCATCCGACGTGCGTCACGTCGAGTCGCTCCTTGGCGATGCGGTGAATCGCATCGAAGCCGATGGCTCGGCCGAGGTGCAGCTCGCTGGTCGGTCGTTCCGGATCCAACAACAGTTCATCGACGATCTGCAGTCGGTTGAGCTTGTCGATCGAGTCGCACAATTGCGCCGGGCGCTGTTGATCATGCACTCCCCGGTCGACCTGGTAGTGGGTGTCGAGCATGCTGCGCGCATCTTCGAAGCGGCGCGGCATCCGAAGAGTTTCGTGGCCCTCGATGGCGCCGACCATCTGCTCACCACACGCGACGATGCCACGTTCGCCGCGCAGACAATTGGGGTCTGGGCGCAGCGATACTGCGTCGACGAGAGTGGGGCAGCGCCTGTGCCAGCACCGACTGCCCAAGTGGTTGTGGGCGAGACCACCCAGGGGATGTTCTTGAATCACGTCGTTGCGGGACATCATCGCTTTCTGGCCGACGAGCCTGTCTCGGTCGGCGGGTTCGATGCGGGACCATCCCCGTACGACCTGCTCGCGGCGGCGCTGGGTGCTTGTACGTCGATGACGATCCGGATGTACGCCGAACGACGCCAGCTGCCACTCGACCGAGTTGTGGTCGAAGTCGATCATGGCAAGGTGCATGCGCAGGACTGCGAGGAGTGTGATCAGGGCCGCGTCGGCATGATCGATCGCTTCTCGCGGACCATCCACCTTGAGGGCGATCTCGATGAGGCCCAGCGCACCAAGTTGCTCGAGATCGCCGACAAGTGCCCCGTACACCGAACGCTCGAAGCAGCATCAACAATCGTGACCCGGGCTGGCAATCGCTGAACCGTCGGCCGATGTGTCGCGATCGAAAGAGTTGACGGTGCGGTGTCAGGTCGGCGGAACCACAGGTTCGTCTGTGTCGACGAGATCCTCGGCGCGCAGTTCGCGTAGCTGGTCCACCGTTGGGTCGACGATGTCGCGCAGTCGCCATGCCTGACGTACCAACGCGGCCTCGAACGTATTACGGATGAAGCGGGCGTTGCCGAAACCATCGCCGCGCGACGTGCCGCTGAGCTGTAGGCGCAACGAGGTGATGCATCCCTCGGCGGGCGTGAAGTCGCTCTTGCGGCATTGGAGCTCGAAGATCGCGACGAGCTCGTCGTCGCTGTAGTCCTCGAACTCAATCGTGAGATGAAAGCGGCTCGCGAGGCCCGGGTTGGCGTTGATGAGCTGTTGCATCGGCGCCGGGTAGCCCGCGACGATGACCACGAGCTGATCGCGGTGATCCTCCATGGCCTTCACCAACGTGGCAATGGCTTCGTCGCCGTATTGGTCTCCGACGAGCGCGTATGCCTCGTCGATGAACAGCAACCCGCCGTAGGACTTTGTGAGAACCGCCGAGGTCTTCTCCGCTGTCTGACCGAGATAGCCGGCCACCAGACCCGAACGGTCGGTCTCCACCACCTGGCCGCCGGTGAGGAGGCCGAGCGCTCGGTAGATGCCACCGACGAGCCGTGCCACGGTGGACTTGCCCGTGCCAGGGTTGCCGACGAACACGAGGTGGCGCGTGACGTCGGGGATCTTCAAACCTTTCGCCGTGCGTTTGGTTTCGATGCGCAACAGTTCGGTCTGGCGGCGCACCTCGGTCTTCACCGTGTGGAGCCCGATGAGTTCGTCGAGTTCGTCGAGCAGCTCATCCAATGTCGGCGCCGGCTTCTCGGGCACAGCGCTTGGCGGCGCGGGGGTCGGCGACGTCGTGGTGGCCCTCGTCGCCGTCGTGGGTTGTTCCAAGGGCGAGCCGGGCTCCGCGGACGAGGGTGCTGACACGGGTGAGGTGCCGCGCGAGTCCATCGTCACCCCGCCGACCACGCGTCGTTGTGCGGCCGCCGCAACCCCGGCCACGCCGAGCGCAGCCAGGTTCGGTTCGCCCAGCTCGTAGCCAGCCGAAGCCACATCGACGAGTGCTGCTGCGTAGGGACGGGCATGGGCCGAAGCCGCCGTCACGAGTCGTTCGAGGAGCGGCGTTGGGTGGTCACGCCATGTGCGGCCCCTGTCGGCCGCGGCGCCGAACGATGCTTCCGGTCGGGCGAACACCGTGGCCCACTGCGCCGGGGCACCTCGCACGTCGGCGTTGATGGCAGCGACGAACGCGACGGCTTCGTCCTCGACGTCGACGGCGCTCAGACCCGCGAGTGCACCGACGGCTCGAAGTGCGTCAAGCGCTTGGATGAGGGCGTCTGGGTTCATGGCGCTGGCGGATTGATCACTCGGCCATCACCGGGCCCGCGACCGAGATCGAGGGACCCAGCGGCGAACTTGTCCTGGAGAAACCGTCCGTGGGACACGAGCGCGTCGACGTCGGACTGACACACAGCAGTGAACACTTCGTCCATCTTGGCCGCCAACAGGTCGAGTTGTTCGCAGAGCAGCTGTAACGGCGTCTTGCCATCGCTCACGGTCTGATGTTCGGCGTATGAACGGGGCAGCTTGAGATACGTGCCGAGCGCCTCGGGCAGGTAGTCAGTGGCCGTCTGCACGAGGGTGTGCGCCTGAACGCTTCCCGGCCCGAGTGCATCGGCTCGCGGCAACGTCTCGCGGATGGTGTTTGCGATGCGGTGCACGCGCTGCTCGACCGACGAGTCGACCTTGCCCCGCACGTCGCGCTCGACGTCGTCAAGTTCCTCGCGCACGTTCTTTCCGTCGACGCCTGCGATCACGAGGCTGCCGGCGGCGCGATGGTTCCGAGCGACGAGGGCGCCGACCGCGTAAAGGGGTACGGCGATCGCAAGTCCGACAGGGGCCGCTACTGCGCCTGCGATGGCGAGCACCGGCCCAATGGCGGCGAGTGCCATGCCTGCAAGGTTCTTGTTTGAGGACAGGTAACCGCTTGGCGAATCGCCGCGCTTGCCCGCCCTTGTGCCGCCGCCATCACTGATAGCCACGAATCTCCTTGAAGACCTGACTGAGCGACCCGCTGCGGCCGTCGAACACCTTTCCACCGGTGATGTCGGCGATCTGTTGGAGTTCGGCGGGGTTGGCTTCGCCAAAGCGAATGGTGAAGATCCGGATGTCCTTTTCGCTGCCGGGTCGGTTGGTCATCCGGTTGATGAACTCACTCGGCTGGATGCCTTCGTTGTTCTCGCCGTCGGTCATCAACACGATGCTCGTAGCAGCCTGCGGATCAGCCTTGGCCGCCTCGAGCGCGGCATCGTAGCCTCGGTTGAGGGCTGAGTAGATCGCTGTTCTGCCGTCTGCTGTGAGCCCATCGATGTGACTGCGGAGATCGGTGAGTTCGGGTGAGTTCGGGTCCGACGAGGTGATCTTCCAACTCTGCACGTCTTTGACATCGGTGGCGAACGACACCACCGTCACGTTCTCTCGCGGAGAGAATCGGGTGAATGTGCCCGAAAGCGAATCGTCGGCGCCGGCGAGGCCCTTCATCGCGGCCTGCATGGCATCAAGCCGACCCGGCGCCCCCATCGAGCCCGAGGTGTCGAGTACGTAGACAGTGTTCGCGGGCCTGCGCAATTCGCTCTGGTACTGATCGAGCAGCAGCCGGGTGACCTCGATGTTGGCCGGGAAGCTGGCTTCGACGAGCAACGACGTCGGTAGCCGTGGGTCGGCGGCCACACCTGGCGCGACGGCGCGGCGCGCGGTCAGTCGTTGCACCGCGGACTGCACGTCGGGCCGGGTGAGGTATGCGGTGAGTTTGTCGTACGCCTCGCGCTTGTCGGAATTGAGCAGCATGAGCGGATAGTCGGCCGTGACGATGCCCTCGGTGGGGTACACGAGCATCAGCTTGCTCTTCAGCCGCCCCGATTCGTTGAGGCTGACGAGCACGCTCTCGTAGTTCACCATCGCCGGAATGCGATCCTGTGCAGCAACGAACGCGTCGACGAGGAAGCCGCTGGATCCGGCCGTGAGTTGATTGCCGGAGAGGAACTTCTTGAGACCTACGCTGTCAATAGTGTTGGCTGACAGCGCCTCGCCGCCCGCCAATGCGCTGGCCACACTGACGAGCGCGCTGAACCCCGAGTTCGACACTGTCGGGTTCGTCATCGCGAAAGTGAGCTTGCCCGCGTCGACTGCGGCGACGATGTCCTTCCACGATGCCTTGCCAGACGACCATCCAAGTTGCTGGGCTACGTCTGCGCGCACGCCGAGCACGACAGGGCTGAGCGCAATCTTCTCGCGGGCGAGGATCTTGGTACTTGCGCCGGCAAGACCGATGTACTTGTCACTGCCGAACCATGCGGCGTCGGCTGTGCTTCCGGCTGCGATCTGTTCGGCTCCATCGAGGCTGCCGACGTAGGTCAGGTTCACGCTCACTCCGGTGGCCTTGCGGGCGTCGTTGAGGATGGGCAGCATGTCCTTCAGCTCGCTGCCGGCCAAGAGATTGAGCGTGGCCGGCCCGTTCTTGAACGTCGCGTTCGGTGAGGTGCCGCTGGGACTCGAGGTACACCCGGCAGCGGCCACGACGACCACGATCGCGACCCACAGCGGGCCGACGAGACGTCTCACCGAGTGCCTCCGCTCCCGAGGTCGAGCGGGCCGGTCTCGGATGATGATCGCTGATCGGCCTGACGAACGCGGCTCACGTACTGCTGCGATTTGTCGATCTCGGTCTGCAACGTGGAGATCGTCTGGCTCATCGAGTCGAGCGCCTGCAATTTGAACGTGTCGATCGCGTCCATGGCCTGATACACGTTGGCGAAGGCGGCCTGCAGCTTGTCGATACCAATCGTGGAATCGGCCGCCTGCTTGTTGATCGCCACGGTCTGGGTGGCCAACAGTTCAGAGGTCGATTGGATCATGTTCGATGTCGTTGTATTGAGCGCGTTGATCTGGTCGAGTACCAGTCGTTGGTTGGCAAGCGCCTGAGCGACGATCACCGCAGTGCGCAGCGCCGATACCGTCGTCGTGGTCGCCCGATCGACGCCCTTGACGAGTTCGAGGTTGTTCTTACGAACGAGGTCAATCGCAAGGTAACCCTGGATACTCACAGCGAGCTGCGTGAGAAGATCCTGGTGCTTTTGGCGCACGTAGAACAACACGTCTTGCTGCAACGCCTTGGCCTTGTCAGGATCGGACGCCTGCATCGCCTCGATCTTTGCGGCCAGCGTCGCGTCGAGGTGCTCGGCGATGTAGATGTACTGCGCGAGGCGCTGCATCGTCTCCCACAAATGGGCCTTTTCCTGCTCGAGCGAGGCGTTGTCCTTGCGGAGTTCGTCCTGACCGCTATAGAGCGAGCGAAGAATGCCGTCGAGCTGGCTCTGCGAATTTTCGTACTTGCGGAAATAGTCCTGCAGCTTGTCGCCGAAGGGCACGAGCCCGAGCAGCTTCTTGACGCCAACGGCCTGCGCTGGGTCAAGATCTTCAATGGTGCGACGCAGTGCGAGCAGCGATTTCGACACATTCGATCCCTCGGCGAAGTCACCTTTCGACATCGCTCGCATCGGCGCCTGCAGCAAGCGGTTGCTCGTCTCGGCGGCCGCCTGAATGTCGCCGTCGCCCATTGTGCGGATGTCGTCGGTCTTGGCTCCGAAGGCCGGCGAGTGCGGGTCGAGCGAGATGATGCTGGTGACGTAGTCATCGACTTTCTGATCGAGCCCGGGCAGGGCGGCCTGGTCGAGCGGCACCATGCCACCGGCTTTCGCAGTCGCCACTGACGCGACGGGTTGCGGCGGTGTGAGCACCAGTGTCGAGGTCTCGACTGGTGGCATGAGAGGGGCGTCGCTCATAGGGTCCTCCTAAGGTTGTGTTGTTGCGTTGGTTGTTGCGTTGCTGGTTGAGGTTGAGGCTGCGGTCGTGACCGAGGCCGACTTCATTTCGTTGGCGATTGCGTCGATCAGGGCGTCGAGGTTGTCCATCGTGGGTGGCTCCACGACGTCGACGAAGCTTGGCGCCGTCGACACCCCGGCGGCCTTGACGACCTTTGCGAACGCGTCGGGATCGGCGGTGCGAAAACCGAACTGCACGGCGAGTCCTTGCAGTGTTGGATCGGTGCTGAGGAGTTGGCCGATCGCGTCGCCATTGGGGGTGAGTGGCACGAGGCTGTGCTTGGAAATGATGGTTGGCGTGGGGTACATCAAGACCATGCCGGGCTTGATGCTGCCATCCTTCGCGAGAGCCCGTGCGACGAACTGTGACTCGTAGATCATGACGATGGGCGTCTTGCCGGCGCCGATCGACAGGTAGTCGTCGAACGGGGCCTCCGACGACTGCTCGGTGTAGCCCTGGCGGCCGAACAGCGGAGCAACTGCCGGTGCCACCGCCTGTGCCTGGGCGACGCTGGCCACAACGTTGCTGCCGTTGAGCAAGTAGCTGGCAATCGAGGCGTACATAGCGGCTGAGTTCGACGTCGTCACATCGGTGGAGGTGATCAGTACTTGCTTGTTGGCGGGGTAGTCGGTATTGCCGACGATGTCTTTCCAACGCGTGTCCTTGCCCACGAGGTCGATGAACTTCGCCATGTCAAAGCTCCACCAACCTCCGTTGTCCTGAGCCACCCCGGCGCTTTGGAGGATCTTCGCAATCGGCTCGAACGACGCAATGGCCATCGGCGTGCTGAACGGCACGTATACGGTCTTGGCCTTGCGATCGGTTTTGATCTTTTGTGCCTGCGGGGTGCCTGCAGGGAAGGCAAAGTCGTATTTGGAAAGGTCGACCGTGGTTGCGATCTGGCGGCTCCCAGCGGTGTCGACCTTGACGTCAAAGCCCGCCTTACGAAATGCGTCCTTGACGCGTTGGTCGTCGAAGAACGGCTTCTTCTCCGAGCCGATCACGCCTCGAACCACCACCACAGCGGCGTTGCTCTCACCGCCCCGGTTGGACACCACGACGACGACGATCACAGCGAGCAGCAAAAAGGCCGCCAGGCCGAGGGTCAGCACGCGTCGCACGCCTCGTAGTCGGCCGCATTTCAATCGGTTTCGTACCGATTCGTCCGGAGTCGAGGAGCGCTACGCAGGCGGAGTTCGAGAGCCTGTACGATCGACCGAAGAACACACACAGCGGCCAACCGATTCGCTGCGCCCCCACTCTACGAGGAGACCGAACCGTGACCCGACTCGCACGAACGCTCACGAAGATCACCGGCGTGCTCGCACTGTCGATCGTTGGTTCGCTCGTTGGTTCTTCGTGTTCGACGAGCCCCCACCCCGCCACAGTCGTCGAGATCGCTACCCAGCTCACCTCGCAGCAGCGCACGCTGCACAAGGTGGGGGCGAATGACGAGAACGTGTACGGCTGGAATCAGCTGACCGGCACAGCCAAAGTCGACGGTGCGACGGTCGAGGTCGAGATGCTCGCCAATGTCAATTATCTGAAGGGCAGCGGCGAATTCTTCGGCTTCGTCACGTTCACGTTCGCCGACGGTGCAACCGTCGGCGTGCAGATGTATTCGGGGCGAACCACGGCCGCGACCGATACGACCAATGCCTCGTTCTCGAGTCCGCTCACGGTGATCAACGGCACCGGCAGGTACGTGGGCGTCACCGGCGCAGGCGGTTTTCGCGGTCAGCGCAAAGATGCCCTCGGTGGGGTGGTGGATTCCACCTTCCACCTCGACCTGCGAATGCCCGGCAAGTAACGCACGATTCCGCACGATTCCGCTGGTGCACTGATGCGGCGGACTGTGGAATGTCACTCGGGTACATGACAGATTTGGGGATGGATTTCGCGCCCGACGACGACCACCTGGCCATCATCGACGCCGTTGATCGCGTCTGCGGCGGTTTCGACGATCAGTACTGGTCCGAGTGCGACACCGAGCATCGCTTCCCCTGGGAGTTCTACAAGGTGATGGCCGATGGCGGCTGGGTGGGTATTGCGATCCCCGAGCAGTATGGCGGCGGCGGACGCGGTATCACCGAAGCCGCCCTCGTGCTGAACCGAGTGGCCGCATCGGGCGCGGCGATGAACGGATCCACGGCCCTGCACCTCACCATGTTCGGGCTGAACCCTGTGGTGAAGTTCGGCAACGATCGCCTCAAGGACACGTTCTTACCTCGTGCCGCAGCAGGCGATCTGCATGTGGCCTTCGGCGTCACCGAGCCCGATGCTGGCACCGACACCGGCCGTATCACCACCCGCGCCGTCGAGGACGGTTCCGGCGGATGGATCATCACCGGTCGCAAGATCTGGACCTCGAAGGCGCTCGAGTCAGAGGTCGTGCTGCTGTTGGTCCGCACCGATCACGACGACACCAATCGCCTCAACGGCCTCAGTCTGTTCCTGGCTGATCTCGATCCGCGCTACGTCGATATTCGGCCCATCCCCAAGGTGGGTCGCAACGCAGTGGCGTCGTGCGAGGTGGCGTATGACGGTCTGCCGGTGGAGGGTTGGCGGATGGTCGGCGAGCGCGGCCGTGGCTTCCAACAGATCCTGCACGGCATCAACCCCGAGCGCATTCTGCTCTCGGCCATGGCGTGTGGCATCGGAGAGGTCGCTGTTCGTCGTGCGGTGGAGTACGCGAAGGAGCGCATCGTGTTCGATCGACCGATCGGAGCGAATCAGGCCATCGCCCATCCGTTGGCCAGAGCACACATGGAGCTCGGCGCCGCGTATCAGATGATGCGACTGGCAGCGTGGAAGTACGACAACGGGCTCAACTGCGCCGAGGAGGCCAACACCGCGAAGTACCTCGCCGCCGAAGCGAGCTATTTCGCCGCGGACCAGGCCGTACAGACACTGGGTGGGTTGGGCTATGCAACCGAGTACCACGTCGAGCGTTACTGGCGTGAGGCTCGCCTGCAACGCCTGGCACCCGTGAGCCAAGAGATGACCTGCAACTTCATCGCGCAGAACGTCTTGGGGCTGCCGCGTAGCTACTGACCCGATGGCAGCGGGCTACATTGCGCCGATGGTTCTGTCCGTTGCGTTGCTCCGTGCCGTCAATGTCGGCACAGCGAATCGGATGCGCATGGAGGCGCTGACCACGGTGATGCGTAACGCCGGATTCGCCGACGCGGTCACCTACATCCAGAGCGGAAACGTGATCTTCACGCCGCAAGGCGACGAGTCCGCAACCCGCGCTGCGATCGAGACGCAACTTGCAGCTGATCTCGGTATGACGATCACGTCGATCGTGCGTACGGGAGCAGAGCTGGCCGATGTGATCCTGCGAAACCCGTTCGCGACCTCTACCGATGATCGCTCGCGTTTGCACGTTTCGTTCCTCGCGGCCGAGCCCGCGGCCGATCATGTCGCGGCGCTATCGGCGATGGTGGTGGCCGGGGCCTTTGGCGATGACGAACTGGCGGTGAACGGTCGCGAAGTCTTCGTGCGTTACGCGACACGCGCCGGCACATCCAAGCTCACTGGCTCGGTCCTGGAGAAGAAACTGCGTACCCCCGCAACGGTACGCAACTGGGCCGTCACCAACAAGTTGGCTGAACTCAGCCGGTAGCTGGCTCAGGGGTTGCGCGGCGCGTTGACGAGGTGCTGCATTGCTTGCACCAACAGTGCATGCTCGGCCGCGTGAACGCGCTGCTCGAGTGACTCGAGTGTGTCGTCGAGCTCGATGGGTACCTCGACCGCGGCGATCACCGGGCCGTTGTCGACGCCCTCGTCGGGCACGAGGTGCACCATCACTCCGGTGCGGCCCAAACCGAGCCGCTGATGTGCCTGCAGGGCGCGCTCGATTGCATGGGTGCCCGGGAACTCCCCCGGGAGCGCCGGATGCAGATTGACAACGCTCTGGGGGAACTGAGCCAAGAAGGCCATCGACAGCAGGCGCATCCATCCGGCGAGCACCACGTAGTCGGGGCTGAACTCGGCGCAGGCGTCGGCGAGCCGGGCGTCGTAGTGCGCGCGAAGTTCGCCCGGCTCCGCCGCGACGACAATGGTGGTCGCGCCCGATGATGTGGAACGCGTGAGCGCGAAGGCATCGGCGTTGTTGGAGATGACCGCGACGATGGTTGCGTCAAGTTCGCCGCTCTGCGATGCATCGAGAAGTGCCTGCAGATTGGAGCCATTGCCCGACGCCAACACGACGAGGCGTGCTGTCACGTGAGCTGCACCCGCTTGGTGCCTTCGACGATGGAGCCGATGATCCACGTGGGATCCGCGATGGCCGCCTGGAGTTCGGCCACGCGTTCAGCGTCGACCACGATCACCATGCCAATGCCCATGTTCAAGGTGCGGTAGAGCTCGTCGATCGGCAGACCGGTGGCGACCTCGGTGACCAGTTGGAACAGCGCTGGCATCGGCCAAGAGCCGAGCGTGATCGATGCATCGCAGTTGCTCGGCAGGATGCGTGGCACGTTGTCGAGCAGGCCGCCGCCGGTGATGTGGGCCAGACCCTTGATCAGCCCGTGATCGCCGAGCGCGCCCCACAGGGCGTTGAGGTAGCTGCGATGCGGCACGAGCAGCGCCTCGCCGATGGTGCAGTCGAGCGGTTCGGGTCGGGCGTCGAGCGGCAACCAATCGAAGAGCTTGCGAAGGAGTGAGTATCCGTTCGTGTGCGGACCTGACGATCCGAGCCCGAGCAGCACGTCGCCCGGGGTGATCGTGGACAACGGCAGCAGGCGAGCGCGCTCGACCACACCGACGAGCGTGCCTGCGACGTCGAAGGCGCCGGGCATGTACACGCCGGGCATCTCAGCGGTCTCGCCGCCGAGCAGCACGCAGCCCGAGGCGGCGCAGGCAATCGACATGCCGTTCACCACGGCGGCGACCTGCTCGGCGCGAATGGAAGAGGAGGCGAAGTAATCGAGGAAGAACAACGGGCGAGCACCCTGCACGAGCACATCGTTGATGCAGTGGTTGACGATGTCCTGGCCGGGCACGTCGTAGCGTCCAGCGCGGGCGGCGAGTTCGACCTTGGTGCCAACACCGTCGGTGGACGCAACGAGCACCGGCTGTTGCATGCCCATGATTTCGGTGAGGTCGAACGTGCCGCCAAAGGCGCCGATGCCACCGAGCACCGACGAGGTGTGGGTCTTTTCGACACTGGTCTTCAGCTGATCGACGGCGCGTGTGCCTTCGTCGATATCAACTCCCGCAGCGGCGTACGACGACAGCATGGCGCCATGGGCGCGCCAACCGATGTCGCGCCGGTAGCGCGCATGCGCTGGTGCCACAGCGGCGGCCAACTCGTAGGCCGCGGCTCGCGCCTCATGCAGCGTGGGAGCGATACCCACGGCGGTGTATTCGCGCCCGGCCGGCGAACCGCGGAACAACAATTGGCGGTCGTTGGCCGCAGGCGGTACTCCGGCGACACCCAACGGCACGCCCGACGATGGGTAGTTGCGAGCAGCGATCACCACGCCAATGGCGGTTGCATTGCGCATCACGATTGGCGTCTCGGCCAACGTGCCATCGCAGCAGGACACGATCAGCTCTACAAAATCGTTACTGATGAGCGGAATCAGCACCTGCGCCTCAGGGTCGCCGAAGCGACAGTTGAATTCGAGCAGTTTGGGGCCATCGGCGGTGAGCATGAGTCCTGCGTAGAGCATGCCCACAAAGGGCCGCCCGATCGAGCGCATGTGGTCAACGACAGGCTGGATGAACTGTGCCGTCAAGGCATCGACATCGTATGGAACCGGCGCCGGGGCGTATGCACCCATACCACCCGTGTTGGGTCCGGTGTCACCCTCGCTGAGGCGCTTGTGGTCCTGAGCAAACGGCAGCGGTCGGGCTGTGGTGCCGTCACAGAAAGCAAGCAACGAACACTCCGGGCCGCGCAGCCGTTGTTCGAGTACCACTGCACCGGTGGTGAAGAACGAGCGGATGGTGGCTTCGCAACTGACGTCGTCGAGTGGAACAACGACGCCTTTCCCGCCAGCGAGGCCGGCCTGCTTCACGACGATCTTGTCGCCGAGCGCGCGCCACCATCCGAGAGCGGCGTCGATGTCGGCATGGGAGTCGAACGTTGCCCATGCTGGCGAGGCAAGGTTGAGCTCGGCAGCGATTCGACGGGTGAACGACTTCGACCATTCAAGTTCGGCCGCTGCGCGGGTGGGTCCGAACACGGGGATACCCCCGAGCGCAAGCTCGTCGGCCAGGCCAGCTGCCAGCGCGATCTCGGGACCGACGATCACCAACCCGATAGCGTGATCTATCGCAAACGCAGTGAGCGCCTCGATGTTGTCGGCGGCGATGTCGACGCGGGTGCCCGGAGTCGCATCGTTGCCGGGTGCCACATACAGCTGCGAACACCGGGGAGACCGGCGCACCGCCCATGCCAGTGCGTGTTCGCGCGCGCCGCCGCCGACGACGAGGATGTCGAGCGCACCGTGGGCAACGTTGCTCATGCAAGCACCCCTTCGAGTTTGAGCTTGCCCTGTGCCTCGCCTACCTCGATCGGGTACTTCCCGGTGAAGCAGGCGTTGCAATAGCCGTCCTGACGTCCGATGGCGTTCATCATCCGCTCGAGCGACAAGAACGCGAGGGAGTCGGCTCCGATGTGCGCGCAGATCTCGTCAACCGACATCTGTGCAGCGATGAGTTCGTTGTCGTGGCCCATGTCGACGCCGAAGTGACAGGCATGCGTGATCGGCGGGCAGGTGATGCGCATGTGCACCTCGCTGGCGCCGGCATCTCGTAGCAGCGCCACGAGCGGACCTGCCGTCGTGCCGCGTACCAACGAGTCGTCGATGAGCACCACTCGCTTGCCCTGCAGGTTTGCGCCGAGTGCGTTGAACTTGAGCGCCACGCCACGTTCGCGCATTGCCTGGGTGGGCTCGATGAACGTGCGACCGATGTAGCGGTTCTTGATCAGCCCATCGTTGTACGGCAGGCCGCTCCGACGTGAGTAGCCAATCGCGGCGGGGATGGAAGAGTCGGGAACCGGCACCACGACGTCGGCTTCGGCGGGCCATTCGTCGGCGAGTTCCTCGCCCAAGCGCTGGCGCACCTGGTGCACGTTGCGGTCGTCCCACTCACTGTCGGGGCGGCTGAAGTACACGAACTCAAACGAGCACAGTGCCTTCTTCACGGCAGGTGCCACGGCCCGACGGCGGTGGAGTTCGGCGCCGATGAGTGTGACGATCTCGCCCGGTTCGACTTCGCTGATCTCGACGCAGCCGAGGGTGGTGAGTGCACAAGTTTCCGATGCAACTGCATAGCCGCCACGCGGTAGACGCCCCACCGAGAGCGGCCGGAAACCCCACGGATCGCGCACCGCAAGCACGCGGTCGTTGGCGAGGATGACCATTGAGTACGCGCCCTTCCATGCGGGCATGGTGCGCTCGATGCGCTCCTCCCATGTTCGCCCACCTGCCGCAGCGAGCATGAGCGTGAGCACCTCGGTGTCGCTAGTGGCGGTGAGGCCGAAGCCTCGCCCGAGCAGTTCATCTCGCAGTGCCGAGGCATTGACGAGGTTGCCGTTATGGGCCACGGCGAGTGTGCCGTGCATGGTCTCCACCAGGAACGGTTGGATGTTGCGCTGGTTCGAGCTTCCCGTTGTGCTGTAACGGGTATGGCCGATGGCGTGATAGCCGGCGAGGGGAACAAGGTTCTCAGGCGTGAAGATGGTGGCCACCAAGCCCGCGTCTTTGTGCACCCTGGCTCGTTGACCATCGCTCACCGCGATGCCGGCGGCCTCCTGTCCGCGGTGCTGCAGGGCGAAGAGCCCGAAGAACGCGAGTTGGGCCACGCCCTCGCCATGGGGGGTGGAGATGCCCAGCACGCCACATTCCTCTTTCGGGGTGTCATCGTCGTGCTCATGCGTGGTGGGGATGTTCATAACACTCCTGCTCGATGCAGCGCCTCTGTGAGCCGGGGCTCCACGGGATAGCTGCTCGGTTGAAAGGGACGACACGTCAGTCGTTCGAAGGCGTTGATGTAGCGAGTGGTGGTCTCGGCGACCACTGCGGCACCCAGGTCGGGAGACGGGCCGTTGCCGTCGTAGCCCGCAGCGATGAGCGCGCGCCGGATCGGCTCTTTGTCGAGGCTCTCGGGATCGTCGCCGGCGGCAATGCGTGACGCGTACGTTGCCGCCACCCAGAAGCGCGACGAGTCGGGCGTGTGCATCTCGTCGATCAGGATCAGCTCGCCGTAGGGATCGATACCGAACTCGTATTTGGTGTCGGCGAGGATCAGCCCGGCATCGGTTGCGATGCGTTGACCGCGGGCAAACAGCGCGATCGCAGCGGTCTCGACCGTGGCCCAGATCGCTGCATCAACGTGGCCGCCCCGCACGACGTCGGCGCACGTGATCGGCTCGTCGTGCGCGCCAGCGTGGGCCTTGGTGGTGGGCGTGATGATCGGCGTGTCGAGTTGTTGATGTTGGGTCATCCCGTCGGGCAACCGGTAGCCGTAGATGAGTCGCTGGCCCTCGCTGTATCGGCGCCAGAGCGACGTGGATGTGACGCCCGTGATGTAGCCGCGCACCACGACCTCGACGGGCAGTGGTGTGGCTTCGACGCCGATGGTCACATTGGGGTCAGGAACGCCACGCACGTGGTTGGCCACGATGTCGGCCGTGTTGGCGAACCACCATGCTGCGAGTTCATTGAGCACCTGACCCTTGTAGGGAACTGCGGCCACCACGCGATCGAAGGCCGACAGCCGGTCGGTGGTGACAAAGAGCCGTTCGTTGTCGGGCAGGCCGTACGAGATACGAACCTTGCCGACGCGACGATCGGGGAGATCGAGTTCGAGATCGGTGAAGGGAGCCGGCAAGGGTGAATGCATCAGAGTTGCCTCGCGTACTTGACGCCGTTCCGGAACAACTCGAGCCCTATGCATCCGCGATGGCCGCGCAGGAACTGGGGGTGTTGTCTGGCGATGATGTGATCTTCTGGGTGCGGCATGAGGCCGAGTACGAGACCCGTGGAGTCGCAGACGCCGGCGATGTCGTCGAGGGAACCATTTGGGTTGGTGGCGAAATAGCGCAGCGCGACCTGGTCGTTGGCCTGCAGCGCAGACAGCGTTGCGTCGTCGCACGTGAAGCGGCCCTCGCCGTGGGCGACAGGGCATTCGATGTATTCGGTGAGGCCGGAGGTCCAGACGCTTTTCTGCGACACCGGCGCCAGCGTGACCCAGTCGCACACGAACCGGCCGTGGTCGTTTGGGCCCAGGGCAACGGTGAGCCCGGAACCCGGTAGCAGGCCGGTGCGGATGAGTGCTTGAAAGCCGTTGCAGATGCCGATCACCGGCTTGCCATCGGCGACGAAAGCAGTCAATTCATGGCTGAGCCTGGTGACGAGTTCGAGCGCGAACAGCCGGCCGGCGCCGAGCGCGTCGGCAAACGAAAAACCTCCGGGCAGCAGCAGCATCTGTGATGCGTGGAGAATTGACGGGTCGGCGAGAACCTCACTGAGCAACACGATGTGCGGTTCTGCGCCGGCCTGGTCGAGAGCGAAGGCGGCGTCGGTGTCGCGGTTCGTGCCCGGAGCACGCACCACGAGTGCTCGTGGATTCGTGCTCATCGCATCGCCTCGTTGCCCGGAACCTTGCCAGGACCAGTGCCAGGACCAGTGCCAGGATCATTGAAAGCGTCGACGAGCGACTGCACAGCGATGGCGAACTGACCGGCGAACTCGAGCGTGCCGGCATCGGTGACCGAACCGATGACCACCGCGGCGTGACCGAGCATGGCCATGAGGGTCTCGAGATTCTCGGGCCGAACTTCGCAGACGATGCGCCCGCTGGATTCGCTGAACAGAGCACTGACGACATCGGGGTGAACCTCGGCAAGGTTGACTTGTGCGCCGCACCGCCCAGCAATGGCCATCTCCGCGAGCGCGACAGCCAGACCACCCTCGCTGCAGTCGTGCGCCGCGACCACCAACGCCTGCAGCATCGCCTGATGTAGCGATCGGTACAGCGCCGGCGACGCGGGGTCGGGGGCAGGCACGGCGCGGGCCGCGGTGTCGCCGAGCACTTTGGCCAGGTGACTGCCACCGAACTCACTGGCCGTGCGGCCGAGCAGCACCAACACGTTCCCGGCCTGCTTGAGGTCGGGGGTCACGCACACCTCGGCGCTCGGTACCGCAGCGACGGCGGTGATGACCAGCGTGGGTGGAATGGCGTGACGGGTGCCGTCGGCCGTGAGGTATTCGTTGTTCAGCGAGTCCTTGCCGGACACGAACGGGGCGGCGTACGCCGCCGCCGCGTCGCAGCACCCGCGCACCGCCACCACGAGTTCGCCGAAGGTAGTGGCGCGAGTGGGATTGCCCCACGAGAAGTTATCCATCAGTGCCACCGCCGCCGGGTCGCCACCAGCGACGACAACGTTGCGGATCGCTTCATCGACCACGGCCCAGGCCATGTACTCGGGATCGGTCTGGCCGTACCACGGGTTCACGCCGATGCCGATCGCAATGCCGTCGGTGTCGTTGGGGTGCACCAGCACCACGCCGTCGGCGGGGCCGTCGTTGCACGCACCGATGAGCGGGCGCACGACAGTGGAGCCAAGCACCTCGTGGTCGTAGCGACGAATCACGTGCGCCTTACTGGCGATGTTGGGATGGGCGAGCAGCGCAAGCAATGCCGAGCTCGGGTCCTCACACGCCGGAACAGTTTCCACACGTTGCGGTTGGGGAAGCTCGGCCTGCAGGCGACGGCGCGGACGGCCCTTGTGCAGGAACGATGTGGACAGATTCACCACCGCGTTGCCGTCGTGGCGCACCACCAACTGCGAGTCGCCTGAGAACTCACCCAGATCGCTCAGCTCGACGCCGTGGCGGAGACACATAGTTGCAAGTGCATCGAGTTGGTGAGGCGCAACGGCAACGACCATGCGCTCCTGCGCCTCGCTCAGCCAGATCTCCCATGGCGCGAGCCCGGCGTACTTGAGCGGCACCAGGTTCAGTTCCACATCGGCACCGATTCCGTCGGCCAGTTCGCCGATGGCCGATGACAACCCGCCCGCACCGCAATCGGTGATCGCGGTATATAGGTGCCATGCTTCAGCCAGCAGGTCGGACACCAGTTTCTCGGTGATCGGATCGCCGATCTGCACGCTCGCGCCGGCCACGTCACCCGTGGTGGCATCCATCTCCATCGACGAGAACGTAGCGCCGCGGATTCCGTCGCGACCGGTGCGGCCACCGAGCAGGATCACCCTGTCGCGCGGGTGTGGACCGGTGAGCGGCGGCCGCCCGGCAGGAGCCACGCCAATACAGCCGGCGAACACGAGCGGGTTGGAAATGTAGGCCGGGTCGTACAGCACACCACCCGCGACAGTGGGGAGACCGATCTTGTTTCCGTAGTCAGCCACGCCCGCAACGACGCCTTCGATGATGCGTTGCGGGCTGAGCACGCCATCGGGTAGTTGGTCGTCGGGCGTGTCGGCCGGGCCGAAGCACAAGATGTTGGTGCACGCAATGGCCTGATGTGCTGCGCCGATGATGTCGCGGATCACGCCACCGACGCCCGTGTTCGCCCCACCGAAGGGCTCGATCGCAGAGGGGTGATTATGGGTCTCGCACTTCAACGCGTAGGTGCGTGTGTCGGTGAACTGCACGATGCCCGCGTTGCCGTCGAAGGCAGACACCACGAAGGGTGCATCGATCTGTGTGGTCGAGCGGCGGAGTTGATCGAGCAGCGACATCGTGATCGTGCCGTCGGGCAGCACGACATCGGCCCGGAAGCTCTTGTGCGCGCAGTGTTCGCTCCAGGTCTGTGCGAGCGTTTCGAGCTCAGCGTCGGTGGGTGTACGCCCGGCTGCGGCAAAGTGTTCGCGGATCACGTGCATTTCGGCAAGGTCGAGCGCGAGACCACGTTCGACGCCGAGTTGACGCAAGCCCTCGTCGTCGAGCGGTAGCGGAACAAACACCGTTGGCGAGATGCCGGCTTCATGGAGCGCGAATCCGGGCTCGACTGTCGCGCCGACGGCCCAGCGTTCGATCACGGGGTTGGCCCAGTGGCGGCGGATCTCGCGATCGTCGGTAGCACCTGGTAGATCGACCACACGTCCGACCGCAGCATCGGTGACGGTGATGCCGAGCAGGCGGGCGGCGTGCACGACCTGGGCCGCTGCGGTATCAGTGACCCCGGGGATCAGCCCGACATCGAGTTGGTGCGCCAAAACGCCCTCGTCCCACTCGCCGGTTTCCAGCAGAGGATCCACCAAGATCGCTTGCAGCTGCGTCCGCTCGGCATCGCTGAGCAGGCATTCGATGGTGATGGTGGTGGCAGGCGAACACGGCGCTGAGCCGTGCACACGAAGCGTGAGGCGGTGGCGTCCGCTCGTGGAAGCGTCCGTGTCAGCCATGTGCACGACCCTAGGAGGGATGTGAAAAGCGACCCACACCGATGAACGAAAAATCAAGCACCGTCACCCTCGGACCACACCACGTGTGACCTCACGACGCTCGAAGGTGATCTCCTCGACGAAGGCGGTGTCGACGGTGATGCCGAATCCGACTCCGGTTGGGACGGCGATCTCACCGTCGATGACCTCGAAGGCCGCGGTGATGTCGCGCGTCCAGTAACGCTTGGTCGCGGAGATGTCACCGGGCAGCGTGAACCCGGGGAGTGACGCCAGCGCCAGGTTCGCGGCGCGCCCGATTCCGGTCTCCAGCATGCCACCGCACCACACCGGCACGCCCGCGGCGAGGCAGAGATCGTGCACCTCGACAGCTGCGAGGTAGCCACCGACTCGAGCCGGTTTGATGTTGATGACGTCAGCCGCACCGAGCGCCAACGCGGTATGCACGTGATCCACCGACCGGATCGCCTCGTCGAGACAGACGGGCGTGGTCATGCGTCGGCGCAGCTCGGCGTGACCGACAAGATTGTCTTCGCCGAAGGGCTGCTCGATCAGCAACAGGTCGAAGGCATCGAGTTGTTGCAGGTGATCGATATCGGCCACCGAGTACGCAGTGTTCGCATCGACCTGCAACATGACATCGGGGTTTGCCTCGCGAACTCGTCGGACGGGCTCGATGTCGAAACCGGGTTCAATCTTGAGTTTGATGCGTGGGTACCCATCAGCGATGTACCCGGCGACTACATCGACAAGTTCGTCGATGGTGTCGGTGATGCCGACCGAGACGCCTACCGGCACCGACGTTCGCGTGGTTCCGACCATCTGGTGAAACGAACGATGCTCAGCGCGGAGCTGGGCGTCGAGGATTGCCATCTCCAGCGCGCTCTTGGCCATACGATGACCCTTTACCGGCGCAAGGATGCTCGCGACATGCTCGGCGCGCAGCGGGCCGGCAGCGAACAGACGCGGGATGAGGTGTTCGGCGAACACGTAGTCGGCCGCATTGTGGAACTCGCTGAGATATAGCGGGGCAGACTCGATGGCGCTCTCGCCCCACCCGTCGCCGTGATCGGTGACGACGCGCACCACCATCACCTCGCGCACGGTTTCGGTGCCGAAGCTGGTACGGAATGCACGAACGAGCGGCATGCGTAATCGGCGCAACTCGAACATCGCGGGTGTCAGCAGCAGATCCGTTGGCATGGGTGTAACTGTTGCACGTCGACACCGTATGGGCACTCGTCTCGGCTACAGGCGCAGAGCAAAGTTCTGGTAAGGATTCATTCCCGCAAAGAGCCAAGTGGTTCACTGAGGAGATGGACATCAACTCTTTGTTCGGGTTGCCGGCACACCCGATCCTCGTGCACGCGGCCGTGGTGCTCGTGCCCCTAGCCGCCATCGCGCTCGTGTTGGTGGCGTTCGTTCCGAAGTGGCGCGAGAAGTACGCGACCCTCACTGCGGTCTTCGCAATGCTCGCAGCGGGATCGGTGGCACTGGCCCAGAGTTCGGGCGAGTCGCTGCAGGAATCGGTTCGGAACACGGTGAAGGATCAGGCGCTTCTGCGGGCCCACACGCAAATGGGCGAGGACCTACTGCCGTGGGTTGCCGGCATGTTCGTGGTTGCGGTCTTCATCATGGTTGCCGAGATCATGCGCCGACGCAACAAGCCGCTCAAGCTGCCGGAGAAGGCCACCAACATCACTGTCATAGTGCTGGCCGTCATCGTGTCGGTGGGCTCGATGTACATGGTCATCAAGATCGGTCACAGCGGTGCGAAGTCCACGTGGAACTCGGTGAACACCGGCGGCTGATCAGGTCTGGCGGGGCAAGAGCACCTGTGCCGCTGACTCCAGTTCGTCGATCCAACCTTGCGCACCTGCGGGCTCGGTGATCGGCAGCACTACGAACTTGGTGGTTCCCACATCAACGAAGGAATCGATGAGTGCGAGGAGTTGATCCCAACCCTGGGGCACGAGCGCACTGATGTCGTCGAGGTCGGGTCGCCGCGCCGCCAGCCCGGCCATGAGCGCGTCGGGCAGTGGGCCGTGTGCGTAGGGGATGAGCGCGCCGAAGTGATCGGCCGGTACCTCGCGGTTGTACTCGCGTGCAACCTGTTCGATGACCGGTCGTGCGGCCGCAACATCTGCAGGTGTCACGAACGACGGCAGCCAACCATCGGCCAAGCGACCCACCCGCTTCAGCTCCGATGGCGCGATGCCACCGAGCCACACCTCGAGAGGTTGCTGCTTCGGTTTGGGCTGCACGCGCAAGCCGTCGTAGCGGAATCGTTCGCCATGGAAGGTGACCGCTTCGTCGGTCCAACACGCACGCATCACCGCGAGCGCTTCGTCGAAGATCTTCGCTCGGTCCTTGCGTTCCACGCCGAACGCCTGCTGCTCGTGCGGGTCGGCGACACCGAGTCCGAACGCCGGCAGCAGCCGGCCGTTGGAGAGTCGATCGAGCGTTGCGAGCTGCTTCGCAAGCACCACCGGGTTGCGACCCGGTAGCACCATCACGCTCATACCGAGCTTCAGTCGTGTGGTGCGACCCGCGGCGAATGACATTGCCACCAATGGTTCGGGAGCTTCACCGCCAATCCGTTCACTGAACCACAAGCTGTCAAAGCGAAGACGTTCGAGAGCGTCGACCACTATGCCGAGGCTGTCGTCGTTGAGCGTGGTCCTGACCCCCAAGCCATAGCCGATGCGCACCTTCATGACAGGCAGATGTGCTCGATGATGTTGGCAGTCTCGGTGGGCATGGATGCGAACGGTGAGTGATCGGTGGCGAGGGTGACCACGTTCGTGCAGCGCGCCGACATGTAGTCCTGGTGGGTGACGTGGATGGCCGCATCTTCCGTGCATCGCACGTAGGTGGATGGCAATGTGCTCCACGCTGCCGCGGTGAGTTGCTGCGTAAACGTGACGAAGGGTTGCGGACACAGGCGCGCCACATTCGCTGGTGTGGCGGCTGGGTTGCACATGCCGTAGAACGCAGCGTGGGCGCGCTCGGGATCGATCGTGCTGAAGCCGTCGCCGCTGATCACCATTGCGTTGCTCAGCTCGACCTGTGCGGGAGGCATGATCTGCATCAGTCCGACGGTGCTCTCGCCCACGTCGGGCACGAACGCTGTGAGGTACACGAGGTGGCGCACGTTCGTGGCCGCCGCAGCGGCTTGTGTGATCACCGAACCGCCGTACGAATGGCCCACCAGCACGACCGGTTGCCCAATAGCGCCAAGCACGCTGGTCACGTGGTCAGCGTCGCCGAGCAGATCGGAGAACGGTTCGAGCGAGGTGCCATGGCCCGGAAGGTCGACGGCCAGCGAGGCAATACCCCGTGCATCGAGTTCGGCCTGCAGCGCCGCGAAGCACCACGCTCCGTGCCATGCACCATGTACCAGAACGACGATCGGGATCTGCGACTCACTCATCGACGAATCGTGTCACACGCGACGGCCAGCCTCATCCACCGGAAGGCGCGGCCCTCGTCGACTTGGCAGTAGCCACGCGCTCTGTAGGTCGCAAGTGTACTGCCACAGCGCGAAGAGCCGGGAAGATCAGCGGGTGCGGGCGTGTACGGGGATGAGGGTGACTCGGTGATGGACCGAACGATGATTCGTGACGATCCAACTGGCCACGAACGCAACGATCATGACGGTGATGACGACTGCGGGTTCTGACAGGTGAACCACCGAGGCGAGTACCCACGCCGTGAGGGCGGCGAGGCCGGTGACGACTGCCGCGAAGAACGCGGCCCGGGACCAATGGTGGGTGCGATGCGATGTCATGGACGTGTTCATATCTGTACCGATGCTCCAGTTGCGCGAACCTGAGACTTCTTCGGCAGTTATTCGCCAAACCGAAATCATTGTCGTGTTGTCGTAACGTGAATGCCATGTCCGCGACGCCTTCACCGACCCCTTCAGCCGCGATCGATCCGCTCTCGATGTTCCGACTCGACGATCAGATCGTCATCGTCACGGGGGCATCGGCGGGGCTCGGCAACCGATTTGCGCGCGTATTGCACGCTGCAGGGGCCACGGTAGTGGTGGCGGCGCGCCGGGCCGATCGCTTGCGCGATCTCGTCGCAGAACTACCGGGAGCGATGGCGATTGGCGTGGACCTGTCGATTGCCGAGGAACGCGAACGACTCATCGCCGAGACTATCGATCGGTGCGGCACAGTGCACGTGCTCGTCAACAACGCCGGCATCGGGCACAAGGTGGCCATCGAAGATGAAGACCTCGAGACCTTCCGCGCCGCAATGGAGCTCAACGTGACTGCGGTGTGGCACCTGAGCAAACTGGTTGCGGCACCGATGGTGACGCAGGGCTACGGCAGCATCGTGAACATCGCCTCGATGCTCGGCCACGTGGGATCCGCTCCCATCAAGCAGGCTCACTACTGCGCATCGAAGGGCGCGGTCGTGAACCTCACCCGAGAGCTGGCATTGCAGTGGGCCCGCAAAGGGATACATGTGAACGCGTTGTGCCCGGGCTGGTTCGACAGCGAGATGACAGCCGGTATGGACACCGATGAGGGCAGTCAGCGATTCATCGTCGCGAACTCGCCCATCCCGCGCATGGGCCACGCCCACGAACTCGATGGTGCGTTGTTGCTGCTCGCGAGTCGCGCGAGCACCTTCATCACCGGTCAATCAGTGATCGTCGACGGCGGCTGGACCGCGCGCTGACCAGAGGTCATCGTGCTCACACTGGCGGCGTGCGCTGTGCCCACGGCTGAGCCTGCTCGAGTTGGCTGGCGACGCGGATGAGCACGTCCTCGCGCGCATACGCGGCCACCAACTGCACACCAACGGGAAGGCCATCGGCGGTCCAGTGCAGCGGCAGGCTGATCGCAGGTTGGCCCGAGGTGTTCCACGGCGGAGTGAACGGCACGAACACTCCCGCCGTAGCGAGCGGAGCCATCGGCTGGTCGGCGTTGTTGGCAAATGACCCGAGTGGCACCGGCACCTGGCCGAGCGTGGGCGTGAGGAGAAGATCCCAACCCTGGGTCCACCAGGCCTGCACGGCGCGCCGAAACTGAGCAACAGCGGCCTGAGCGCGGGCGTAATCGATGGAGGTGAACAGCTTGGCAAAGTTGGCTTGGGCACGGTTCATCGGCTCGAACTCTTCGTCGGTCAGTGGACGGCCGATCATCTCTTCGAACTGACTCAATGACACGCCCATGTTCGTGCTCCACAGCGCGCCGAATTGCGACGCGAACGAACTGTCCTCGAGCGCCTTTGGCCAGGCGGGCTCCACATGGTGGCCGAGGGATTCGAGCAGGGTCGCTGCAGCGCGCGCCGCATCGGTGCACTCCTGATCGATAGTGCCGCCCTGTGGGTGATGGTCGAGCAGACCGATGCGCAGCCGGCCCGGATCGACGCCTAATTCCTGAATATACGGGCGCACCGGTGGTGGAGCGATGACCGTGTCGCCGATGCCCGGGCCGTGCGTCGCGTCGAGCAGTGCCGCGGTGTCGCGCACGCTGCGGCTGACGCAGTGCTCGACGCCGAGGCCGCTTTCGTTTCTCGCCGGGCCGAAGGTGATACGCCCCTGGCTGGGCTTCAACCCCACCAACCCGCAGCACGACGCGGGGATGCGGATGGACCCGCCGCCATCGCTGGCGTGCGCGAACGGAACCATGCCCGCAGCGACCGCCGCGGCGGAACCACCACTCGAGCCGCCCGGTGTGCGCGAGGTGTCCCACGGGTTGCGCGTCGGCCCCCAAGCGAGCGGTTCGGTGGTGGGCACGCTGCCGAGCTCAGGGCTGTTGGTGCGCCCCGCAATGACCAGACCAGCGGCGCGATACCGCTCGACCAAGGTGGTGTCGACGGTCGAGATGGTGTTGGCGTTCTTCAACGCCACGTTGCCGTTGCTGATGCGCTGGCCCGCGTAGGTGGCGAACAGGTCCTTGAGCAGAAATGGCACGCCACGGAAGGGCCCATCGGGCAACTCTGCGCTGGCCGCGACAGCGCGGGCGTGATCGAACCAGCGGATGACGACGGCGTTCAGCGCCGGGTCGAGCCGTTCAATGCGTTCGATGGCTGACTCGAGCAATTCCGTCGGTGTTGCATCGCCCTTCGCGACCAGCGCGGCCTGGTCGGTGGCGTCCATCCATTGTGTGTCATCTGCGATCGAACTCATGCGCTGTGTTGTAACACAAAACTGTTCGCCGAATCCGAGGCGAGTTTCAGTAGGGTCGTGGCCCTGTGAACGAAACCCCCGTCGTGAACCTGGTGCCGTCGGGTCGCGAGGTGCTCGCCGATCGCGATGTTCGCATCCTGCTCGGTTCGTACACGATGATCTCGTTCGGTATCGCCCTGCAGGCTGCCGTGCTGGGCAAACAGATCTTCGACATCACCAACCGCACCATCGATCTCGCCTGGCTCGGTCTGGCCGAGTTCGCGCCAGCGCCGATTCTGGTGCTTGTCACCGGATCTCTTGCCGACCGGTTCAACCGCAAGAAGATCGCGGCGCTCGCGCTGAGCGGCGAACTGCTGTGTGCTCTAGCGCTCATGCTCTACTCGCTCAGTGACCCCACAGCGGTCTGGCCGTTCTTTGTGATTGCAGTGGCGTTCGGGGTCTTCCGCGCGTTCAACGCCCCGGCCATCCGATCGATGCCGCCCATGGTTGCGCCCGACTTTGCGTTGCCTCGCGTCGTCGCACTGTTCAGTGCCACGTGGACAGGTGCCATCATCGTCGGCCCGGCGATGTCGGGTTGGCTGTATTCCATCGACGCGTGGGTGCCGTACGCCGTGGTGAGCGCGTCGATCCTGATCGGTCTGCTGTGGATGCTCACGCTGCACTTCCGCCGTGAACCCACGCCCCCAGACCCCGATGAGAAGCCGTCGTTGCGTCATGCTGTCGAGGGCTTGCGGTTCATCGCGCGTACGCCCATCGTGCTCGGCGCGATCACGCTTGATCTGTTCGCGGTGCTGTTTGGCGGCGCCGTGGCGCTGCTGCCCGTGATCGCCAAGGACCGCCTGCATGTGGGCGACGTCGCCTATGGCTGGCTGCGTGCTGCTGGCGGTATGGGCGCAGCATCGATGGCGCTTTTCTTGTCCATCCGCCCCTTGCGTCGGCACGTGGGCCGCGCGCTGTATTGCGCCGTCGCGGTGTTCGGCGCGGCGACGGTGATCTTGGGGCTCACCCACAACTACACGGTTGCATTCGTGGCCCTGGTGGTGCTTGCTGCTGCAGACATGGTGAGCGTGTTTGTACGCGGTTCGCTCGTGCCGCTCGTGACGCCCGACGAAAAGCGGGGCCGCGTACTTGCGGTCGAGAATGTGTTCATCGGTGCATCGAACGAACTTGGTGCTTTCGAGAGTGGTATGGCAGCGCAGTACCTCGGGCTGCCGGTGGCGATCATCGGTGGCGGCGTGATCACGGTTGCTGTCGTGGGCATTGCTGTGTTTGCCTTCCCAGCGCTGCGGCGCGTCGACCGATTCGAAGATCTCGAGATCGCGGACGAACCCGTTGAGGTGCGATAGGGGGATCTACCGGCGCACCATCCAGCGCAGGTTTCGGGCACGTTCGTACGAGCTGTCGGTAGCGACTTCGCCGATGGACGTTGCATAGGTGGGTGCAATGTGTACGAGCGCGGCGATATCGCCGATCTTCATGTCGTGACGGATCGCGAGCGCCAGTTCGTGGATCATCTCGCCGGCCGCAGGCGCCACGATGTGCGCCCCGACGATGCGGCCCTTGGTGGAGATCACAACGATGCTTCCCTCGGTTGCCGCGTCGGCCCGCGCGCGGTCGTTGTGCGACAGGTCGAGCCGCCACACGTCGAGATCGTCGCCGAACTTGGCCTCGGCCTCGGCAACAGTGAGGCCGGCGTGGGCCAATTCGGGATCCGTGAAGGTGCACCACGGAACGAACTCGTCGACGTTGCCCTTGCCAGGAAAGAACATGTCGCGCACCGCACGCACGCCTTCGTATCCGGCGGAATGGGCGAAGAAAAATCGCCCGGCAACGTCGCCAACGGCATAGATACTTCTGATGTTCGTGCGGCCACGACCGTCGACCTGCACGCCGTTGGCACCCACCTCCACGCCCACCTCGTCGAGGCCAAGTCCTTCGGTGTTTGCGCGCCGACCCGTCGCAACGAGAATGCCTTCGGCAAACACGGATGCATCCGCATCGTCGGGGCCGCAATGAACGGTTCGCGTGGACCCGTCGAGAGTGACTCGAACGGCTTCGGCATCGACGCGCAGGTCGACACCTTCACTGCGCAGCTTGGCTGCGACGATCTGCACCAGCGCTGGTTCATCGTTGGTGAGAATGCTCGATGCGCGTTGTAGCACGGTGACGCGAACACCCAAACGGTTGAGTGCCTGTGCCATCTCGATACCCATCGGGCCGCCACCGATGATCACCATGCTCACAGGAGGTTCATCGAGCTCGAACAGGGTCTCACTCGTGAGATAACCAGCTTCGGTCAAGCCGTCGATCTCGGGGAGGTCGGGGCGGGATCCGGTACACAGCATGATGAAGCGGGTGTCGAGCACGAGCGGTTCGTCGTCGGTGTGGCTGCCATGTTCCACAACGGTGACCTCGTTCGGGCCGGTGATCGTTGCGTCGCCGACAACGATGGTGAGCCCCATTGCGCGGTAGCGCTCGGGGTCGCTATCGGTGCGGGCGATATCGGCGCGCACCGAACGCATGCGCCGCCAGACCATGCCGAGATCGATGTGCGGTTCGACGGCCGTGAGACCGACCGCATCGGCGTGACGCATGACGTGGGCGACTTTGGCCGTGGCGAGTAACGCCTTCGATGGGACTGACCCGGTCCACAGGCCGTCGCCTCCGACGCGGTCTCGTTCGATGACAGCCACGTTGAGATCGAGGGTGGCCGCGAACTCGGCTGCGGCCATGCCGGCGGAACCCATCCCGACGATCACGAGGTCGTAACGGTCGGTCATCGCCGTGCCATTCCGTTTTCCATACCGGTAACGGTAGTGGCGATACCTGTTGGTCTGCCGCGCAGATCGGGTGCAGAATGCTCGCATGCGTCACGTGCTGCATACCGCCTGCCCCCTCGACTGCCCGGACACCTGCTCGCTGGCGGTCACTGTCGAAGACGGCCGTATCGTCGGCGTAGATGCCGACACGAGCGAGACGGCCAACCCATTCACGCAGGGCTACATCTGCCAGAAGGTGAAGCATCACGCCAAGCGCGTGTACGCGCCCGAGCGTGTGCTCACTCCACTGATTCGCACCGGACCCAAAGGCTCGGGTGAGTTTCGGCCCGCCACATGGGCCGAGGCCGAACAACTTGTCGCCGCACGCCTGACCGCGGCGATTGGCGCGCATGGGGTTCGTAGCGTGCTGCCGTACCTGTACAGCTCGTCAGGCGGCGTGCTGGCGAACGCGCTCACCCCGATGCTGTTCGAACGGCTCGGCTGCCCGCACATCGAGCACACCATCTGCGCGTCCACTGTCGGTGCGGCGTGGAGCCAGGTGTTCGGGTCGATGCTGAGCGCCGATCCGTTCGACCTTGAATACTCCGAGCTCATCGTCATCTGGGGTGCGAACCCGATGGCATCGAACACGCATCTGCTGCCATTGCTGACCGCGGCCACCAAACGCGGTGCTCGACTCGTGGTCATCGATCCACGCCGCACAGCTGTAGCGGCCCGCGCCGATCTCCATCTCGCGATTCGCCCCGGCACTGATGTGGTGTTGGCGTATGCGGCGGCGCGTTGGTTGCGCGAACACGGCCATGTTGCAACCGAGTTCCTCGCCGGGCACACATCGGGCAGCGATGTGTTTCTCGCCGAGTCCGATGCGTGGACGCTTGATCGGGCCGCCGACGAATGTGGCGTCACCGTCGAGAACATCGAGACGTTCGCATCGATGCTCGCCACCGCGGCGCCGGCGATGATGCGACTCGGCTACGGACTCGAACGCAATCGCAATGGCGGTTCGGGCTGCGTCGGTGCACTTGCGCTGTGGTTGGTGGCGGGCCACTTCGGCCAGCGCGGCAGCGGAGTCATCGGCTCGACCTCGGGCGGCGCGCCGCTCGAGAGGAGCGCGGTGTGGCCAGCGAACGTGCAGCGTGTCGAGATCCCGACGATGAACATGAACGATGTCGGTCTTGCGTTGAACGGCGAGCTGCACAATTGGCCGCAGACTCGCCTGTTGTTCGTGCAGGGCGCCAACCCTGCGGTGACGGCAATGGATCAGGCCACGATGCTGCGCGGCCTTGCGAACGACGCTGTGTTCACGGTGGTGCACGAACAGGTGATGACCGATACGGCGATGCTCGCCGACGTAGTGCTTCCGGCGACAACGCACTTCGAGGTCACCGATCTCGCCAACTCGTACGGCGTGTTTTCGATGCAGACGATGACACCGGTGATCGATCGTGTCGGTGAGAGCCGCTCGAACGACGAGGTTGCGTCGGGTCTGGCTGCAGCCCTCGGCCATGCGGCGACGGAATTCGATCCCGATCCCGTGCGACTTCTCGCGCTGATGCGCACCGACGACAGCGCCGACTCACTGCCGTTGGTTCGCGAAGCCGGAACGACGGTGCAGTTCGTCGATGTGGTGCCCACGTTCGCCGACGGGTCGGTGCGAGCTCGCCTGACCGATGCGGATGGCGAGATGCCGGTGCCGCATTTCGTGCGTTCAGCCGCCGTAGGGTTCACCTTGCTCACGCCTGCGACGAACCGCACGATCAACTCGATGTTTGCCGAGTTCGGTCCGCCCGATGCTGTGGTGTCGATCAGCCCAACTGACGCCGAGCGGCACGCCATCGTCGACGGCGAGCGCGTCCGTGTGTTCAACGAACTCGGCGAATTGACGATGCCAGCGAGCATCGATAGTGCGCTTCGTCAAGGAGTCGTGTCGATCCCCAAGGGACTGTGGCGCCGCCACTTCGACGATGCGTTCACGGCGAACGTGTTGATCCCACGCGAAATCAACGATCTGGGGGCTGGGGCGTGCTTCAATGATGCGGTCGTCGAAATTGCCAAGATCTCCACGACGAGCATCAGCGTGGCCTGAATCCAAAGGGAGCACCCAGCAATGTCCGAGAAAAAGGGATTGATCCAAGAATTCAAAGAGTTCATCATGACCGGCGACCTGATGTCGGTGGCCGTGGCCTTCATCATGGGCTTGGCGATCAAGGCGGTGATCGACTCGTTCGTCAAGGACATCGTCACCGGCACCATCGGGCTGTTCATCAAGTGCCAGGCGATCCTCGATCCGGCTACTGGAAAGCCCACCGGCAAGCAAGACTGCTCGGGCCTCGCCGGTAAGGCGTACAAATCAGTTGCGTGGGGCAGCTTCCTTAACCAGGTCGTGACGTTTCTGCTCACCGCCCTTGTCGTGTTTGCTCTTGTGAAGGTCTACCGGAAGGCCACCAAGCGTGGCCTTGCCCAGGACGGACCCACCGACAACGACCTGCTCAAGGGCATTCTCGAGGAACTCAAGTCGAACAAGTAGGTGTCGCGCCCGTTGGGGGGTGACTTGCTTGTCGTCGCCGCAGTGGTTCCAATAGAGCCATGAACGCGACCCGCAAACCTGTCGTGTTCGGTGTCGGCGTGGCCCTTTCGGCTGCGCTCGTGAGCTTGGTTGGATGTACGAGCCGTGCGCTCACTAGCGCCGATCGAGCAACGCAGGTCACGGTGAATGGCGTCGGGGTACTCCCCGGATCCGGTGCCGTAGGACCACTGTCGTCCGCGCCGTTGTCGGTGGAACTGCCGTACTCAGGGGTCGCCCCCGTGGGTTCGCTCATCCCAGGGAACCGTGTGATTCTCATCGGCGATTCGATCTTCGCCTCGATTTCCGCGCGCTATGGCAATCAGGCCTGCACGACGCTGGTGCCCGCTGGCTGGCAGGTCGAGGTCGATGCCGAGACCGGGCGCTTCATCGAGTTCGGCGCCAAGGTGCTCGACAAACGACTCTCCGCCGGATGGGATGCGGCCGTGCTATTGCTTGGCAACAACTACCGCTACGACAAGGTCGTGTATCAGAGCCAACTGCACCTGTTGCTCACTCGGCTCGCGCCGCGACCAACCGTGCTGTTGACCACCACCGTCTTTCGTCCCGAGCAACTCGTCGCGAACAGCGTGATCGTGGCTGAGGCTGCGCTGTTTCCCAATGTGACCGTGCTCGACTGGGCGACCATCTCCAAGGACCCGTCGCTCACTGGTGCCGACAATCTGCACCTCACCGAGCCGGGCCGAAAGATGCTCGGGGCTTCCATCGCCCTCGCGCTCGGACAGGCGCCCGCCAGTGCAGGGTCTGGTCAGTGCCTCACCACGAGCTTCCGCGATGATTCTGCTGGCAGCCCCACGGGCAGGAACGGGTCGACCAACACCGTGCCGAGAAAGACCGCCGTTACCGAACCGAGCACGTCTGAGAAGGGTTCTGGCAATTCGCCGGGTACGACTGCCAAGGTGGTGACGACGACCACCGCCAAGACGCTCACAGCGACGACGGCGCCCAAGACCACGGTGCCCACGACCACGAAACCGCCGAGCACGACAGCGGCGCCCGAAACCACGGTCAAGTCGACGACACCGGCACCTCCGGGCCCCTGACGCTGAAACGCTATGGGGCGAGGGCGTGTAAGCCGGGGAGATTGCGCAGTACGCCGAACGAGATCAGCGTGATGCCACCTGCAACCGAGAGCCAGGTCGGGAGCCGCACCAGCCAGCGAATCGGGGAGCGACCGAGGGCCTTACGCATCCACGCAAACCACCCGATGACGATGGCGCCGAGAAACAACGGGAAGAACAGGTTGAAACCGAACGCCGCGCCGATGTGGCCGCGCAGAAATGCGTGTGTGGCTCGGGTGAGCCCGCAACCGGGGCAGTAGAAACCTGTCATCGCGTAAAGCGGGCATGCGGGGAAGTGCACACCGGGGCCGACGGGGTTGTTGATTGCGACGTAGACCGCGCCGGCCGCCGTCGCGCACGCGCAGGCGATGGGGGCGGTCAGCGCGCGGCGCGAAGTCGTCGGCGTTGTGAGGCTGGGCCGGGCGACCGTGATCGGCGCGGGATCGACACCCACAATGCTGTCGTCGAACGCGATCTCCATGCGAGGAATACTAGGCATCAATGACACCGTGCGGTTGCGGTTCGCAGGAGGCGCTGCCACCCTTGACTGATGCTTCAGGTGCAGGGTGTTTCGGTGGAGATTGGCGGTCGACTCGTTGTCGACCAGGCCTCGTTCACCATCATGCCCCGCGACAAGGTGGGCCTCGTCGGCCGCAACGGCGCCGGCAAGACCACCTTTTTCCGAGTACTCGGCGGCGAGACCGAGCCCATCGCTGGCAAGATCCTGCGTAAGGGTGGCTTCGGGTATCTGCCCCAGGACCCGCGTATCGCCGGCGTGCTCGATGGCCGCACCGCGATCACGCATGTGCTCTCGGGCCGCGGCATCGACGAGCAGATCACGCGTATCGAGAAGCTGCGGATCGCGATGGAGGAAGAAACCAGCGATCGCAACGTGGCTCGCTACAGCAAGGCCCAGGACGAGTTCGCGAGCTCGGGTGGCTACGCCGCCGACAGTGAGGCGCGCTCCATCGCGGCGGGGCTCGGGCTTGGTGCCGACCGGCTCGACCTACCCCTCGGTGTGTTGTCGGGTGGCGAACGTCGTCGCGTTGAACTCTCGCGCATTCTCTTTGCCGGCAGCGACGCGTTGTTGCTCGACGAACCCACCAACCACCTCGACATCGATGCCAAGAACTGGTTGCTCGACTTCCTGCGCAAGTACCGCGGCGCGATGTTGGTCATCAGCCACGACCTCGACCTACTCGACGAAGCCATCACGCGCGTGCTGCACCTCGATCGTCCCGCCGAGGACGCCACCGGCCATCTCGTGGAGTACCGCGGCACCTACAGCCAATACCGCGCTGCTCGTGCAGCCGACGAATCTCGTCTGGCCCGGCAGGCCGTGTTGCAGACCAAAGAGATCGCTCGCCTGCAATCGGTGGTCGACCGCTTCGGTGCCAAGGCCACCAAGGCAACGATGGCGCACAGCAAGGAAAAGCAGATCGCCCGGCTCGAATCGCAGCGCGTGCATGTGGGCGCAGGCGACAAGGTGATGAAGGTCAAGTTTCCCGATCCGCCATCGTCGGGCGTAACGGTCATCACGTCACGTGGCCTATCGAAGGGCTACGGCAGCGGCGCGCCGGTGTTCGAGGACGTGTCGTTCGACATCGGCAAAGGCGAGCGTCTACTCGTGCTCGGCCTCAACGGTGCCGGCAAGACCAGCTTGCTGCGCATCCTTGCCGGCGAGACCCAGCCAACGCTCGGCGACTTCAGCTTCGGTCACAGCGTGAACGTTGGGTACTACGCGCAAGAGCACGACAACTTGCGTGTGAATGAATCGCTGCTCGACAACATCCGCTCCGAGGTGCCCTCGAACGTGGTGCTCACCGAGACGCAGCTGCGTGGCATGCTCGGAATGTTCGGGCTGATGGGCGCCAAGGTGTTCCAAGACAGCGGAACGCTGAGCGGTGGCGAGAAGACCAAGCTTGCGCTCGCGATGCTGATGGTCGGTCGCAACAACCTGCTGCTACTCGACGAGCCCACCAACAACCTCGATCCGCCCAGCCGTCAGGCCGTGGCCGATGCGCTGAGTACGTGGAAGGGCACCATCGTGTTCGTGAGCCACGACACCGAATTCGTGGAGCAACTCAAGCCCACCAAGGTGTTACTGATGCCCGACGGACAGGTCGACTACTTCAGCCCCGATTGGCTCGAACTCGTCAGCCTGGCGTGATCGCGGGCCCGTGGGTCAGGGCAGCAGCGTGCTGACCCGCACCAGAATTCCATCAGGATCGGGCACATTCACATGCACGCCGGCGCCCGATGCCCTAGGGGCTCCGTGTGCGATGGCGTGTGCGTCGAGGTGTACCTGGATCGCGTGCAGATCATCGAGCGTGCCGACGGCGAAGGTGAGTACATCGAAGCCCGCCAGCGCCGCGGCGCGTGGGGGATCGAGACGCAGCACCACGGTGGTCCCCGTTTCGGGGTGAACCATTGTGATCTCGTGCAGATTCGCTTCGCGGACTTCATCCACCTTCGCCAATCCGAACGCGGTTTCGTACCAGTCGGCGCTGCGGGCCACATTGGACACGGGCAGGGAGATGTGGTGGATACCGGCGAGGTCGCCCACAGCCCAGTCGTGTTGCACGACGACACGCTCGCCGATCATCTGACTCGCGAACTCGCGCACGTAGGCCTGATGGCGATCATCGGCCACGTACCGGCGTGCCGCCGCGAAGTCGGGGAAGTCCATGACGGCGGTGACGTCGAAGTTGCCCTCGAAGTAGCGGGCATCGTCAGCGAAACGCAGGCTGGTGAGCTCAGGGATCGCGCGGAGACCGTTGAACGAGTCGCGAAACGCCGCCTTGTCCTCGTCGGTCACGCCGTCGCGCCATCGGTAGGCGATCACTTGTCGGAACATGCCGCTGACGGTAGTCGATCGCTGCCGGAGCGTTTGCCTGAGCGAACATGTCGAACTTCGACACTTTCCCTCAGGCAAACTCCGAATCGGGGTGGGCTGAAAGGTGGCCTCGCGGTTCAGACCACGAGGGTGGCGCGCTGGCGCGAGGTGAGCACGGGGATCGCTGGCAGGCCGATACGTTCAGCCGCGGTGACCGCCGTTTCGACGAAGGCCTGCGCGGCGCGCGACAGGTCGCGGTCCTCGTGCCACACGATGGCGATGCGGCGGGTCAGATGATGGCGCGCGGCGAGGGGGAGGACAGCGACGGCGGCGTCGGGCACGAACAGCTCGACGGCGAGCAGCGGCACGATCGCAATGCCGAGCCCGCTGGCGACCAAGCGTTGCGTGGTGAGGTTGTCGTCGCTGCGGAACACAGTCTGCGGTTGCGCCCCGGCGCGCTCGAG
Organism: Actinomycetes bacterium; assembly: GCA_025360105.1. Classification (GTDB taxonomy): domain Bacteria; phylum Actinomycetota; class Acidimicrobiia; order Acidimicrobiales; family Ilumatobacteraceae; genus WLMZ01. Next base: position 7,698 of record JANYCT010000072.1, on the reverse strand, counting down.
TGCCTCGAAGACGCGCATCTCGCAGGTGTCCTCGGTGGATGCTGAGATCAGCCGGGCGCCGTCGAGTGCGTCGAGATCGATCTCGTCGAGTTCGGCGAGCGGGCTGTTCGGGGGAAGCATCACCACGTATGGGTCGTGGATGAGTTCGCGACTCGTGAGCGGCGAGGCTTGCACCGGCGTATCGGAGAAGGCGAGGTCGAGCCGGCCAGCACGAACGAGTTCGTCGAGCTTGGCCGCGGGGCGCTCGTTGCGGAGCTCGACGGTGACGCGTGGCCAGTCCTCTCGAAAGCGCGTGATGGTGGACGGCAGCAGACGGGCGCTCGCCGATTGGAAGGTGCCGACTCGCAAGATCCCGGCTTCGCCGGCGGTGAGTGCATCGAGATCGGCCTTGGCTGCGCCGAGTCTGGCGGTGATGTGCACTGCGTGACGCAGCAGCACCTCACCCGCACTGGTGAGCGAAACCGGTCGTGGCCCACCCGGACGCTCGACCAGCTTGTGGCCAACGGCGCGCTCGAGTGTGGCGATCTGTTGCGACACGGCGCTCTGCGCGTAACCCAACAATGCGGCGGCCTGTGAGAACGAATGGGTGCGGGCAATGGCCTCGAGCGCAGCGAGGTGGCGAACCTCTACACCCAAGGGCAAATCGTGGTTTGTGATTGTTTCGTTCATATTTATGCGTGACCGTTATCAATAGTGTTCTGCGATACTGGTGAGAGATCTAATCACAGGAGTCGATCATCATGTTCATTTTGCTCACCGTCGTGTTCACCGCACTTGTGGCCGGACTCGCCCCTCACTACGGCACCGACAGCCGCCCCGACTTCGCCCGTCAGCCAAACCCTCGCCCCCGCGGCATCTAAGTCTCGTTCGCCGACGCCCCGCTTCGGCATCAAGTGTTGAACATCGGCGGGCTACGGTGCGGGCATGCGCATCGGAATTTTCACAGGCTCAACCAACGACGGCACCATCGACCAGATCGTGGCAGCAGCCAGAGCAGCTGAGGCCGATGGCTTCGCCAGCTTCTGGGCTCCACAGATCTTCGGCCACGATGCACTGACTGCGCTTGCGGTGGTCGGACGCGAGGTGCCCCGTATCGAGTTGGGTACCAGCGTTGTTCCTACATATCCACGCCATCCGATGATGATGGCCCAGCAGGCACTCACGGTGAATGCCGCCGCAAGTGGGCGGCTCTGTCTGGGCATCGGTCTCAGCCACAAGATGGTCGTCGAGAATCTGTGGGGGATGTCATTCGACAAGCCGGTGCGTCACCTGCGTGAATATCTCAGCGTGATGATGCCCCTGCTCGAAGGCGAACCCGTGAACTTCCAGGGTGAGGACTACAAGGTCATCGGCGGAGTCTCGGTGCCGGGCTCATCGCGCCCGGCCGTGGTGGTCGCCGCGCTCGGCGAGCAGATGTTGCGCGTGAGCGCCGCGCTGGCCGACGGCACGCTCACATGGTGCACGGGCCCCTCCACACTTCGCGATCACACGGTGCCCACCCTGCGCCGTGCGGCCGAGGCCGCTGGGCGGCCCGACCAGCGTGTGATCGCCGCGCTGCCGGTCTGCGTCACCACCGACACCACCGCAGCATTGGCTCGCGCCGCGCAGACATTCCAGATGTACGGTCAGTTGCCGAGCTACCGCGCGATGCTCGATCTCGAGGGCGCAAAGGGTCCCGAGGACATCGCCATCGTCGGTGGCGAGGCCGAGGTTGCCGATCGCATTCGTGCCCTCGCCGACGTCGGCGTCACCGACTTTGCTGCGGTCGAGTTCGGCGGCAACCCCGATGAGATCGCGCGCACCCGGGCTGTGGTGAAGAGCCTGCTGTGAGCTACGCCGGGTTCAGCACCCTGAGTGTCGACGTGGCTGGTGGCGTCGCCACGGTCAGCATCGACAACGGGGAGATCAACCTGTTCGACGGGCCGATGTTCATGGAGATGGCGACGCTCGCCGGCGTGCTCGCTGAGGACAACGACGTACGCGTCGTCGTACTGCGCTCTGCGAATCCCGACTTCTTCATCGCTCACTTCGATGTGAGCCTGATCCTGCAGTTCCCCACCGAGCGGGGCAGTTCGCCCACCGAGCTCAACCCGTTCCACGCGATGTGCGAGGCGTTTCGCACGATGCCCAAAGCAACCATCGCCGTCGTCGAGGGACGCGTCGGCGGCGGCGGCAGCGAACTGGCGCTCAGTTGTGACATGCGTTTCGCGTTGGCGGGCAAGGCCGTGTTCAACCAGCCGGAGGTCGCACTCGGCATCATCCCGGGCGGCTCGGGCACCGTGCGACTGTCGAGCCTCATCGGGCGATCGCGCGCGCTCGAGGTGGTGCTTGGCTGCGACGACGTGTCCGCCGAACTCGCCGAAGAATGGGGTTGGGTCAACCGTACGCTGACGAACGAGCAACTCTGGCCGCACGTGCATCGCCTTGCCGCACGCATCGCATCGTTTCCGCCCCACGCAGTTGCTGCCGCGAAGGCCTCGGTGTTGCGCGGCGAGAAAGATGTCGTCGGCGACCTTCTCGCCGAGGGCGCAGCGTTTCAGGGCACGCTCGGCGGCCCTGGAACTCGCGCCGCGATGGAGCGCTTCATGGCCAACGGCGGCCAGACCCACGAAGGCGAGATGCGCCTCGGTGAACTGGCTGGCGAACTGAGCCTCTAGGTTGCCCCAGGTATCACAATACGTCATACTTGGATGATGACCAGGGCAATGTCAGTCCGTCTCGACGACGAAGCAGAACGCGCACTCCGGTCCTTGCAGGCAACGGGCCTCACCCCCTCGGAGGCGATTCGGTCGTCGCTGCTCGCATCTGCTGCTCGTCTGAATAGGGCTCGCGAGTTGTCCGCCGAATGTCTCGCCCTCGACGCGGACGAGGCAGATCGTGCAGAGATGATGGCGGTGGCATCGCTGATGGAGTCGATTCGTGCGCAAAGGTGACGTTCACCGATTCAGACTGCCCAAGGGCGTGGGACATGAACAGCAAGGCGAGCGATTTGGCGTCATCGTCCAAGCGGATGCGCTGCTTGCTCGCTCGGTCGTGATCGTCGCGCCAACGTCGGCGAGCGCCCGGTCGGCGTCGTTCCGACCTGTGATCGAGGTGAAGGGCGAGCCGACTCGGGTCCTCGTCGAACAGTTGGGTGCCGTTGACGCGCAACGGTTGGGGCCGCGAGTTGGCAGGCTCTCGGCTGGTGAACTCTGGGCGGTCGATGATGCGCTGGCCACCGTGCTCGGACTTGCCTGACAGCTCACCCCAGAACGCAGAACCTGTTCTGACTCAGTGCAACTGCACCGGCGTGCCCGGCATCGGCTTGTTGACGAGGTCGAAGAAATCGTTGCCCTTGTCGTCGACCACGATGAACGCGGGGAAGTCGTGGACCTCGATCTTCCAGATCGCCTCCATACCGAGTTCCGCATATTCGAGGACCTCCACCTTGGTGATGCAGTCCTGCGCGAGTCGGGCCGCTGGGCCGCCGATCGAGCCGAGATAGAAGCCGCCGTGGGCTTTGCATGCGTCGGTCACCTGGCGGCTGCGGTTGCCTTTGGCAAGCATGATCATGCTGGCGCCCGCGGCTTGGAATTCATCGACATAGCTGTCCATGCGACCCGCGGTGGTGGGTCCGAACGAACCGCTCGCGTAGCCGGCCGGCGTCTTGGCCGGACCTGCGTAGTACACGCAGTAGTCCTTCATGTACTGCGGCATCGGTTGGCCCGAATCGAGCAGTTCCTTCAGCTTCGCGTGGGCGATGTCGCGGGCCACGACCATCGGACCAGTGAGCATCACGCGCGTCTTCACCGGGTACTTGCTGAGTTCAGCGCGGATCTCGTGCATCGGCCGGTTGAGGTCGATCTGCACGACGTGTTCGTCGAGATCGTCGTGGGTGATCTCGGGCAGATACTGCGCAGGGTCGGTCTCGAGTTGCTCCAAGAAGATGCCGTCACGCGTGATCTTTCCGAGTGCCTGGCGGTCGGCGGAACAGCTGACTGCCATCGCAACCGGGCAGCTTGCGCCATGGCGGGGGAGGCGGATGACGCGCACGTCGTGGCAGAAATACTTGCCGCCGAACTGGGCGCCGATACCGGTCTCTTGCGAGAGCTTCAACACCTTTGCCTCGAGGTCGATGTCGCGGAACGCGTGGCCGGTGCGGTCGCCGGTGGTGGGCAGGCTGTCGAGGTACTTGGTGCTGGCGATCTTGGCGGTCTCGACCGCGAACTCGGCCGACGTTCCACCGATCACGACCGCGAGGTGATACGGCGGGCAGGCGGCCGTACCGAGCGTCTTCATCTTCTCGAACAACCACGGCAGCAACGTCTTTTCGTTGAGCAGCGCCTTGGTCTCTTGGAAGAGGTAGCTCTTGTTCGCGCTGCCGCCGCCCTTGGCGATGAACAAGAACTTGAACGCATCGCCGTCGGTGGCGCTGATCTTGATCTCGGCCGGCAGGTTGTTACCGGTGTTGACTTCGTCGTACATCGTGAGCGGAGCCATCTGGCTGTAGCGCAGGTTGCTGGTGAGGTAGGTGTTGTACACGCCGCGGGCGATGGCCTGTTCGTCGCCGCCGCCGGTGAACACGTACTGGCCCTTCTTCGCTTTCACGATGGCGGTGCCGGTGTCCTGGCACATCGGCAGGACACCGCCGGCCGCGATGTTCGCGTTCTTCAACAGATCGAGAGCCACGAAGCGGTCGTTGTCGCTGGCTTCTGGGTCGGTGAGGATGCTCGCCAACTGCTTGAGGTGCGCGGGTCTCAGGAGGTGGGCGATGTCCTTCATCGCCGTCTCGGTGAGCAAGGTGATGGCCTCGGGCGAGACCTTCACGAATGTGCCCTCGGGTGTGTCGAACGTGGACACACCCTCGGTACTGATGAGGCGATACGTGGTGTCGTCAGCGCCCAGGGGAAGGATCTCGGTGAACTCGAACTCCGGCATGGTGTCACCGTATCGGCGTGCCGATCTGCGGTAAAACCCGCCGGCGCACGTGTGCCGACGGTTCAGCGATCCTTCATTCGTTTCTCTTCAGCCGGTTCGGTGCGGCGTTCGCGGGATCGACCGGCCACTGATGCTTCGGATACCGCCCGGCCATCTCCTTGCGCACGTCGGCCCACGATCCCGCCCAGAACCCGGCGAGGTCGGAGGTGATCTGCATCGGGCGGCCCGCTGGTGACAGCAGGTGCAGCACCACGGGTACGCCGGCCGCGGTGGGGTGAACGCTCGTGCCGAAGAGATCCTGCACCCGCGCCGAGGCCGACGGCTGGTCACCGCTGTAGTCCAATAACAGTGCCCTGCTCGAGGCGAGCTGGATGTGCGTGGGCGCAAGTTCATCGATATCACGCCCGAGTGGCCATTGCAGCCCGGCACGCAAGACGGTGGTGAGGTTCAGTGCGGCAACCTCGGTGATGCTCGTCATGCCATCGAGATAGGGCCCGAGCCAATCGTCGAGCGTTCGCACAAGGCCCGCATCCGACCAATCTGGCCAGGTGGTGTCGTCGGACGATTCGGCACGACGGATGAACTCGACGCGTTGACGCAGTTGGGTTGCACCATCAGACCACTGCAACGGCGCGAGACGTGTGACCCTGATGCGTTCGATGAGTGCGTCGGTGGTGGCGGGCGACGCCCCCGGTCGCCGCACTCGCTCGTCGAGCTTCATGTTGCCGAGCCGGCGTTCCAACCGTTCGACGATGTCGTGACGATCGCGGTCCCACACCAACGTGTGCCGGGTCTCCACGGCCCCACCCAGCGTTGCCGCGACTTCGTCGGCATCGATGCCGGCGGCGAGGCGTAGGCGCGTGTTCTTTCGGTCACCGTCGACATCGGCTGCGACCACGAATGTTTCGTTTGCAAGTGGATCGTTCTTGGCAACCCACGCGCCGGTTCCCGTACGCAGTTGAAACTGGCCCGGTTGTGAGCGGCGCACGGCCAGCCGATCGGGGTAGGCGAGCAGCAGCACAGCCCCGGCCCGATCGGGGTTAATGTCGTCAAGGTCGAACGAGATGCCCGCGCGCCGGGCGATGTCGCGGGCGCGGCGGATCAACCGATCAACGGCACCACGGTCGGAGCGCTCGTGGCGCTCGCGTCCGGTGATCACGCGGATGCGCAGCGACATGTCAGACGGCAGATCATCGGCGCGGCCGCGAAGGATGTCGCGGTCATCGAGCAACGCGGCAATCACGCACGCAAGCGATTGATCATGATGGCCCCTGGCATCCACGACCATCCGCGCAAGTCGCGGATGCGCGGGCACGTTCAACATCGCTCGTCCAACTGCCGTGATGCGTTGTTCGTCGTCGAACGCGCCAAGGAGTTCGAGCAACTCGGCGCCCTGAGCGAGGGTCCGCGCCGGAGGTGGATCGGGGAAGCTGAGTTGCTCTATCGGCGTGCCCCACGCGGCCAACTCGAGCGCGAGCCCGGCGAGATCGACCTGGGTGATCTCGGCTTCAAGGTGAGCTCGGCGCGTGCTGTGCTCGAGCTTGCTCCACATCCGGTAAGCAACGCCCGGTTCGGTGCGGCCGGCGCGCCCGGCGCGTTGATCGGCCGAGGCGCGGCTGGTGGCCACCGTGGTGAGCCGGGTCATGCCGGTGCGAATGTCATAGCGCGGTACCCGCGCCTGGCCGGCATCGACCACGATGCGCACGCCCGCAACGGTGAGCGATGTCTCGGCGATGTCGGTGCTCAGCACGACGCGTCGCCGACCCGGGGGAGATTGCGCGAGGGCTTTGTCCTGATCGCCGAGCGACAGGGCGCCCGCCAGCGGATACAGATCGACATTGGCAGCAACCAGCGGATCGAGTGCCTGATACACGCGGGTGATTTCACCGATGCCGGGCAGGAACACGAGCACATCGCCGATGTCGTTGCGGAGCGCCAGCAGCACGGTTTCGGCAACGCTCTGTTCGAGCCGTTGACCCTTGCCCGGCGGGGACCAGCGGATTTCGATCGGGTGGGTTCGGCCCTCGCTGGTGATGATCGGGCAGGGGCCTTCCGCGTCATCTGCCAACCCATTGCCCAGTATCGCCGACAGTGCGTCAGTCTGCGCGGTGGCCGACATCGCGAGGATCTTCAGATCGGGCCGCAACGTGCGCCGTGCATCGAGCGCAAGCGCGAGGCCCACGTCGGTGGGAAGGTTGCGCTCGTGCACCTCGTCGAAGATCACCAGACCGGTGCCCGGTAGCTCAGGGTCGTGTTGGAGGCGGCGGGTGAGTACCCCCTCGGTGACCACTTCGATGCGCGTGTCGCGTCCGATTCGGCGCTCGTCACGGGTCTGGTATCCAACGGTGTCGCCCACCTCTTCGCCGAGCAGGAACGCCATGCGGTGACCCGCGGCGCGAGCCGCCAGACGGCGCGGTTCGAGCATCACGATCTTGAGCCCGTTCAGCCACGGCTGGTGAACGAGACGCAGCGGAACGAGTGTGGTCTTGCCTGCGCCGGGTGGGGCAACGAGTACCGCTGAACCGAAGACATTCAGTGCATCGGCAACGTCATCGATGACGCCCGCGACGGGCAGGTCGGCTGCCGGGTCGTTGGGCGAATCGTGTAGCGAACTCAACGGCGGGCGCTGGTCACGCCAGCGCTGGCGTGCCCTTGAACGGTGCTGGGTCGGCTGCCGCGGGGATGCTCTGCTTGGCCCACACGGTTGCGGCGGCGATGCGGTCGGAGACGGTGCGCCATTCTGCGCCATTCCAACCCTCGGCCGAGGCGGCGACGTTGCCA
>JANYCT010000068.1 GCA_025360105.1 Actinomycetes bacterium | reverse complement strand
CTCGGCGCAGCGGTGCGTGCGGCCGATGTGCAATGGGTGGTCGGTGTACCCAAAGCCCTCTTAGCGGCACGGCTGATGCGCTGGGCGCCAGGCGCGACGAGCGTTGCCGTTGGTGCTCGGCTGGCATTCGGCGCGGTTGCGACACTCGATCAATTGGCCTCCTCCGGGGCATCGGCGCCACCGCCGCCTGGGCCGGATGATCCTGCCGCGGTGCTGTACACATCGGGCGCCACCGGTCCGGCCAAGGGCGTCCGTTATCGCCACGGTCAGATGTCGGCCCAGCGCGACGTACTGGCACACACCTATCGCATCACCGCCGACGATCGACTGGTCGCTGCCTTTGCACCATTCGCGTTGTATGGCCCGGCGCTGGGTATCGCGTCGACCATCCCCGATGTCGACGTGGCCGCCCCGGGCACGCTGACCGCCGACGCACTGGCTGCGGCGGTTGCGTCGGTGAACGCAACCATTGTGTTTGCCTCGCCGGCGGCACTTGCCAATGTGATTCGTACGGCGCACGGCGAACAGCCACGGCTGAACGACGTGCGCCTAGTGCTATCGGCCGGAGCACCGGTGCCGATCGCAACACTGCGCGCTACGGCTGCACTGTTCCCTGCCGCAGAACTGCATACGCCGTATGGCATGACCGAGTGTTTGCCGGTTGCCGACATCGAGTTGGCTGATATCGACCTGGCCCGAATTGATGGGGCCCGAGTCGATGAGGCCGGGTCAGGTGATGGGGTGTGCGTCGGAATACCTGTGCCCGGTGTCGACGTGCTCATTGCTCCTCTCGGGTTCGATGCCGACCGATCACTCGAGGCGCTCGAAGTCGATGCCACCGGCGAGGTGATGGTGCGCGCACCGTGGGTCTCCGACGGTTACAACCAGTTGTGGCGCACCGAGCACGAGGCTCGACCGCGCACCTCTGACGGGCTGGTATGGCACCGATCAGGCGACGTAGGCCACCTTGATTTCCAAGGACGTCTGTGGATCGAGGGCCGCAGCGTTCACGTGATTCATGCTGACACTGGTGCGGTCACTCCCGTTCCGGTTGAGGTCGCTGTGGAGGCACTCGACGGCATCACCACGGCGGCCGCAGTCGGCGTAGGTCCCGTGGGCTGTCAACAACTCGTGGTGGTGATCGAGAACAGCCACCGCAACCCGGGGCTTGCCGACGATGTGCTCAGCGAACGTGTTCGCAGCGTCGTCGCCCATCCGGTCGCTGCTGTGGCCACCGTGCGCGCGTTGCCGGTTGATATTCGCCACAACACCAAGATCGATCGCACCGCTGTCGCCGCGTGGGCGACGGACCTGCTGGCCGGCGACCGGGCACGAATCCCGTGGTGAGACACACGTCGGTGCACGCATGAGGGTGCTCGTGACGGGCGCGACCAGCCTGCTCGCGCGACGCACTGCGGAGTCGTTAGTCGCGCGAGGTGACACGGTGGTGTGTCTGCAACGCCATGCTGGCGAGATCGATACCGAGCAGGTGCTTGGCGACATACGTGACGCTGATCTCGTCGCCTCGGCCGCCGTTGGGTGCGACGCAATTATTCACGCCGCAGCCAAAGTCGGCGTTGTCGGATCGTGGCGGGAGTATCGCAGCATCAACGTGGATGGCACCGCATCGGTGATTGCCGCTGCTCGTCGACACGGCATCGAGCGCGTGGTGCACGTGTCCACACCGTCGGTGGCTCACTCGGGCCATGCCATCGTTGGTGCAGGTGCCGACGATCCGGTGACCGGTCGTTCCGGAGCGTTTTACGCAGAATCGAAATCGATTGCCGAGCAGATGGCTCGTGCTGCATCGGGTGATCATCTGGCGGTCGTTGCCATCCGTCCGCATCTGGTGTGGGGGCCTGGCGACACCCAACTCGTGGGACGCATCGTCGAGCGTGCCCGTGCGGGTCGAGTCGCACTGGTCGGCAACGGCGCAGCGCTGATCGACACCACCTATATCGACTGTGCGGCCGACGCGCTCGTTGCCGCTGTGGATGCCGTACAGCCCGGGGCGCGCTGCGCCGGTCGTGCGTACGTGGTGGCCAACGGTGAGCCTCGCCCCATTCGCGAGTTGGTGCTGGGCATCTGCCATGCCGCCGGTATCGAGGTGACGCCGCGCGAGGTGCCTCGACGGATTGCGCTGTTTGCGGGCGGGGCAATCGAGCGCGTCTGGCAACTGCGACGGGCCACCGATGAGCCACCGCTCACTCGCTTCCTCGCTGAGCAACTGGGTACTGCGCACTGGTTCGATCCGCGCCCGGCTCGTGATGACCTGCACTGGGTGCCCACGGTTTCGGTGGACGAAGGCCTACGCCGCCTCACCCAGTGGTTCCGCGCCCAGTGATTTCAGCCCAGTGATTTCAGCCGGCGGCAATCGGGTCAAACGGCACTATTGACCATCGGCCACCGCTCGTAGCATCGCGTGTAATGGACGTCGTCTCCTATCGGGTTCCAGTGGGCATCGAAGGTCTGAGCACCGATGAGGCTCGGCAACGTCTCCGGACAGATGGGCCCAACGACATTGTTGCAACGGCCGGCCGGAGCCGTTGGAAGCGATGGTTGGGGCCATTCGCCGATCCGATGGTGGCTCTGCTGCTTGTGGCCGCTCCCACCTATTTCTTGATTGGCGAGACGACCGATGCAATCGTGGTGTTCGTCGCACTCATCCCCATTGCCGGCGTCGGCTGGGTGCTTGAAGCGCGTTCCGAACGAACGCTCGAGAAGCTGCGCCAACTCATCGCACCGACCGCGATGGTGCTTCGCGACGGCGATCTCGCAACCGTTGCGACTCGCGATCTGGTAGTCGGCGACGTCGTTGCGTTGCACGAGGGTGACATCGTGCCGGCCGACGGAACCCTGCTCGACCTCACCCAGTTTCTGGTCGATGAATCGACCCTCACCGGCGAGTCACTGCCGGCCTCGAAGTCGGTGCGCGGCGCTTCCGACGAGCAGTGCACGTGGGCAGGTACCACGGTTCTGGCCGGCCGGGCGTTGGCGCTGATTACAGCCACCGGGCCGCGCACCCGCTACGGCGAGATCGGCACACTGGTAGCCGGCGTGCGTTCCCCCGCCACTCCCTTGCAGCGCGCGCTCGGGAGATTGGTGAAGCTGCTCTCGGTCGTGGCGGCCGTTGTGTGCGCGGCGGTGGTCACGGCCGAACTCGTGCGCGGGCGCGGTCTCGGCGAGGCGATCATTGCCGGCGTCAGTCTGGCGATTGCGGCGATCCCCGAGGAATTCTCGGTGGTCTACGCGCTGTACCTCGCCCTTGGCGCGTGGGAACTGGCTCGAGACGATGCCCTTGTTCGCCGTCTCCCCGGGGTGGAGACATTGGGCTCAACCACCGTCATCTGCACCGACAAGACGGGCACGCTCACGCAGGGTCATCTCGCGGTGTCGTCACTCGCTTCAGTCGACGGTGACACGTTGCTCCTCGACGACGCCGTTCTCGCCTGCGAACCCGATCCGTATGATCCGCTCGACCGGGCCATTGTCGAGTACGCCCGTTGCGCGGGCACAGATGTGGATACGTTGCACTCAGGCGCGCTCGTTGCCGACTGGCCGTTCGATCCGAACGATAAGTACATCACGCATGTGTGGCGCCTCGCCGACGGCAGCTACCGAGTGGTAGCCAAGGGGTCGATCGAGGGTGTGGCTCGTCATGCCGGTGGGGCCCTCGGCGCTGCCGCGCAAGCAGCACATGATCGTTTTGCAGAGCAGGGGATGCGCGTCATCGCTGTTGCTGCGGGACCGAGTGTTGGACCATCAGGAGACCGGGCCGAGGACGAGTCGAATCTCGAATATGCGGGTCTCGTGGCGTTCAGTGATCCGGTGCGTGAGGGAGTCGCCGAAGCGCTCGAGCAGTGCCGCACCGCCGGTATCCGCGTGATCATGATCACCGGTGATCATCCGGCCACAGCGCATGCTGTTGCTGAAGGTTTGCGTCTGCCGCATGAGGGCCAAGATGGCGATCACATCGCGACCGGAGATGATCTCGATGCGGCGAGCGACGCCGAGTTCGATGCGCTGGCCGCCACAGTGAACGTGTTTGCACGCACTCGACCCGAGCACAAGCACCGCCTCGTCGTGGCGCTACGACGTCAGGGTGAAGTGGTGGCGATGACCGGTGATGGCACCAACGATGCCCCGGCCTTACGTGCTGCCGACATCGGCGTTGCCATGGGAAAGCGCGGCACCGAGGTGGCACGCGAAGCGGCCACCATCGTGTTACTCGACGACAACTTCGCCACGATCGTCACAGCGGTTCGCAACGGGAGGCGAATTTACGACAACCTCGCACGAGCCTTCGGATACCTCGTCGCGTTCCACGCGCCGCTGCTGATTACCGCGTTGGTCGTACCGTTGGTCGGCAAGCCACTGCTGCTGTTGCCCATTCAGTTGATTCTGCTCGAACTGTTACTCCATCCTGTTGTCTCGCTGGTGTTCCAGGCCGACGCGGCGGATCCCGACGTGATGACTCGAGATCCGTTACCGGCCAGCAGTGGGTTGGGCTGGAAAGCGCTGTGGCGGCCGTACGCCGTAGGCATCGTGCTTGCGCTGGGCATTCTTGGTCTCTACCTCGGTGCGCTGTCTCGAGGGTGGACCACCGAGCAGGCTCGTGGTCTGGGCTTTGCGACGTTGTTGGGGAGCCAGGCGTTCTTGGTGATCGTTGAACGTTCGCCACACATGCCGGTGTGGCGGGCTGGGTTGCGACCCACGCGTGAACTCATCGGAGCGTTGGTCGTGATCGTTGCGGTCACCATCGCCAGCGTGTATCTGGCGCCATTTGCGCGGTTGCTGCAGATGGCACCCTTCCCTGTAGGTGGATGGATCGCTGCGCTTGTGGTCTCTGTGGTCAGCACGTTGTGGTCCGAACCGTTGAAGTGAAGCGGAAGCTGTGACATGTCTGGTGTGACCTGTCTCGCAGAGGGAACCGCGTCGGTCGCTGGCAGGCTTGGTGGGTGAATCAACGAGACCTCCTCGTCATTGGTGGCGGGCCTGCCGGAGCTGCCGCAGCCATTCGTGCAGCTCGCGCCGGCGTGCGCGTCACTGTGTTCGAAAAGGGACCGCATGGCCGCGACAAAGTGTGTGGAGATGGGCTGACGCCCCGTGCCGTCGCTGCGCTGCAGCAACTCGATATCCCCCTCGACGGATCGCACCGCATCGACGGTTTGCGCATGATCGCCGGAAAGACGGTGCGCGAGCTGGCGTGGCCGACATCAGATCGATTCCCGAACTACGGCGCGGTGTGGCCGCGCAAGCGTTTCGATACGTTTCTGATCGATGCGGCGATCGCCGCCGGTGCCGAGGTGCGCTTCGATTGCGAGGCGTTACCACTGCTCGACGGTGACCGGGTCACCGGCGTGATTGCCGGCGGTGAAACATTCACTGCCCCGCTTACCATCTTGGCCGCAGGGGCGCAGGGCGCGGCCGCGAAGATGCTCGGTGCCGATCGCGATCCCGATGAACCGTTCGGCCTTGCGATCCGCGCCTACGCCACCACGCCGCGCCACGCCGAACGTCACCTCGAGGCCTGCCTGTCGTTGCGTGACGAACACGGCACGCCGGTACCCGGCTACGGATGGATGTTCCCCGCTGGTGATGGCACGGTGAACATCGGTGTCGGTGCGCTCAGCACGATGCAGGGATTCAAAAAGCTCAACCTCAATCGGCTTCTCGATCAGTACGCCGCAATCGTGCGCGAGCCGTGGTCGCTGGGCGGCTACATCGACAAGCCGCGTGCGTGGCGCCTGCCGATGAGCAGCGTGCGTCGTCACGGACCCGGCTGGGTGGCGGTGGGCGATGCCGCCGGATTCGTGAACCCGATGAACGGCGAGGGCATCGACTACGGCCTCGAGAGCGGCATGCTGGCCGCAGAGCGATTCCTCGCCAATCCCGCCACCGCGCCTGAGACATACGACCGTCTGGTCGGCGAGCGGTTCGATGCCTTCTTGCGCACCGGTCGTCGGTTCAGCTTCCTGATCGGTCATCCGTGGTTGCTGAACACCGGCTTGCGTATCGCTGTGGGCACACAGACCACCGCCGACATCACCCTCGCCGTGATGGGTAACCTCGTCGACAACGAAACCCCCGGCGCTGCCGGTCGAGTGATGCGTCTCGCCGACAGAACGCTCGCCCTGGCTGATCCCTTGTTGCGTCGTACGCGCGCCGCTGCCTAACTAGCTGGTCATTCCGCCGAGACCAACGAGGCCGCGGGCAAGTTCGATCTCTCCCATGTGACGAAGACCGTGCTGGTATAGCCAGCACTCGAATCCGTCGAGCACGGTGATGCCCTGAGGTCCGGCGACGCGGGCGCTGTAGGTGCTTGCGATCTGCGGTGGGAATGGGTGTGGCACCACGACGCGTGTGAGATCGGTCGGGTCGAGCGCGTCGAGATACGCCTCGGTGCGATCGAACACCGTACGCATGTAGTCCTTGAACGCGACGTAGTTGCCGATGCGCTGATAGATCATTTCGTCGACGGTCTTGTGCTTGCCGTGATCATTGATCGTCATCTGCACCCGCTGTTGCCATTCGTCGTTCCACACCGGCGCAATGCCGGTGAGCAACATGAACGACGCATCGTGCATGTTGGTGTAGTGGAACAGGCAGAATGCGATGGGCAGAACACCCTCGCGTTCGAAGTGGTTCACGTGCTCAATCTCCATCGAGTCAACGGCCTGGTAGTACAGCGAGTGCATCGCGCGCATCCGCCGCTGCAGCGAGTCGAGGGTGGGGTCGGTTGTTCTGGGTTCCCACGTTGCGTTGCTCATGACCATCCTCCGGAATACGAGACGAACTGTCCTGTCGTGAAGCGGCTGGTGCCATCCACGAAGGGTGCACAGAAGTAGCCGAACTCCTCCATCGTGCCGAGCCGGCCGAGGGGCACTCGGGACTCGATCTTGGCACGAATGGCGGGGTCGTTCGCGCCGGTGGCGCGGCGGAACTCGGGGAAGTCCATGTAGTTCGTGCCGACCGAATTCACCTGCACCCGATGGCGGGCCACCTCGGCCGCGACGTTACGCACCATGTGAGTTGCCCCGGCGCGTGCGGATGAATACAGCGGTGCCTCGGGCGTGGCGCGTGCGCCGCTGGCGCTCGTGATCACCAAGATCTGCCCGTCGCCTTGTTCGATCATCGGGGCCAACACGGTTTGCATGAAGTGGAACGGGGCGACCATGCAACTCTGCATCACCGATTCGAGATCGTCGACCTTGGCGTCGATGAACCGGCCGGTGACGATCAGCCCGGAGAACGCCGTCGCCGAATCGATACGACCGAAGCGATTGAGGGCAGCATCGACCAACTGCTGCGACGATGACCGCTTGACGAGATTGCGGACACCCGTGACCACTTCCACCTTCGTGCCGCCTGCGATGAGTTCGTCGACGAGTTCCGGGCTGGGATCACCGAGTACGAGGTCGTGCCCGCGTGCGGCGAGTACCCGCGCCAGCGAAGGGCCGACATAGAAGCCTGCGTCGGCGATGAGTGCAATTCGTCTTGGCGTGTCCATCTGGTGAACCTTACGTACTGTCACAATCAGTGTCAATTGATTGATGGCCGGGATGTCTAAGCTGCAGGCATGTCCACAGCCGATCTCGACCTCGAGCAAATTGATGCTCAGTCTGATGGTCGGCGTGCGCGACGTGATCGCAACAAGATCGCGGTCGTTGACGCGTACCTTGATCTCATCCGTGAGGGCGACCCCCGCCCCTCGGTGGCCGGGGTCGCCGAACGCTCGGGTGTCTCACACCGCTCGGTGTTCCGATATTTCGCCGACAAGGACGAGCTGGCGCGCACCTCGATCGAGCGCCAGGAGAGCGTGGTCGCGCCCATGCTGGCGATTTCGATCGACCTGCGTGCCTCGCTCGAAGACCGCGTCGACCTGGTGGTGCGACACCGCCTCGAACTGTTCGAAACCATCGCGCCAGTGGCGCGGCTCAGCCGTTCGCTTGCACCGATGCAACCGATCCTTCAGTCAGAGCTCGCCAAGGCGCGGTCGTTTTTTCGGGCACAAGTAAAGCGCGCCTTTGCGCCTGAGCTTGCGCGCATGGACAAGGCGCGAGCATCGACCACGTTGGCCGTTGTCGATGTGCTGTGCTCGTTCGAGGCCGCCGAATTGCTGCGTGCCGATCAGGGACTCTCGCTCGATCGCGCCGGCGATGCAGTGCGCGACGCACTGCTCGCGATCCTGCGCTGATGCTGATCCAAGAACCGCTTTGTCAACGAGCGCGAGCCAGAATGCTGCCATGGCTGTCTCTCGATCAGTCCGAGCCCGCCGTGGTGAACTCGAGGAGAATCTGCTCCGCGTCGGGATGCGCCGCGATGCGCGACTCGATCAACTCACGCTGTTGTTGCGCAGCGAGCGGCGGTTGCTCGATCGTTGCCCAACGAACCAGACCACCCCAGAACCGGTCGATCAATTCGCTTCCTGCGATTGTCCCGCTGGTGCCGTCGACTTGTGTGGTCAAGAACGTGACCGAAGCCAGTTCGCCCAGGTACAACCGCAGCGAGCTCACATGAATCTCCTCGTCGGTTCGGATCCGACCGATGATCTCGGCCGCTTCCGTCGCCTCTGACCGCCGATCAGCGAAGAGGTCGGGCGTGCGCAGGATCGCTTGCGTGGTCGCAAAGCCGATCTCGGCGCGGAACTCGATAACCAACAGGTTCATCAGCAACGAGATCAGGCCCTCGACCATTGCGGAGACCTCGGGCATGAAGCGCTGGCCGGCCTCTGGTCGGGAGATGTTCTCGGGCGGATCGATGTCGGGGTACGCGTTCTCGCCGAACGCAATGTCACGGGCTACGAACCACATCACGTCGTGGCCGCCGATGCCCTCGGCGGGGAGGCCGCCTTCGTCGAGGCCGTGGGCCTTGAGCAGACCCTTGTTGAGATGACCGATCGCCATCTGTGAGATGTCCTCGACGATGTAGGGAGCGAGATCAGGAAAAGGGATCTCGGCGAGCAGGCGACCCTTGGCCTCGATCTTGCCGGTGATGGTGAGGCTGTTCCAGAAGGTCTGCCCGAGGCCGTGGCGTAGCAAGACCCGACTCTGCTCGACGCCGGGAACCCGTTCGCCGTTGAGCAGCGTTGCGTCGGCTTCGAGGAGGTCGCCGCCTCGCGATCGCAGTGCATCGGTCCACGCGAGCAACGCCGGCTCGCGCACGAGTGCACGCGGCGGCTGATACGTTCCGTCGACCATGAGACCCCCGTGCATGCGCCGACCGGCCACGACGTGCTCACGGGCAAAGGGGTGATTGCTCATGAGTTCTGCTTCTGAATACGCGAGCTGTGCCATGGCCGGAAGCGTAGGTCTGCGGAGGGTCGCGTCCCCCAGCCAGCGGAACAGCCGGTGGTACGGTTGTGCCGCGATTCGAGTGAGGAGATGAATGTGGGTGAGTCCCGACGGGTTGGGTTCATTGGTCTGGGACACCTCGGCGTGTACCTCGCCTCGAGTCTGGTGCGTCACGGACATCACGTGACCGTCACCGATCTCAACCGCAGTGCGGCTGATGGACTCATCGCTGCCGGCGCGGTGTGGGCGGATTCGGCAGAGGACACGGCACGTGCGAGCGACGTGGTCTTCACCTGCCTTCCGTCGCCCGCCGCGGTGAACGCCGTCTGCACGGGCATCAACGGCGTGTTCGCCGGTCTGCGCGCCGGTGGCACGTGGATCGACATGAGCACCAACGACCGCGAAGAGACTCTTCGTCTGGCCGCGCTCGCAGCCGATGCGGGTATCCAGATGCTCGAATGCCCCGTTACTGGCGGCGTGCACAAAGCAGCCGAGGGCGACATCACGGTGCTGGTCGGTGGCGATGAAGCCGTGTTCGAAGCGCACCGAGATCTGCTGGCGTGCGTGGGGAGTCCGATCCTGTATATGGGTCCACTCGGTAGTGCTGCGGTGATCAAGGTCATCACGAACATGCTTGCGTTCATCAACCTCGTCGCGGTGGGCGAGGCGCTGATGTTGGCCAAGCGCGGCGGTCTCGATCTCGCCAAGTCCTTCGAGGCAATCAAGGAGAGTTCGGGCAATAGCTTCGTGCACGAGACCGAGGGCCAAGTGATTCTGAACGGCAGCTACAACATCGGCTTCACGATGGACCTTGCCTGCAAGGACCTCGGCTTCGCGATGCAGTTCGGCCGCCAGTTCGGTGTGCCGCTCGAGCTTGCCGGCCTCGTCGAGCAGACGTTCATCCGGTCTCGTTCGCAATACGGCGGGCAGGCGTGGTCGAGCCAGGTCGTGAAGTTGCTCGAAGATGCGCTCAGCACCGAACTTCGGGCCGACGGCTTTCCGGAGATCCTCCAATGAACGAGGTCCTGCAATGAACGCCAATCGTCGAGAAGAGCGCTACCGCCAGCAACAGGCGCGAGCGCGGCGGCGCGTCATCATCTGGACCAGCGTGATCGTGGTGTTGCTCGTCGGTGCGATCGTGACCATCGTCGCCGTCACCGGCGGTGACGATAAGTCCTCGACACCGGCGTACGCAGGCTCCACCGTCACCGTGTCGCTGTCGGAATACAAGATCGCCGGCAACCTGCAGGTCCCTACCGGACCTGTGCGCATCGTGGCCACAAACATCGGCGGGATAGTGCACAACATCGGCGTGCGCGGGGTCAAGATCAGCCGCAACCTTGCTCGCGGCGAGTCGACCACGCTTGATCTCGGGGTGCTCGCGCCGGGTACCTATGAGCTGTACTGCGATGTCATCGACTCAACCGACAACGTGAGCCATGTGAAGAAGGGCATGGTGGCGCCGTTGAAGGTCACTCCGGCAAGCACAGCAACAAGTTCCGTGAACAGCTGAGACACCCGGCGAACGCTCGTTCACAGTTTGCTCATACCTCGGCGCGATCGTTGCACCATGAGACGAACACACTTCCTCGCTCTCGCTGTTGCTGCCGTATTGATCGCCAGTTGTAGCAGCACGCGATCAGCGGTCCCCGCAACAACCGGCAGCCCCGCAACGACCGGCAGCTCTACAACGACAGCCCACGACTGCGCACAGACCGGCCGTGCGATGACCGTTGCGTATCGAGCGGTGCCCGGTGTCGATCCCAACCTGCTCAGCCTCGATGTGCATGCTCCCAATGGTGCCTGCCACGCGCCCGTGGTGATGTGGGTGCACGGCGGCGGGTATCAGATCGGTGACAAGAAGAACCAGATGGACGACAAGGTGCGCTTGTTCAACGATGCCGGATGGATTCTCGTGAGCGTGAACTACCGCCTGACAATTCCGGGCGATCCTGCTTCGGCTCAATTTCCCGATCACTTCGAGGATGTCGCCGCGGCTGTCGGGTGGGTGCATGACAACATCGCAAACTACGGCGGCGATGCGTCACGCATCGCGCTGCTTGGTCATTCCGCAGGTGCCGACATCGTTTCGAACGTGGTGACCAACCCCACGTACCTGCGTGGAGTGGGGCTCGATTTGCCATCGATCGTCTGTGCGGGCCCGCTCGATACCATGGGCTTCGACAAGGTTGCGGCCGGGGCCAATGACCCGGACGGCGAAAAGGAGCAGTGGCGCCTTGCGCTCGGCAATGCGCCTGACTACCTCACGTCCACGAGCGCGACCCATCTCGCCGCGGCCGGCATCGGCATTCCCTCGATGATCGTCGTGGTCAGAGGCACACCGCAGCGTCGTCAGATCCAGTCAGGGTTCGTGGCCCAACTGACGTCGTTGAACATCCCAGCGACTTCTATCGACGCCTCGTCACTCACGCACAACGAGGTCAACAGCCGCATCGGTGCTCGGGGCGACACGGTAATGACGCCGCCGCTGATGGCCTTCCTCACTGAGTGTTTCTCGAAATAGTGCTGCCGCCGAAGATCTGCTTGGTGGGCAGCACCTCGATGGTGGTGAGGTCCACGCGTGGGGGCAGATCAAGTGCGCTCGTGATGACCGCTGCAATATCGCACGGCTGGATGGCGTCAAAGTCGTCATAGAGCGCTTCGGTCGCTTTGTCGTTGCCACCAAAGATGCCGTCGTACAGGCGCGTTTGCACGCGGCCGGGCATGAGCACAGTGACCCGTATCGCCGACCCGAGAAGGTCGCATCGAAGCCCCTCGGCGAAGGCGTGCAGCGCCGCCTTCGTCGCGCCGTATGTGGCGGTGTTCGGTGTGGGGTGCCGGCCTGCGATGGAACCCATGAAGAAGATGTGGCCGCGATCGCGAGCAATCATCCCCGGCAACACCAGGTTGGTCACGTGCAGCGCAGCGCGCAGGTTGACGTCGATCAGCGCATCGATGGTGGCTGGCGTGGACACCGTGAACGGCTGCAGTTCGGGGAGGATCCCGGCATTGTTGACCAACACGTCGACGTCCATACCGGTGACGAGGGCGGCAATTGCGGCGGTGTCACGCAGATCGATGCCGTGTGCCATCGCACCGGTGTCGCGGGCGATTGCATCGAGAGCGTCGTCCGCCAACGCTGCTGCGTGCACGGTCATGTCGCGCTCGCGAAACGCGCGCACAATTGCCTCGCCGATGCCGCGTGACGCGCCGGTGACCAACGCAGTCGTGTAGTTCGTGTTCATTCCCGAGCCTTTCTGGTCAGACGATCACTGCGGCACCGCTGACGACGATGTTTTCGCCGGCGATGCTGACGTTGTCGGGGTGGCTGAGATACGCCACCAGATGCGCGATCTCGCTCGGTTCGATCGGCCGGCGGGTGGGGAGTTGTTCCACCATCGGCGCGTACCAGTCGGTCTGCTTCGCGGCCTCGGTGGCCATCGGCCCCGGCGCCACCGAGTTGATGATGATGCCGAGCGGAGCCACTTCCAAGGCGAGCGACCGGGTGAGGCTTACGACAGCGGCCTTGGTGGCTGCGTAGTGGGCGTTGGCCGGGTGCGCCTTGAAGGCATCGATGGAGGTGATGTTCACAATGTGGCCGCGCCCGTGTTGGCGCATCTCGGCGATGGCCTCGACCATCATGAAGTAGGTGCCGAGCACGTTCACGTCGAGGGAATGGTGCCAATCGTCGGCCGTGATCTCGAGCACCGGCCTGCGCGGATACACGCCGGCGGCGTTGACGAGTACGTCGAGACGGCCGAACTGTTCGACGGTGGCACGCACAGCGGCCCGGCAAGCGTCTTGCGTTCGGATGTCGGTGAGCACGGTTGCAACAGTGGCTCCAGCAGCGTCGAGCGTCGCCGCTGCGTCGTCCAAACCGTCTTGGTGCGGTCCGGCAAGCATCACCGCGTCACCATCGCGGGAAAGTCGCTCGGCACACGCGAAGCCGAGCCCCCTCGCCCCGCCAGTGATGAGCGCGACGCGCTTCATCGAACGTCCAGTGCGATCACAACCAACATGTCCCGAAGCTAGTGCCCGAATGATCGAACTGGAAGATGCGAGAGAAACTCTTGTCACACCGAGTGTCAATTGATAGGTTGGCGCGATGCAGATCACCTTGCTCGGTACCGGCAACCCCATCCCCGATGCCCGTCGCGCCGGACCATCCACGCTGGTGCGTGCCGGTGGCGCCAGTGGTGCAACGGTTCTCATCGATTGCGGGCGTGGCGTGCTCATGCGAATGATCGCTGCCGGTGCTGTGCCGCCGATGCTCACAGCGGTATTCGTGACGCACCTGCACAGTGATCACCTCACCGATCTCAACGACGTGATCACCATGCATTGGGTCATCAGCCCGGTTCCGCAGACACTGCGTATTTATGGCCCTGTCGGCACGAAGGCGTTCGTCGAGCACACCCTCGCCGCGCTGGCACCCGACATTCAATATCGCCTGGATCATCATGTTGATCTCACGCAGGGCCCGATGGTGGAGGTCACCGAGGTCGTACCGGGTGACGAGTTCAATCTTGGGTCCGGTCAGATCAGCGTGATCGTCGGGGCCACGGATCACCGACCGGTGGAGCCCACGGTCGCGTTTCGCATCGACGATGGCACCCACTCGGTGGTGCTTGCTGGCGACAGCATCCCCTGCGCCACGCTCGATGCACTGTGTCTGGGCGCCACCGCGTATGTACAGACGGTGATTCGTGAGGATCTCGTCAAACTGGTGCCGAGTCAGCGCTTGCAGGACATCCTCGATTATCACTCCACCATCGAACAGGCGGCTGAAACAGCCACGCGAGCTGGTGTCGAGACGCTGATCCTGACTCACTATGTTCCCGGCATCGCGCCGGGCGCCGAGGACGAATGGCGCGCCATCGCCGCCGCACATTTTTCGGGCACCATCGTGCTCGGTGACGACCTCACCGCTGTCGAACTGTGACAGTGGTGCCATGTTGATCCTGCGCACCCCCGACGACCGCTTTGTCGACCTGCCCGACTACGCGTTCGAACCGCACTATGTAGAGATTGCCTCGGGCGATGGGGCGACACTTCGCGTGCACTACATCGACGAGGGCCCGCGTGATGCCGCGCCGGTGTTGTTGATGCACGGCGAGCCATCGTGGTCGTTCCTCTACCGACACATGATCCCGGTGCTCGTCGCGGCAGGGCATCGCGTCGTCGCTCCCGATCTCGTGGGGTTCGGTCGCTCCGATAAGCCCAGTGACACCAGCGACTATACGTACGCCCGTCACGTGGATTGGATGAGTGCGACGTTGTTCGATCGACTCGACCTCCACGACATCACGTTCTTCGGTCAGGACTGGGGTGGGCTGGTGGGCCTGCGGCTCGTGGCCGCTCAACCCGAACGGTACGCGCGTGTCGTCGTGGGCAACACCGGTCTGCCCATTGCCGGACGCGCGCTCAGCGAGGCGTTTCTCGCCTGGCAGAAGTTCTCCCAAGAGTCACCCGTGTTCCCTATCGGCAAGATCGTGAGCGGCGGCGTTGCCAACGCCATGACACCCGAGGTCATCGCTGCCTACGATGCGCCGTTCCCCGACGACAGCTACAAAGCAGGAGCTCGCATCTTCCCGTCGCTCGTGCCCACGTCGGTCGACGATCCTGCCCACATCGACAACGTCGCCGCATGGGAGCTGCTCGCTCGTTTCGAGCGACCGTTCCTGTGCGCGTTCAGCGATCAGGACGCTGTCACCAAGGGTGGCGAGGCGATCTTCATCCGCACCGTGCCCGGTGCCGTGGGCCAGGCGCACACCACCATCGTGGGCGCCGGACATTTCCTGCAAGAGGACAAGGGGCCAGAAATGGCTCAGGTCATTCTTGATTTCATCACCCGCTGAGCCGCATACCCGTTCGAAGGACATCGTCACATGGCAACACTCAGACGCGAGATCCGCATCCATCGTTCGGCCAACGACGTCTGGACGGTGGTTGGGCGGCCCGAGATGCTGCACCTATGGTTCCCCGGTGTGGCGAGCTGCACGGTCGACGGAAACGTGCGTGTGATCACCCTCGGTTCGGGTATCCCGATGCCCGAGGAGATCGTCACCAATGACTCGATCCAGCATCGCTTCCAGTACCGCATCACGTCGCCGCTGTTCAAACAGCACCTCGCTACGATCGACGTGATCGACCTCGGCGACGACACATGCGAAGTGGTGTATTCCACCGATGCCGAGCCGGCGGTGATGGCCTTGGTCATCGGTGGGGCAACGACGGGTGCGCTCGAGGAACTTCGCCAACAATTCGAATCTGGCATTGGCCCAGCGCTCGATGCCGTCGCTGCCAGCAGCGTCCACCCGGGAGGTAACAACTGATGGGCCGCAAGATCCTGTTCGTCACCACCGATCAACAGCGTTACGACACGCTCGGCTGCAACGGCGGTAACATCGCGCGCACGCCGGTGGTCGATGCGCTTGCCGCGCACGGCGTTCGCTATGAACGTGCCGTACCGCAGTCGGTGGTGTGCATGCCGTCGCGTTCCACGATTCTCACCGGCCAATATCCGAGCACGCACGGTGTGTGGATGAATGGGGTGCCATTGCCCGTCGACGCACCCTCTGTGGCAGCGCAGCTCTATCGCGCTGGCTATCGCACGGCGCTCGTGGGCAAACCGCACTTTGAGCCGTTCCTCGATCCGTTTGGCAAGTTCACCGAGAACTCGCTGTCGGGTCAGGGTCGCGAAACCGCCGAGAACCAGCCGTGGTTCGATGGTTCCACCGGTCCGCATCGCGGCTTCGAGCATCTCGAATTTGCCACGCATGGCGGTGCCGGGCAACTGCACTACGCGCGATGGCTGATGGCGAATCATCCCGAGGCAATCGGCATGTTCTATCCGGTGCTCGACGCCACGTTCGAGGTCAATGCAGCGGGGGGCGGTGATACCAACGCACCGCAGGTACGCATGAACGCGATGCCCAAGGAGTGGTATCACACCGATTGGGTCGCCGATCGAACGATCTCGTGGCTCAACTCGCTGCAGGCCGACGACGACTGGTTCTGCTGGATGAGCTTCCCCGATCCACATCATCCCTGGGATCCTCCCGAGTCCGAAATCGGTCGTATCAACTGGCACGATGTGGATCTCCCAGCCAACTATCCGACCAGCGCGGCAGAGCGCGAGGCCGTCCTCGATGCCAAGCCGCGTCACTGGCGCAAGTGGTACGACGGCGAGTTGGTGTCGAACTACGAAGCCCCCAAGCACTGGGTGCCCGCCACGCTCACTGCCGATCAGTTGCGTGAGGTCACGGCGCTGAACGCGGTGGAGTGCGAACTCATCGATGAAGCACTCGGCCGAGTGATGGCTGCCATCTCGGCACGCGGATGGGGCGATGATGTTGATGTGATCTTCACCACCGATCACGGCGAACTCGGCGGCGACTTCGGACTGATGTTCAAGGGGCCGTATCACGTCGATGGTCTCATGCGCCTGCCGCTCATCTGGCGTCCAGCTCCGTCGGCCGGGCTACAACCGTCGGTGGTTTCGCGGCCGGTAGGTCTGATCGATCTCGCCCCCACGTTCTGCGCGATCGCCGGGCTGACGCCAGCCGACTGGATGCAGGGCACACCGCTGCCGGTACATGATGTCGATGCCGATCAACGCGGCATCGACTGCGTGCTCACCGAATGGGACAGTGAACTGTTCGGCGTGGCCGTGCATCTGCGCACCATCACCCGCGATGGTTGGGTGTGTACCGCGTACAAGCCTGGCTACGTGCACGACGGCACCGAGGGTGAGCTCTACAACCTCGCTGATGACCCATTGCAGCGCGCCAACCTGTGGGGCGACCCGGCCTATGCCGCAGCGCGTCGCGATCTGGTTGCGGAGTTGTGGGACAGGCAACCGCCCGAACACTCGCCTCGCCTCGCTCTGGTCGCGCCCGTATGAGTGCTTACTGGCGCAGCCGGTGGCCCGGCGAGGATGGCGGCCCGCGGCGATACGCCGTGCCGTTGTCGGGACCGAGCCTCGACATTCAGCCGGGCGAGTCCTTCACGGTCACGTCGCGCGATGCGACGGCATCGACGATGGTGGTGCTGCGCGATCCGGGTGAGGTGTACCTGCTGCGTCACACGATGGGTGCCGACACCATTTCGTGGGTCGAGCAGATCGATCCGGAAACGCTCGAACCCATTCGTCGCTCTCCCGATCTGCCGGGTGGACCGATGTGGCCGGGAGGCCTGGCTGCGCATGCCAATGGCTCGTTGTACGTGGTGTTCGGACGCTACGCGCATCGGCTTGCACCCGATCTGACGGTGCTCGCTACCTGCGAACTGCCGCGTGATCGTCCGTACAACAGCTTTGCAATCCTTCCCGAGGGCTTCATCGCAACCAAGGACTTCGCCGGTGAGCGCCCACTGTCTGACCCGGCCGCAGATGATCCCGACAACTCGGAGCTGGTGATCCTCGAACCCGAGAACCTCGAGATCGTCGCCCGACTCGAGCTTGCCGAGCGTTCGATCGCGCGCATCTCGCTGGCGCACGACGACATCTACGTGGTGGGCGAGACCCGGCTTATGCGTATTCGCTGGTCTGACAC
This sequence comes from Actinomycetes bacterium, assembly GCA_025360105.1. Classification (GTDB taxonomy): domain Bacteria; phylum Actinomycetota; class Acidimicrobiia; order Acidimicrobiales; family Ilumatobacteraceae; genus WLMZ01. Next base: position 7,449 of record JANYCT010000068.1, on the reverse strand, counting down.
CAACACGCTCACCCTCGATCCTGATTTCGACGGGCTGTACCGAACCCTGCCCGGCCAGACCTATGGTTGGGACCCAGTACTCGCGGCGGGTGCCGCATGGTTCCTCGACAACGGCGCAGGTGGCGACCGGTACGTGGGCACGATGCGCGACCGGGGTATCTCCGAAGCGCCGCTGCATTTAGTTCGGGTGAACCTGATGTCCGGGGCAGTGTCGCTCACCGAGATCTGCGGCCTCCCCAACGGCTTGATCGTGAATCCGCCGCTCATCGACCCGCGGCGACGCATCGCCGTGGGTTACGACAGCGCCAACGGCGTTCTCGCGGCGTTCTCGTTCGACGACGCCGGTGCCACCACATTGCTGTGGCGCCGCGAGCAGAATCACGCCTGCCATCCGATGTTGTTCCCCGAGTCGGGCGAACTGATCACCAACGATCACGATGCAACGCGTTTCATGGATCAGTTCGTCGTGCTCGACATCGTCACCGGCGAGGAGTTGCTCCGTGCCGATACCGGTAGCGCAGCCCAGTCGGTGCTGTTCCCCTCGCCCGGGTTCGGTCGTGATGTCTACCTCTGCAGCTTCTTGAACGTGAGCCGGCTCTCCATTGGCTGAATCGGCTGAGGACGGCTGAATCGGCTGAGGAGCTCAGAGCGCGTCGGCGAACTGCGCCTCGATCACCGTGGTGGCCGGGGCGTTTCGTTCCCACAGCACGGCCGAAACGCATGCTGTGGCGACCCAACCAACGCCGATCACACCGCACCATGTCATCAGCGCCATCGAGACACCGATCGGGCCGAAGCCGACCCAGCCAGCGAGCAACTTTGGGAAGACGATGCGGGCCGCGAGTGGGATGATGATGCCGTCGATCACCACGCCCGACAGACCGGCGAGGATGAGGTACTTGCTACCTCGGCCACCGTCTCGCACCAGGATCCGGGGCGTGAGCGACCAGAAGACCCACACGGGGAGCAGCGCCGCGAGAAAGAGGAGAAATCGCACCCCGCCGCCGTGTTCGCCGCCGAAGGTGATGCGGTCGCGCAGCGCAACGGTGAGCATGTAGAGCAAGAACCAGATGGATCCTCGTCGGAGTTTGCCGAGCAGTGCGAACTGTTCGCGACGCCAGGCCTTCGCGAACATGCCGGCAATCGTGATCGACATCGGGATGCCCCATATAAGGAATCCGGCAACTCCCAACACCGTCCATGTGGACTTCAATCCTGATGAGGTGCCGAACGCAGCTTGGAACAGGTCAGACAGTGGCTTCGACAAGTTGAGTTCTCGCTCGAAGATGATGCCCGGGCTCACGTTTTCGGCGAAGCCACTGAGATAGCTGAAACCGATGACGATGAGCGGAATGACCGTGGTGAACAACTCGACGGCAACGAGTCCGCCCTGGGTGAGTCCGTCGATTTCCACAAAGCGAGCCACCACCGCCGCCGGTGGCCCTAATCGCTTCGATTGCTCGAGTTGGTGGTAGCGGCTTTCCACTTTGGCGAGCATGTCCGCGGATTTTTTCTCATCGATCGTCAAACCCTAGATCATCCGAGTTCGGTGCCGTCAGGTCGCACGGTGTGCCAGTAGCCGTGAGCGTCGCGGGCGACGTTGTACCCGCGTGCCTTCCAGCGGTTGTGTCTCGGGCACAGCGGGGCTGCGTTCGCGATGTTCGTGACACCGTCGTGTTGCCATTCGTTGATGTGATCTGCTTGGCAACGCCCGGATGGCTGATCGCATCCGGGCCAGATACATCGACTCGATCCCATCAACACCGCATCGCGTTGACTGCCGGTGAACAGGCGGCGCTTACGTCCCAGATCGATAATGACGCCGGCGGAGTCGACCACCACCCGACGAATGTGGCCGATGAGTGCGGCTGCAAGGATGTCCTGCGGCGACACCGGCACGCCATTGATCGTTTCAGCACGCCACCAACGTGGATCGTGATTCTGACGCGGCCGGCCACTGGCGTCAGCGCTGCCTCCGTCACCGCCGTCGCCTGCGCTGGCGCGGATCGCGTCTTCGATCACGTCGAGGGTGGTGATGATGTTCACCACCGGATCGGGTGCCTGTGTGCCGGCAGGGGTGGAGACGGCATCGAGGAAGATCTTGTGGAACGCGTCATACCGGCGTTGGGCGGGAGTGCGAGGCATCAACGCCGCGCACGCAGCAGCGCCGTGCAACGCAACGGTTTCGGCCCAATCGGTAGCGAACTCGGCATCGACGTAGCGTTGGAAGACCTCGTGGATGGTCACTCCCTGTGCCACCCCGCCTTGGGCATGAACATCGAACACACCGTCGTGCTCGGACATCGAAGCATGCCGGTCGCGATGCACCGCCTCGGCGTCGCGGTGTGCGCCGTCGGTGTCGGCAAGCATTTCCCACCGGCGCATGACCAGCGCGAAGTCGTCGAACGACAACTGCTGGGCGTGCTCGAGCAGCAACGTGATCACGTCGACTAGTTGTGTGCCACAGCGCGGGTTCGCGAACGCGCGTGCCAACAACCGTAACTGTGAGACGCCGATTGCGCCGGAGAGCGCGGCGTCGGCAACTTCGGCCGAAGCGTGCATCAGCCGTGCCACCCGGAGACTGGACACGGCCTCGGTTGTCGACCACTTTGCCGACGCCCGACACCAGCCCTTCACCGTTGCATGACCATCGACTGCGTACAACCCGCGCCGATCGACCTCGCCGATCACCACGGCCAAGCGCGCCTCGACCCGCCGCCGCTCGGCATCGAGTTCGACGAACAACGCACCCAACTCACACACATCAGAACCCGCAATGCGCGCGCCAAAGTCGGCCCCATCTACACGGGTTTCAGCACCCTCATGTTCATCACCCCACGAAACTGCGAACATACCGACACCCTACGAAATGGGTGTGACACTCGATCTGGGAATCGGCGCCGAAGCCGCCACCTACGCTGCACACGTGACCGATGTCCGCAGCGCCGAAATCTTCATCGACAAACTCCAGCCAGGCGAGAGCGCCGAGATGCTCGCGATGTTGGCACGCGCCTTCTGGCCCGATCCGCTGTTCGGGTTCTTTGCGTCCGACCTGCTGTGGGAATATCACGCGCTCCCTCGGGTCTTTGGCGCGTTTCTTGCGGACGCTGAGACGTTCGGGCAGACGTGGACGGCCCGCGCTGGATCGCGGGTCGTGGGTGCTGCTGTGTGGGCGCCGCCCGAAGCCATGCCCCGAACGAAGCGCCGGGAGGCGATGTTGCAGGCACGCATGGCGCGCATTTTGGTGACGGGTCGAAATCGCCGACGCGGCATCGCACTGCTCACCGAGGTCGACAAAGTGCATCCGCACGAACCGCACTGGTACCTCGCGCTCTTGGGTACTGACCCGTTGGTACAGGGTCGCGGTGCCGGTGGGCGACTGCTTGCTCCTGTGCTCGACCTCGCCGACAACGATGGCGTAGCAGCGTATTTGGAAACCCAGAAGGAGCAGAACCTCGCGTTCTACGCCCGTCACGGATTCGCGTTGGCCAACGAGGTACGCCTGCCCGGGTCGCCGCCTGTGTGGACGATGCGTCGCGAGCCGCGCTGAAGCGAGCGCAAAAGCAGTGTGCTCAGGTGTTGCGGTGTCCGCGCACGTGGTCGACCACGAGTTCGACCCACTGGTCCCACAGCTGCGGTGGATAGTCGTGACCCATGCCCTCGATCAACTTGAAACGTGCACCGGGAATGAGTTCCGCCGTGCGTCGTGCGCCGCTGATGTCGATGAGCGTGTCGCAATCACCGTGCATCACCAGGGTGGGCACCGTGACGTTGCGAAGTTGGTCGGCGCGGCTGCCTGATGCGCCGACGGCCATGTACTGGCGGCCCGTACCCGATGGATGGAAGCTGCGGTCGAACGCCCGCTCGGCATCGGCGCGCCAACGGGCCTCATCGGCGAACTCCGGACTGCCCCATTCCCGCAGCCCGGCGATATGGCGTTCGACAGCTGATTCGCGGTCGGTTGCGGGCGGTGCAGTGAGCAGACGCAAGGCATTCTTCGAGGAACGGCCGACGTTGGCTTCACCGGTGCTCGACATCACCGACGTCATCGAGAGCAGTCGCTCGGGATGCTCGATCGCCATGGTCTGCACGATCATGCCACCCATCGACAGGCCCATCACGTGCGCTTTGGAGATGCCCTCGGCATCGAGCACGGCGATGGCGTCGTTAGCCATGTCGGACAGCAGGTACGCCTCGCCCTGGGTACCGGTTGGGGCAGCATCGAACTTGGTCGATAGCCCCACGTCGCGGTTGTCGAAACGGATGACGTACAGGCCATGCGCAACGAACAGCGCGATCCATTGCTCGTGATAGTTGATGCATTGGCTGCCGAGACCGTTGACCATGAGCAGCGCCGGGTAGGTGGAGTCTCCAAACGTCTCGTAGAAGATCTCACAGTCGCCGTTGCGTGCATATGCCATGACCGTGACGGTAGTCGCGCTGGTACGGTGGAAACCTGCTGTGATCAACCATCCGTTTCGTCCCCTTCGCCGTCGGCCGGTTCTGTTGATCTGGGGTGCCGGGGTCGTTTCCGACGCCGGTACCTGGATCCAACTGGTCGTTGTCGGCAGCCTCGTGGCGTCGAACACCGGCAGCGCATTGCAGACCGGGCTCATTGCGTTGGCGACGTTCATGCCCCAGGGCATCGCAGCGCCGGTGGGTGGCCTGCTCGCAGATCGATTCGATCGGGGGCGCGTGTTCGTGTGTGGCCTTACCGGTCAAGCGTTGTTCACAGCGGTGCTTGCTGTGTTGCTCGCCGTCGGTGTTCGAACACCCATCGCTTTAGCGGCGCTGATCATGTGTGCGAGCGCAATGGGCTCGATCGGCGCTCCCGCCTATGCGGCGATGCTTCCCGATCTCGTTCCGTCCGACGAACTGATGGCGATGTCGTCGCTCGGCATCTATTCGTGGAACGCCGGCCGCATCGTGGGACCGCTGCTTGGCACCGTGCTGGCACGCACAGTCGGTCCCGCATGGACGGTGGCCATCAACGCGGCCACATTTGCCTGTCTGGCTCTCGCGGTGCTCGCGTTGCGCCGTCGATTCACTCCGCACGTCAGCGAGCCAGCGTCGATTCGTGTGCGTTTGGTCGAGGGCTGGACCACGGCCCGCAGCGTTCGGTCATGCGTGTTCGGGATGGCTGCTGTCACCGTGCTGAACCTGTTCGTCGGACCCTTTATGGGCCTCATTCCGGCGTACGTGCATACCGTGTTCCATGGTGGCGTCGGCCTGGTCGGCACCTTCAGCTCACTGCAGGGGATCGGGGCGATTGTTGGAACGCTGCTGGTCACGGCGCTCAGCGGGCACTTTGGTCGATCACGTCTGATGGTGGTGGTGGCCGCAGTACTCGTGGTGTCCTATCTGAGCTATGCCGTTGCTCCCACGCCGTTGCTGGCTGCGATCAGCGTGATGGGTCTCGGCGCTGCAACGTCGAGTACATTCACTACGATGATGTACATCGTGCAGCGCGATGCACCGCACGCGCAGCGGGGTCGGGTGCTGTCGATCCTGCAGGCACTCGTCGGATTCAGCTACGGCGTTGGCATTCTGTGGCTCGGCGTTGTGGGTGACGCGGTCGGCCTACGAATCGCGTTCGCCACCTCGGCCACATTGCTGTCGATCGTGATTCTGGTGCTGGTTCGTCGTCTGCCCGATTGGCGTTACTCGATCGACGTCGGTGCGGCGGCTGCGCTGCAGTCCGCAACGGTGTAACTGTCGCCGCGCTACGTTGGGCTAATCATGGAGCTGATGTCGTTCACCTGCCCGCGTTGTACGAGCGAAGTCAGCGCACGCTTCTACGGTCCATGCGACGACTGCCGCACGCAGCTGCGGGCCACGTTGCGCGGCGTTGCACGCAACATCGAAGTTGCCGAGTACGAGCCGAAGATGAACGTGACTCCCAACGCCGTTGCGCTGAAGGACGACTGACGCCGCCGTTGGCCACCGACCGAGGCTGACTCTCAGCCCGGCGTGGGTGAATCGGTTGGTACGCCTGCGCCGGGCCGGAAGGTGGTCTCGCGTGTGCTGGCCCGTTCGCTCATCTGTTGGATGGTTGTCGCCATCGCCTTCTGTGCACCTTCGTGGGCCATGATCTTTTGCATCACTGCGGCGCCTGCGCTGGCCATCAGCTCGGCCTTGTGATCGTGCACGTAGTCGGCTGATTCCTGCATGGTGCGAATCGTGCCATTTACGGCTGGCACGACGTACCGCGCGACCAGCTCCCACGATCGCATGCTGGCTTCACGATTGGCCCAGTCGTGGGCAAACCCCAACACGACCCCGAAGCCGCCGGTGATCTGCTGCAGATGGCGAATGGCCGCGATGAGATCGTCGGGCGTTCCCACCACGGCGGCACCTGCGCCAGCGGCGCCAGCGCCGGTGATCTCGTCGAGCAACTCCCACTTGTCGTCGACGTGGTTCGCGCCTGGCCGGCCGAGTACGTGCACGTTGTATTCGTTGTGCCAGCGCTGCAGACCATCGACGGCTTCGTTGCGTGCCTGCTCCCGTGATTCGGCAATGTGCCATGCCATCATCACGCGCCAGTCCTTGCGTTGCACGCTCTGGCCGTGGATGACGGCAGCCTCTTCGGCGAAGCCCCATTGCGTGGGTAACGCGGCGATGCCCTCGGTGGAGTTCGATGCAATGGACAGCACGCCCATGCCGTACTTGCCTGCCAACTGCATGCCACTCGGCGAGATTGACGACGCCGCCACCATCGGCATGTTCTCCTGCAGCGGCAGGATCTGCAGTGCCGCATCGCGCAGACTGAACCACTCACTGTCGTAGGTGAATCGTTCTTCACCACGCAGCAGGCGTGTGATCACACCGAGTGCCTCGTCTTGGCGGTCGCGCTGCACAAGAGAGTTGATGCCAAGTGTGCGCGCGTCCGATGGCAGCGCGCCTGGGCCGCTGCCGAACATCGCCCTGCCGTTGGTCATGTGGTCGAGCTGCACCATGCGCTGGGCCACGTTGAATGGATGGTGGTACGGCAGTGAAATGACTCCGGTGCCGAGACGGATGGTGTGCGTGCGCTGACCCGCTGCAGCGAGGAACATCTCGGGTGAAGCGATCATCTCCCAGCCGCTGCTGTGGTGCTCGCCGCACCAGAACTCGTCGAAGCTCAATCGATCAAGGTGTTCAGCGAAATCGAGATCACGCTGGAACTGACGCGTGGGGCTCTCGCCGAGGGGATGATGTGGCGCCAAGAAGGTGCCGAACTGAATTCGTGCCATTTGCGTAGCCTAGGAAAATTGGTGTTCTCCCGACGCAGCGAGGCCGATAACGTAGGCGCTCCCAGACGGGGACGTAGCTCAGTTGGCAGAGCGCTACCTTTGCAAGGTAGATGTCGTGGGTTCGATTCCCATCGTCTCCACTCTTGTTTTCCGTGGTGTACTGCGCGTAGCGTTTGTCCATGGCTGAGCTGCTGGAACAACGGGTGCGGGCGATCTG
>JANYCT010000052.1 GCA_025360105.1 Actinomycetes bacterium | reverse complement strand
GTCGAGCGCTTCGATCACCGTCACGGTTGTGCCGAAACGCGAGAACGCCTGGGCGAGTTCGAGCCCGATCGCTCCGCCGCCGAGCACGATCAGCGACGCCGGATTGGTGCGGATCTTGAAGATGTCGCGGTTGGTCCACGGTGCCGAGTCGGCGAGACCGGGGATCGGAGGCAGCGCCGGCGAGGTGCCGGTGGCGAGCACCACACCACGGCGCGCCACGTAGACGTCATCACCGACGCGAACGCGTCCCGGCCCATCGAGTTCGCCGCGACCCCGAACGAAGGTGCCGCCCTTGCCTACGAACCGGTCGACCGCAACAGTGTCGTCCCAATCGTCGGTGGCTTCGTCGCGGATTCGATCGGCAACGATCGAGTAGTTGGGAACAACCGTGGAGCTACCGGCCATCACGTTGACCCGCCGGGCCTCCTGCAACAGATCGGCGGCCCGGATGATCATCTTCGAAGGGATACAGCCGTAGTACGGACACTCGCCGCCCACGAGGTGGCTCTCAACCCCAACGACGCTAAGCCCGGCAACGGCCAATTGGCCGGCAACGTCTTCGCCCCCCGGCCCCAACCCCACGACAACGACATCAACCACGTATTCGGTCATGTGTTCATCCTGTCACCCCTGTCGACACCTGTCGGCCAATACAATCGAGGGCCGTGACCGCCGCGACATCGACAACTGCTTCGGTGCGCGTGCCGCTGGTTGCATCGTTGATGGCGTTCGGGGCCGGTATCACGTGGAGCTTCGGCGCAGTCACGGCCAAGAGCGCAACTCACTCCGACGCCTACCAATACCTGATCTGGCGATCGATCGGCGTCATCGTGGTGATCGAGCTGTTGAGTCGAATCCGCGGTCACGGTTTCATGATGCTGCGCGCATACCGATCCGGCCCGGTCATGCTGCTCGGCGTCGCCTCGCTGTTCCTCGCTTCCATCGGCTTCGTATACGCACTCAAGAACACCACAGCGGCGAACGCCGCGTTTCTTGCCTCCATCACGCCTCTCGTTGCGGTGGTCCTCGCTCGCGTGTTCCTCGGCGAGAAACTGACCCGCGTGACCATCGGCGCGATCGGCCTCGCGCTCGTGGGCCTCAGCGCGATGGTGATCGCCGATGTCGATGCAGGCAACCTGGCCGGAAACCTGGCGGCGCTCGCCTCTTCGGTGGGCTTTGCGATCTACACCGTGTGCGTTCGCAGCGACCCGGACCGCGATTGGTCGCCGGTGTTGCCCGGCTACGCCGCGATGATGATTCTGGTCTGCGGGGTGGTCACGTTGTCGGGCGGCAAGACCGTGCTGCCGCCGGGGCGTGACATCTTCTACGCGCTGTTGCACGGAGGCGTTTTCATCGTCGTGGGCACCATGTTGTTCAACATCGCGTCCCGCTCTGTACCCGCGGTGGCGATGACCATCTTCGCCCAGAGCGAAACCGTGTTCGTGCCGATCTGGGTATACATCGTGCTGTCCGAGAAGCCGAAAGCAACCACCGTGTTGGGTGGAGCGATCATCCTCACCGCCGTGATCGGAAAGGCCGTACTCGATGCCCGGCCCGGCGCCGATCACGCGCTCGAGCCGGGTCCGGGCTCCATCGCCTGATCAATCGCGGACGGGCGACACATCCTGGGGATGTGCCACCACGTACGCCGCAGCATCCTGCGGCACCGACGATGAGAACCCGATCGGCAGCCGAACCGTGCCAGCCGATGTCGACACGTACACCTCCCACGAGTAGTAGCCATAGATCGCCCGCGAATCGGCCAGGAGGTTGCGTGCGTAGGCATCGACCGCACCGATGTAACCGTCGTTCGGGTTGTAGCCGTAGAGCGCCTTGCGCATGTCGTCAGGCGCGCCAAGGGTCTTCAGGTACACCGCTGCACCCATGATCGCGTCGTGCGGATTCGTCACGTCGCCGGTGCAGCACTCGGCCCAGGTCGAGGGGAGGAACTGCATCGGCCCCACGGCCCCACTCGACGACGCCCCGACGATGCGACCCATACGCGTCTCCATCAGATTGATCGCTGCCAAATAGGCCCACGGCACACCCGTAGCTGTCTCGGCCTCGCGGTAATAGCCGAGCAGCTGTTCAGTGGGTAGCGGCTCGACAATCGTCCATCCGGGAAGCGTGGGTGACGGGGCTTTGGGCGCTGACGCCGCCGCGTGATCGGCAACGGCCCGGCGTGCCTCCACATTCAGCCAATACGGGGCAACCACATCGGCCGGCAGGAGCGCCCGCACCGATTCGTCCCATTCGGGATGACCGGCCAGCGCTCGATAAGCACGTTGCTGAGCACGCCCCCACCGCGCGGTGGCATCGAGCGCCAGCGTTGTATCGCGAATGCCACGTTCCGCTGCGATCAACGCCGCCGCGATCCCCGCAGGCGAGTCAAGCGACGAGCCATCAGCCACAACCGTCGTCGTGGGCGACAGGAGAGTCGACGAAGGCGGCGAGGCAGCGGTATCCGTGGCCGAAGGAGAGCCATCTCGAGCGGCACTGCATGCAGAAACCACGAGGCAGAGAAGCGCCAAGCCAGACAAGGCCCGGCGCACGTACGAGATGCTGCTCACGGAAGGAGTCTTACCGGTTCCCGAGGGGTTTGCCTGAGGGAAAGTGTCGAGTGTCGACCTGTTCGCTCAGACAAACCTGCTCCTGAGTGTGGTTGGCGATGGGCGGTGGAGGACGTGAGGAGCGATGACGATCGGGGTTCGTCGGCGAGCGAGTAGGGCCAAGCCCGTGCGAGCCGACGAATGCCGAGCGGCAGAGCGGGGGCGAAACCCCCACGGGGCCGAGCAGCGCTGCCGGTAGGATGGTGGTTCGTGCAACACCGTCGGCTCATCATCACCTTCGGGGTGCTCTCGGCGTTGTTCTCGGCCGGATACGGCGTGATGTTCACGATGCTCGACGACTTCCGCGACAAGTACGGCATCGCGGCCGGAGCGCTCGGCTTCATCGTGGCCGCAGGTTTCTTCTCGTCGTTCCTCGCGCAGGTCTTCATCGCACCCCGCGCTGATCGGGGCCACGCCCGTCAACTGGTGTACGTGGGCATGCTGTTCAACGTTGCCGGCCTGGTGATGATGGCCTTCGGCACGAACCTCGCTGTTCTGCTCCTCGCCCGCGTGATCATGGGCATCGGCGCGGGCATGGCTGGGCCCGCGATTCGACGCATCGTCATCCTCGCCGAACCTGACAACCTGGGCAGCAACATCGGGCATCTTCTGGCCGCCGACGTCGCCGGGTTCGCTGCCGGCCCCGCTCTCTCGGCGATTCTCGTCACACCGTTCGGAATCGCTGCTCCGTTTCTCGTCATCGCAGTCGCGACGATCGCCTGCCTGCCCATCATCGCCCGGGTGAGGGTGCATGAGACCGCAGCTGCCGACCAACCCCAGACCCGCTTCGCGTTCGACCTCCTGCGCTCGCGCAGCTACATCGCCGCGGTCAGCCTTGGCGCCGCGGTGTTCTTGATGGTCGGCACGTTCGACGCGCTATGGGTGTTGGTACTCAGCGACCTCAACACCAGCGATGTGATCGCCAACCTCGGCATCACGATCTTCGCGTTGCCGCTCATCTTCCTCGGCTCGTACGGCGGTCGCCTCGCCCAACGCATCGGCCCCTTCCGCGTCGGCACGTTCGGCTTGCTCGTGGGAGCGGGTTTCATGTTCTCGTACGGTCAACTGCCGTCGGGCATTGCGATGTTCTGCGTGTCGATCGTCCACGCCTTCAACGATGGCTTCACCATCACCAGCTCCGGCGTTGCCGTTGCGGTCGTTGCTCCCCCCGATCGCCAGGCCGGCGCACAGGGACTGATGGGTGGCGTACAGACGCTCGTGGGTGGCATCGCCGCGATCACAGCGGGCGCGCTCTATCAGCATCATGGGCGGGCGACGGCATACACCGTTTGTGCGCTCGGGATGGTCGCGCTGATCGCCGTGTCACGGTTCTGCATCGGACGTGACTGGAACTCGACGCCAGTCGATGAAGCCGTTGCGGTGCCGATCGATGGCGCCACTGTCGCTTGACTCCTCCGGGACAGCGCGCATCCAGCCGGACAAGACCGCAGCGCCTCGAATCGGCCAGAATGCCGACATGGCCGATGACCTCGCTCCCTTCACGATCAACACTCCCCAAGCCGCGCTCGACGATCTTCGTTTGCGCCTGGCGAACACCCGCTGGCCGGATGAGATCGAAGGCAACGACTGGCGCTACGGCACCGATCTCGCCTATCTGCAGGACCTCTGCGAATCGTGGCAGACATTCGACTGGCGCGCGGTCGAGTCCCGTTTCAACGCCTGGCCGCAGGTCTCCACCACCATCGACAATCAGCACGTGCATGCGTTCCACGCGCGCTCACCGGAGCCCGATGCCCTGCCGCTGATCATCACCCATGGTTGGCCCGGATCGGTCGCAGAATTCCTCGATGTCATCGAGCCACTGCGGGATCCGCGCAGTCATGGCGGCGATCCCGCTGATGCGTTCCACATCGTTGCTCCCTCGATCCCCGGATACGGCTGGAGCGGCCCCACCACCGAAGCCGGTTGGGACGTACGTCGCGTGGCCGAGGCGTGGAAGGTGCTCATGGCCAGACTCGGCTACGACCGCTACGGCGCGCAGGGTGGCGACTGGGGTTCGATGATCTCATCGCAACTCGCTGTAGTCGACCCCGAGCACGTTGTAGGTATGCACATCAACATGGTGCTCGGGATACCCGACGCCACACCACTCACCGACGCCGAGCAGCTCGACATGGCAGCCACCGGGGTGTTCATGGAAACCGGCACGGCCTATCAGCAGATCCAGGGCAAAAACCCGCAGACCCTCGGTTATGGCCTGTCGGATTCACCAGCCGGGCTCGCGGGCTGGATCGTCGAAAAGTTCCACCACTGGACCCATCACCCTGATGGCGATCTCGAGACCGCTGTGACTCGCGAACAATTGCTGGCCAACCTCACGATCTACTGGGTCACCGAGACCGTCAACTCCAGCACCCGGCTGTATTTCGAGTCGCAAAAGAGCGGGCGTTTCCCACCGTTCGAGCGCGTCGAGGTGCCCACTGGCTGCGCGGTGTTCCCCGGCGAAATCGTTCGCGTGCCAGAAGCCTGGTCGCGAAATCTGTACAACGTCACACAGTTCAATCGCTTCGATCGCGGCGGACACTTCGCCGCGCTCGAGGAGCCCGACCTGTTCATCGAAGATGTGCGTGCCTTCTTCCGCACCGTTCGCTGATCACTTGCATCGAGGCGGTCGGTCGCGTGGCAGGCTAGTGACATGGCGTGGCTGATGAGCGAAGCACGGGTGTTCGCTTCCATTGACGTTGCGGACGATCACCGCGCCCGCGCCAAGGGTCTGCTCGGGCGCGACGGCATCGACGGCGCTCTCGCGATTCCGCGATGTCGTTGGGTGCACACCATCGGAATGCGCTTCCCCATCGACGTGGCCTTCGTGGACGACGCGAACGTGGTCATCAAGACCGTCACCATGCACCGTCATCGCATCGGTTTGCCAGTGGCGAAAGCGCGTCTCGTGATCGAGGCAGAGGCCGGCGCGTTCGAGCGTTGGGGCATGAAGGTCGGCGACCCAATCGAAATCCGTGACACCGACCCGAATCCGTCGCACTGACACATGGGCACCCTAATTCTCGTTGCCACTCCCATCGGCAACCTCGGCGACATGTCACCCCGGGCAATCGAGGCGCTGCAGAACTGTGCACTGATCTGTTGCGAGGACACCCGGCGTACCGGTGGATTGCTCTCGCATCTCGGCATCCGCGGCGTTCGAATGGCGATCGCCAACGAACACACCGAGGCCGCGCGCATTGACGAGGTACTCGACCTGCTCGACTCCGGCCACACCGTCGCGGTGGTCACTGATGCAGGCATGCCGGGGATCAGTGATCCCGGCGAGCGACTCGTGCGCGCAGCGATCGAGCACCACCACACGGTGTCGGCCGTGCCCGGCCCATCGGCCGACGTGATGGCACTCGTCATCTCGGGTCTGCCGGGCCACCGCTATGTGTTCGAGGGGTTCCTGCCGCGCAGCGGCGCAGAACGCGCCCAGCGCCTTCGCGAAGCCACCGCAGAACGACGCACGGTGGTGTTGTACGAGGCACCGCATCGACTCGCGCGTACCCTCACGGAGCTGCACTCGTTCTGCGGCGGGGAGCGGCGCATCGTCTTGGCTCGCGAACTCACCAAGCTGCACGAAGAGGTGTGGCGCGGCAGCATCGCTGAAGCCGTCGCTCATGTCGCCGAGCGCGAACCGCTGGGCGAATACGTGCTCGTGCTCGAAGGCGCCGAGCTACCTCCCGGCGCGACCGACGACGACATCCGTGCTGCGTTGAACGACCAAATGGCCGCGGGCGCGCGCAAGAAGACGGCCGTTGCCTCAGTGGCACAGCTCCTCAACGTGCAGAAGAACCGCGTCTACGACATCGCCCTCGCGATACCCGCTCAGCCACGCGGCAACAGCGCGAGCTGACGGCTTTGCGCCACGAGTTGGCCGTCGCTATCCCAGACCAAGCCGTCCTCTTGTAAAAAGCCGTTTTGCACGATCTCGGAATGGAACCGGCACCGCACCGGACCGGGCGACGGAATACCGCGCACGTGCACAGTGAGCTCGATGGTGGGCACCCAACCGGACGGCATGTCGAGATGAAAGACGGGCGGAGGAAAGCCGTCGGCCACGAGCAACAGCGACAGCGTGTCGAAGGAGCGACCGTCGGCGAACTCGGCCCATCCTTCGATGACTGCGATGTTCGACTTCGGGCCGGGCAGAAACGGAGCCTGTTCGGGACGGAACCAGGTGTGCAGTCGATCGGCCAATGGCACGGTGACCGCCGCTCGTGCCGACGAGTGCTGGATGCACTGCTCGCGGGGCGCCACGTCGGGGGCCGCCAGCGTGGTGTGCTGATACCCGCCGCTCATCGCAGCGACATCACCGAAGCTGCCGAGCAGTCGCAGCAGTTCGCGTTCCCCCTGGCGAAGCGACCCCGTCAAGGTGGCGAGTTGGCGGCCGGTCTTCACCGCTGAGGCTTGCACCGTTACCGGGCCGGCCGGGCCTGGCGCAAGGTAGTGCGCCGAGACCGAGATGGGATCGGGGCGCCCGGACACGTCGCGCATCGCCCGAGCCGCGAGCGCCATGAGGTAGCCGCCGTTGGCATTGCCGTTGATATCCCACCCGGCGTGGATGGCCCCCTCGAAGGTTCCCGGGGTTGCGGTCGCGGTCAATTGCGTTGCTGTGTCGAATTCGAAGGGCACGCCACATCTTGACAACCTGGCGACCGAAACCCAGCACGCATCAACAGGGCCACTCCCGTAGCCTGTTGCCGTGGCCAACTTCTCGCTCACGACACCGATCTACTACGTGAACGCGCAACCCCATCTGGGGCATGCGTACACCACCATCATCGGCGACGCGCTCGCCCGGTGGCACCGGTTGATGGGCGACAACGTGCACTTTCTCACCGGCACCGACGAGCACGGCTTGAAGATCCAGCAGGCCGCCGAGGCCGCTGGAATGACCCCGCTCGAATTCGCCGATGGCATTGCCCCGCTATTTCAGCAGGCGTGGAAGAAACTGAACATCAGCAACGACGATTTCATCCGCACCACCGAACCGCGTCACTACGCGGGCGTGGCCAAACTGCTGCAGGCGTGCTACGACGCCGGCGACATCGAACTCGATGTGTACAGCGGCAAGTACTGCATACCGTGTGAGGAGTACTACACAGACGAAGAACTCGTCGACGGCCTGTGCCCGATCCACAAGCGTCCCGTCGAATACTTCGAGGAGGAGAACTACTTCTTCCGCCTCTCGCGTTTCCAGGATCGCCTGCTCGACCACTACGGCGCGAACCCCGGCGCGATGACTCCCGAGTTCCGTGCGAACGAGGCGCTCGGGCTCATCCGCGGCGGACTACGCGACTTCTCGATCAGTCGCACCAGCCTGAGTTGGGGTATCCCGTTGCCGTGGGACTCCAAGCACGTTGCCTATGTGTGGTTCGACGCGCTCACCAACTACCTCTCCGCAGTGGGGTACGGCACAGACGACGCCCGCTTCGCTGCTTGGTGGCCGGTGGACTATCACCTCATTGGCAAAGACATCATCCGTCATCACTGTGTGTACTGGCCGGCGATGCTGATGTCGGCTGGCTTGGAGTTGCCCAAGGGTTGGGGAATCGGCGGCTGGCTGCTGTCTGGCGGCGAAAAGATGAGCAAGACATCGGGCAACGTGGTGAACCCGCTCGATCTCGTCGATGACATCGGGGTCGATGGCTTCCGCTATTACGTGCTCGCCGAGACGGCATTCGGACACGACGGCGACTTCACGTACGAGGGTCTGCTCACGCGCTACAACAGCGATCTCGCCAACAACCTCGGCAACCTGCTCAGCCGGGTGGCCACTGTGGTGAGCAAAAAGTGCGACGGTATCGGACCCGCTCCGGCGGCCGACAGCCCGTTGGCGCCTGCCGCAGCAGTGGCATGGTCCGAGACAGCAACAGCGTGGGACTCGCTGCAGCCCAGCCGAGCGCTCGAGGCCACGTGGTCGCTCATCCGCGCCACGAATGCCTATCTCGAGGCCAACGAACCGTGGAAGACCGAACCGGGCGCCGAGGTGGACCAGGTGATGGGCGACGCGCTCGAGGCATTACGCATCGTTGCCGTGCTGGCGTCGCCTGCCATCCCCGAGACATCGCAGGCGGTATGGGATCGCATCGGCCTGCCGGGCCTGGTGAGTGATCAGCGCATTCCTGCAGCTGCGGTATGGGGCGGGTACCCCGGTGGCCTCACGGTCACCAAGGGCGAGCCGCTGTTCCCTCGCCGCCAGATCCCCGCCTGATCCTGGCCCCGCCCTGTCGCTGACCGCTGACCGCACATGACCACCTGGACCGACAATCACTGTCATCTCCATGACGAACGCATTCCCGGAGGCGCTGCGGCCGCAGTGCAAGCGGCACGCGATGCCGATGTCACCACGATGATCACAGTTGGCTGCGATTTCGCCACGTCGACCGACGCCATTGCAGTCGCCGAACAGTTCGATGGTGTGTGGGCAACGGTTGGTCTGCATCCCCACGACGCGATCAACGGCGTCGAGACAATCGCAATGTTGTTCGACCATCCCAAGGTGGTGGCAGTTGGCGAGTGCGGCCTCGATTACTTCTACGACCACTCGCCACGCGATACCCAGCGGCAGGCATTTGCCGAGCAGATCGGCCTTGCCCATCGACTTGGCTTGCCATTGGTGATCCACACACGTGACGCGTGGGACGACACCTTCGACCTGTTACGTGCCGAAGGCATGCCTGAGCGCACGATCTTCCACTGCTTCACCGGTGGCCCGGCCGAGGCCAGAATCTGTCTCGACCTCGGTGGCTTCCTCAGCTTCTCGGGCATCGTCACCTTCAAAACAGCGGTCGATCTACAGCAGGCTGCGCAGCTGTGTCCGCTTGATCGAATGCTCATCGAGACCGACAGCCCCTACCTTGCGCCAGTGCCGCATCGTGGCAAAGCCAACCAACCGGCCAACGTGGCGCTGGTCGGAGCATCGATCGCATCGCTGCGAGGGGTCGACGCAGACAGCATCGCCCACGCCACGACGGCCACCACCTGCCTTGCGTTCCCACGACTCGCTCCGTAGCCTCAAGTTGGTTGGCGGGCCCCGCCAACCACGTTCGCCTCAGGAGTCGCGCTGAATCTCGACGTTACCGACCGTCGCCGACTGGTGTTCGCCACGATCGCAACGCTCATTGCTCTGCCTGCCATCTGGCTCCTCAGCCGAAGCGAGGCATCAACAGGCTCCGGCGCGGCCAATGTCGCCGCTGCAGGCATTCATTCCCCCCAGGGCTTGGGCAGCCACACCGTCGACACCGCCGACGATCCATTCGGCACGAACGGACCCATCTTCATCGACGGGCCAACCACGCCCCCGCGTCACTCCGTGATTCAGATCGTGGTGCCGGCAGTGAACCGGAGCGCGTTCGTCGAGGGTGGCGCATCGTACAAACGGGTCGTAAGCATCGGTGGCGACTCCTGCTCAGCGCCCGACGTGCCCTTCGGGGCCACCATCACCGTCACGAATCGCGACAACGGACATGTGGTGAAGTGCGTGAACCGTGGCCCGGCGCCACTGGCTCCCGGATTGGTGATCATTCTGTCCACAGAGCAGTACTCACAGATCGGCGCGCTCATCGACGCGCCAGTACCTGTGCGCCTCACGTGGTAGTCCGCGCTGAGATCCGCCCCGCGGCTGGCCGCTACGCATGACGCTGTCACGTCGCGACATCAACGAGTTGTTGTCCGAGCACGGTCTCGCCCCTCGGCGCGAATTCGGACAGAACTTCGTCGCTGACCCGAACACGGTTCGTCGTATTGCTCGACTGGCTACCGTGACCGCATCCGATCACGTCGTCGAGATCGGCGCAGGCTTGGGTTCGCTGACTGTCGCACTCGCGGAAACCGGTGCGACGATCACCGCAATCGAGATCGACCACGGCATTGTGCCGGTGCTGCGCTCAGTGATCGGCGACCTCGACAATGTGACGGTAGTCGAGGGCGACGCGCTGGAGTTGTCGTGGTCGGACCTGCTCGCTGGTTGCACCAGCTGGGTGCTGGTCGCCAACCTGCCCTACAACGTGGGTACACCGCTGGTGATGGATCTGCTCGACACCGTGCCCGATATCGCACGCATGGTCGTGATGGTGCAACGCGAGGTTGCCGAGCGAATGGTCGCCAAAGCGCGTACGTCCGCGTATGGCGCGATCAGCGTGAAGGTTGCGTACTGGGCAACGGCTCGTATTCTCGGATTCGTACCCGCAACCGTCTTCGTGCCGCAACCCAAAGTGGAGAGCGCCCTCGTCGAGATCACCAGACGCGCCTCACCCGCCGTTGACGGGGTGGATCCGCTGGCGCTGTTCACCCTCGTCAAGGCTGGGTTTGCGCACCGCCGCAAGATGCTGCGCGGTTCGTTGGCCGGGATGGTCACCATCGAGCAATTCGACAAGGCGGGCATTGCCCCCACAGCACGCGCCGAGGAACTCGACGTGCATGCGTGGGGGCGCCTCGCTCACGTTCTGGCGGACTCGTCGTGATAACCATCATCGATGCGCACGCAAAACTCACGCTCAGCCTGCGTCTCACCGGACTTCGCGCCGATGGCTACCACCTGATTGACGCGGAGATGGTCACGCTTCAACTGGCCGACCGGCTGCGCATCGACACCGAAGAAACTGCACTGTCGGCCAGCGGCCTGTTCAGCAACGGCATTCCCCTCGATGGGACGAACCTCGTCGCACGGGCCCTGAGACTGTGCGGTCGCAGCGCCGCGGTGCACATCGACAAGAACATCCCCCACGGTGGAGGCCTGGGCGGCGGGTCCGCCGATGCTGCTGCTGTTCTGCGATGGGCGGGTTACACCGATCTGATTGCCGCTTCGAGCTTGGGAGCCGACGTTCCGTTCTGCATCGTTGGCGGACGGGCACGCGTGCAGGGCATCGGCGAGGTCGTGTCACCGCTTGCCCACCTGGCGCAAGACATCACGCTCGTTATTCCACCGCTGTCGTGCTCGACGCCCGAGGTATTTCGCGCCTGGGACGAACTCGGCGGTCCCACTGCTGACGGACCCAACGATCTCGAGCCTGCTGCGCTGTTCGTACAACCCCGACTGGCGCGATGGCGCGACCGAATCCGCGAGGTTGTCGGTTCGCCGCCAACTCTCGCCGGCAGCGGTGCCACGTGGTTCGTGCGTGGACACCGGCCCGAACTTGTGGAGGCTCTGGCTGACGCCTACGTGGTCATGACCGCAACGGAGCCCTGAGGAAAACGTAAAACGACCGCCCACCAACGTGAGCGGTCGAACGAACGTGAACAGCCGGAACCATCCACGCACAGGTTGCGTAAGAGCTATTTACGACGCTGGTGACGTGTACGCCGCAACATCTTCTTGTGCTTCTTCTTACGCATGCGCTTACGGCGCTTCTTGATCAACGAACCCATGGGTTGCAGACGCTAGCGCCAGAGTGGACCGTGACCAACTCCGACCCGCGAACCCGAGCAATCGGCGTCACGAATTTCGCGATGAGGTCCCGAATTGCGTCGTGAGCCACTGCGGTCGCCCGATACCGTATGGCGAATCCTTTCCGGGGTCGTTCAATGGTAGGACAACGGGTTTTGATCCCGTGTATAGGGGTTCGAGTCCTCTCCCCGGAGCTCTTGGGCCAACCGTCACCCACACCCAATGCATCACAATGAGTAACGCTTACTCTGGACCAAGCCCGCCCGCCGAATCAGTGTGGCTGTATGCACACACCCACTTCCACACTCGCCCCCGACCATACAGGCAGCCGTTCCCGCCGCTTCATCACTCTCTCGACCCTGTTCGCCTCGTTCGGCGTCGCAGCGTCGCTCACTCTCGGGGCCGCACCGGCTTCGGCGACCGATGAATTCCCCGGACCGAACGCAACCGTGACAACAGAATCGGGTTGCGACGGTTCCACTTTCGTCTACACCTTCACGCTGTCGAATCCCAACGGGGCCGGAACCGCTCACTTCTACGTCGATGCGGCCGATCAGTCCTTTGGTCTCACCAGCGGTATCGACGTTGCGTCAAACGAGCAGGAACCAATTTCGCTGAACATCTGGCAGGGCAACGTCGGCCATGTGCATGTCACGAGCAGTGATGCCAAGCCAGCGATCGACTTTTCGGTGTCACTGACCAATGAGTGTCCACCAGACGTAACCACCACGACGGTGGCACCGACCACCACGCTCCCGCCTGCGGTCACCACCATCGTCGATTCCGGGGCGAACCTGCCCGAAACCGGCTCCACCAGCGCCGGTGCGATTGCCGCAGCGTTCGCCGCACTGCTCGCCGGGTATGCACTCATCCGCGTTGCACGGCGCGCTGCGTGACGCGCTGACCCTCCGCCCAGCCGCGACACCGGGGGGGTTGGTGGAAAAACCACGCCACACGTGGGTTTTCCACCGGACCCCCAGTCGATGGGAGCCGCGCGCAGCGGTGAGTTGCGCTAGAACAGGGGCATGTCCGTTTCTGCAATCGTGCTCGCCGCGGGCGAAGGCACACGGATGCGGTCCACCCGACCCAAGCCGCTGCACATGATTTGCGGTCGGGGCATGGTCATGCACGTCATCCACGCTCTGGAGTCACTCGATGTCGATCGCACGGTGGTTGTCGTCGGCCACGGCGCAGAGCGCGTCACCAAGAAGGTGCACGAGCAGGCACCCAATTGGGCCAATGTGTCGTTCGTCGAACAGCGGGTGCAGCGCGGCACCGGCGATGCTGCACTGGTGGGGTTGTCGGCCTTTCCAGGCGACGATCTCGACGACGAATCCACGGTGCTCATCCTTCCCGGCGACACTCCGCTGCTTCGACCCGACACCATCGACGAACTGGTCGCAACCCATGTGGCCAACGGTTATGCCGCCACCTTGTTGACATCGGTGATGGAGGATCCCACAGGCTACGGCAGGGTCATCCGAGCAGCCACGAAGAAGGGCGACGCGAGGGTCATGCGTATCGTCGAACAGCGCGATGCCTCGACCGAAGAACTTGCCGTCGTCGAGGTCAACACGAGCATCTACGCATTCCGGCGCGATCTGCTTGGCCCGGCACTGCGCCGTCTCTCACCGGACAACTCACAGGGCGAGTACTACCTCACGGATGTCATCGGCGCGCTTGCTGGCATGGGGCATCGCATCGGGGCCGTCCAGGCACCTCTCGCCGAAACCGCTGGCGTCAACGATCGTTGGCAGTTGGCACTCGCCGAGCGCGAACTGCGCGCCCGCACCAACCGACACTGGTTGCTCAACGGCGTCACCATGCTCGATCCACGCCAGACCTTCATCGACGTCACCGTGCAACTCGGTCGCGACGTCACGCTCTATCCCGGAACGATCCTGCAGGGTCGCACCGTCGTGGGTCACGGATGCGAGATCGGGCCCGACACGCGACTCATCGATAGCGTCGTCGGCATCGACTGCATCGTCGAAAACTCAGTGGGCCGCGATGCAGAGATCGGCAGCGGCGCGCATGTGGGTCCATACGCCCACCTGCCCAGCGGAAGCTCGGTGGCTTCGGGCCAGAACACCGGCGCCTTCTACACTGCACCCGTCGAATGACACCGAAAGGCCTCTAGGAGTCGCAATGGAGAAGGTCACCACTCAGCGTTTGACGGTGTACACCGGCCGTTCGCACCCGTCACTGGCACAGGACATGGAAAAGGTCACGACCAAACGCCTTTCGCTCTACACGGGCCGCACCCACCCCGCGCTGGCACAAGAAGTGGCAAACCATCTGGGCATTCCACTGGGCGATGCCAACGTCGTTGAGTTCGCGAACGGCGAAATTCGCCCACGTTTCGCCGAGAGCGTGCGCGGCTCGGATGTGTTCATCATGCAGACGCATTTCGGTTGCAATGGTCGCAGCATCAACGATTCGATCATGGAGCAGTTGATCATGATTGATGCTGCCAACCGCGCGTCGGCCAAGCGCATCACGGCGGTGTGCCCCTTTTACGGATACGCCCGTCAGGACCGCAAGGCCGAGGGACGCGAGCCCATCACCGCCCGTTTGGTTGCCGATCTCTTCCGCGCTGCGGGGGCCAAGCGGATGGTATCGATCGATCTCCACAGCGGTCAGATCCAAGGCTTTTTTGATGGCCCAGTCGATCACCTCACTGCGATGCCCGTCCTCGAGAAGTACGTGCGTACACACGCCGAGAACGGAATGGTCATCGTGTCGCCCGATGCCGGACGCGTGAAGGTGGCCGAACGATTTGCCCAGCACCTCACCGACATGGATGCCGACGTGGCATTCATCAATAAGCGTCGGCCAAAGGGCAGCATGAATATCGCAGAGGCCAAAGAGGTCATCGGCGAGGTCGACGGCCGCGTGTGCATCATCACCGACGACATGATCGACACCGGCGGAACGGTCGTGTCGGCTGCCGAGTTGTTGCTGTCACGGGGAGCATCGGAGGTGTGGGCGATGGCCACGCACGGCGTGTTGTCCGGGCCGGCCATCGAGCGGTTGCGCAACTCGCCGTTCAAACGCATCGTGCTCACCAACACCTTACCCATGCCGACGCCCGAGCAACTCCCCCAGCTCGAGGTCTTGTCCATTGCTCCAATCATCGGCGAGGCGCTCTCGGCCGTGTTCGACGACACCAGCGTCAGCGAGATCTTCGGCGGCGAGAACCAGGCCTGAGCAAATAGGCGCGGGGTGGCAAACGAGGCGCTCGCGCCGATAGCATCGTCGTTCGTTCTGTCATCGAACAGCATCACCTCTCATCGCCCCCGGGCGGAGGAACTCACCATGTCGCAGACCACTCTTGTTGCTTCCACCGGCCGCGAAACCGGCTCGCCGGCTTCGCGGCGCTTGCGCGCCACCGACCAGATCCCCGGCGTTCTGTACGGCCAGGGCATGACCCCGGTCAGCGTCGCCGTTGCCCGCCGCGATCTCCGCCTTGCCCTCAGCGGCCCAGCCGGTTTCAACACCGTGCTGCAGCTCGAGGTCGACGGTAAGACCTACCCCGCAGTCGTCAAGGACGTGCAGCGTCACCCGGTGAAGCGCAACGTCAGCCACATCGACTTCCTGCAGGTCAACATGAGCGAAATGCTCACCGTGTCGGTGCCGCTGCACCTCACCGGTGAGGCCAAGGCAGTGCTCAACGAGGGCGGATTAGTCGATCCTGCGGTCGACACCATCGAGGTCGAGTGCACACCCGGCAACATGCCCAACGAATTCGTCGTCGACGTCAGCGAAATGCAGCCCGGCGACGTCATTCGTCTGTCCTCGCTCGTCATGCCCAAGGGTGTCACGGCACTCGGCGACCCTGACATGGCCATTGTCACGGCCATCCACGGCAGCCAGGCCGAGCCCACAGCCGAGACAGCTGCGGCAGTCGAAGCCCCCGAAGCCGAGTAATACCTGCCCGTGGCACTGTTCGGTCGCGCTGCGCGATCGGAACGCCGCGGTACGCCGTTCGATTTTCTCATCGTTGGTCTCGGCAATCCGGGCAAGGGGTATGCGCGCACCCGCCACAATGTTGGCGAAGAAGTCGTCGCCTCGCTGGCCACACGTTGCAATGCTGCACTGAAGGCCGGCCGCGATAAGGCCATGGTCGCCGAGGTCACGATCGGCGGCCACCGATGTGTGCTCGCGTTTCCACTCACCTACATGAACGAGTCCGGCCAAGCCGTGGGCGCCCTCGCGCGCCGCTACGGCATCGATGACCCCCAACAACTCATCGTGGTGCACGACGAACTCGACCTGCCCCCAGCTCAGGTACGTGTCAAAGATGGCGGCGGCCTCGCTGGCAACAATGGGCTACGGAGCATCACCCAGCACCTCAAGACCCAGGACTACCGGCGAGTGCGCATCGGTATCGGCAAGCCTCCGTCGAAAGAACACGGCGCAAACCACGTGTTGTCCCGACTCGGCAAGTCCGAACGTGAAGCGCTGGATGTTGCCATCCAGATCGCCGCCGATGCCGTTGAGGTTCTGATTGGCGAAGGTCTCGACGTGGCGCAGCGCCAGTTCAACTCGCGCTGACCCCATCGCGCTCTCCGACGGGGCGGTCGTTCAGCACGCGCCCGGCGGCGATTTCGATCGTGCGGGTCAGGCGGACGTTGGACAACAGGGCACGATCGTGTGTCACCAACAACACTGTGCCACTGAACGCCTCGAGCGCGATCTCGAGCTGTTCGATTGCGGCGAGGTCGAGGTGGTTTGTGGGCTCATCGAGCACCAGACAATTGGTGCCTGTGGCCATGAGCAGCGCGAGTACGGCGCGAGTTCGTTCACCAGGCGACAACGACGCCGTCGAGCGATTCACCTCGGTTGCACCAATGCCGAACTTGGCCAGCAGCGTGCGCGCCTCGGGCACGGGCATCGACGTAGCGTGCATGAATGCCTTGAGCAGCGTTTCCGTGTCGGACAGCTGCAGGCGGGCCTGCTCGAGTTCGCCGATCAGCACGCTCGGCCCGAGGTAGGCGTCTCCTGAGGTTGGCTTGATTCGGCCGAGGAGCAGCTGCAGCAAGGTGGTCTTTCCACTGCCATTTCTACCCACGACGGCGATCCGTTCGCCCGCCCCGACGGTGAGGTCGATCGGCCCCAATGTGAAGTCGCCGCGTTCCACGGTTGCGCCGGCGAGACGGGCTACAACCGCGCCGCTTCTCGCGGACTCCCCGAAGCTCAGCCTCAGTTGCCACGCCTCACGCGGCTCGTCGACCACCTCGAGACGTTCCATCGCCCGCTCGGTTCGTGCCGCCTTGCCGGCGAGCTGCTCGGTCTGATTGATCTTGAAGTTCTTGATGTGCTTGTCGCCATCGGATGGCTGCTTCTTGGCCTTACTCAAGCCCTGTGTGGCCCATTCGCGCTCGCGTTGGGCGCGCCCCTGCAATGACGACTTCTTGTCGGCGAACTCTGCGTAGCGATCACGGGCGTGTTGAGCGGCGAGTTCGCGTTCATACACGAACGCATCCCAGCCGCCCGCGTACATCGAGAGTTGATGGGTGAACTGGTCGAGCTCGGCCACGTGCGTCACTGTGCGCCGAAGGAACTCGCGATCGTGACTGATCACCACCACGCCGGCCTGCAGCGAGGTGACCCACGCCTCCAGTCGGGCGAGGCCGTCAAGGTCGAGGTCGTTGGTGGGTTCGTCGAGTAAGAACACGTCGAAGCGCGCGAGCAGCAGGGAGGCCAGGCTGGCCCGCGCCGCCTCGCCACCCGAGAGCGACAGCATTGGCTGGGTGAGCAGCCGATCGACCAGGCCGAGTTCGGCCCACACCTCGCCGATGCGCGCATCGAAGTCGGCTGCTCCCACCGCCATCCATTGCTCGAAGGCGTCTGAATAGCGGCCGTCAGCTCCCGAAACGCCCGCGGCGAGCGCCAACGTCGCAGCCTCTAACTCGTGGTTCGCAGCAGCGACACCGGTTCGACGAGCCAAGAACTGCACGACCGTTTCTTCGCCGTGACGCTCCGGTTCCTGTGGCAGATATCCAACGATCGCGTTCGGCGGAGCAGTGGTCACCGAGCCGGAATCGGGTGCGAGTTGATGACTGAGTACACGCAACAGCGTTGATTTGCCGACGCCGTTGGGACCGACCAGCCCCACGCGCCAACCTGGTGCCAACGTGAGGTCGACATCGTCGAGGATGGTGGCGAGGCCCATCGAGACGACAAGCGATCGGGCGTGAAGAGTTGTGTGTGCAGACATGGCATCGAGTCGAATCGCGAACAATGGGTGCCGGGCGAGGCACGCCGCGACGGTATCGGGATGCAAGCATCGGTGCGCGCCAATTTCTCCTCGGGCCTCCTGCATCAACGCTGTTGAGGAAGTTCGCACGATGACAGCCAGACTGCTCGGTATGAGCAGCATCGTGGTGTCCGACTTGGAGTACGCGCCCCCGGGGGCAGACCAGTTGTTCTTCGATGTGAGCTTCCGCGTCACGCCCGGAGAGCACGCCGCGCTCGTGGGTCCGAACGGCGTGGGCAAAAGCACGATTCTGCGTATCCTCACCGGCCAGATCGACGCCGCCGACGGCGAGTTCACCGTGGGCGGCACGTTCCTGCAGATGACCCAGGACGTAGGCATGTCGCTGCCCGATGCGCCCCTGCGCGACATGCTCATCGAGGTTGCACCGAACGCGTTGCGCGCTGCAGGGCGTCGTTTGGCTGCAGCCGAGCGCGCCCTCGTAGCCGGCACCGACGACGGCATGGGGTACGCCGAGGCGCTCTCCGACTGGGGTGACTTGGGCGGGTACGAACTCGAGAACCAATGGGCGGCCGCCGCCCAGCGCAGCGTCAAGACACCGGTCGAGGACTTCACCACCCGTCTCGTCGGTCAACTCTCCGGAGGCGAACGGAAACGCCTCGTACTCGACCTGTTGCTCAACTCGGGGGCCGACGTGTTGTTCCTCGACGAGCCCGACAACTACCTCGACATCCCCACCCGCTGCTGGCTCGAGGAGCAGATCATGGAGTGCAAGTCCACCATCTTGATGGTGAGTCACGACCGCACGCTGCTCGAGCGGGTGGCCACCAAAATCATCGCCGTCGAGGGTTCGGGCTGTTGGGTCCACGGTGGCTCGTACACCACGTTCCCCGAGGCACGCCAGAAGCGCCAAGAACTACTCGGCGACGACCTGAAGCGGTGGAACGACGAGGAACGTCGCCTGTTTCAACACATGAAAATCATGAAGCAGCGCGCTGCACAGAACTTCAAAAACGCCACCAAGGCAAACGCAGCCGAGACCCGTTGGGAGAAGTTCGTCAAGGCCGGCCCTCCCCCGCCCCCGGTTCCTGATCAGCAGATCTACGTACGATTCCGTGGTGGCGACTCGGCGCGCCGGGTGGTGAAGTTCGACAACGTGATGGTCGACAATCTGTTCTTACCCTTCAACGACGAAGTCCACTTCGGCGAACGGGTCGGTCTCATTGGTCCGAACGGCACGGGCAAGACACACCTCCTCAACGCGCTCAACGGCCACCACGCGATGCTCAGCGGCACCATCACCTTTGGGCCGCGCACCTCTGTGGGGATGTTCAACCAAGTCAACGACCGCCCCGACTTCCGAGGCCGCACGTGTATCGAAATCGTGGGCGACAAGCTCGTCGACGAACAGAAGTCGATGGCCGCGCTGGCCAGATACGGCTTGGTGAACAATGCACGGCAGGAGTTCCAGACGCTGTCGGGCGGCCAAAAGGCGCGGCTCGAGATCCTCAGCCTCGAGCTGGCCGGCCACAACGTGTTGCTGCTCGACGAGCCCACCGACAACCTCGACATCGAGTCGTCAGAGGCGCTCGAGCGCGCTCTCGACGGATTCGAGGGAACTGTCATCGCAGTGAGCCACGACCGCACCTTCCTCGCACAGTTCGACCGGTTCATCATGATCACCGACGATGGCGAGATCTACGAGCTCCCCGACTTCGAGATTGCGCTCAACGGCCTGGCCGCGCCACACACACTGTCGACCCTGCGCCTCGCCAAACCGCTCACCGACGCCTGACGTCCAACGGCGGGGACCCGGCGGTTGCCGATACCCTCAGTGCGGCTCATGAATCTCGCGTCACTTCCCCCATTCCTTCGCGACGAACCTGCGCTCACACAGGCGCTCGGCAAGCCGAACGCGATCATCGCCGTGCCCGAGGCAGCGCGACCCATCGCGATCGCGGCGCTCTCGCATCTCAGCGCGCGCCGACCACTGGTCATCGCCTGCCCCACCGGTACGGCGGCCGGGCAGTTGTTCGATGATCTCCAGCAGTTCATGGCCGATGGCGAGGTCGTGTTGTTCCCGGCGTGGGAGACTCTGCCCTTCGAGCGTGTGAGTCCAAGCGTAGAGACGATGGGCCGCCGGCTCGAGGTGCTGTGGCGCCTCGGCAACGTGAACCGCTGCCCCGCCATCATTGTTGCCAGCGTGCGCTCGTTGCTGCAACGACTCGGACCGGGGGCAGTGGAGGTCGAGCCCGTGCGTGTCCATCCCGGTGCGATCATCGACCCCGACGAACTCCTGCAGACACTCATCGCCGGCGGCTACCGACGCGAGGAGATCGTCGAACACCGCGGCGAGGTCGCGCGACGCGGCGCAATCATCGACGTGTTCCCGTCGACCGCCGAGGTGCCGATCCGAATCGACCTGTGGGGTGACGAAGTGGATCGACTCACGGCTATCAGCGTCAACGACCAGCGCAGTACGCACGACCTCGACGAAGCACTGATCTTTCCCGCACGAGAACTCCTCCCCAGCGACGCCGTTCGCGCCCGTGCCAACGCGCTCGTGGGCACCGAGCCATGGGGCCGCGAACAGTGGGAGCGCCTCGCCGAAGGCACGCACTTCGATGGCATGGAGAGCTGGCTGCCGTGGCTCACCGACACCGATCAACTGCTCACCGACGTTCTGCCTGCCACCGCCAAGGTGGTGCTCGTCGAACCTCGACGCATGCGCGACCGCGCTCAGGATCTGCTCGCAGAGGAAGACGATCTCGCCCGCGCGCTCGCGAGCACTTGGGGACGCGATCCCGATGTTGCCTTCCCGCGTCTGCACGCCGACCCTGACCAGTTGCTCGGCGGAGCCGTGAGTGCGTGGATGCTCACGGTCACACCGGAGAACCCCGATTCACCGATGGTGAACGCCAGCGGATGGGGCCCCGTGGTCGGCGACGGCGAGGGTCTCACGAACCGGCTCACCGAGCTCCTCGCCGATAAGTGGCGAGTCGTGGTGGCTGCCGATGGCGAGGGCTCCGCGAACCGCCTCGCACAGCTCCTGCGTGACCGTGGTATCGACTTCAGTATCGCTACAGCCGGTGCCGATCTCGGGCGTCCGGGCGGCAACGTCGTCGTCGCCCCGTTGCATCGCGGGTTCACGATTCCATCGGCCAAGGTGGCCGTCGTTGCCGAGGGCGACCTCACCGGTCGTCGGCGCACGCATCGTCAGCCTCGACCCCGCAAGCGCGAGAGCGCCGGCTTCTTCGAAGATCTCAAACCCGGCAACTACGTGGTGCATTATCAGCATGGCGTGGGCCAATACCAGGGCATGGTCAAGCGCAGCATCGGCGGGGTCGAGCGCGACTACCTGCTCCTCGCGTACAAGGGCGGCGACAAGCTCTATATCCCCAGCGACCAGATCGACACGATCCGTCAGTACGTCGGCGGCGAGGCACCCGTGTTGCATCGGCTCGGGGGCGCCGACTTCGCCAAGGCCAAGGCCAAGGTCAAGTCGGCCGTACGTGAGATCGCCCAGGAACTCGTGGTGCTCTATCAGAAGCGGGTACATGCTGCGGGCTTCGCGTTCGGCCAGGACACCCCCTGGCAGCACGAAATGGAGGATGCCTTCCCGTTCGTGGAGACACCCGACCAACGACAGGCCATCGACGACACCAAGGCCGACATGGAGCGGGCGTTCCCCATGGACCGCCTCATTTGCGGCGATGTCGGCTTCGGCAAGACCGAGGTCGCCGTTCGCGCCGCGTTCAAGGCCATCCAAGACGGCAAGCAGGTGGCCGTAATGGCGCCCACCACGCTGCTCGCGACGCAGCACGGCAATACCTTCGCCGATCGCTTCGCCGGCTATCCAGTGCGCGTCGAGGTGCTCAGCCGATTCCTCACGAATGCGCAGGCCAAGAAGGTGATCGACGGCCTCGCTAGCGGTGAGGTGGATTGCGTGATCGGCACGCATCGGCTCCTCCAGGAGAGCGTGAAGTTCAAGGACCTCGGGCTCTTGGTGGTCGACGAAGAACAGCGTTTTGGCGTGCAGCACAAAGAGACGATGAAGAAGATGAAGGTCAACGTCGACGTGTTGACCCTGAGCGCCACGCCGATTCCGCGCACACTCGAGATGAGCCTGGTAGGCATCCGCGACCTGTCGTTGTTGCAGACCCCACCCGCTGATCGTCAGCCCATCCTCACCTTCGTCGGCGAATACGACGAACGCGTCGCTGTCGAGTCACTTCGTCGCGAGCTGCTGCGCGAGGGCCAGGTGTTCTGGGTCCACAACCGCGTGCAGAGTATTGACGCCTGCGCGCAGCGGCTGCGCGAATTGGTACCGGAGGCGCGCATCGCGGTGGCCCACGGTCAGATGGACGAAGGCACGCTCGAACAGGTGGTGCTCGACTTCTGGGAGGGCCGCTTCGACGTGCTGGTGTGCACCACCATCATCGAGAGCGGCATCGACATGCCGACCGTGAACACCTTGGTCGTCGAACGAGCCGACCTGCTCGGCCTCGGGCAGATGCATCAGCTTCGCGGACGCGTCGGCCGGAGTGGCTCTCGTGCCTACGCGTATCTGTTCCACCCCCGCGACAAAACGCTCACCGAGGAGGCATACGAACGGCTCAAGACCATCGGCGAAGCCACCGATCTGGGCAGCGGATTCAAGATCGCAATGCGTGATCTCGAGATCCGCGGCGCGGGCAACCTGCTCGGTCAGGCACAGAGCGGCCACATCGCCGCGGTCGGCTACGACCTCTACTGCCAGATGGTCACTGAAGCCGTCAGCGAGATGAAGGGCGAGGAGCCCAAGGAACCATCGGAAGTGAAGCTCGATGTGCCCACGAACGCGCACCTTCCCGCAGCCTATGTGCCCAAAGAGGAGCTGCGTCTCGAGGCCTACCGGCGCCTCGCGGCGGTTACCACCGATACCGACGTCGATGACATTCGTGCCGAATGGGAGGATCGTTACGGCCCGGTACCCGAGCCTGCGGAGGCATTGCTGATGATCAGTCGTTTGCGTGCCGACTGCCATCGCCTCGGCCTGGTTGACATCACGATCAACTCCGACAAGGCGCGCCTTGGACCGCTGCAGCTCAAGACGAGCGAGGCACTACGCCTGAAGCGACTCTCACGCGACGCCCTGATCAAGGACGACCTGAAGCAGATCGTGGTACCTATCAAACGGGGCGTAGATCCGGCGACGTTCCTCGTCGGATTTCTTCGCGAACTGATTCCACCAGCGACGAACGGATAGGGTCGGCGTCGTGATTCGTCGATTCTCTGTTGCCTTTGCTGCGCTCGCTCTCGCCGGCACTCTTGCCTCGGGTTGTAGCTCCGTCTCCACGACGCGCAACGCCGCCGACACCAATGGCAAACACCTCACCGTTGCCCAGTATCAGCTCCTCCTGCAGGGCGTCGCCACGTCGGCCGACACCTTCCAGATTCCGCCGGTCGATGCCACGGGCATGCCGGGCAATACGGCACGCAGCATCCTCGGCCAGTGGGTGAGCAACGTGATCATGTCAGACGCGCTCGTGGCCAAGGGCGTGCCCGTGTCCGCAGCGGACCGAAAGGCTGCAGAGGACAAGATCCTGGGTGGAAACGCCGCAACGGTCTGGACCGGTCTCAGCGCCCAGCTCAAGTCGTTCGTGCTCGACTCGCAGACGCTGCAGCCGGCATTCGCCGCTGCGTTCGGTGCTGACGCGCAGGCGACACTCCTCAAGGCTGCGCAAGCAGCGAAGGTGAGCATCGACAGCCGCTACGGCATGTGGGACGCGGCCACCGGCCAAGTGGTCGCCACTCGCTGATGCCGGTACTCCCGCAGATCGTCGTCGTCGGCCTCGGGCCCGGAGGCCCCGAGTACGTGACCGAGCAGACTCGAGCAGCGATCCAGCACGCACAGCACCGCTACCTTCGTACCGCGGTTCACCCATCGGCAGCACTCGTCGCCGATGCCATCACCTTCGACCATTTGTACGAGACCGAGGACACCTTTGAGTCGGTCTACGCGCAGATTACCGAAGCGCTCGTCGCTGCGGCGACCGACCACGGCGAGGTGCTGTACGCCGTTCCCGGTTCACCGCTCGTTCTCGAACGCAGCGTTCGTCATCTGCGCGACGACCCACGGGTGCGGTGCGTCGTGTTGCCGGCACTGTCGTTTCTGGATGTGGCATACAACGCGCTCGGTATCGACCCCGTCGAGCACGGCGTACGACTCGTCGACGGTCACGAGTTCGCCACTGCCGCGGCAGGGTCGACTGGGCCCCTGCTCGTGGCGCACTGCCATGCGAACTGGGTCCTCAGCGACATAAAACTCGCTATCGACGACGCCGACACGGGCAACAACGACGACATTCCGGTGACGGTGCTGCAACGACTCGGAACCCCTGACGAGCTCATCACCCACACCACGTGGTCGCTGATGGATCAGGTCGTTGAGGCAGATCATCTCACGTGTATCTACGTGCCACACCTCAACGTGGCCGTAGCCGAGCACTATGCCCGATTCCATTCGCTCACTCGCACGTTGCGCGAGCAGTGCCCTTGGGATATCGAACAGACCCACGCCAGCCTCATCCCGCACCTTCTCGAGGAGACCTATGAAGTCGTCGATGCGCTGCAGGCCTTCGACGCCGACGATCCCTCAACAGACGAAGCACTCATCGAAGAACTCGGCGACCTGCTGTATCAGGTGGAATTCCACGCCACGATCGCCGAACAGCAGGGTCGGTTCACCATTGCCGATGTGACCCAGGGAATTCACGACAAATTGATACGCCGCCACCCGCACGTATTCGCCAACCTGCACGTGGACTCCACCGACGAGGTGCTCACCAACTGGGAGTCCATCAAGCGCGCAGAGAAGGGCCGCACGAGTGTCTTCGACGGCATCCCCACCTCGCTGCCTTCACTCTCGTACGCGTACAAGGTCCAAAAGAAGGCGTCAGGCGTCGGATTCGATTGGCCCGACGTGCACGGTGCACTTCCCAAGATCGCCGAGGAAGCCGCCGAACTGGTGCACGCACACTCGAACGGCGACACCGCTCACACTGCCGAAGAACTCGGAGATCTGCTCTTCGCTGTCGTGAATGTTGCGCGCCATCTGAAGGTTGACCCCGAGGTCGCGCTCCGCGGCGCGGTGGCGAAGTTCCGCACTCGTTTTGAGGCGGTCGAACAACTCGCAGCTGAACGAGGCATCGCGATTGGGTCCAGCGATCTGGCCACGCTCGATCAACTGTGGGACGACGTCAAGGCGCGCGCCCACAACGGGTAGCGCGCGCGAACGAACGCATCGGACTCGGCGCGACACGCTGCATCGAGCCGCGCCATCGCAATCCACGCACAAGCGCTGCTCACGAGCGCAAACAACGCAAGCAGCGCTCCGAAGGTGAAGAGCTGGGTGTTGTTGCGCGCCAACCTGCTGACGTAGGCCACACATGCTCCGAGGCCGAACTCGACCAACAACCACGTCAGGAATATCCGCCCGGAGCCGCCGAGCGCAACCAGGGCGCGACCGAGCAGCAACTGTCCAATGACGAACCCCACGTAGGTAACCGACGAGGCAATCACCAGCGCAGTGACGCCGAGGCTGTCGTCGAGACGAGGTCCGACCATAAAGAGCAACGTTCCCGACAGGAACGTTGCGGTCACCGCCAACACCGATGGAGCCAGCAGTGTGCGCCGCCGCGCGTTGATCGTCGCGATGATCGCCCACAGCACATAGAGACAGTGCACGCCAAGACTGGCGGCGATCACGAGATTGAACCGGTGCGTCGATGCGACGAGCGCTGCATGCGCAACCGCTGAGCCGTATCGGACCTCATCAGCAATCGCGTTCCTGCGCCCGACAAAGGTGACGGCGACGGCCCCAGCATTCACGACGGCGAAACCGGTGCACACGGCCATGCGAAGCGCCCACGTCGGTATCGGCGACTTCGGCACGAAGGTCGCCGCACGCGTGATGACCACCGACCCGGCGGGACCAGACCACCCGCCGCCCGGGCTCCTCGCGCCTTCCCACTTGTGATGGGTGAGATCGTTGATGTTTCTTGCCGCAGCAAAAAACGTTGCCGCGGCAGCGCACAACAAGAGTCCGCCGACGAAGCACAGGAATGCCTTGTCCTGCATTGCCGTCTGCGGATGCGACGACGACAGGCCTGTCGAGACGCTCGACAGAGTCGCCCACAGCAAAATGGCGGCGAGGACTTCGAGCAGATACCACACCCGGGCGAGATAGCCGTTGCCACCCAGATCGGTTGTCGCGCCCGCGATGGTCCCATGCGGCACATAGAGCATGACCAGAAACGTCAACCCGGCCAGCAGCATGCCGGACCGAAGGGTTGTATCGAGCCATGCATGAGCCGCATACGCCGATGCCAGAACGGCTACCCAGCCGCCGGCCGCGATCCACACCGAACGAAGACTATGGAACGCACGACGCGCATTGGTGACTGCCGTCGCGCTCCAGAGCGTCATTGCCGCGCATCCAACAACGACGGAGACCTGCATGACACCAAGCAGGCGTCCCACTTCGTTCTGATACGCAGTGACACTCGGCAGCTTGCCGCTGCGGTAGATCTCGAACGTGTGCTGGAAGTGCAGCCCGAAGACGATGGCGAGCGCACCGAGCAGAACCAGTGATGCCGTGGCCGCAAGTCTCTGCACCATTTCTGGCAAAGGCGCACGCGCCGAGAAGCGCCGAAGCGGCGTCGCCTCGTCGGCCAGGATCCTGCCCTCGCCATCGATCGTCATGATCCGGTATCGACCCCACCACGGCCCGCCTTGAGTCAAGGTCCGCTCTGCTCCACCACGCAAAGCCCGCCGACGCTGACCCGCCCACTAGCGTGAGGCCCATGTCTGAGATCGTTGCTGTCATTGGTCGTGAGATTCTCGATTCCCGCGGGAATCCAACGGTCGAGGTCGAGGTCGTGCTCGACTCTGGAGCATCGGGGCGCGCCGCAGTGCCGTCGGGGGCGTCCACGGGCGAGCACGAAGCTGTCGAACTACGCGATGGCGGTTCACGTTTCATGGGTAAAGGCGTCACCACTGCGGTCGGATTCGTGAACGGCGAGATCGCCGACGTCCTCGATGGCGTCGAGGCACTGAGCCAGCGCACGGTCGACTGGTCATTGATCGATCTCGACGGCACCAACAACAAGTCGCGCCTTGGTGCAAATGCGATGCTCGGTGCCAGTCTTGCAGTGGCCAGAGCGGCGGCCGCCGAACTCGATCTTCCCCTCTACCGATACGTGGGGGGTCCGAACGCCCACGTGTTGCCCGTGCCAATGATGAACGTGGTCAATGGTGGCGTACACGCCGACAACAACATCGACCTACAGGAGTTCATGGTGATGCCCGTCGGCGCACCGAGTTTTCGTGAAGCCCTGCGTTGGGGCGCCGAGACATACCACACGCTCAAGAAGGTGCTCCATGATCGTGGCCTTGCGACGGCGGTCGGCGACGAGGGTGGCTTCGCACCGAACCTTGCGAGCAACGAAGACGCCATCAAGATTCTCGTCGAGGCCATCGAGACGGCCGGTTACACCCCTGGCGAGGACATCGCCATTGCGCTGGACCCAGCCGTGAGCGAAATCTATCGAGATGGTCACTATCACCTCACTGGCGAGGGCAAGGTCCTCACTGCTGAAGAAATGGTCGACTACTGGGTGCGCCTCGTCGACACCTATCCGATTGTCTCGCTCGAAGACGGCATGGCCGAAGACGATTGGCACGGTTGGGCGGCGCTCACGGAGGCGCTGGGTTCGCGGATCCAACTCGTCGGCGACGATCTGTTCGTGACCAATGCGCAGCGGCTGCAGATGGGCATCGATCGACACGTTGCCAACAGCGTGCTCGTGAAGGTGAATCAGATCGGCACGCTCACGGAAACACTCGACACCGTCGAGCTCGCAACCCGCCACGGCTACACCAGCGTGATGAGCCATCGCAGCGGCGAAACCGAAGACTCGACGATTGCTGATCTGGCCGTCGCCACAAATTGTGGACAGATCAAGACCGGCGCACCGGCGCGTAGCGACCGTGTCTCCAAGTACAACCAGCTGTTACGAATCGAGGAGCAACTGGGCGAGTCGGCGGCGTTCCGCGGCCGCGGCGCACTGGGTCCGCGCCGCTGAGCTCGCGCGCTGACAGCGGGATGCCACGACTTTCGAGCGGCGAGATGCGAAACTGACGGGGTGACTGACGGACACCGCACCAGCACCATCCCGCGCCCGCGGACCGATGCAACATCAGGTGCAACGCGTCTGCAGAAGCGCTCCACGAGACAAGCAACGAACAGCACTGCGCCCGCCGACAAGCATTCGAGTCTGCTCAGCGATTTCACGACCCCGATTGCACGCGAAAAGCAGTTGGTTCCCCAACGCCGCGGCCGAGTCGTGCTGGGCCTGTTCGCCGCCCTCATCGTCGTGGCGATCGGCGCTGCGCTGTTCGTCTTACCGATCAAATCGTGGATGAAGCAGCGCGACCAGTTGTCGACACGCGCGAGCGAACTCGCCACGCTCAACGCTGCCAACAACCAATTGCAGACCGAGGTCGACCGCCTCCAGACCGACGGCGGAATCAAAGAAGCGGCCCGCGAGGAAATCGATTTCGTCGAAAAGGGTGAGCAACGCATCACCGTGTTACCCGTGGGTCCGGCGCCCACAACGCTGCCCACCGGTTGGCCCTACGACCTGGTGACCCAGATCGTGGCGATTCGTCAGGCCCAAGCTACGGCGGCCGTCACCACGGTCACGCCCGCGGTCGCACCGGCTCCCACGACCGAGCCACTCGCGCCGACCACCACCACAGCAGCCCCCGTCACCGGACCCTGAGTCCTTCTGCGCCACATTTGCACCCACGCTGCGACGCGGTTCATGAGAGGTGGCTAATGTCTGGAGTTCAAACGTCTGTGCAATCAGGGGGTCCCACGTGGGTGGCAGCATTCTCGGCAATCGCGTTCTTCGCAAGGAAGATCCGAAGTTTTTGACCGTTGGGGGCAGGTATGTCGACGACATGCTCGATGAGCCGCTCCTTGCCGGTGCAGCGCACGTCACCTATGTGCGCAGTCAATTCGCGCACGGCAACGTGCTCTCTATCGACTCCAGCGAGGCGCTGGCGATGCCGGGCGTGATCGCCATCTTCACGGCGGCCGATCTCGGGCTGCAGCCGTCACCGGCACCGTTCAATCCGATGGTTGCACGCACGTTGCTCGCCAGCGACAAAGTGCGCTGGGTCGGCGAATGCGTGGCGGTTGTCATCACCGAGGAACGAGCTCAGGGCGAGGACGCCGCCAACGCAGTCATCGTCGAGGTCGAGCCACTCGAGGCCTTCGTCGACACCGAAGCAGCCATGGCGTCCACCACACTCATCTATCCCGGCGCCGGCAGCAACGTGGTGTTCGACACCACCGTGCTCGGCATGCCTGACAACACCGGCGACGCCTACTTCGAGGGCTGCGAGGTCGTGGTCAAGGGTCGCTTCATGAACCAGCGCGTGGCCCCATGCCCGATGGAGGTTCGCGGTTCATCGGTGGCCTGGGTCGATGGTCGTCTGTATCAATGGATCAGCACCCAGCACGCTCAGGGCGTGAAGGACGCTGTCGTCGCCCAGAACGGTCTCGATGCCGCAGACGTGCGCATCATCACCCCCGACGTCGGCGGTGGCTTCGGCGCGAAGATCGGCGCGTACTCCGAGGAACTGCTGCTCGGCGAGTTGTCCAAGCGCGTCGGCCGACCCGTGTGCTGGCGCGAGACGCGCAGCGAGAGCATGGTCGCGCTCGGTCATGGCCGCGCTCAGCTGCAGTACGTCACGATCGGCGGTTCGCGCGATGGCAAAGTCTCTCACTATCAGTTGCACGCCATTCAGGACTGTGGCGCGTTCGCCGATATGGGCACCATCCTCGCTCCGTTCATGACGCGACCGATGTCCAGCGGCGTGTACGCCATCCCGAACATCGAGTGTCGCACCACAAGCGTCGTCACCAACACCACGCCAGTGGTTGCCTACCGCGGCGCCGGTCGCCCCGAGGCCACCGCCGCCATCGAGCGGGCGATGGACATGTTCGCAGCGGAAATTGGTATGGACGCTGCCGAGGTGCGTCGCGTCAACCTGATTCCCAAATTCCTCGAGCCCCACACCACCGCAATCGGTCAGACCTACGACGTCGGCAACTTCGAAGTCGCCCTCGACAAGGCGTTGGCCGCCGCTGACTACCCAGCGCTGCGTGCCGATCAGGCGGCGCGTCGTGCCAGCGGTGCTGTGAAGCAACTCGGCATCGGCGTGAGCGTGTACGTCGAGATCACCGGTGGCGTGCCACCCATGGGTGACGACGCCAAGATCGAAGTGCTCGATGACGGCCGCGCCATCGTCTATACCGGCACCTCGCCGCATGGTCAGGGCCATGCGACGGCCTTCGCCATGATCACCTCCGATCAGACTGGCATTCCGATGGATCGCATCGAGCTGGTCTGGGGCGACACCGACCTCGTACCGGTCGGCGGCGGCACAATGGGGTCACGTTCACTCCAGCAGGGTGGCGCAGCCGTGAACAAAGCGGCAATCGAGCTCGTCGAGCAGGCCACCAAGCTTGCAGCCCGTCTGCTCGAGGCCGACGAAGCCGACATCGTGTTCGAGAAGGACTCCGGGTCGTTCAACGTGATCGGTACACCGGCCGTCTCCAAGACCTGGGCTGACCTTGCCGTAGCAATGAAGGCCGAGGGCGGGCTCAAGCAGAGCACCACGTTCACCGCATCAAGCGCCACCTTCCCCTTTGGAGCCCACGTGGCCGTCGTCGAGGTGGACACCGAAACTGGTCAGGTGCGCCACCTGCGTCACGTCGCGTGCGACGATGCCGGTCGCGTGCTGAACCCGCTGTTGCTCGATGGCCAGATCCACGGCGGAGTTGCGCAGGGCACCGCCCAGGCATTGCTCGAAGAAGTGTGTTACGACGCAGACGCCAACCCCATCACCTCGAACCTGGCCGAGTACGCGATGATCTCCGCGGCCGAGCTGCCGAGTTTCGAGGTCATCCACATGGAGACGCCGACACCGGTGAACCCATTGGGCGCGAAGGGCATCGGCGAAAGCGGCACCATTGGTTCCACGCCGGCGGTGCAGTCGGCCGTGATCGACGCGCTCAGCCACTTAGGCGTGCGCCACATCGACATGCCTGCCACTGCCGAGCGGGTGTGGCGAGCCATCGCCAACGCCTGATCAGTTCGGGCAAACGCGCCCGGCCAATATGACGGTTCTGTAACAATGAGTCCAATCGGGGAACCCCGGTTGGACTCATTGCGTCTCAGTCCCCGTACGCCAGTCGCACCAAGGGGGATGCCATGTCGGAACCATTCATCGAGACCACCGTCGAGCCCGAGGACGCTACCGATACAACCAAGCGTGCGCACAGCGCCCGTCGTCGACTGACGGCGATTACGGTCTGCGCAGCAGTGGCTGCCGGGGGCCTCGGTTTCCTCGGTGGATACAAGGCATCGCGATCGTCTCTGCAGAATGCAGCAGCGACCCGCAGCGGTGCCGAGACAGCCGAGTCGACGGGTGGCTCCACTCCGGCGAATGCGGCCACCAGTGGGACTACGGCCGGGGCCACGGCAGGAATGCCAAGGCCAGGTTTGCCGACCACGGATTCGAAGATGAGCGCATCGGTCGGCGGTGGCGGCGGCCAGTACTCCCCCGGCGCGTACGCCGATCAACCGCAGCGATTGCTCGCCGAACGAACCACCGCGTCGGGCATCACGATGCGCGCCCACCTGCAGGACTTCGGCGCACAAGTGCAAGCCCCCTTTGGCAACCAATTCCCCGGTTGGACACCGGCCGGGTGGTGCTTCCCGACGGGCCAACTCCGAATCTCCATCGTCACCGCCAACTCGGTGAACCTTGGCGGCGCCCCGTGGTATACAGATCCCAAAGGCGGTGTGGCAGTGTCCACCTTCGCTGGCGGCTATGTGGAATCGGCGCCCGTGTTCGGCGCAACGGTGCAAGTGGCAGCCGACGTCAGTTCGGTCACCTTCACCACCGCGAGCGGGCTCAGCGACACCACCACGCCCGTCAACGGCGTTGCCCTCGTTGCTGTCAACGGACCTATCGAGGACACGTTCACGGTTGCGCTCACCAAGACCGACGGCAGCACCACATCGCTCGGCACGGCCGACCTCACCGCCCCCTACAGCAGCAGCGACTACCACAACGCCTGCGAGCCACCTCCCCCCGCTCTGCCCGCAGCGGGCGAGCAGCCTGCCGACCCCGCGGCCGCCGAAGCTGCCGTTCGCGAATCGTGGAGGCTCTCGCGTGACTTCGCCGGAACCGGCCCATCGGTGCGCATCACCTACGTGGAGGACTCCACCGGTATCGAAGATGCATGGAAGGCACTGAGCGCCAGCGAGTACGCCACCGCCGGCGCGACCGCGACACAGCCGATTGCCGAAGTGGTCTTCACCAGTCCCACCGAGGCGTGGTTCCGTTACGACGTGCTGACCTCGATCACGAACTTCTACAACCGCTACGGCATGGCCCACCTCGGCAATGACGGTGTGTGGCGCATCACCCGCCAGACCGTGTGCCAGGACTTGTCGCTTGCACCCGGCATTGCGTGCTCGCCCGCCGTGGAGACATTGCTTCCACCCAGCGCCGCGAACGACCCCCGCTACGGCCAGCCCATCCCGGTCGACGGTGGCGGCGTCATCGCGCCCCCGCAGATGCCCGCCAAAGGCGCCCCCACCGTCGACCCTGCCGTCACGGTGAGCAAGTAGCGCGATCGAGGACGTCCGGACCTCCTGACACGATCAGACCCACGACATGGTCGGGGGTCTGATCGGCGGGGGAACCGGCAATTCTCATTGCCAACATTGCGGCTCCTCGATTCAAGACATCTTGATGGAGGACTTGCATAGCAACGCCAGAGCGCGCACTCTGCGCTACTTGAACAACTGACTGCTTGGTATCATGGTGTCATGTCCAAGAACCTGACCGTTCGACTTGATGACGAACTCGCCGCTGACACAGAGGCGCTTGCGCGCGCCGAAGGGCAGAGCCTCAACGAGACCGTGAAGCTCGCGCTTCGCGAAGCGGTCGAGCGACGCCAGAAGGATCCGGCTTTCCGGCGCCGTGTCCGTCAGATCATTGACGAGGACCGAGAGCTGCTCGAGCGCCTCGCGAAGTGAACGTCGAGCACCTCGACCTCGCTGACTGCGTCGCGATCGCCGCGGCGGTCACCAGGTTGGATCTTCAGACGGTGATGAACATGACACGAACCTCGACCTCGCCGACTCTGCCCTGCACGCCCCTGCGGCCGGTTTCGGAGATGATGACTTCTACCCCGAGTTCGTCGACAAAGCAGCTGTGTTGATTGTGCGGCTGGCACGAAATCACCCGCTCCCTGACGGCAACAAGCGTGCCGCGTGGGTGTCATTGCGATTGTTCGTGGATATCAACGGCTGGGCCTGGGATCCCCAGCCCTCGGTCGATGAGGCTGAAGCGGCAGTGGTCGCAGTCGCAGGCGGCGACTGGGACGAGACGGACACCGCAGCCTGGCTGAGCGAGCACCTCCGGCCGATTGAACCAACCAAGTAATAGCCCCGAGTTGTCGGACTGCGCGGAAGGCGGCGACGGCATCCCGGCGTCCACCTAGAGCGAAGTTTTGTTCGTTGTGAGCAGCGCTGGCGGTGGCTGAGGCGTCTATATCTTTGATGATGCAAAACGCGATCACTGCGGCTGCGGCCGAACTGACTGGCGATGACATCGTTCATGTCGAGTTTGCTCGGTTCTTCGCAACGGCAAAGCAACCGATGATGCGCCTCGCGTTCTTGTTGACTGCGTCCCCGCAACAGTCCGAAGATGCTGTTCAGGACTCGTTCATCCGCGTCCTCGAGAAGTGGTCACAGATCAACGATCCTGCCTCGTACATGCGGCGGGCCGTCGTCAACCGATGCATGTCCTGGCACCGCCATACCGCAGTCGTGCGTCGTACCCAGTCTCAAGTCGCAACAGCGGACTCGTACACGGATCAGCCCGACGAGATCCTCGACGCTCTCTTGCACCTCCCCCAGAGACGACGCGCAGTCGTGGTCCTCACCTACTACGAGCACCTCGACACCGACGCGATCGGAGCGGTCCTCGGGATCTCCACCGCAACTGTTCGATCAACCCTGCACCGGGCGCTCGCCCAACTGAAAGGAATCCTCGGATGAAAACAACACTCGAAGAACGGCTCAGCGAAGGCCTCGCCCGCAGCGCCACCAAAGCCCCTGCCCTTATCCTCGCCGTTGGCGAGGTCTCAACCCACGTCGCTCGACGTCGCCGCCGCCGAAGCAATCTTCGTGGAGCGCTCGCCGTGATCACGATCGCCGCCGGGGTCGGCGGTCTACTCGCCATCCGTGCCACCCGTACCGGCGACGCCTCCGCCCCGACATCTGCGACGAATGTCGAGAGCCCACTCAGACATCTGCCAGACGCGACGATCCGCTATTCGACACCCACCAAACCGGGCGCGATCGCGCTCGAACTCGCAGACGGCCAACACATCACATTTGCCATCACCGGCTCACCGTTCTACGACGGTTACAGCCAGCAGAGCACCATCCAATACGACACGTACGCGACCGGTCGTGCGCAAGCCGACAATGTCGATGTGCCGTTGATCCCGGAGCCAGCGCTCGGCGGCACCGAGACGCTCGCGTACTGGACCGGCGTCCCCGCAACCGCCACACGAGTCGAGTACATCCCCGCCGCCGGCAAGAGCGTGTGGCAAACACCCATCGCCGGAATCACGGCTTTCCCCACCGCCGCGCACAACCCCAACGACACCTTCATCGCCTACGACAACGACGGCAACGAACTCATACGCACCACCTGGGCCACAACCCATCTCGTCAGCAGCGGCAACGTCGACAACGGCCCGATGCACTTCGACTACTCCTCGCTCAGCGACCCCGCCGTGGACGTATACGGGCCCATCGACGTCACCAAGATCGCCGACCTCGACCGTGCCGCCACGGAGGGATACACCACCTTCGCCAATGCCACCATGTTCGGTTGCCTTGCAGCCAATGGAGACGCCGCATGGACAAACTGCATCGGTACAACGGACGCAGCGGTCAAGACATACCTACTCGACCACCAGCCCACTGGCTCCTGACCCCTCGCTTGCTGAGGCTGAGTCGCGACCGGGCCCATATCTGCCAGTGAGAATGGATGTTCTGCGCCGACATTCGCGCGTGCGCCGCGGGCGACGATCGGGCACTATGCGCCTCGTGGCGAGCAGGTCGAAGTACGCCGAATGCGACTGGTTCGCTGTTCCGCTTCGCGACGGTGGGTATGCGGTCGGAATTGTCGCTCGCGCGAGCCGAAGTGGCGTACTGCTCGGCTACTTCTTCGGTCCGCGCCGAGGACGCAATCCTCGTCGAGCGTTTCGGCCACCTGGGGCTCAAGCA
The DNA here is from genome assembly GCA_025360105.1 of Actinomycetes bacterium. Classification (GTDB taxonomy): domain Bacteria; phylum Actinomycetota; class Acidimicrobiia; order Acidimicrobiales; family Ilumatobacteraceae; genus WLMZ01. Next base: position 36,129 of record JANYCT010000052.1, on the reverse strand, counting down.
GGGCACGTGGACGATTATCGGAGGACTTGAAGCCTGGGACCGCACCGCGTGGCCCATGCCTCAGTTCGTTCGCGACGAGGAGCTAACCGGCCGCTCGTTCACGGTCGTCTATGACCCTGACGACCCCAACCGACTGCTCCGTGAAGATCAAGTCGCGCCAGGGGCGGCTGAGCAAGACCCGAGAGACGGCATGGCTGGAGCCGGTGCCGTCGAGATCAGGCTGACGAGGCTTCTCGCGCCATAGCTGCCGATCCGACGAACTCGCTCGCTCTGGAGGCCGCACTTCGCCGCCGCCGCTATCTGGCAACGGATAGCCGATCCAGCACGAGTGTCAACCTTGCGTCGGTCGATCGCGTCGTGCGAGCACAGCAGTTCGAGGGATCGCGGTCGTTCGCCCATTTCATCTTGCTCGGCCTCGTGTCAGCAGGGCGCGACACAGGGAGCGGATCGTTCGAACACACGTCAGTGCGACAACACCTGGATGCGGACGTGGAAGTCGCAGACGGCGGGCTCGTCACCTGGACTCGCGCTCTACTGTCAAACAACAAGGAGCGGCTGATGATCAGCGGGCTGAGCCTCGAACGACTCGCTGTCCTCGATGCCGAACCGTGACGCCCCAGGCGCTGTCGCAGAGCGCTGATCCGCCGATCGGCTTGGTACTCGTCGGGGTAGCCGTCGTCGCCCGGTTGAGTGCACACCGTGTCGATCTCCACCATCTCAGGCGGCGATGGCATCCTCGACGAGACGAAGCGTTGAATCGATGTCACCTCGGATGACCTCAACCCGGCGAACGTTCGGTCGGGCGTCGAGGAAGTCCATGAGTCGGTCGTACATCTCGCCAAGCCCCACGTCGCCACCCGAGTTCTCGACGAGCTGTTGCGCGTCTCGGTGCTGCCGGTTCTCTGGTGAGGCGCTGCGCGCCTCAAACGCCCGGATCGTGTCGTCGCGGCCTGCGAGTAGAGCCACCTCGACGAAACGCGCGCCAGTCTGCCCGGCCACGGCCTCAAGCTCAAGAACGAAGGTGTCGCGGGCCAGTAGCTGGGGGACGATGACGTCGTAGCCATCCTGGAGGTGAGTGGCCGCCATGGCGATGGCGAGTCTCCGGGCTGCCAGTCCTGACTCGTGAGGTTGCTCGATCCACGCGCCGAGGGCGCCCCGCACAGCGTCAACATCGAGGTTCAAGGCGAGCGGTCGAGCGGCAACGAGCCGCGATGCAATCGTTGACTTGCCGCTAGCTGGTGGGCCGTTCAGAAGGATGAGATCAGGCACCGCTACACGGTAGAGCGAAGAAGCGCGGCTCCGTCCCTATCTGCCGCTCGCGCTTGCGGTTTGTGCGGAGAGCGAGCAGTGTTTCAGCTATGTCCGATGCTGAGTCTGCGCTGCGTGACCTTTCGGGGCAAGCGGAGACCGTTCGCGTCGCTGAGATAGGCGCGGTCGATATTCCACCCGGCGGCCGCTACGTCGGCTACGGCGCAGTGACGGCCCGCGCGGTAGCGGGCGCTGTAGCTGAGCCGGACCCTCGCCGCAGGGCTTACCTGCGACACGTTGTTCTGATGGCGGCATTGTTCGTGTGCGTTGGCATCGCGGCCATCGGTGTCGCTCTGGCTCTGTTCGACTGACCGCAAGATCTGCCGATACGTCGGCACTTGCGCTGCCGACAGATGCCGAGCACTCTGGTCGCATGGGGATGACCATTGAAGATGCGTCCGTTTTCGCGGAACGACAAGGTCGTGCGCCCGTTCGACGCACGGGCGGTGTCGCTGTCGTTGCACTTGTCTTGGCCGTTTCCGTCTTTGGTTTCGTGATTGGGCGAGCAACGTCGCCGAAGCCGTCATTCGATCAATGGCACCTCGGGAAGGCAGTTGTGATGTCGTCCGGCCAGGTGGCCGTCGTCGCTCCGAGCGGGATTGCGCCCATGATTCCCCGCGACGTTGCATGGGTCGACCGCTCTGGGGGGATTGCACCTCCAGGACACCCCGGAGTGCCTTGCAACGCTTGGAACGGTGGACCTTCGATGGCGACAGGCGATCGTCTCGCACGATGGCTCGATTCCTCAACCCGTGGTCGCGTTGATCGATTGTCCTCAATAGCCGCCCACATCTGCCTGATGGAGAGGGCGCGCCCGCGCCGCGGCGTCAACCGCTCAGCCTGTTCCAGCCATGGTTGTCTCAGCCACAACGACGACCGTCAATGGTCTCCCTGATGATGTCGGCATGACCGGCGTGGTGCGCCGGTTCGTCAATCATGTGCAGCGCGACCCAACGCAAATTCTGTTCTGCCATCTCCGGCCACTCGCCTGAGACACTTCGCCCAGCCGCGCTGGGCCTTTGCCGGGATGCGGTGAGGTGTGGTGGACATACGCTCTGCATTCGGTCAATCTGTGGGGTGTGAACTCGAGAGCAGGGACGCCGAGCTTGCGCGCTCTGTCACTGGTCTATGTGGCAGCCGTAGTTTTCCTCATCGCGCTTGCAACGATCGATCCGAATCATCCGAAGCGTGGTCTGTTCGTCATGGCCCTTGCGCTGCGCATTCCTGGTCTGGTCCCGGCACTCCCGTTTCTCTACGTCGCGGTGGCTGGGTGTGGAGTCTCACGAACGCTGACTCCGGCGGTGTGACGTGGCCCGTCACCGCGGCGTACGTCGTTGCCGTCGGGCTGATCGCTGCCGGCAACGTTTGGCTCCTTGGCCGTCTGTGGCGAACCCTTCGACACGCGTAGCTACCGATCGAAGAAATGCTGGCCGTGACGAACTGTCGATCACGGTGGCACGCGTTGACCGGCCCACGTAATCCGTTTCAGCGAACCACGTCGTAGACGAGCTTGGTCACACCGTTCGAGTAGCTCGCTGACTCGCGCAGCCGTAGCGGCCGCTTGTCGCGGTCTTCGCGGCTGAAGATGCTCTTGCCTGCGCCGAGAAGCACCGGATACACCAGCAGGTTGTACCGGTCGATCAGGTCTGCGTCCGAGAGCCGACGGCCGAGCTCCGCGCTCCCGTGGATGAAGATCGCGCCGCCGTCGCCCTGCTTCACCCGGGCGACTTCCTCGCTGGAACGCAGGATCGTGGTGCTTCCCCATCCGTCGAACAGGTCGGCATCGGTGAGAGTGGTCGACACGACGTATTTCGGGAGATCCTGGTAGACGGCGTGGTCCTCGGAGCCGCGCCAGATCGGGGCGAAGGCCTCGTAGCTGCGCCGTCCGAACATGAGCGCGGTTGTCTCGGCGAGCTCTTCGCCCTTGAGGGCGAACGCCTCTGGGACGAATTCCGTTTCCCGGACCCAACCTCCGCTGCGGTGGCCCTCGACCTTGCCACCGGGTGAGTCGACGACGCCATCCAAGGACATGAAGCCCGTGTACACCAATTCTCGTCCCAAATGACCTCCCGTGTGAAGTGCCGAAGCGGATCCCGGCCCGTCCTCGGAGATTAATCGGCAGGGGGTGTCCACGATACGATCACCGAAAGCTGTCGGCACTCTGTGGGCGGCGGCCTCGTTCGTTGTCTCATCGAGTTCTGGGGTGCTGCCTGTGTCTGAGTTGCCACAGTTGAAGGGCTCCTTGTTCTTGACCGACGGCGGGATCGAGACGGACCTGATCTTCCACAAGGGAGCAGTACTTCCCGAGTTCGCGTCGTTCGTTCTGCATGAGGACGCATCGGGTGAGGCGATGCTGCGCGAGTACTTCGCGGACTATTTCCGCATCGGCGCCGATGCTGGACTTGGCCTCGTCTTGGAGACCGCTACCTGGCGAGCGAGCCGCGATTGGGGCACGAAACTGGGTCACGATCAAGCTCAGCTCCGATCGGTCAACCAACGCGCGGCTGAGTTCATGCTGGCGATGCGGGCCGCAGAGGCCAACGGAACAGTGGTCGTGAGTGGCTGTGTTGGGCCACGTGGTGACGCGTACTCCGATCTCGGACCCGCAAGTGCGGACGAAGCATTGGCCTACCACCGACCGCAGGTCGAGGTGTTGGCAGGCAGCGGCGTTGATCTGCTGACGGCCCTCACGTTGACGAACGTTGCTGAAGCGATCGGCTTCGTGCGGGCTGCGAGCGAATACTCCATGCCGGCCGTGGTGTCGTTCACTGTGGAGACCGACGGACGGCTGCCCTTGGGAATGAGTCTGGCTGAGGCCATCGAGATGGTTGATGCCGAGACCAACGCCGCTGCTGCGTACTTCATGATCAACTGTGCGCACCCCGATCATTTCAACCCTGTGCTCGGGGGCTCCGCAGCGGGCCACGAACGCGTACGCGGCATCCGCGCGAGCGCGTCACGGCTCAGCCACGCCGAACTCGACGACAGCACCGAGCTGGACGACGGCGATCCCACGGAGTTCGGAGATCAGCTCGCTTCAGTCCATGCAGCCAACGAACATATCAGCGTTCTCGGCGGGTGCTGTTGCACCGATACACGTCACATCGCCGCAATCGCCGCAGCCCACCGAAACGGCTGAACGAGCGGTTAAGCGCTGGCGCGGCGCCGACGAATCTCGTCGCTCACCGCAGGCAGAATCTTGTGCAGGTCACCGATCACCGCGTACTCGGCCTTGCCGACCATGTTCGCCTCGTTGTCGGTGTTGATGGCGAGCACGTGCTTCGACGCCATCATCCCCACCCAGTGCTGGATGGCGCCGGAGATTCCGCAGGCGATGTACAACTCGGGTGCGATGCGTTTGCCGGTCTGACCAACCTGATCGCTGTGCGGGCGCCAACCGTTGTTGGTCACCACGCGCGAGCACCCAACGGCACCGCCGAGCAGGTCGGCGAGTTCGGTGAGCGGAGCAAAGCCATCGGCCGAACCAACACCGCGCCCACCGCTCACCACGACCGCAGCCGTCGTGAGCGTGATGCCCGCAGCGAGCGTGACCCGGTCGACAACACGGGTCCGAGCAGCCGATGCATCGAGCGTGGGCTCGAACACTTCAGTGGTCGCCGCGGCGTCGCCACTGGGCTCACCCGTGAACGTGTGCGCGGATCCGGACAGCACATACACCGGCGCATGCAGCCGCGACTGCTCGAGCAGGCTGCCGCCCCAGCGGACGCGCGTGAGGCCGAGACCATCGGCAAGGCTCACGTCGGTGACGTTGGCCGCAAAGGGCAGATCGGCGATCGCCGCGGCGTGGGCCAGCACCTCGTTGCCGCGATCGGTGCCGGTGGCAACAACCGCTGCAGGAGCACGCGACGCGATGAGCTGAGCCACAACATCGCCCCACGCCTCTGGGGCGTAATCGGTGAGTTCGGCGTGATGCACCAGCACGCTCAGGCCGGCACCGTAGGAACCAATGCCGGCGGCCAGTGCATCGGCCTCGGCGCCGATGACCACGGCCGTGATCGATGTACCCACGCCGGCAGAGAGCAGCGTGCGCGCCAACCCAAACGCCTGATACGAGGTCTCGGTGACCTCACCACGATCGTGTTCGACGACGACCAGGATCTCGTTGCTCATACCAGGCCCAGTTCTTCGAGCAGATCGACGATGGCCGGTGCGGCCTCGGGACCGGTGCCCAACATGGTGGTCTCTACAACCAGTTCGGCGGCGTTGTCGAAGCTGAGCGTGGCAAGCCCTCCGGGCATGGGCTCGGCAGTGAGCACCGGCACCTCGACCTTCTTGCTCTTGAGCCGACCGGGCAGCGTTGGGTAGCGGGGAAGGTTGAGGCCTTCCTTGACGCCGAGCACTGCAGGCAGCGCGAGCTGATACACCTCGAAGCCCGACGTGCTTTCGCGCTGGGCCGTGACGGAACCGTTCTCCACCACGATGCCCTTGATGCCGTTCACGATGGCCCGACCGAGTTGGCGGGCAACGCGCACACCAACCTGGAAACCGCCGGAGTCGGCGGACTCGTTGCCGAACAGAATCAGGTCGAACGCGCCGTCGGTGGCCTCGAGCGACGAGATCGCATCGGCGAGCGCACGAGCGGTTGCCTGCGCGTCCCAATCGGCACCACCGGCGAGACTCGCGTGGGTCACGTGTACGGCAGAGTTGACTCCCACCGAAACGGCGTAACGGAGTTGTTCGTCGGCCTCTACCGCGCCGAGCGTGAGCACGGTTGCCGAACCGCCGTGCGTCTCGACAAGGCGGATGGCTTCCTCGACAGCGCACTCCTCGTGCGGGCTGGTGGTGAACCCGAGGTTCTTCGCATCGATGCCCTGATGATCGGCAGTCAGCGTGATGCGCGCGCCGGGCGCCGGCACACGCTTCACACACACCAAAATCCGCAGCTCGACCATGGTTGTGACTACGCCTTGATCCGCGCGTCGGTGGGGTCGAATGCGGGGGTGGACCCGGCAACGACGACCTTCACGGGGTAGGTCTCGTTCATATAGTGCACGAGCAGGTCGTTACCGACCACGGCGTGCTCGGGGGTGAGGTACGCCATGAGCAGGAACTTGCCGACCGACGGACCAGCGCCCGCGGTGGTGACCGTGGAGATGCGACCCTTTGCATCGACGATGCGATCGCCGGCCGTGGTGAGAATGGTCTCGCCACCGGTCATGTAGCGCTTGATGCCATCGCGCGCGCAGGTGTGGTCCTCGACGGTGAGCGTGCACAGGATGGCAGCGGGGCCATCTTCGCGAGCCTTGAGGTAAGCGGCCTTGCCGACGAAGTCGGCGGACTTCACCTTGGGGCGGGCAAGCCCTGCTTCCACGGGGGTGTACTCGCCATCGAGCTCGGCGCCCATCAGGCGATAGCCCTTCTCGAGGCGACCGGTGGTGCCGTACACGCCGCCGCCGACGGGAACGATGCCGCTCTCCTTGCCGGCTTCGGCAATGAGGTCCCACACCGCGCGGGCGTTCTCCATCGGCACATAGATTTCCCAACCGAGCTCGCCCACATACGAGATGCGGAACAGGCGCACGGCCAGCGAGCCGAACAGCACCTCTTGCGTGGTGCCATAGGGAAAGGCCTCATTGGAGACATCAGAGGTGGTGAGACGCGACATGACCTCGCGGGACTTGGGTCCCCACAGACCGATGGTGACGAAGCTCGAGGTCTTGTCCTCGAAGGTCACCGAACCGTCGGTCGGCAGATGCTTGACAAACCAGAACGCGTCGCGAGGACCATCGAATGCGCCGGTGATGACCCGGTACGAATCGGTGCCGAGGCGCATCATCGTGAGGTCACTGCGGAACCCACCGTTCACGTCGAGCATCGGCGTGTACACCGACTTGCCGATGGCAACATCGACGTTGTTCACCGTGAGACTCTGCAGGTACGCCATCGAGCCGGGGCCTGTGATGTCGTAGACCACGAATGGAGCGAGGTCCACCATGCCCACGTTTTCCTTCATCGCGAGATGCTCGGCGTTGATGATGGGCGACCACCAGCGGGCATCCCATTCGTGCGGGCGATCTTCTACGCCGTACTTCTCGACGAGCGCGGCATTGGACTCGTACCAATGCGGACGCTCCCAACCGCCGGCCTGGAAGTAGACCGCGCCGAGCGCATCGGTGCGGTCCTTGTAGGGGGCGGTGCGGATGTTGCGCTCGCTGGCCCACTGCTCGCGGGGGTGCACGATGCCGTACGTCTTGTTGAAGTGCTCGGCACAACGGGCACGCACGTGGTGATCGTTACGGGCGTAGGGGTAGAAGCGGGCGATGTCGCTGTGGTGCGGATCGATCTCAGGCTGGCCGTGGGTCATCCACTCGGCCAACATGCGCGCCGCGCCGGGGCCTTCCTTGATCCAGATGGCCGCACACGACCACAGGTTGGTGACGCCGGGGATCTCGCCGATCAGCGGGAAACCATCGGGCGTGAGCGAGAGCAGGCCGTTGATCGCATACTTGATCTCGGCCGTGGACAAGATGTCGGGCATCAGTTCGAGCGCCTGCTCGAGCTGCGGGTCGAAGTCTTCCATCGTGATCGGAAGCTCGGTCGGCGACAGGCGCGATTCCTTGATGCTCGGGATCTCGTCGGCGGTCATGAAGATGGGGCGATGGGCATACGAGCCCACTTCCATCGAACCCGCGCTCTGACGCTCGTAACAGAAGGTGTCCATGTCGCGAATGATCGGGAAGCCGAGCTCCATGTTGGTGGCTTCGAGGATCGGGATGGGTCCGACGTCGATCATCTGGTGCACGGCGGGCGTGAGCGGAATCTCCACACCGGCCATCGCGGCGATGCGTGGGCTCCACACACCACAGGCCACCACCACATAGTCGGCATCGATGCGACCGTGGTCGGTGACGACGGCCTTGATGACACCGTCTTCCACGATCATGTCCTCGACCTCGACGTTGGCAAAGGTCTGCAGGGCACCCAACGCCTGGGCGCGCTCACGGAAGATCGTGCCCGCGCGTAGGCTGTCGACCACCGAAACCGACGGCGTGTAGAAACCGCCGAGGAGAATGTCGCTGTTGATGAACGGCACCATCTCCTTGATCTCCTCGGGCGTCACGAGACGCGACTCGATACCCCAGTTCTTGGCCGACACCATGCGCCGACGCAGCTCTTCCATGCGCTCGGGCGTACGTGCAACCTCGATGCCGCCGCACTCGGTGTTCACGCCCATTTCGGCGTACTGGCGTTGGCTGTCGAGGTTGAGCATCGCCATTTCGCGGTTGTGATCCACCGGGAAGATGAAGTTCGAGGCATGGCCCGTGGAACCACCCGGGTTGGGCAAAGGGCCCTTGTCGATCTGCACGATGTCGCGCCAACCGAGTTCGGCCAAGTGACCGACGACGGCGTTACCGACAATGCCGGCTCCAATGACCACAACTCTCGCTGTTGTTGGGAAGTCGCTGCTCACGTGGGTATTCCTCTCAGGAAAAAGACGCCACACCTGGCGCCGCTACAAACCGTTGTGCGGGAAAACTCCGCATAGCGGAAACTATAGAACATGTGATTGATGGTATCGAAATGCGGCCATCCGACAGAATTACCCAACTTCGTCGGGCATTTCTGACTTACGACGGAGAATGAATTCTTGAAGTTCGGCATCGATGGCGTCGTCGAGAGCGGGCGCCTCGTACTCGAGCAATGCCTTCTTCCAGATCTTGTTGGCGCGCTGGTTCGCATCGAGGCTGCCCTCTTCGAGCCACTGCTCGTAGCTCGCGTTGTCGGCGGTGTTGCTGCGGTAGAACGCCGTTTCGAAGTTGGCGAGGGTGTGTGCCGTACCGAGGAAGTGCATGCCCGGCTCGTGCGCGACGATCGCATCGACGGCCTGACCATTGGGTGACATGTCCACCCCCTTGGCAAAGGTGTGCATCATGCCGAGTTGATCGCAGTCGAGCACGAATTTCTCGTAACCGATGGACAATCCGCCTTCGAGCCATCCGGCAGCATGCAGCACGAAGTTTGCTCCGCCCAAGATGGTGGCCTGCATCGTGTTCGCAGATTCGTACGCCGCCTGCGCGTCGGCGACTTTCGACGCCGTGAGGCCGCCGCCGGAGCGGAATGGCACGCCGAGACGGCGGGCCAAGTGGGCCATGACGTAAAGCACCAGCGATGGCTCTGGCGTGCCGAACGTGGGGGCACCTGTCTGCATCGACATCGACGACGCGAACGAACCGAGGATCACGGGAGCGCCGGGGCGCACGAGCTGGGCAAAGGTCATTCCCACGAGTGCCTCGGCCAGGCTCTGCGCAGCAACACCGGCCGTTGTCACCGGGGCCATCGCTCCGGCAAGGATGAAAGGCGTGAAGATGCACGCCTGGTTGTTGCGGGCGTACACCTCGGCAGAACCGAGCATCGTCTCGTCCCACACCAAGGGCGACGACGCGTTGATGAGGCTGGTCATCACGGTGCGGTCGGCCAAATCGCCGCCGAAGCCGATACGGGCGAGATCGACGCTGTCCTGGGCGCGACTCGCCGCGGTGACCGAACCCATGAACGGCTTGTCACTGTACTTGATGTGCGAATACACCATGTCGAGGTGACGCTTGTTCACCGGGATGTCGACGGGCTCGCAGACCGTTCCGCCGGAGTGGTGGATGTACGGCGACGAATACGCCAACTTCACGAAGTTCTCGAAGTCAGCCAGCGTTGCATACCGGCGGCCGTTGTCGAGATCGCGCACGAACGGCGAGCCGTAGTTAGGCGCGAACACCGTGTTCATGCCGCCGATCTCGACGTTGCGCGCCGGATTGCGACCGTGCTGGGTGTACTGACGGGGGGCGGTTGCCGCGACGATGCTGCGACACATGCCACGGGGGAAACGCACGCGTTCGCCGACGACGTCGGCACCGGCATCGGCGAACAACTTCAACGCTGAGGGATAATCGCGCACCCACACGCCCAGGGTTTCGAGGATGGTGTCGGCGTTGTGCTCGATGATCTCGATGCTCTCGTCGCTGAGCACCTCGAACGGAGCGAGCGTGCGGGTGAGGAACGGAATCGACTCGGCATGACTGGCCAATCGCGCCGCCTGACGATTGGCGCGGCCCCCACCGCTGCGACCACCGCTGCGACCGGCTGTCGCAGCCTCGAGATTCGTTGTCTCTGTCATGGTTCCCCCAGGGGTATGTATTGCTCAGACCGAACGAACGCGGCGACGCGTGCGAACGGAGCCAGCGGGCTCGGTACGGACGGGCAGAATGACTACTTCGCCCAGTCGGAGATACGGATCAGTGGAATGCGGCAGACCCATCGCCTGCACGAAATGCTCTTGGAAGCGCGGCTCGATGGCGGTCTCGACCTTGGTGATGGTGCGCGCGACCTCAATGATCTCGGCCCGGTCTGCCGCGGACAACAGCGCACGCACCGCACCCGAGCCGGCGGCGTTGCCGACCGACACCACACACGCCGGGTCGCAGTCGGGAATCATGCCGAGCACAAGTGCGTAGACCGGATCGATATGGCTTCCGAACGCGCCCGCGAGCTTGACTGCATCAACCGTCTCGAGCCCGGCACGGTCCATCAACAACCGCGCCCCCGCGTAGAGCGCGCCCTTGGCGAGTTGAATGCCGCGCACGTCATTCTGCGTGACGCACAGCTGTGGCTGGCCGTAGTGCAGCACGTATTGGAACGTGCGACCGTCGGCGATGACGCGCGGTGTGCGCTCCGCAGTGGCACCGTTGATGGTGCCGTCAGCGTCGATGACGCCTGCAAGGAACAACTCGGCGAGCGCCTCGATGATGCCCGATCCGCAGATACCGGTGATGCCGACTTCGGGCAGCGAGTCGGCGAAACCGGGTTCGTCGCTCCACAGATCAGAACCGATGATCTTGAGTCGGGGCTCGAGCGTCTCGCGATCAATACGGACCCGTTCGATTGCTCCGGCGGTGGCGCGTTGCCCGCACGAGATCTGCGCGCCCTCGAAGGCCGGCCCGGTGGGACTCGATGCAGCCGCAAGGCCATGGCGATTGCCGAGCACAAGCTCGGCGTTCGTGCCGACATCGACGAGCAGCACCATCTCGTCGCCACGATGTGGTCCTACCGCCAGTACGGCGCCGGCAGTGTCGGCACCGACGTGTCCGGCGATGCAGGGAAGGATATGCAGAGACGAGAACGGGCAGGCGACTCCGATATCGCTGGCTCGACCGTCGACTGGCAAATCGGTGGCGAGCGGGAACGGCGCGCCACCAAGTGGCGTGGGATCGATGCCCAGGATGAGGTGATGCATGATCGGGTTACCCACGAGAACCAGATCGGAGATGTCGGATTCGGTGAGCGAGGCCTTGCCACACAATTCGTGGATCAGATCGTTCAGGGCACCACGGATGGCGGCCGTCAATTCGGCGTCGCCGCCCGGGTGCATCATCACGTATGACACCCGACTCATCAGGTCCTCGCCGAAACGGATTTGCGGGTTCATCAGCCCCGCCGATGCGAGCACCTCGCCGGTGGCGAGATCGCACAGATGGCCGGCAACCGTGGTGGAGCCGACATCAATGGCAACGCCATACAACGTCTCGACGAATCCGGGCCACACACCTGTGATGACGGAGTGGCTGTGCACGGCAACCGTGACGGCGCGGTTACCCGCGGTCAAAGCGGTCTGCAGGCGACGCAACGCTGCCGGAGCGATGGTTGGAACTGGCAACTGCCACTGGTCGCTCAACGCATCGGTGAGCAGGCGCAAGTCGCTGCGGTCACCGCCGAGATCGTTGGCCAACACCTCGACGTAGTACGGGTGCACCACGGGATCGATCACGAGTCCGGTGAGATCCACCGACTTGCGGATGACTGGACGATGCATCTGACTCGCAGCCGGCACATCGATCACGAGGTCGCCGGTGATGTGCGCTGCGCAACCCAAACGGCCGCCCTGCTCGAGCGGGCGTCGGCCGTGATAGGCGGTCTCGGTGGGGCCGACGGCCGAGATGTGCCCGGGACTGCTGCTGATCGCGTGCTTGCTGAACTCACCGAACGCGGGCACCACCTGACAACGCCCGCAGATACCGCGCCCGCCACACACCGAGTCGAGGTCAACGCCGAGTTGACGCGCCGCATCGAGCACGGTGGTGCCAGCTTCGACTACTCCATGCCGGCCGGATGGCGTGAAGACAACATTGTGCATGGGGTTGGGCAACGGGTTGGTCATCGGGCTGGTCATTGGCAGCCTCAGGCCGGCGCAGAGCCGTCGGCGACGCGGGCGCGGCGACCGCCACGGCGACCGGTGGATTCTCCGGCCTGCACGTTGCCCGGGTCGCGGTGGTGGCGGATCCATTCGGCACAGTTGAGGTCGTGACCGCACAACACATCGGCGGCCTGAATCGCGTGCTTCACCTCGGGGTGTAACGGGTTCATGATCGCCGAGGTCATGCCGTGGCTCATCGCCATCGCCAAGAACGTTCCGCCGATCACGTTGCGGTTGGGCAGACCGAAGCTGATGTTCGATGCACCACAGGTGGTGTTCACCTTGAGTTCGTCACGAAGGCGGCGCAGCAGCGCGAACACCTGCTGGCCCGCGGTACCCATCGCGCCGATGGGCATCACCAGCGGGTCGACCACGATGTCGGCGGGTGAGATGCCGTAGTCGGCCGCGTGACGCACGATCTTCTTCGCCACTTCGAAGCGCACGTTCGGGTCCTCGCTGATGCCGGTCTCATCGTTCGAGATCGCCACCACGGCCGCGCCGTATTTCTTGATCAACGGCAAGACCCGCTCGAGGTTGGCTTCTTCGCCGGTGACCGAGTTCACCAGCGCCTTGCCCTGATACACCGACAGGCCCGCTTCGAGCGCTTCGATAATGCTCGAGTCAATGGAGAGCGGCACGTCGGTGACTGCCTGCACCAATTGAATGGCCTTGGCGAGAATGGCTGGCTCGTCGGCCAATGGAATACCGGCGTTCACGTCGAGCATCTGTGCGCCGGCTTCGACCTGCGCGAGCGCGTCGGCGATGACGCGGTCATAGTTACCCTCTTTCATCTCGGCCGCGAGCAGTTTGCGGCCAGTGGGATTGATGCGCTCGCCGATCATCACGAAGGGGCGTCCGAATCCGATGACGACCTCTCGGGTGGCAGAGCTGAGAATGGTGTCGGTCATCAGATTCGTTCCTGTTCTGGTCGTTCGGGGTCCCACCCGCAGGACTCGACCCAGAGCTTGAGCCGAGCGGTGGGAAATTCGTTTTCGATGCGCTCGGCCTCGGCCCGAGCAGCGGCGGTGAAGTCGCCGTCGAAGTCAGCGGGCAACGCCACCGTGCGACGGCGCCACTCGGCCACGTACTCGCCTGAGGTCTTCTTGCCGGCCTTCATCGCGGCGCGGTCAATCGCCTGATGGAAACGGTTCGGGAGGATCTGCTGGTGCTTGTTCTCACCGGCCCCGCCGTTCACCTGCGCGGGAATGTCGCGCCACGTGATGACGATCAGTTCGTTACCGTTGCCACTGCCGCGCCGAGGCACTACGCGGCCGCACTTGCGATGGTGACGGACCATTCGTGCACCGGCGCTTGCAACCCGGTACGCCCCACAAGGATGCGCTCGAAGCGAAGGCCGAGTCGCTCTGCAGCGACGGTGGCGGCTTGGGTGACCTCGTCGTCGTCGGTCTGTGCGAGCAGCACAACCCGTGTGTAGTGACTGAAGTACAGGTCGCGCAGTTCGGGGGCACGATCGAGGCCGAGACCACTCCAGACGAGGGCGTCGAAGTGCTTGGCCAGAAAGTCGGTGAGATAGAACGTGCCGAGCTCGGCGTCCTGCATGGCGGCAAACACCCGCGATCCGGCGAGGAACTCGTAGCAGTGCGCGCCGGGCAGCCGGCCAACGCCGGGGTGCTCGGCGAGCAGAGCATCGAGCATGCCGCCCGTACCGCAATCGGCGTAGGCCACAAACACGCGCCGTTGGTCGGCGCGCGCCTGCTCGAGCACAGGCCTTATCTCGCCGACGATGCGCTGGGGTGTGTTGTGCAGGTTGGCGTGCAGGTAGTGCACCTCGACGAGATCATCGAGGCCGTCGGCGGCAAGCACTGCACGCAGATCGGCGGTGAGTGCTGCGCATGCGATGACCAGCGGTCGCCGAGTCTCGAGTGCCATCGGAGACGAAACTCTCAGGACACGCGCGCAGCGCGGCGAGCAAGCACGAGCGCCTTGGCGGTCTCGGCGGCGACGGCAGCGTCGCGGCAGTATGCGTCGGCGCCAATGGCAGCGCCGAACTCCTCGTTCAGCGGGGCACCACCGACGAGCACGATCTGGTCGTCGCGGCGCCCCTTTTCTTTGAGCGTGTCGATGACCACCTTCATGTACGGCATGGTGGTGGTGAGCAGGGCAGACATTCCCAAGATGTCGGGCTTGTGCTCGTCGAGCGCTGCCAGGAACGCGTCGGCATCAGTGTTGATGCCTAGGTCGATGACCTCGAAACCAGCACCTTCGAGCATCATCGCAACGAGGTTCTTGCCGATGTCGTGGATGTCGCCTTTGACCGTGCCGATGACGACCTTGCCGACGGATTCGGCTCCGGTCTCTGCCAACAACGGGCGCAGGATCTCCATGCCGCCTTTCATCGCGTTCGCAGCGAGCAGCACCTCGGGAACGAACAAGATGCCATCGCGGAAGTCGATACCGACGATGCGCATTCCCTCGACCAGCGCGTTGTTGAGTACGCGGTCCGGGCTCCAGCCACGACCCAACAAAATATTGGTCCCTTCGATGATCTCGGGGCCAAGTCCGTCGTAGAGGTCGTCGTGCATCTGTGCGGTCAGGTCGTCGTCGTTCAGGTCTTCGAGAACGATGTCATCATCGGCCATCTGGGGTCTCCCTTGCGTGTGCCGCGCAATCCACGATACGGGAAGATACTATATCGTGGAAGACAAGGCGGGTCAATTACTGGTACTACTGTGCCGGGTTTAGGTGCTTATGTTTTGTCTCCGTCGACGCGTGATCGACGCACGGTTTCCATGGAAAGGCTCGCCCGATGACACGGACTCGATATGCGGTAGCAGGTCTTGTCGTGAGCATAGGCACGGCGCTGATGGGATCGGGCCTTCTGAGCTCTCTGATGGGGGTGAGATCCAAGCAGGCCGGCATCAGCGCCGGCGTGATGGGCCTCGCCATGGCGATGTATTACGTGGGGTTCGTGGCCGGCATTCCGGTGATGACCCGGGTGCACGAGCACATGACACGGCGGAACCTGTTCATGCTCAGTACGGTCGTGATGGGTCTCTGTTCTGCTGGGTATGGCCTCATCGTGGAGCCAACGGCCTGGCTGGGGCTCCGGTTCGTCACAGGGTTTTGCATAGCCGGGTGCTATCTGGTGGTCGAGAGTTGGCTCAACGATCTGGCCCACAACGAGATCCGCGGCACGGTGATGGGCACCTACGTGGCCGTCGCCGCGGCGGGTATGGCGTTGGGCCAGTTGATCCTGTCGTTCGTGAACCCCTCGACATGGGTGCCTTTTGCCATTGCCGGGGTGATCACCGGCTTGGCATGGGTACCGCTGTACGCCGTGCCCACCGGCGGCGATGAACACCATCGCCGTACGGGAACGCTCACCATGTTCGAGGTTGCGCGTATCGTGCCGTCGGGCATCATCGGCTTCCTCCTCGTCGGCCTCACGCAGGGATGCCTGCTGATGATGGCGAGCGTCTACGCGGCCCGCGCCGGGTTGAGCGCAAGTCAAGTCGCGTTGTTCGTCGGATCGATCACTGCCGGTGCCGTATTACTCCAGATCCCCATCGGGGTGCTGGCCGACCGAGTCTCACGGCGACTCGTGATGGTGGTGTTGTGTGTAGTGGCCTCGGTGTTGTGCATCGTGCTGATGAACACCGTTCCCGGGTCGGTGCCGGCATATCTCCTCGCCTTTGCCCTGGGCGGCTTCAGCGCTCCGCTGTACGCACTCGGCAACGCGTACACCCACGACTGGCTGCCGCCCGGGCAAATTGTGCCCGCGAGCAGCGCCCTGCTCAGCACCTACTCCATTGGCGCCGTGTTCGGACCGCTGCTCGCGGCTGTCGCGATGACAGCGTTCGGCACGGTCGGTTTCTTCTGGGCGTTGCTCGTTGCGCACTCTCTGTTGGCCGTGTTCATGACGTACCGCCTCATCGTTGCACCAGACCGGGCCTACGCGGCCGTCGGGATAGATTGACGCCATGGCCAGCGCAAATGCAGGAATTCAATCCATTGAGCGCGCCTTTTCGGTGTTGCTGGCCATTGCCACCGAACCGGCCGGCATCACCGATGTCGCGCGCCGGGTGTCGCTGCCCGTGAGTACGGTGGCCCGGCTGCTGTCCACGCTCGAACATCTGCAGGCCGTCATCCGTCAAGACGATGGCGTGAGCTATCGCATCGGGCCGATGGTCAGCAGCCTGGCAGCAGGCAACGACACCACACTCATCGGCCGGGCGCGACCCTTTTTGGCCGAACTCGTCGAGCACGTCGGCGAGACCGCCGGCCTCTCGGTGCTCGATGGCGACGAGGTGCTGTACCTCGATCACGTCAGCTCCGAGAACGTGATCCAGATCCAGGACTGGACAGGCAAACGAGCGCCTGTTCACGTGGTTTCGTCGGGCCTCGTGCTGCTCGCACACGAAAAGCCCCGCCGCATTGCCGCACTGCTCGGCGGCCGTCTCGACTCGTTCACCGAGCACACGATGGTGTCGAAAGAGAAACTCACCATGCGCCTCACCGAGGTTCGCGACGCGGGCTTCGCGTGGACAATCGAGGAGTTTCAGATCGGCCTCAGCTCCGTGGCCGCTCCCGTTTTCAACCGAGCGGGCGAGGCGATCGCTGCGATTCATTGCCATGGTCCCAGCTACCGCTTCCCCACCGCTACCGACCGCGACGACATCGTCGCCTCGGTCACGGCAGCCGCGCGTCGATTGAGCGCCACCAAACTCGACTGACCCATCTCACGGTACTTCGCCGTCGCTTCGACTCGGGAGGGCCTCAGGTCGGCTCTTCCACGATGCGGATAGATGTTGTATGGTGGTAACCAGCACAAGCGTTCAAGGAATAGCGCTACGTTGCACAGGGAGCCGCTGCAGACACCATGGCAATCTTTCGATCACGTCACCGCCCATCACCCGTAGACAGCGGAGCCACCGCAGCCGTTGTGAATGACCGCGTGCGCTACGCCCACCTCGAGCTCATACCCACACCGAAGGCACATCTGCAGTTCCCCGAACTCCCCGATGCTTCCACGGTGTCGGTCACCTGCTCGCCGGCCAAGGACATCGAGGCAACGCTCGACATGGCCGCACAGTTGCTCGACCTCGGGCATACCGTGATTCCCCATCTGGCCGCACGCATGGTCGAAGGCCACGACCACGTGGCGCGCATCGCCGCGTGGCTGAACGATCACGGCGTGGGCGACGCGTTCATCATCGGTGGCGATGCCCCCGAGCCACATGGCCCATACGTCGACGCGGCTGGACTCATCACTGCGCTGCTCGACTCGAACGCCAATCTCACCAACGTCGGCTTCGGCGGCTACCCCGATGGGCACGCAACCATCCCCCTCGCCGCGCTTGCGGATGCGCTCAACGACAAGCAGCAACTGCTCGATGCAGCGGGGGTCGGCGGCTGGGTGTCGACGCAGATGTGTTTCGATACCAAGGCCGTTACCCGCTGGATTTCGGCGAGCCGTTCGGCTGGTCTGCACCTGCCCATTCACCTGGGCATCCCCGGCGTGATCGACACCACGAAGCTACTCACGATGGGCGCCAAATTGGGTATCGGCGCATCGTTGCGCTACCTCCGCAAGAATCGTGCAGTCGTGAGCAAGCTCGCTGCTCCGGGCGGCTACGACCCGATGGACATGCTCGCCCCGATGGCGCCAGATTTCGATGCGCTGGGCATCGCTGCATTGCATGTGTTCACCTTCAATCAGGTCGCCAACACCGTGGCCTGGCGGAACGCCGTCATCGGCGAACAAGAACCAATCGACACCAACACTTCAGCACTCACGAGGGGATGAATCAGCATGGGCTTTCCGTCTGATCTTGATATTGCGCAGGCAGCCACGCTGCAACCGCTGCTCGACATTGCAGCGCAAATGGGCATCGGCCCGCATCTGATCGAGCCCTACGGCGACAGCCTGGCCAAGATCAAATTGGCTGCCATCGAGGAGCTCTCCGATCGTCCGAAGGCAAAGTACATCGTCGTATCAGCCATCACGCCAACACCGTTGGGCGAGGGCAAGACCACCACAACGGTGGGCCTCGGTCAGGCGTTCAAGCACATCGGCAAGAAGAGCGTGATCGCCATTCGCCAACCATCGATGGGCCCGACGTTCGGCATCAAGGGTGGCGCTGCCGGAGGCGGCTACAGCCAGGTAATTCCGATGGAGTTGCTCAACTTGCACCTCACCGGCGACTTCCACGCAGTGACCTCGGCGCACAACATGCTGTCGGCGGTGCTCGACAACCATCTGCACCAGGGCAACGAGTTGAACCTCGACATGAACAACATCACGTGGAGGAGAGTGCTCGACATCAACGAACGCGCACTGCGCAACATCATCATCGGCCTCGGTACCAAAGAAGACGGTGTCACCCGCCAGACCGGATTCGACATCACTGCAGCTTCGGAGGTAATGGCGATCTTCGCGCTGTGCACCTCGTTGAAAGACATGCGCGAGCGCCTCGGGCGCATCGTGGTCGGCTACACCCCTGCTGGTGATCCCGTCACCGCCGAGGATCTGCACGGTGCAGGTGCAATGGCGGCGATCATGCGCGATGCCCTCAAGCCCAACCTTATGCAGACCCTCGAGGGCACTCCCGTGCTCGTGCATGCCGGCCCGTTCGGCAACATCGCCCACGGTAATAGCAGCATCATTGCCGACCAGATCGGTATCCGCGGTGGCGACTACCTCATTACCGAGGCCGGCTTCGGCGCCGACATGGGCGCCGAGCGCTTCTTCAACATCAAGTGCCGCGCCTCGGGCCTGTCGCCCGATGCCGCCGTCGTGGTGGCCACGGTGCGGGCGCTCAAGGCCCACTCGGGTAACCACAAGATCGTGGCCGGCAAGCCACTGCCCGAAAACCTGTTGAAGGAAAACCCCGACGAGGTGCACATCGGTGGAGCGAACCTGCGCAAGCAGATCGAGAACATCATGATCCACGGCGTCACGCCCGTGGTTGCCATCAACGCGTTCCCCGGCGACTTCGATTCCGAGCATCGCGCCATCGCCGAAATCGCCGAGTCGATGGGTGTCCGCGTGGCGGTCTGCACGCACTTCGCCAATGGCGGTAAGGGGGCCACGGCGCTGGCCGAAGCCGTTGCCGAGGCAGCGGACGAGCCGTCGAACTTCCAGGTGCTCTATCCCAGCGAGGCAAGCCTCAAAACCAAGATCGAAACCGTGGCAACCAAGGTGTATGGCGCCGCCAAGGTGGAATACTCCGCGGCAGCCAACCGTCAGCTCGCGAACTACGAGCGCAACGGTTTCGGCCACCTGCCGGTGTGCATCGCCAAGACCCACCTGTCGATCTCGTCCGATGCCTCGCTCAAGGGCGCTCCCACGGGATGGACGCTGCCGGTTCGCGAAGTGCGCGCCTCGGTGGGCGCAGGATTCGTGTATCCGATCTGTGGCGACATGCGCACGATGCCCGGCCTTGGCGGCGACCCCGCCGCACATCACATCGACATCGACGAAAACGGCGTCATCAGCAACCTGTCGTAATCCCGTCTCACCGGTGGTCACCGGTACCGCACGCACTAGTTTGAGAGTCCTGTATGAGCACTGAATTCGAGCGCACACCCGGCGGTGCCATCATCCTCAACGGCACCGCGCTGCGCGACGAAACCGTGGTGCGGTTGCGCACCGAGATCGAGGCGATGGGTATCGGCGTGCCGACGGTGTGCTTGGCCACGGTGCTCGTGGGCGACGACAAGCCGAGCCAGATCTACGTGCGCATGAAGCACAAAAAGGCTGCCGAGGCAGGCATGACCTCCAAGCACGTGGGCCTCGGCCCCACTGCTACCCAGGCCGAAGTCGAAGCCGCAGTCAGCGCACTTGCAGCAGATCCCGAGGTGCACGGCATCTTGGTGCAGATCCCCCTTCCCGACCACCTCAACACCGAGGCTGTGCTCGACCTCGTGCCTGCCGACAAAGACGTCGACGGTCTCACCGAGGCGAGCATGGGTCGGCTCATGCGCGGTCGCGTCGGCCATGTGCCCTGCACCCCCAAAGGCGTACTGCGCCTGCTCGAGCGCTACGACATTCCCACCGCTGGTCAGCGCGCCGTCGTGATCGGTCGCTCGTCGCTCGTGGGCCTGCCCCTCGCCGTGCTGCTAGCGCGCAAGGGCATCGACGCCACCGTCACCCTCGCCCACTCGCGCACCACCGATCTCGCCGCGCTGTGCCGCGAGGCCGACATCGTGGTCGGCGCCGCGGGTATCGCCGGACTCATCACTGCCGAGTTCGTGAAGCCCGGAGCAACGGTCATCGACGTCGGCGTGTCGCGGACCGAGTCGGGAATCGTCGGCGATGTCGATTTCGACAGCGTGCAGTCCGTCGCTGGCGCCATCACCCCCATGCCGGGCGGCACCGGACCCATGACCATTGCCTGCCTGCTCGAGAACACCCTCGAAGCAGCGCGCATGTTGGGAGTAATTCCTCCAGCTTCCTCACCGTCAGAAGGAAGGTGACACATGACAAGAACACGTACTCCACGCCCCGACTACGAACGCATCACGCAACCACTCGTGCGCGAAAACGGCGTGCTTCGTTCCGCAACCTGGGACGAAGCGCTCGAGCGCGCTGCGGCTGGTTTCCAGCACGCGATCGATACTCACGGCGAAGACGGCATCGGTATTTTTTCGTGCTCCAAGGCGACCAACGAAATGAACTTCCTCGCTCAGAAGTTTGCTCGTCAGGTACTCGGCACGAACAACATCGACTCCTGTAACCGAACTTGACACGCTCCCAGCGTGGTCGGTCTGGCCACAGTGTTCGGTGCCGGCGGCGGCACATCTTCGTACCGTGAAATCGAAGACACCGACGTTATTGTCCTGTGGGGTTCGAACGCACGGTTCGCCCACCCCATCTTCTTCCATCATGTGCTCACCGGCATCCGAAACGGCGCGAAGCTGTTCGTTGTCGATCCCCGGCGCACCGCATCAGCCCGCTGGGCCGACCGTTGGCTCGGCCTCCACGTTGGCTCCGACATCGCGTTGGCGCATGCCATCGGTCGCGAGATCATCGCTGCCGATCTGTACAACCATGCCTTCGTCGAGGGCTCCACCACACACTTTGATGAATACCGCGCGGCTGTCGAGCCGTGGACACTCGAGCACGCAGAACTGGTCACCGGCGTGCCTGCCGACGCCATCCGCGAGCTCGCCCATGCGTTTGCGAAAGCCGACCGCGCCCAGATGTGTTGGACGCTCGGAATCACCGAACACCACAACGGTGTCGACAACGTGCTGTCGCTGATCAATCTCAACCTGCTGTGCGGTCACGTCGGTCGCTACGGCGCCGGCATCAACCCATTGCGCGGGCAGAACAACGTGCAGGGCGGCGGCGACATGGGCGCCATCCCCAACAAGCTCTCCGGGTTCCAGGACATCCTCGACGACGACGCTCGCCATCGTTTCGAAGGTGCGTGGAACTGCGTCATCCCACCCCATCACGGCAAGCACCTCACGCAGATGTTCGAAGCGATGGAACGCAAGGAACTTCGTGCGCTCTATGTGATCGGCGAGAACCCGGCGCAGTCCGAGGCCGATAGCGCCCACGCGATCCACATCCTCGAAGGCCTCGAGCACATGGTGGTGCAGGACATCTTCCTCACCAAAACCGCCGAGTTGGCCGATGTCGTACTGCCGGCAACCGCGGCGTGGTGCGAGACCGAGGGCACGGTCACCAACAGCGAGCGCCGCGTGCAGCGCGTCCGCAAGGCGATCAATCCACCAGAGGGCGCACGCGACGACACGGCGATCATCACCCAACTCGCCCACCGCATGGGTCATCCCGAATGGGACTATCCCGATTCGGAAACCATCTGGAACGAACTGCGTTCACTCTCGCCGATGCACACGGGCATGTCGTACTCCCGCCTCGAAGAACTCGGTGGTCTCCAGTGGCCGTGCCCCTCGAACGACACACTCGAGCCATCGTTCCTACACGGTCGGCTCTGGGCCGACGACCCCACAGACAGAGGTCAACTCGCACCGTTCAGCCCCGTCGCATGGGCTGGTCCTGTCGACCAACTGAGCAACGACTTCCCGATTCGGCTCACCACCGGTCGTCGACTCGACTCCTACAACACCGGCGTGCAGAGCGGCGCGATCGCCTCGCCGTTGCGCCAGGGCGAGACGCTCGACTTGAACCCCGATGACGCAGTGCGTCTCGGTATCGAGCAAGACGAAGTGGTGCTGATCTCGTCGCGGCGTGGTTCTATTCAGGCTCCCGTTCGCTTCGATTCGCATCTGCGCCCTGGTCTGGCGTTCATGACCATGCACTTCCCCGACGAGATCGATGTGAACGTGCTCACCATCGAAGCGAACGACCCGAAGTCAGGTACAGCCGAATTCAAGGCATCCGCCATTCGCGTCGACAAGCTGCATGCGCAGGCAAACAGCAACGTCGACGAGCACATGCCGATTGCCGGCGAATAGTCGTGGATCTTCGTTTTCCTGAGGCCGAGCCGACGCTCGCCGAGGTTCAAGCGCTCGACGCAGCAGTTGGCCCCTCGCTGGTGGCCGAGGGGTGGGAGCGCGAGTACGGAGGCGCGCACCGTGCCGAGGCGCTGCGCCATCGCCTCTTGCCCGCATTGCACGCGCTCCAGGATCGCGTCGGTTACATCAGCCCCGGCGGCCTCGGCGAACTCTGCCGGCGGCTCGACGTGCCACCGGCGGAGGCGTACGGAGTCGCGAGTTTCTATGCGATGTTCAGCATGCGCGAGCGCCCCGTGCGCGTGGCTCACGTGTGCGCCGACTTGGCGTGTCAGGCACTCGGTGCCGGGGCCTTGCTCGATGCCGTGCAGGCGCAGTGCGGTGACCCGAACCAGACCGGCGTGCCGGGCACGTGGCAGCCGAGCCCGTGTCTGGGCCTGTGCGAGCGCGGACCTGCGATGCTGGTCACCGAAGCCGGCGACCCGGCGCACGAAGCGGTCGTTGCCCCGGCCATCGCCGACGATGTCGCGGTGGCTCTCCGTGTCGGCCCACGCAACTTCGGAGTCGAAGTACCGGTTGTCGCTGCAGTACCCCAAGCCGCAACGCCCGCCGGCGCCGCCGGTTTGGTGCTGTTGCAGCGTGTCGGCATCGTCGATCCGGCCTCGCTCGATGACTACCGGGCACACGGCGGCTACCAGGCGCTGCGCAACGCCGTGACCATGGGGCCGCTCGACGTGATTCGCGAGGTCACCGAGTCGAACCTCGTCGGCCGAGGCGGCGCGGCGTTCCCTGCCGGCCGTAAGTGGGCGGCTGTCGCGAACCAGCCGGTGCGCACGCACTACCTCGTCTGCAACGCCGACGAAAGCGAGCCCGGCACCTTCAAGGACCGCGTCATCATCGAGGGCGATCCGTTCTCGCTGATCGAGTCGATGACGATCTGTGCATTTGCAACTGGTTGCGAGCAGGGCTACATCTATTTACGCGGTGAGTACCCACGGGCTTGCGAGCACCTGCAGCACGCCATCAGCGTCGCACGCGACCACGGGTACCTCGGCGCAAACGTGATGGGTTTGGGCTTCTCGTTCGACATCGAGATCGTCCGGGGCGCAGGTGCATACATCTGCGGTGAGGAAACCGCGATCTTCAACTCGATCGAGGGTTACCGCGGCGAACCGCGCAACAAGCCACCATTCCCGGTCGAGGTGGGGCTGTTCGGCAAACCCACTGTGGTCAACAACGTCGAGACGCTCGTCAACGTGATCCCCATCATGTTGCACGGTGGCGCTGCGTTCGCGGCCGTCGGCACGCCCGCATCCACCGGCACGAAGGTGTTCTGCGTCTCCGGATCGGTATCGAAGCCTGGCGTCTACGAGGTGCCATACGGAATGACGCTGCGCGAGATGATCGAACTCGCCGGCGGAGTGCCCGCGGGACGTTCGCTGACCGCCGTGCTCCTCGGCGGCGCCGCCGGATCGTTCGTGCCGGCCGACGACATCGACTTCCCGCTCACCATCGAGGGCGCCCGAGAGCACAACACCACACTCGGCTCGGGAGTAGTGATGGTGCTCGATGACACCATCGATCTGCTCACGTTCTTGCGCAGGATCGCAGCATTCTTCCGCGATGAATCCTGCGGGCAGTGTGTGCCCTGCCGCGTCGGCACAGTGCGCCAAGAAGAAGCGCTGGTCCGCATCACACTCGGCCGCCAATCCAGAGCGGAGAACGAGCTCGATGTTGCCCTGTTGCGAGAAGTCGGCCGAGTCATGCGTGACGCATCGATCTGCGGTCTCGGGCACACGGCGTGGAGCGCCATCGAATCCGCCATCGACCGATTGGGCGCGCTCCAAGGAGTCGACGCATGAACATGCTCCATGAAACCCCCGTGGGTCTCCCCCGCCGAGCAGTGACACTGCAGATCGACGGCGATGACGTCAAGGTGCCAGAAGGCTCCACGATCCTCGATGCCTGCAAGTCGCACGGCACCGACCTCCCCACGCTGTGCTATGGCGACACGCTCGACCCGGTGAACGCGTGTCGCGTCTGCGTGGTCGAGGTTGAGGGCAGCCGTGCTCTCGTACCGTCATGCTCGCGCCCTGTCGAGTCGGGCATGGTGGTGCACACAGACAACGAACGCGCTCGGCATTCACGCAAAATGGTGCTCGAGCTCCTCGGTTCGTCGGTCGATCTCTCCGCAGCCCCGCGTGTGTACGGCTGGATGCAGCAGTATGAAGCCGACCCCTCGCGTTTCGGCGACGTGAACACGATGAAGACGGTGCGCCAGCCAGCGAAGGTCGACAACGATCTCTACGTGCGCGATTACTCGCGCTGCATCCTCTGCTACAAGTGCGTCGATGCGTGTGGCGAGCAATGGCAGAACTCGTTTGCGATCGCCGTGGCCGGCCGCGGTTTCGATGCCCGTATCAGCACCGAATTCGACGTCGAACTACCGGATTCGGCATGCGTCTACTGCGGCAACTGCATCGAGGTGTGTCCGACCGGTGCACTCATGTTCAAGACCGAACACGACATGCGTGCCGCCAACACGTGGGACGAAGACGCGCAGCAGCAGACCACCACGATCTGCCCGTACTGCGGCGTCGGCTGCAACCTCACGTTGCACACCCAGGACAACACCATCGTGAAGGTGACATCACCTCACGATCACGCCATCACCTCCGGCAACCTGTGCATCAAGGGACGCTTTGGCTTCCAGCACGTGCAGACGTTCGCGCGCGACTGAACCCAGCGGTCGCGTCGTAGGTAGCTTCGCCACGTGAACATCGACGCCGCCATCGATTACGTCGAGGGACACATCGACTACAGCAGTTGGGCAGCACGATCGGCCCGCACCGGCAATGTGGAACTGTCGCTCGATCGCATGCGGCGCTTCGTTGCGCTCCTGGGTAACCCCCAGTCATCGCTGCCCGTCATCCATGTCACCGGCACCAATGGCAAGGGCTCGACATCGCGCATGATCACGCGGCTGTTGATGGCCGAGGGCCTGCGCGTCGGCACCTATTCGAGCCCGCATCTCGCGCGCTACAACGAGCGTTTCCGCATGGACGATGTCGATATTGGCGACACGACACTGGCCGAGCTGCTCACCACCGCGTCAGCGGCAGAGGACGAACTTGGCGAACGGCTGATGCCCTTCGAGGTCCTCACCGGTGCTGCCTTTGCATGGTTTGCCGACAAGCGCGTCGACGTCGCCGTGATCGAGGTCGGTGTCCTCGGCCGATTCGATGCAACGAACGTGTGCGACGGTCGCGTCGCGGTGCTCACCAACATCGGCTTCGACCACACCAATGGTGAGGGCGATTGGCAGCTCCGCATCGCCGACGAGAAGGCCGGCATCGTCAAACCCGGCGCGCATCTCATCCTCGGGGCCATCGACCCGCGGCTCGAGCACGCCTTTGCCGTGCAGGCACCGGGAGCCATCTGGCGACTCGGCCACGAAGTGGCAATCAGCGCCGACACGGCCACGACGACGGGTCGCCGGGTCTCGGTGTATACACCAGCGCAGACCATCGACGATCTCGATCTTCCATTGTTCGGCGCGCACCAAGCTGTCAACTGCGCGCTGGCCATCGCGGCCGCGACTGCGTTCGTCGGTCGGCCACTTCGCGACCCAGCGGCGCGATCTGGATTGTCCGAGGTGCGGATGCCCGCCCGACTGGAGACCGTGCGCACCAGCCCAACGGTTGTCGTCGACGGAGCCCACAATCCCGATGCCGCCCGGGCATTGGCGCGTGCGGTGCACGATGACATGCCGTGCATCGGGCGGCGAACGTTGGTGCTCGGCCTGCTTGCGGGTCGCGATCCCGAGGCGATGCTTGATGCGCTCGACGTCACCCAGTTCGATGGGGTCATCACCTGCACACCGCCGACGGCCCGCGCCCGACCTGCACACGAATTGGCTGCGGTAGCGAGACGACTCGGATGCGCGGCGCAAGCCATCGACGACATTGGCGAGGCGCTGCGGATCGCCCTCAATAGGGCCGGCGCCGATGACCAGATCATCGTCACCGGTTCCATCTACCTCGTGGCCGACGCCCGCGCCTGGCTCACCCAGCAGTCTTCGTGAAGGCTTAGCGCAAGGTTGACATGCGCTGCGCCTTCGCCAGCGGCGCGACTACTCGTGGCGGTAGAACGGAACGTGCTCGGGGGGTAGCGGTGTGTTGCCCGCGATCAGGTCGGCGGCCTTCTCGGCCATCATCATCACCGGCGCATAGATGTTGCCGTTGGTCACGTATGGCATGGCCGACGCGTCGCAGACGCGTAGGCCCTCGACGCCGTGCACCTTCATCGTGAGGGGATCGACAACCGACATCCCGTCGGTACCCATCCGGCAGGTGCACGAAGGGTGCAGCGCTGTCTCGGCATCCTTCGCGACCCAGTCGAGGATCTGTTGGTCGGTCTGCACCGCAGCGCCCGGCGAGATCTCACCGGTACTGAACGGACCGAACGCATCGGCACCCAGAATGCGACGGGTCACGCGAATGGCCTCTACCCACTCGCGTCGGTCCTGTTCGGTGGACAGATAGTTGAAACGCAGGGCGGGCTTCACCAAGGGGTCACGCGACGTGATCTTCACCGAGCCGCGCGAGTTGCTGTACATCGGGCCGATGTGAACTTGATAGCCGTGCTCCAGCTTTTCGCCGCCAGGGGGAGGCGAACCGTCGTAGCGAATCGCGATGGGCAGGAAGTGGAACATGAGGTTGGGGTACTTCACGTCGTCGTTGCTGCGCACGAAGCCACCTGCCTCGAAGTGGTTCGTGGCGCCTGGGCCCCTACGGAAGAACAGCCACTGAAAGCCGATCCACGGACGCTTCCACATCTTCAGCGACGGTTGTTGGGTGACGGGCTGGCTGCAGCCGTGTTGGATGTAGACCTCGAGGTGATCCTGCATGTGCTCGCCCACGCCGGGAAGGTGATGCACCACCGGGATACCCAACGGTTCGAGGTGCTCACGGTTGCCCACACCGCTCAGTTGCAATAGCTGGGGTGTGTTGATGGAACCCCCGCACAGGATGACCTCGTTGGCCTTCACCGTCTGAGGCGCGCCGCGCCGGTTGAGGCCACGCGAAAGTGTGAATTCGACGCCGGTGGCGCGCCTGCCGTCGAACAACACGTGGCTCACCATCGCCCGACAGACCACGTGCAGGTTGGGTCGCTTGAGGACCGGGTGCAGGTAGGCGCGCGCTGCACTGAGCCGACGACCGCGACGAATGTTGCGATCGAACTTGGCGAAGCCCTCCTGCTGGTATCCGTTCACGTCAGTGGTGAGCGGGTAGCCGACCTGTTGAACCGCCGCGAAGAACGCGTCGAACAGCGACGACTTCGCTGCACCACGCTCAAGACCAAGCGGACCTTTCGTACCTCGGTAGTCATCGCCACCGGCCATGCAAGATTCCATCCGCTTAAAGTACGGCAGGCAGTGCGCGTAGTCCCACGTGTCCATACCGGGGTCGGATGCCCAGCGCTCATAGTCCATCGCGTTGCCGCGTTGGAAGATCATCC
This sequence comes from Actinomycetes bacterium, assembly GCA_025360105.1. Taxonomy (GTDB): domain Bacteria; phylum Actinomycetota; class Acidimicrobiia; order Acidimicrobiales; family Ilumatobacteraceae; genus WLMZ01. The sequence goes on along the minus strand of JANYCT010000052.1, from coordinate 7,691 downwards.
CGTTGATGCTGCTGGACCCACCGAGCACCCTGCCGCGGGCGTGATACACCCGACGACCGTTCATGTACGGCTCGGGTTCACTCTCGTACTTCCAGTCATAGAACTTGCTGCCGATCGGGAACGCCAGCGCCGCGGGCATGTGGATGAATACGTCCCACTTGTAATCGCGTCGGCCGGCTTCGAGCACGAGCACCGACTTGGTGGGGTCGACGCTGAGCCGGTTGGCCAATGCGCATCCGGCCGAGCCGCCGCCGACGATGACATAGTCGTATGTCTTGCTGAGGTCGATCTGCGGCACGGCTATCGCTCACTCGCGCGCTGTCGAGCCCTGACCGCAGCCTCGACATGGGTAATGGTGAGTCCGCAGCAGCCGCCGATCAGACGGACCCCTTGGGCAATCCAATCGCCGAAGAACTGCTGCAACCGATCGGGCTCGATGGTGTCGATAAAACGCCAGTCGGGCATCTCGAAGTAACCCGAATCGGGGTAAGCCATCAGTGGACCGGCGAAGAAGGGACGGACAGCGATGAGTGCCTCTCCGATGATCTCGGCGCCGGTGTGCATTAAGCCTGCCGCGTCGACCCCGGTCGGTGGAATGAGTCCTGCGACGGCCGCGATCTCGTACTCATCGAGCGCGTCGAAGGTGATGACCCTGTCGTCTGCGGCTCGCCGTGCACTCATGCCGAACCACACCGGCAGACCGGTGCTCAGCGCCGCTTCGAGCGCCAACGCTGCGCGCCCCGGGTTGTACATCATCTCGAGCATGATGTGATCCACGCCGCTGTCGCGCAGGATGTTCGCCAGTTCGTAGAACGCGTCGGAGACCTGGTTCGACGACGGCACGCTCAACGCATCAACCGTGGCTGTACCCGCTGCCACGGGCACCATGTGCGATAGCGATCCGGCCACAGCGACACGACCGGCGCTTGCCGTGAGCTCGCGGGCACGCAGGGCCGCCTCGACGGCACGCCGGTTGATCTCGGCCACCTGATCGCCATACCCCGCGGGGGTGAGCATCAGCCTCGACGACGCAAACGTGTTCGCCGTGATGACGTCGGACCCAGCGCGGATGTAGTCGGCGTGGATGTCGGTCAGCAGTTCGTCGTTGTGCAACGTGGTCGGCCCGCACCACGCGGCTGGGTCCATCCGAGCACCGCGACGTTGGAGCTCGGTGCCGGTGGCGCCATCGAGCACGATGATCTCGCCGGCGTCGAGTCGCATCTTCAGCTGTTGATATACATCACTCATCATGCTCTCCCGTTTTCATCTACCCAAGTCGTATCAATACGGCGCATCGACGTCGCCCATCTCCACGTACACGCTCTTCAGCTGCGTGTAGTGATGGATCGCGGCCAGGCTGTTCTCACGCCCGATGCCCGACTGCTTGTACCCGCCGAAGGGCATCTCGATAGGGGTGATGTTGTAGTTGTTGATCCAGATCGTGCCCGCCTCGAGTGCAGCAACGACGCGATGGGCACGCTGGATGTCGCGCGTGAAAACGCCGGCCGACAACCCGAACTCGGTGTCGTTCGCGCGGGCCACTACATCGGCCTCGTCATCGAAACCGAGCACTGACATCACGGGGCCGAAGATCTCTTCGCGCACGATGGTCATGTCGTCGGTGCAACCGGCGAACACGGCCGGCACCACGAAGTTGCCCCCGGCGAGCGACGGGTCGGCGGGGCGGCCACCACCACACAGCAGACGAGCTCCTTCGTCGATCCCCGCCTGCACGTAGCCCAGAACCTTGGCCATATGGTCGGCCGAGATGAGTGCACCGACATGCACCGTCGGATCCATCGGGTCGCCGATCTTCATCGACTTCGTACGCGCCACCAGCTGGTCGAGAAACGCATCCATCACGCGATGGTGCACGTAGACACGCGTGCCGTTGGAGCACACCTCGCCCTGGGTATAGAAATTGGCCATCAGCGCAGCGGAGACAGCGTTACCGATATCGGCATCGTCGAACACGATGAGCGGGCTCTTGCCGCCGAGTTCGAGGGTCACGTGCTTCAAGGTGGCCGCCGCAGCGGCCATCACCTTGCGACCGGTACCGACCTCGCCCGTGAGCGACACCTTCGCGACGCCGGCGTGAGCCGTGAGTGCCTGGCCCACACGGGCATCACCCTGCACCACGTTGAACACGCCGTCGGGCAAGCCGGCCTCGCTGTAGATCTCGGCCAGCACCATCGCCGTCAACGGCGTGAGTTCGGCCGGTTTGAACACCATCGCGTTCCCGCACGCCAAGGCGGGGGCCGACTTCCAGCACGCGATCTGGATGGGGTAGTTCCACGCGCCGATGCCCACACACACGCCGAGCGGTTCGCGCCGGGTGTAGCCCCACGAACCGCCGAGGTCGTAATGGTCGCCGTGAATCGTTGCCGCGGCACCCGCGTAGTATTCAAGGCAATCGGCACCGGAGGCGACGTCGACCACGCTCGCCTCGCTGATCGGCTTGCCCGTATCGGCAACCTCCATCGCGGCGATCTCGTCGTTGCGTTGGCGCAGTATCTGCACGGCCCGGTTCATCACTCGCCCGCGCTGCGCACCCGACATCGACCGCCATTCGCGAAAGCCTTCGCTGGCTGACCGCACCGCGGCGTCGACATCGCCAAACGACGCCTGTTGCACTGTTGCGATGACAGCACCGGTGGCTGGGTTCAGCGTGGCGAATGTCTCTCCCGAGGTCGCGTCAACGTGCTGACCGTGAATGAAGAGTTGGGTCTGCTGCTCGGGCAACGCTTGCCCTCCCGGGGCTCATGATGGGCACCGCCGATACGCGGTAGGGCGAGTCTACCGGCGGCCTTTAGGTGACCCGATGGCTGCGACGTGACCCGCAAAGGCCGGAGTTGCCATCAGGGTTTGGCAGCGTTCGAAGCGCTGCACGGCATACGCCCAGAAGTCATCAGCCGTGTTGCCGTTCACGTGCTGGATCACACCCCACAAGGTCCACAGCAGATCACACAGAGCCTTGTGCGCCACCATTCGCCCAACCTGATCTGCCGGTGGCTCGCCGCCGAAATAGGCAACCAACAGTGCATGGTCCTGCTCGTCATCGAAGCCGGCCTCTACCGACAGGTCGCCGAGATCCCACGTCGGGTCGTTGTTGCCCGCGTACTCGTAGTCGATGATGAACATCCGCTCGCCGGTGTCGAGGAAGTTCGCGCACAACGGGTCGCAGTGACACGGCACGAGCCGCACCGGTTGCGCCTCGAGAGCCCGACGGGCAGTGTCGGCGAGCCGTTGCGCATCGTTGTACCCCTTGGGCAGCGTTGCCCCTTTGGCAGCGAGGAGGGACTTGTACTCATCGATCATTGCAAACAGGTGGAAATCGGTATCAAACGGTGCCGCTGAGTGATGCAGGACATGAAAGGCCCGTGCCGCGCGGGCGACGGCATCGAGATCGGTGAAAAGTGCAGCCGACATCGTTGCCGCTCCGTCGATGTGCCGGGTCAGCATCAGCCCATCTGTCGGATCGAAGAAGAGCAACTCAGCATTCACCCCGGCGTCAGCTGCGGATCGCGCAGCGAAGGACTCCGCCGTGCGATCGATGTACTCCGATGTGCCGGCGCCGGGGACGCGCAGCACGCAGCGGATATCACCAGTGGTCACGAGGAAGTTGAGGTTGGTGAGCCCGCCGAGCCGCGACACAGAACTTGGGGCCACGTCGGCAAGCAAGGGGATCCGCGAAAGATATGGCGTCAGATCGATGTCCACACTGCTCATCCCTTGAGTCGCAGGTTCGTCGGATCGTAGAGAGCAGCATCGTGACGCACGGCAGGAATTGCTTCGCCGTAGACCTCGATCTCGAAATGGCTGACGTGCGCCACATCCGATGGCAGATAGCCATACGCGATGGGCTTGCCCACAGTGTGACCAAAGTTGGCGCTGGTGGTGAACCCCACCACACGACCGTCGAGCAGAATGGCCTCACCGCTCACCGGGTACGCCATAGCTTCGAGCGTGAACATGCAGAGCCGACGGGCGATGCCCTGTTCACGCTGAGCAACGAGCGCACTTCGTCCGCAGAAGTCGCCCTTATCCAGGTTCACACGCCAGGCGAGACCCGCCTCCCACGGCGTGACGTCGGGCGTGATATCGGTGGACCAGTAGAGGTAGCCCTTCTCCATCCGCATCGTGTCGATCGCTCGGTAGCCGACGTCGGAAATGCCATACGGCGCACCTGCGACACGCAAGGACTCGTAGACGTGCGCTGCATATTCCGTGGGGATGTGGAGCTCCCAGCCGAGTTCACCGACATAGCCGATGCGCAACGCGAGCACCGGCGCTGATCCGATGGTGATCTCGCGCGCCCGCGAGTACTTGAAATCGGAATTACTCACGTCGTCCTCGCAGACGGCTTGGAGCACTTCTCGAGCCGATGGCCCACAGAGATTGATCACGGCGCGTGCAGAGGTCATGTCGCGCAACACCACCGAACCGTCGTTGGGCGAGTTGGCTCGAATCCAACCCATGTCATGCGCGCCAAAGGCCGAGCCGGTGACCACGTACCACGAGTCCTCGGCCGTGCGGGTCATCGTGAGATCGCACTCGATACCGCCCCGCTCGTTACACAGCTGTGTGTACGTCACGGTGCCGACGCTTTTGTCCATGTCTGCGACAGACAGCCATTGCACGGCAGCGAGCGCGCCGGGGCCACTGATCTCGAACTTCGCAAATGAGGTCTGGTCGACGAGACCGACCCGCTCTCGAACTGCCCTGTGCTCTGCAGCAACGTGGGGGAACCAGTTCGGTTCGGTGAACGATGGCCGGTCGACGGCCTCGACGCCGTCGGGAGCGAACCAGTTGGGGCGCTCCCATCCACCACGTGATCCGAACACTGCACCGTTGGCCTGGAGCGCAGCGTGCAACGGGCTACGCCGGACACCGCGTGAGCTCAGGTGTTCGGACCCGGGAGCGGCCAACTTGTAGTGGTGGCCGTACAACTCCACGGCCCGCGGGTACATGTAGTGGCGCGTGGTGTGATGAAAGGCGAAACGGCGCACATCGAGCGACCACAGATCCAACGACGGTCGGCCCTCCACAATCCACTCGGCCATCATCTTGCCGGCGCCACCCCCGGCGGCGATGCCGTAGAGAAACCCGGTGGCACAGTAGAAGTTGTCAAGCTCGGGGGCCTTGCCCATCACGAAATCTGCATCGGCCGAATATGGGATCGGACCGTTGATGAGCGTGCGGATGCCCGCGTGCTCGATGACTGGCGTGCGCTTCACCGCCAGCGCAGCGAGCTGCTCGAACCGGTCGTGATTCGGCTCGAGAAGTTGACGCTTGAAGGGCGACGGAATGCCATCCTCGGCAAAGGCGAGCGTGTCGGGTTCGTAGCCGCCGATCAGCAGACCCTGTCCGTCAGGTTTGTAGTACACGAGATGATCCGGGTCGCGCATGGTGGGCATGCCCTTTGGCATGTTCTCGATCGGGCCGGTGATCACGTACTGATGCTCCACCGCGAAGGCAGGCACACGTACGCCGGCCATCCGACCCACTTCGAGTCCCCACATGCCCGCCGCGTTCACGACGATCTCACATTCGATGTCACCGCGGTCCGTGTGCACCTTGGTGACCCGTCGGCCATCCACCGTGATCGTGTCGACGCGTGTCTCCTCGAGGATGCGCGCGTTTCGCGACCGCGCACCCTTCGCGATTGCTTGCGTCACGCTCGCGGGATCGATGTAACCGTCGGTGGGCAAGAAGGCAGCGGCCAGGACGTCGTCGGTGGACATCAACGGAAACAGCTCTTGCGCCCGCTCGGGCGAGATGATGTCCATCGGCAATCCAAAGCTCTTTGCCATTGTGGCGAGTCGCTTCAGCTCCAACACTCGATCCGGCGAGCAGGCCAGGCGCAGACTGCCCACCTGATGCCAGTCGACTGCCTGACCCGTCTCGGCTTCCAACCGGCCATACAACTCCACCGAGTGCTCGAGCATGCGCGTCGTGTTTCGCGACGATCGCAGCTGACCGACCAGTCCGGCGGCGTGCCAAGTAGCGCCCTCGGTGAGGCGATGTTGTTCGAGCAGCACCACGTCGGTCTCGCCCATCAGGGTGAGGTGATAGGCCAAGCTGCACCCGAGTATGCCTCCACCGATGATGACGATTCGCGCTCGCTCCGGCACCGCTTCTCCGACGCTCACACATCCCCCTCGGGCCCGCAGACCACATCGTCACCGACACACCATCACCGGCACTTCACGCTCCCGGTCGACGATAGTCCACAGCCACCTCGGGCGCGATCTGCGCCAACCCCTGGCGCGACACACGCCCGAGAATCCGGCGCCAGCGTCACAACCAGATGCGCGGGCGCGGTTCGCGCCACCTGTTGGCGCGAACCGCGCCCAAGAAACCTTGGAAATTGGCGCGACCAACGCGGACGCGACCAACGCGGACGCGACCAACGCGGACGCGACCAACGCGGACGCGACCAACGCGGACGCGACCAACGCGGACGCGACCAACGCGGACGCGACCAACGCGGACGTCAGGCCGCGAGGCCGGCGAGATGCAGGATGACTCCGAGATCGGCAATCGATTCAGCCAGCCCTGCATTCACATCAAGCTCGGTGATTCGCGAGGTGTGCCAACCAATCGTTGCCATCTTGCGATCCCGATGCTTGTCACGATGCGCCTCGGTAGCACCCGCGTGCCAAAAGGGATGATCGACCTCCAGTGCCTCGCGGAACTCAGGCCACGCAAAGTCGAGCCGAATCCGTCGGCCACCGGGAAGACGAACCCGGAACTGCGTTTCAGGACTTGGCAGGCCCTGAAGGGCGATCTCTGCGAGCACGCGAGATTCAAGGTCGGACTGCAGAGCACGTCGCCATGCCGGACGCGAATTGATGACCTGCACCATGGTGCGCGTACCTGGACGACGGTGGTGGCCAAGCCGAGCAAGCGTCGCCGCATGCGTGACGAACGAACCGCGACCGTCGTTGATGAGCTGCTCGAGAACCGACGCTGCAGCCTCGACGCCCAACATGTCGGCACAATCAAACAACGTTCTCGGTGGACTCGTCACTCGAAGACCATTGGAGCACACGACCACATCCATCGGATCGATTCGGCGACACCGGTGAATCGTGATGCCGGGCAACGTCGGCGAACAACCATGCGGAACCAGAGCATGCAAACCGACGTCACCAGGCAACCGCCGAAAGTCCCAGTACTCGGCGGCGTTGGTACACGCGACGTTGACATTCGGATTGACGAGGCAGGCTGCCAACAGTTTCTGCTCCTTCCCGGGCGGCCAGTGCGTGCTCCGGTAGACACCGGTGAAGATGCTCTCGAGCACGCGACGCTCGACGAGTCGTGTCACGTGACGTCGCGGGCAGTCCCACGCGCGTAATTGTTGTGCTGTGATGACCCCGGGGTGGCTCGCCAGCCAGTCGTTCATCAAAGGTTGCCATTCATCGGGCATCTGCGCCTCCATGTGTTGTCGATCATGTGTTGTCGATGCACAAGGGAAGCCGGATTGAACGCTACCGGCAGCAGCGCCGCCCCGGTCAATCGGGCGCGACACGCGCCCCCCGCTGGCGCGAAACGCGCCCAACAAACCGGCCGGCCAGCTCGACCGGTTCAATCGGGCGCGACACGCGCCACCCGCTGGCGCGAAACGCGCCCAACAAACCGGCCGGCCAGCTCGACCGGTTCAATCGGGCGCGACACGCGCCACCCGC
>JANYCT010000016.1 GCA_025360105.1 Actinomycetes bacterium | reverse complement strand
GGATATCGCGTCACCGTGTGGTCGTCCCAGGTGACCTCCAACGAGGCCTGGTCGAGATGCATCTTCGAGATCGTGATCATGGCGGCACTGCTCCGGGCTGCGCGGCCGGCGGGAGCCGACTGAGCGCATCACGATTCTAGGGTCAGCGAAACAGGTAGATCATCGCGACAACGACGCCGAACACGATCACACACGCACGCAGTCGCTTGGGTGGCAGCACCCCGGCCAGACGGCCACCGAAGTGACCGCCGATCAAGCTGGCGGGTGCCATCACGGCCACAAGCGTCCATTCGATCTTGCCCGAGAACACCAGAAACGAAGCTGCGCACACGTTCACAACGAGCGACAGCAATTGCTTCACCGCGTTGAGCCGAGTGAAGGGCAATTCCGAGAACAAACCGAGCACCGCGATCAGCATGATGCCGAGGCCTGCCCCGAAGTAACCGCCGTAGACCGCAGCGAGCGCCGTTGCGCCGACTTCGAGCACGGCGCGCGAGCGAGACCCGCCGGACTGAGATCCGGTTGATCGTGCAAACAGCCAGGCGCGCAGTCGATCCTGGAAACCGAGTAGGGCGCAGGCCGTGAGGATGAGGAACGGAACGATCTGGCGGAACACCGCTTCGCTGGTGACGATGAGCAGGATCGACCCGGCGAGGCCACCGATCGCTGCGGCGATCAGCTGCGGACGCAGACCCCTCACCAAGCCGTTGAGGTCGTCGCGCTGGGCGTAGGTGCCTCCGACGTAGCCGGGGCAGAGCGAGACCGTATTGGTGGCGTTCGCGCGGATCGCGGGCACGCCGATGGCAGTCATCACCGGGAAAGTGATGAGCGTTCCGCCGCCCGCGAGCGCGTTCACGGCGCCAGCAGCGACGGCTGCGAGCCCGGCGCCGATGTGCGCCAGTGCCGAGATGTCGGTCATGATGATCCCTCCTCAGACCTGCGTACGCACGGCGGCGCTGGCAGAGTTAATCGTGGGCAACATCGCCAGCATGGTAACGCAGGGGCTATCGGGGCCCCCCGTCCGGTAGAATGAGGCCATCTTTCGCGACGGTCTTTGTGACTTCTCCGCCAGAGAAGCCCACCTCAGCGCTAGCGAAGGATTCCCATGACTGCTCCGGCCACCCCACCAACTGCCGCAAAAGCACCTGCCAAGGCTGCCGCCAAAGCACCAGCGAAGGCGCCGGCACGCCGCGCATCCACCAAGAATGCCGGAGCCGGCTTGCCTGAAAATCACACGGCTGCCGAGGCAATTGCGCACTCGATCACCACCCTGTACATCGACCTCACCCCGTCGGTGAACCGAATTATGTCGGCCGAGCTCGAAGAGCCGTCCCGCCTGGTCGCGATCACCCTGTTTCGCGACTCGCTCGACGTGCCTGGAGATCAGTACCGCTTTCCGGCGAACGCAATCGAAGGCGGCCGCTTGATGGTACCCACTGCCACCGCCGAGTAGTCCCGTACCGTTGCTCTGGTGACGGAGCGGCGAACGTTTTCCGACGATCAGCGACGCGCTCGTCTGGTGGTTCGCCACCGGCTCGTTCCGTCGTCTCGCACTGACGACATCGCGGCACTCTGCGATTCGTTGGTGGCGCTGCACTCCAGCGACCCTGCTTCGGTGTACCTGTCGGCCATGGCACGCATGGCACACCCCTCGATCGAGGCGGTTTCGAGCGCGCTCTACGACGAGCGCAGCGTGGTACGTCACCATACGATGCGGCGCACGCTGTGGGTGTTCACACCCGCAACGGCCCGTCACGCTCACACGGCGTGTACTGCGTGGCCGACCGACCGGTTCGTGGATCAACGCCGAATACGCGTGGTCGCTGACCGAGCAATGGATGCCCGATGGATCGGGTATCGCCGACCCTCAGCCCGGCTGCGACGCGGCGGCCGCACGGCTCGTACGCACCTACCTGCACCGGTTCGGGCCGGTCACAACGACAGATGTGCAGTGGTGGATGGGCTCGACGTTGGGGCTCGTCAAGCGGGTGCTCATAACAATCGGTGCCGTCGACATGGTGTATTAGCTGGTGGCTGAGTTTCCTGCGGGGACGCGTCGGCTCATCGACGCCGAAGGCGAACGCGTTCGGTCGCTCATCGGTGACGCACGTATCACGGCCCGTTTTCTCGCCCCGATGCAGAGGGATTTGTTGGCCTGATCCGCGGCAGCGAGATTCTGCGATAGAACATATGTATGGCCATCTCCTGTGCGTACTGCGGCGGTGAACACGCCGCGCCCAGCGATGTGCGTGCCTGCTGGCAGCGCAATCCCGATGGAGCTGGCGTCGTCGCGTCGGTTCCGGCAGCGGAGGAGGCCGAGCTGTTCAAGGAGTCTTGGCACGAACCTGCGCGCTGCGAACCCGAGCGCCACCAACCAGCGCACGCTTTTTCGAATCCCGGCCCGAACGAACTCGCCCGCAATCTCGTCATTGTGGCGGGCGGCCAGATACCCGAGGCGTGGCTCGGCGCTTCGAGAGTGGTCGTGGATCAGGCAGCGATTGATGCTCCCGAGCGAACGGTGACCGAGCTCACCACGCTTGCCCACGCCGGCGATCGTGCGGTCATCGAACTCGTGGGCCCGGTGGTGGAGACATTCCGTGAGCTACCTAAGTCCACCTCCTCGGTCGCCCCCTACAAGCTGGGGCCGCGCTTCTCGTTCGTGCGCGACGTACTTCACCACCTGGTATGGGCGAACTCGATCGACTCCACCGGGACAGAATTACATTGGCCGTTGGTCGATGCAGCGGTCGCGCTCGGTGCCACTGTGGTTGACGACGGTGCCGGCGACGTTGCTCTTGCCGATGGCACCCGGGCCTGGCTCGATGGAGGACCGCCGCGGTGTGTTGAGCCCGTCGCCGGCACGCCAGTGCTGCACGCGGTAAGCATCGAGCACGGTTCACTACGCGTGCCAATCCCAGCCGATGCATCCACCGAACTGGCGCCCGATCAACGTGCTGCGGTGTTGCATCCCGGCGCATCGGCGCGAGTGATCGCCCCAGCCGGCAGCGGCAAGACGCGGGTGCTCACCGAGCGCGCCCGACACCTGTTGAACTCGTGGCGGTTGCCGCCGTCAGCGGTGAGTCTGGTCGCCTTCAACAAGCGCGCCCAGGAAGAAATGCAGGTGCGTACCGGCGATCTGCGTGGCCTGCGGGTGCGCACGCTCAACGCCATCGCGCTCGCCATCGTGAACGGCAACGCGCCGTTCCTTGCGCAGTCCCGCACGTATCGCACCATCGACGAGATCGACGTTCGGCGCGTCATCGGCCGTCTCGTGCAGTTTCCGCGCAAACGCAACACCGATCCCGCCGCTGCGTGGATGGAAGCGCTCAGCATGGTGCGCCTGGGCCTGCGCGACCCCGACGATGTCGAGACGATCTATGGCGGTGATGTCGACGGTCTGGCCGAGGTGTGGCCGCGTTATCGAGACGCGCTCGATCGTGATGGTGCGCTCGATTTCGACGAACAGATCTACCGGGCGATCGAGATGCTGCTCGGCGACGCAGCTACTCGACGCGCCGCGCAGCGCGCGTGTCGCTTGCTCTTGGTCGACGAGTTTCAGGACCTCACTCCGGCCCACGTTCTGCTGGTGCGTCTGCTCTCGGCGCCGTCGTTCGGCGTGTTTGGCGTGGGCGACGACGACCAGACCATCTATGGATATAGCGGTGCCGATCCGGCCTGGCTCATCGACTTTGCATCATTGTTTCCGAACGCCGCAGCGCATCCGCTCGAGGTCAACTATCGGTGCCCAGGCGATGTGGTGCAGTCTGCCGACCGGCTCGTTCGACACAATCGCAGGCGCGTCGCCAAGGTGATTCGCTCGGTGCGTCCGAGCAGCACCGGGCTCGTGGTGCGCGCCTCGGTCGACACGCTTGGTGCCACCGTCGATGCCGTGCGTTCGGCTATCGATGGTGGTCGCCTGCCTGGCGACGTTGCGGTACTCACCCGCGTCAACGCGCTGTTGGCGCCGGTGCAGTTGGGCTTGCTGGCGCACGGCATTCCGGTGCAGGGCGGCGTGGGCACCGGGTTCGCTGATCGCACCGCCATCCGCGCTGCGCTGGCATGGTTGCGGCTGTCGGTGTCCGACCCCGCTCGTCTGGATCCGGGCGATCTCGGCGAGGCGCTGCGCAGGCCGTCGCGTTCGCTGCACCCCAATGTCGCGGTGTGGGTGGGCGAGCAGAGTTCGTTGGCGGGTCTGCACCGCTTGGCCGGTCGGGTGAATAACGATCGCGATGCCCAGCGTGTCACTGCGTTTGCCGAAGACATTGCCCGCTTGCAGCGCCTTGCGGTCACCGGCACATCCGCCGATGTGTTGCAGGCATTGGGAGACGACGTGGGCCTCGGCGCGTCCATCGCCACACTCGACGACAGCCGTCGCGGCATGAACCGTGCGGCACAGAACGACGATCTGGTCGCGCTCGCGCAGATGGCCACCCTGCAGCCCGATCCATCCCACTTCGGTCCGTGGTTGCGACAGCAGTTGGCCATACCGCGCAGCGCCGACGGTGTGGTGCTGGCCACGGTGCACCGGGTGAAGGGTCAGGAGTGGCCCATGGTCGTGCTGCACCATGCCGAAGCTGATCAGTATCCGCATCGTCTTGCCGAGGATCATGAAGAAGAGAGGCGCGTGTTCCACGTGGCGCTCACCCGTGGTCGCGAACAGGTCGTGGTCGTAGTCGGTGGCACACCGTCGCCATTCGTGAAGGAGATGGGCCAGGAACCACCTGCTCATTCCGTCGAGCCCGCTCGCGCCATGCGTCCGCAAGCCCGCGAAGCACAACGGCCTGCGACACAGCGCGACTCTGCGTTCCCGAAGGGACAGGTGCTCGCTGCGCCCGGTTTGGTACTGGTCGACGGCGGACAGGAATGGACAATTCAATCAGTAGAAGCGGATGGCGCGATGGCCCGTTTCGGCGCTGCAACCCGTCGCTTCGCGCCCGGTGCCTCCGTTGTTACGGCGGGTCGTCAGCGTGGCCCGCTGCAGCTTCCCGCCACCGGTGCTCCGTTGGCGGCCAGCATCCGCGCCCACGATCTGCTGCGCCAGGTGCGCGACCGTTTGCGCAACGGAAAGCCGGCGTACGTCGTGTTCGATGACGCAACGCTCGAACGAATTGCGCTGGCGCTGCCCGCCACGCTCACTTCGCTGCACGGTATTCAGGGCATCGGCCCGGCCAAACTCGAGCAGTACGGCGACGCCGTGTTGCTGGCTATCGAAGATGCTCTGGCCGATCCCGAGTAGAAGCACTCGACGCCCCACGTAATCATCCAGTACACGACCGTTGGGTTCATCACCAACGACTGCGAGACTGTCAGTATGGCACTGCGCGAAGCCCAGCTCGACAAGATCCGCAATGGTGTGTTCGACGTGTTGGTCATCGGCGGCGGTATCAACGGTGCAGTCAGCTCGGCCGCGTTGGCCGGCCGTGGCGCATCGGTCGCGCTGATCGATCGCGGCGACTTCGCTGGATTCACCAGCCAGGAATCGTCCAACCTCGTGTGGGGTGGCTTCAAGTATCTCGAGCACTATGAGTTGCTCCTCGTCTGGAATCTCTGCCGCTCCCGAAACCGACTCATGCGGGCGTACCCCGAC
>JANYCT010000099.1 GCA_025360105.1 Actinomycetes bacterium | reverse complement strand
GGGTGCGCCGTTGCGCCACACCGTCGGTGTCGGTGGCGACGCCCGACCCGGGTGGGACCGGTCGATGCGATGCATCGACGAGACGTTGAGCGAGTTGGAGCGTGACGGTTGGATCGTCAACCAGACGCGGATGTGGTTGGCCTCGGAGTGGACGGTCCGACATGGGAACGACTGGCGAGCAGGGGAGGATCACTTCTTCCGTCATCTCCTCGATGGTTCACGCGCGGCGAATCGTGCTGGGTGGCAGTGGACGATCGGCACTGCCACTGGCCGGCCCTACGGGTTCTTGCGCTGGCAGGTCGACAAGCGTGCGCCGGGCTGGTGCGACTCGTGTCCTCATGAATCGTCATGCCCGATCGAGCAGTGGCCCGAGGCATCGACCGGGTCCCGCGTCGAGGTGGCGTTGCTCCGCCACGACGCTGACCTCGACACGACCGCTGGCCCTTCGGCCGCCCAGGTGCATGATGACCCGGACGTGGTCTGGTTGACGGCGGAGTCACTTGGCGACAGGGACCCGGCGCTGTCCGCCCATCCCGACCTGCCGGTCGTGTTCGTGTTCGACGAGCCGCTCCTCGCCCGGCTTCGTCTGTCGGGCAAACGGCTCGTGTTCATGGCCGAACGGCTGGCTGAGCTCGCCGAGTACCGCACGGTCGACCTTCGCATCGGACGCCCGGCCGAGGAACTTGCCGGGCATCAGGCCGCAGTGACGTTCACCCCGGTACCAGGCTGGCGACGCACCTCCGCTGAGCTCGACCTCGCCGCCGTGTACCCGTGGCCCTGGCTTCGACGGCCGACCAGCCGGTCACTGAACTCATACAGTGCATGGCGTTCCAGCCACGCCGCCCGCTAAGGCGTGGCGGCCTGCTGGACCGCGCTGGGTTCGTTGGAGGCTCTCGCGCCCCTGGGTTTCCAAGCGTCGCGAGGTCGGCCCGTTGGGCAGCGGGGTGGGCTGTCTGGACTCCGGCGGGTGGGATGTCGGCGCAGTGGCTGAGGGGGCAGCGCTCACTGAACCCATGGACCCAAAGCCAGGGTCGCAAACGAGAGCCCGGCGCCGTCGTCCCTGGCGCCGGCCGCCACATGAGCGGCGGCGCCATCTCCAGTGTGTCGAGGCACGAGTCGCTACCGATGTCGGCGCCCTCGACGACGAAGAACACGCCGCCAACCAACGCGTCGACGCGATCGTCGAAGAGCCACCGTGACGGCCTCAACATCCGACGCCGACATTCCCGGCCGAACACCACAGCAAATGCAACGGAATGTTGCGAACGTGTCGTTACATTTCGCATCGGCGCGCTACCTGGCAGATCGGCCGCCTCGATGAGCGGTGCACTCGGCGCATGGTCCGGACCGAGCACACCTCGACGACGCAGCCGTGGCCATCGCCTACAACGTCTGGCCATGAGCATAGTCCACCGCGCTCGGTCCCTTGGAAAGCGGCCGGGCACGCGCAACGAACGCGGCCTGCAGTTGGCCCAACCTCTGTCTCCGGCGGCTCGGGCATCGACGCCGCTGGCCGTTTCAACGATCCCCGCCATCGAGGCCGACGGATCATGTCGACGCCTCGGTGCTACCGGCAGACCGACCGGAGGCACGTCACCGAGCGGCCACAGGGGCAGCGGCCGTGTCGGCTCGATTCATCCGGCGAGCTTCGCGATGTGCATCGAGACCGGAACCTTCAGGGTCAGCCGTCGATCTCGATCCATACCGATTTCCCGGCCGAATCGGCAACGATGCCCCAGCGGGTGCTCAACGACTCGACAATGCGCAAACCGTGCCCACCGATCCGGAGGTTGTCGAAGGGTTGCGGAACGGGCATGTTGCTAGAGGCATCCCTGACCTCGACGCGGAGAACCTGCTCCTTGACGGCGTACCAGCCCGAGAGGCGGCATTCGCCGCACTCGGTGACGGCGTTCGCGACGAGTTCGCTGACAACCAGCTCTGCGTCAGCGTGCCAGCCGACAGGCGACGACGCGGCCAGGAGTTGCTTCACCGCGGTGCGGGCCGTTCGGCCGGCACTCGTCCCGGTCAACGTGAGCACAAGGTGCGGTGGAGGCTGAAACGTGACCCGCATCGACTGTTCCGTACCCGACGAGGCCGAGCCGAAAACCATCCGTCGCCCGCAGGTCCGGGCGGCTGTCATACTTGCCGCGTGTCAGACGACGAAACCTTTCACATCGAGATGGACTCACATTCCGATGACACCCTCACGGTCGCGCTCGCTGGGGAGCTTGACATGGCCGACGCAGATTGGGTCGAAGCGACCCTTGCTGCGGCGGCCGCGCACCACTCACGCTTGACGATCGATCTCAGCCGATTGGAGTTCGTCGACTCGACCGGGCTTCGTACCCTCCTCACCTTGAAGCAGCGCGCCAAGATCCTGAACATCGACCTGCGCTTCGACAAGCCATCCGAAGCCGTGTCGCGGGTCATCGACGCAGCCGGCCTTCACTCAGTACTCGACTGAACCCCGCCAACCGCGGCGCGACGTCCAGGCCCCGAGGGTGACACGTGCGACGGCTATCTCGCGGGCCCCGGCGTGATCGTGTTCCAGGAGTGGTGGGCCGACAACACCGCGCGACTCGACGTGACCGGGAGGCGCTCAGCCGGTTCGGTCGCCGTGCCCTCGGTACTCGACGAGCAGCAACGTGGCGTCGTCGTTGAGGCGGTCATTGACATGTTCGAGCACGTTGGCCGACAACCGCCGCGCCGTCTCAGCCACCGGGATCCGCTCGAGCGCTGCGCGGACCAGAAAGTCGGCGAGACGCTCACGACCGAAGAACGTGCGGTCCGGAGAACGAGATTCGGTGATCCCATCGGTGTAGAACAACACCCGATCTCCCGGCTGCAACACCTCGGTCGCGACCTCGACGACGACGCCGCCGAGACCGAGCGGCATTGACGGTGCACAGGTCAGCTCCCCGGCGTAGCTGCCGTTGCGGACCAGCATCGGCAACACATGGCCAGCGTTGATCCACCTCAACGTCCCCGACGGAAGGTGCAGCGAACCGAACTGCCCGGTGACATAGTTCGAGTTCCCGAAGTGTTTCGCGATCAACTGATCGGCGAGCCCGTAGGCCGTTTCGGGGTCGGTCCCGCTCCGCCGTGAACTGCGCAGGCTGTTTACTGCTGCGGCTGACATCAACACAGCGGACATGCCATGCCCGATCGCGTCGACGATCGTGAAATCGAGATGCGCGCCGTTGACGGCGTAATCGAACGAGTCGCCACCGATGTCGTATGCAGGCTCGAGGATGCCTCCCACACCAACCAGGTCCGTTGAGCACGACAGGGGCGGTAGCAGATCCCATTGGACCTCGGCGGCCGCCGACAACGGTGACGAGCGTCGGGCTCGCACCCACAGATCGCCGTAGCGGCGTCTCGCCACCACCACCAGCACCAACAACGCAACAACCTGCTCCCAGCCGGCCGGCAAACCGTCCGACGCTGCCGGGTAATCCAGCTGCAACAACCCGATCCGATCGGTGCCGTCAGTCAACGGAATCGAGACAACTGTCGGGTCGGCTTGGGTCACGGTGACCTCGCCACTCGCGAACGCACGACCAGGCATCGTGCCGGCCAACTCGAACGGGTCGCCCACCAGGCCATCCACGTCGACTTGCTGCAGCCGACGTAACGAATAGTCGGCCACGAACAATCGGGCCGCCCCCGCTCCCAGCGACCGTCGAACCGGTTCCACGAACCCCGGCGACGCTCCAGGCCCACCTCACCAGCGGCCCGCAACAGCCAGGCGAGTCCGGTCTCATCGAGTGCACCGGACAACAGTTCCTGGTGTTCGATGTCTCACCTCCGACGTCATGCCGCGCGTCCAGCACCCTAGCGTCGGATGGAGCACGCCGGGGAAGGCGTCCCCGACACTCCGGAGTGGCCCGCGGTTGGCGCCCTCGGCTACCGGGTAACACACAACCACGGATTTGGCTGTCGGATCGTGAGGCGGTCGCGTGTTTGATCGCTGCCTTGAAAGAACGAGAGGAGCCGACGTGGGAACAGCATCGGACCAAGCGAAGTTGCTACGCATCTACCTTGAAAACCATCTGGCCGGCGCAACGGCGGGATCACAACGCGCAAGCCGTCTCGCCGACGCCGAAGCAGACTCACCCCACGCCGCTGTGCTCGCCGGCTTCGCTGCCGAAGTCGCCGCCGACCTCGACGCGCTCACCTCCGTGATGCAAGAACTCGACGTGGAACCAAACAGACTGAAGACCGGCATTGCCTCCGTCGCCGAGAAACTCGGGACACTGAAGCCGAACGGACGTCTCGTCGACCGCTCGCCGCTGTCGACCGTGGTCGAGGTCGAGGCAATGCAGATGGCCGTGTCCGGGAAGCGATCCCTGTGGGAAACACTGCGGACCGTGATGTCCTCAAGCACCGTGGACTTCGACGGTCTCATCGCCGGCGCAGACCGCCAACTCGCTGCCCTCGCAGCAGTCCACGCCGATCGTGTGCCCCCCACGTTCGGATCTGCCATCGCTCGCACGGTCCCACCCCGCAGCCCGAGCAATGACGTCCCCGCCAGCGACATCTCCTCCAGTTCCGATTCAGGCGAGACAGGACAACCATGACAAACGAGCCCACCACACCGAACACGACGCGCACCCCTGCAACTCCGTCACCGAAACCGGACACGATGCGCGAAGCCGACACCGCCAACGGCGAAAACCCCGACCGCGAATAACCACCTCAGCATCCGACCGGGGAACGCCAAGCCCGCGAAAACCGCGAGAACGACCCGCCCGCCTGACCCGCACGGAGCGACGCACGCCATGGCGCAGCCCGCCTCGACCGATCCGATCGAGCACGCCCAATAGCGAAGACTCATCGGCAAACGACTTCGATCACTCGGGATCGATCGCCGTCATTTCCGCATGGCTTGCAGGACGATCTATTCCACCCAGATACGAATTCCTATGTACTCGTTGCCGAGCACTCGGTTCGCCGATCAGGTAGCGAGCCACCAGACCAGCACGAAATGCGCAGCGGCGGCGGCGACCGTGAAGACGTGCCACACCTCATGAAACGAGAACACCGCCGGATTCAGACGAGGCCACGTTCTCGCGAACCCGAATGCTCCGACGATGTATAACGAGCCCGACAGGACATACATGATCGCGGGCGCAACACCGCCGTGGACCCACAGTGACGGCAAGGCGAGTGCGGCCATCACGCTTACGACCGCGTAGAGAACGGTGCCGGCAGAGTCACCGCCGGCCCAATTGCCCAGTTTGAACGAGGCTCCGACGCCCGATGTCGCCCAGATCATGGCGAGGAGGCCCACTCCCCACCCCGACCGGATCGCGATAAGCACGACCGGCGTCGACGATCCCGCAATGGCTGCGAAGATCATTGCGTGGTCAACGCGCCGCCACACCGCCCGTCGACCAAAGTCATGGACCCACCGGTGATATGTGGTCGACGCAGCGAACATCGCGCACAGCCCGACCGCGTAGATCGACACGCCGACGGTGGCACGAGGCCCCTTCGAAAAAAGGATCAACGACGTCATCGCCGGCACTGCAATCCACAACCCGAGCAGATGCACCAGCCCCCGCCACGACGGACGTGCATCGGTGCCCAGCGCATCGTCTCGCCCGTCTGAACGTCGAAATCGCTGATGCAACGGCCAGTCACGACCGAAGTCATTGGACACACGCGACCGCCCCTGCGCACGCGGAACGGGCGACGCATCAGGACTCATTTCCTCCATTCACCGCTCCTTTCTCGTCACTGATACCCAACTGCATCAAACCTGTACCGCTGACCGCTCATCCACCTCCAAATTTCGGAGGGCTTCGCTGTGACGCTCATCGACGGTGCCGTCGGTTGTGCTTCGTGGCGCCTTGACGAGGAAGACGATCCGGCCGCCCGCACTGCGGACCCGGTCAAAACCCGCTACGACTTCACTGGCGGGACGGATCTAACCGTGATTGAACCGGCCGGTCTACGGAGCGACGCACGCCGTGGTGCAGCCCGCCTCGACCGATCCGGTCGAGCACGCCCCGTAGCGAAAGACTCATCGGCAGACGACTTCGAACAGTCGGTATCGATCGCCGTCACTGCGACGCACGATGAGCACAACCCACTTGACCTTCAAGTCAACCTGAGGGTTTACGGTGGCCGGGTGGACACCGTGTACAGGATCAAAGACGTCGCCGATCGCAGCGGGTTCAGTGCTGCGACATTGCGCTACTACGAAGAGATCTGCCTGCTGCCCGAGGCCAGCCGGACTCCCGCCGGATACCGGCTCTACGACGAGCACACCCTCGACCGGTTGGCGTTCATCGCCCGGGCCAAGCAGCTCGGCTGCAGCCTCGACAAGATTGCCGAGTTGACAGCCGCGTGGGAAGGCGGCCAGTGCGGACCGGTCCAGGACCGGTTGCGTTCGCTGGTGGCCGACAAGCTGACAGCCGCCCAGGTTCAGATCGTCGAGCTGACGACATTCCGTCAACATCGCCGCTTGACAAGGGAGCGTCTGACAGACCCCAGACCGTCGTTTTCAGGTGAACCCGAGCAGGGCGTTGACCTTCTTCATCTGGTTGACCGCGACAACTCGGGAAATGCGCGGATGCAGGTTCGGCCTGCGTTGTGTCTCCTCGACCATCAATCCGGTGGAGTTGAGCTGCTCAGGAAACAGCGGTGGCTTCTGCAGGTACTGCGGCGAATCTCCGCAGGCCGGGGTTGTGGTGCGTCCTTCACCCGGCGCTGGCAGTCCGGCGGCGGCTTCGGGCTGGCGGTGCGGTTGTGGTGCCGGCGACAACTGCGGGAATGGTGCCGACGATGTCCCCGAGGAGTCGCCCCGCCTCCACGTGGTCGCCTCGGCTGATTGCGCTGATCACACCGCGATACGTGTCCAGCCGGCCGGAGCTGACGAGGAGATCGTCCCATCGCAGCCGGACCATGCCGTCGGGGTCGATGGCGGCATCGAAGATCTGATCGAACGTGTTGGCCAGGAGCTCCGCGACCAGCGAATGACTACCGCGGAACACCGTTCGAAAGAAGTGACGTTCTGCACGCACCATGACGTCGAGCGCACCGGCGTCAACCGAGGTACCGAGCGCATCGACCGCGGTGGTCATTGCTGCGAGATCGTCCGGGTCGGCCCGAGCAACGACGAGGCCGAGTAGCCCCTGCAGTGTGACTCGGGCGACCTCCATGACCTGCCCGACCATGTCGGGATCGATCGCGGTGGTACCCGGCTTGACGACGAGGTACTTGATGAGATCGATCGTCCCGGTCTCGCGCAAGTCAAGGACTCGGCACCCGGAACCCTGACGCCGCAGGACCAGCCCAAGCTGCTCGAGCTCGCCGAGCGCCGACCGCAACGTGTGCCGGTCGACGCCGAACTGCTGGGCAAGCTCGCGTTCGGGGGGAAGGAGATCGCCGGGCAGATAGGCACCGGTGAAGATGGCCGAGCGGAGTTGGCGGGCGACTCGCGCCGAGAGATCTTCTTTGTCCACCTTTTCGTGGCGCGCCATTCAGCTCGGCGCCCCGGTGGTGTCGAGTGCCTCGTACTCCTCGGTCGTGTCGACCCAATGCTCGAACTGGATGATGCCCATCTCGGTGTACTTCTGGCGCAACCAACCGTCTCCCGCGTCGAGGAGTCCGAGCTTTTTGACGTTCGGCACGACTTTGGAGAACAACATGCCGCCGAACAACGCCGTGTCGAGGTTGTGGAGCTGCCAGCGCAGCTGCGCGCGAGGGTCGACGCCGAGGCGCACCCAGAACTCCTGGTTGAACGTTCGGTCGCGCATACGCAAGCCGGCCTCGAACGCAAACTCTTGGCGTTCTCTGATCTCGGCTGCACTCATGCCCTCGTAGGCCTCGGCCAACGACAACACCCCGAAGGCCACGTGGCGCGCCTCGTCGCCCATCACGTAGCGCAAGACGGTCTTCAGCAGCGGGTCCGGGGTGATGGCGTGCAAGAACCCGAACGAGGCGAGCGCCAAGCCCTCGATCATGATCTGCATCCCGAGGTAGGTGATGTCCCATCGAGAGTCGCCGAGCACGTCTTCGAGCAGCGAGAGCAGGTGGCCGGAGATTGGGTGGTGACCGCGAAGTTTGGTATCGAGGTAGCGGCTGAACACCTCGACGTGGCGGGCCTCGTCCATCACCTGGGTCGATGCGTAGTACTTCGCCTCGATCCACGGGACCTGTTCGCAGATCTTGGCCGTGCACAACAGCGCCCCCTGCTCGCCGTGGACGATCTGGCTCAGGAACTGTGTCTGGTACTCGATGGCCAGTTGCAGGAACTGTGCGTCGGACCACCCGTACAGCGGCAGCGTCCGGTCGTCTTTGGACCTCTGCTGGTAGAGCAGCAACTCGGGATGTGTTTCCAGGAGCCCGCGTCCGATCCGTTCGGGGTCGACGTCCTGCGACCAGTCGATGTCGGTCGCTGCATCCCACTGCGATCGCTTCGCCTTCGAATACAGCTTCTGCAACGCTGGACGGGCCTGCTCGTAGTCCCATGTGAAACGGATCGCGCCGTCGGCCTGGATCTCGCGGATGATCTCGTCCACCGGCGGCGGGCCAAGCATCAGGATCTCTTCGAGATCGTTGATCTCGTCGCGACCCACGATCTCTCGTGTGGTGCGTTCGGTGTCGGTCATTGTCGGTTTTCCTCTCGGCGGAACTGTTGGGTGGTGGTGGTGTCCGGGGTCATTTGGGCGGGTAGCGAGCGGGCAACCTGGTGGTCGTGGGCCCAGTCCTCGAGTTGAACGCCGAAGGACTTCACCGCCATCGACACCAGCACGTACTGGCCGACGCAGAACACGACGTCCATCAGCTGTTCGGTCGAGAACTTCGCAGCCAGCGTCGACCACGTGGCGTCTGAGATGCACCCGTTGCCGTGCAGCTCGTCGGCGGAGCGCAAGAGCGCAGCGTCGAATTCGCCCCAGCCAACGGCGTCTGGGCCTTGCTTGATGCGCTCGATCTCGTCACCCTCGATCCCCAGGGCGCGCCCAACCGTGATGTGGTGGACGAAGTCGTAGTTGCAGTCGCACAACCAACAGGTGCGCAAGATCAGCAGCTCTCGGTCTCTGGATCTCAGCGACGACTTCATCCGGACGTGGTTGCCGAACACGGTGAAGCGCCTGTACAGCTTGGGATGACGAGCCAGCGTCGAGAACAAGTTCATGTCTTGGCCAATCAGCGCCCGAAGAGAATCCAATAGGCCGGTCACCTCGGCAGGCCATTGGTCGCGCGGCAGCGGGGTGATGCGCGGTCGGGCGGGATCCACTAGAAGCCAACCGGGGCTGGGGTGAGCTCGTTGAGTCGAATCGATGAGCAGCGAATGGTGGAATGGTTCCACCATTCGCCCGAATTGTCAAGACCCGAGCTGACGTCTCGAATGGCCGCCACGCCGGGTTCGGGCAGACCGGTCAGAGCGAGCGGGGCGGGTCGGTAGCCATCTTGCAACAGCAGGACACGACGTCGTCGGCGTCGACATCGACCCGGTGTTGATCGCTGCAGCCGAGCACGACCACCCGGGCCCCACCTGGCTCGTTGCGGACCTCGCCGAACTCGACCTCCCCGCCGTGGGCCTCGAAGACGGGTTCGACTGAACCTGCCGGGGTTTTGCATCAGGTCCTCTGAAGTCCTGAGAGGATCAGAAGATGCCAGCGATGAAGGAATACATGGCCGGGTTCAAGGACCAGGCTGTCAGGTTCGTGCTAGAGGAGATCGAGACGGAAGGGTCGCGCAAACACGTGTGTGATCGGCTCGCACGGAAGCCGTCGGTGAAAGCGGTGACGCTGACAGCTGGATGAAGCAGTCCTCGCCGGCGGCCAAGGCTCGTGCGGGGGCGCCGCCGTGGTCGGTTGACCAGCCGCCCTCGTACTTCGGGAGGCGAAGCGGTCTTCGTCGGTGACCCCCTCGAACACGGGACCGAGCATGTCGTCCATCGCCGCGTCGCGGTAGAAGTTCCGCACCAGGAGCTCGATGTCGTGCCGGTCGACGATGTCGCCGCGGGCTTCGTCGAGCAGGTGAGCCCAGCACGGCGGGTCGCGGCCCTCGGACAGCGGCAACGGGTTCACGCCAGGCGATCATCCGCGAGCCATCGGTGCCCGTTCGGCTTCCATCCGCACCACTATCGGGAACAGCACGTTGTTCTCCTTGTGGATGTGCAGATGGGTGTCGGCCTCCAACTCGGCCATCGCCGCGAAGCACGCCACATACGAGGCACAGCCATCCGCCGGTGGGGTGTAGCCGTCGGTCAGGCGGTGGAGCTTGGCGAGGAGGTCGCCGACTGCGTCGTGCTCGCTCAACATGACCGAGATCGGATTGCGGAGCGACCCGCAGTGAAATGCCGGTGCGTCGGTGGAGGCCGCCAGTTCGCGGATCATCGGAAACAACATGCGCTCCTCTTTCAGCATGTGTGGCTCGAGATCTGCGCGCACCTGCCCGAAGCACGACGCAACCTCCGCCAGTTCCGGATGACGGGCACCGTGGACCGACACGATCTTGTCGACCAACGTCGTGACTCTCGGCATCTCATCCCACAGGTACCGGTGATGGGTGGCCTCGAGGTGATCGACGAGGACATCCGCCGACATCGTCGTCCACTCCGCCGACCCCGGCATCGCCGCAACTTCGGCAAGCTCGGCGACTGTTGCCTCGGCGTCGACGCCGATCTGTGCGCAGGCTTCGCCGAGCGTGCGGGCACCGCCGCAGCAGTAGTCCAAACCTCGACGCTCGAACTCGCGCGTCAGCTGCGGAAACGCGTCCACGGCCTCAGCCAACGTCATCGACACATCGATCTTCACCATCTGCTGCTCCTTCTCGACTGACACCACGAACGATCCACTCACCACAGCACCCCGGCCGCCGTCACCGCGACCAGAGCAAGCCCCATGGCCATCTGTCGCAGCCCAACCTGCTTCGCCGCGATCGGCGCACGCCGCACCCACACGGACTGCATGACCGCCAACACCACGACCCCGCCAAGACCGGCCAACAGGCGACGATCCGCAACGACCGCCATCGCTGCAACCGCAACACTCGTCACCTGCGCAACGTCGCCGTGCCAGACCGGCCCGTGACCCCGACGCAGACGCATGATCTGGACGCGAACGCACGGGATCGCCCCGACCGCGCGAGCACCCAACACCAAACAGACACCGGCGGCGAGCCGGCCGCTGCGACCCGCAGCCAGCACGATCGACGCTGAGACCGCGGCGATAGCGACGGCGCCACACAGCTCGGGCAGCAGCCGGCGCCCGCGGCTGCGAACGTCGAACGACAACTCGACCGCCACGAGCGGCCCGGCAACCGCGAGCGGGGTCAGCCATGACCAACCCGCCAGCGCCACCGCCGACGCGGCAGCACAGCCGAGCACGAACAGTTCGATGATCGCGATCCGGAGTGCCAGGCGAGAACGATCGAGCCAGCGCCCGCGCCCGACGTCGACCGCCACCAACTTGGCCGGCGTTCGCAACAGGAACGCGCTGAACGCGGCGATGCCCAACGCCACACCGGCACCCGACCAGGCGACGAGCAGACCGAGCAGCACCGGTTCCAGCGTCAACCCCCAGCCGCCGTGTTCGCTCGGCATCGCCACTGCACGCCACCCAGCGCGCGCTCTCACGACCCGCTCCGACTGCGTTGCCGTCACCACGCGACCACCGACCCGACGCCCGACATCAGTGTCGACCGCAGCACACCGACCAGTTCGTGGCGAGCCACCATCCACGCCACGTGCAACACGCACGGATCGCTGGCCTCGCACGGCCGATCGGCCACCACGCAGCGCCCGACGTCGGTCGCCCCGTCCACCGCTTCGATCACCTGCAACACGTTGACGTCGCTGAGCGGTACCCGGCAGCGGTACCCCCCCGTCGGCCCCGGATCGGACTGCACCCAACCTGCCCGCACCAACGGCCCCAGCACCTGCGGCACGAACGACACCGTGGTCCCCAACTCCTCAGCCAACAACGACGCCTTCACACGCCCGGGTGAGCTCCCCAACAGGGCCAACGCCCGAATCGCCAACTCGGCCCGACGCGTGATCTCCAGTCGCACACTGTGAGACTCATGGTTTCAGCGCTCAACGCACAGGGCCAAAGGACCCTTGTTCGCGCCTGACGAGCAGCGGACCGGAGGCTTCCTTCCCCCACCCTTCCCAATCAAGGCGAGGATTTGTGGAATCGAGGTCTGTCGGCGCTGCGACTCAGTCGATGCCGACGGCGTCGTAGACCAGCGCAGTGAACTGCTCGAGCTTCGTCGTGCATCCGTCCAGGTCGGCCTGGATCGCAGCCCGGTCGACTGAGTCGAACACGTCTCTGGAGCGCAGCTCGCGGTGCCAGCGGCGAAGGCGATCGACGTTCTGTTCTTCCTCGTCGAGCTCGGCAAGGGTGAACTTCTCGTTGCGGATCTCCTTGTCCAGCTCGGCGAGACACTTTCCACACTCGGAAACGAACTCTGCCCACTCGGCTCTGCGTGCGTCGTCGTAGAGGCCGCGAATCCTCGACGACGTCGACTCGTCGATCGCGCTCGCCGCCAGAGCGAACACCTCACCTTCATGTTCAACGACGAGCGCCACCATCTTGTCGACGAACCCATCGAACGCCGGGGCGTCCGGCAACGCCCAACTGCCCTGACCGAGTTGCACGGCGCCGACCCGGCGCAGCTCCCGCCACACAGCCACTCGGTGGCGCGACGGTTCCGAAGGCACCCGCACGATCAACACGGTCCACGCGACCGAAGGATCGATCGACGAAGTCATGTAACAGACGTTACAGTCAATCAGTGCATGTGGCTGCATTGGTTGATCATCGCGATGATCGTCATCGTCCTGTCGTGGGCGGTGATGATCCTGCTCGCGAAGCGGCTCCCTCCCGGCCTCGCCAAGGACCTCGCGACCGTGCTGCCGGCCTGCGTTACCACCGCACGCAGGCTTCGCCGCGACCCCCGGGTCCCCCGGCGAGTGAAGGTCGCCGTCGCGATCGCCGCAGTATGGGTGATCTCACCGATCGATCTGATCCCCGAGTTCTTGCCGGTCATCGGCCCACTCGATGACATCGTCGTGGTTGCCCTCGCATTGCGCTATGCCGCCCGGCGTGTTCCCCCGGCACTACTCGTCGAGGCATGGCCCGCCGACCGACGGATCCTGTCCCGCCTCGCCCCATCAACCGCATCGATCACTACCGGAGCCCACTGAATGGACAGCAGCCTGTACCGCTGGATCAACCGACTCGCCGACCGGACCGGTTGGGCACACGGCCTGTTCAAAGCCAACGCCGGGTACGGCATCGGCCTGTTCGCAGTCCTGCTCCTGATCACGTACCTCGACGGCCGACGTCACGATGACCTCACTGCCGTTGCAGGCAGCGTGTGGGCCGGGGCGACCGCACTCGTCGCTCTCGGCATCGGCCAGCTGATCGGCGGCGCGGTCGATCGACTCCGCCCGTACGAGACGATGACCAACGTGCACGTTCTGGTCGACAAGACCACGGACTTTTCGTTCCCGAGTGACCACGCCACCGTCGCCGGCGCAGTTGCCGTCGGCCTGTTGTTCGCCAACCGGCGATGGGGCATCGTCGCCTCCGCACTGGCGGTACTGATGGCGGTCACCCGCGTGTACGTCGGCGCCCACTACCCCGGCGACGTCATCGCCGGCCTGGCACTCGGAGGCATCGTCGCCGCCGCCGGCTGGTTCACACTCGTCCCGATCCTCACCCGGCTGGCCGAACGACTGACCCGCTCGCCACTTCGGCCGCTCCTGACGAACGCCAAACGGCCCACGGTCGCGGCCTGACAACGCGAAACGAGACGCACGCGACACCAGCCGAGACGGACCCGACGCTGTCCGCCCAGCCTGACCTGGCCGGTCGTGTTCGACGAGCCTCTCCTCGCCCGGCTTCGTCTGTCGGGCAAACGGCTCGTGTTCATCGCCGAACGGCTGGCTGAGCTCGTTGAAGGTCTTCCGCGGGAGGACAGCGCCATCGTCAAGAGGCCGAGGTCGGAGACCCTGCGACCCGCGATACTGGCTTTGGTCGTGGGTGCCTGTAACCCGGTTCGCTCCGACGACGGCCTAGTACTCGGTAATGCGGCCGTCGGCGATCCGAAGGATGTCGGCAACGTCGACTGCTTGGAAGGGCCCCACAAGCACTTGACGATGACGGCCTCGACCAGAAACCAGGTGGCGTCCTCTGGGGTGCACCCGCCGACGACAACGTTCTGATCGTTGCCGTCGCCGGCGAGCACCACAGGTCGGTGTACTCCGGCGGCGGTTCGAGTGCCGGAGTGAACTCGCTCACATCGTTTCCAGAGGGTCTCGCTTCACGCAGATGGCGGTCTCGCCGAAGGAGTGGGAGAGCCACACCTTCGGGTCGTTGAGACCATCGAGCACATCGGCGGCCGGGCCGAGGGTCAGGTTGGCGGCGATCAGGACCCCGCCGACCCGCAGCCGGTTTCGGAGCGCTCGGATCGTCGTCGCCGTTGGCGTGAACCCGTCGAAGAACGCGGCGTCGAACTGGTCTTCTGGGAGCGAAGCGAGCACGTCGTCAGCGTCGCCGTGGTGGACGGTGATGCGTTGTGCCAGACCTGCCGACGAGATCTGTTCGCGCGCGAGCCGTACGTGGTCCTCGTCGAACTCGATTGTGTCGACTCTGGTTGTCGGGGTTGCGGTGGCGAGCCAGCATGCCGTGTACCCGAGCGCTGTTCCGACCTCGACAATTCGTTGGGCGCCGGCAGCAGCGGCAACGGCGCCTGGCAGAGTGCCGTCTTGATACGTGTAGGCGCCGCATCCGTGTCGGCGCTGGTGCTCGCGGGTTGCCGCTTGGACCCCGGCGAACGGGTCGATCGATCGCCCAGCCCGGTTCATGACCGAGCCCACGAGTCGATGTGATCGACTGCGAGGTCGATGGTGAGCGGGTCGTCGTAGAACTGCACCTGGATCTGATCGCCGGTCACGACCAGCTGGTGTTCGCACTGGAGTTGCTCGACGAGGTGCTCGACGGTTGCAAGGTCGGTCGCCGAGTCCGTGCTGTTGATAATGAGTGTCGGCACGCTCAGCGACCGGAACGACTGTTCGGCATCGTGTTGCCACAAGAGGTGCTCGCTGACGGTTGCGAGTTCGTTGCCCCACCGTCCCCGGTAGTTGAGCGGCTCATGGCGGACCCAGTTCGAGTACCACGCGTATGGCACGTCGAAGTTGAAGAAGCTGTCCTCCATCCGTTCTGCGATCATCGGGCGGTAGTCGGTCTCGCCGGTGGCGAGAAAGTGCTGGTACGCCGGCGCAGTCGCGGCCACCCAGTCGTCGAACCCTTGCTTCCCGCCGTACCCGGCGACCATCTTCGTGCGCAGCAAGTACGCACCCACGACCAGCGCCACTCTGGACACGGTCGGGTCCTGTGCAGCGACAGCGGCCGCCCAGTTCGCACCCATGCAGACGCCAATCACGCCGATCCGTGAAGGGTCGACAGTAGGCGTCTTCGCCAGGAACGCCACCGCTGCGCTGAGGTCAGCTGCCTTCAGTGCTGGGCTGTCGTACTGCAACGGTTCCCCGCCGGTTTCACCGAAGTGCCTGGGGTCGAACACCAAGGTGGTGTAACCGAGCCGCGCCAGCCGTGTGGCGTATTGCATCGGGGACTGCTCCTTGACGAAGCCGATCGGGCCGATGATCGCGAACGCCGGCGTCGGGTGATCGGCGTGGTCGGGGCTGCAAAGCACTCCGACCATCTGGATGTCGCCGGAGGGAATGCTGACTCTGCGGCTTGTGTAGGTCATGACTCGTCCCTTGTCTGATGTGGTGTGATGGTGTTCGCAAGTGCGGCGTTGACGAGCAGGGCGGTCGCGGTGGCCCGAGCTGCCCTGTTGCCCGGTGATGAGATTGCCGTCAGCGATTGCGTGCGCTCGATAGGGCGGCCCGGCGACGAAGGTCGTGTTCGGCAACTTTGCCGCTTCGTCCTCGATGCGGAACGGCTGCACGGGGCGACCCGCACCGGCATCGACGGCATCCTCTTCGGAGTTCGCAAACCCCGTCCAGCGTTTGCCGTCGACTAGGAGCTCTCCGTCGGAGCGCCGTGCCCGAAGCAGGATGCAGGTGCCGTGGCAGATAGCGGCGGCGACCCGACCCGTGTCGTAAAAGCTGGCGAACACCTCGTGAAGCAGATCAGAGTCGATGAACGTGACCATCGGAGATAGGCCACCGACCACGAAGATGGCGTCGTAGCCGTGCGGATCGACGTCGGACAGCTTCAAGGTGTTGGAGAGGATCGCGGACGTGACCGAACAGCGGGCGAAGCCGACGCTCACGAAGTCGCCAGGGGTGCTGCTCTTCGCATTTTCGGGATCGCTGAACCCATCTGGAACGACTTGACCGCCATTCAAGGACGCCACGGTGACCTCGTGGCCCTCCTGGATGAACGACCAGTAGGGATGCGCGAGTTCCGACAACCAGAATCCGATCGGCCAACCGACGGTGGGTGACGAAGTTGGGTTGGCGACCATCATCAGAATTCTTGACATCTCTGTACCTCGTTTGGTGTGCGGATCGTTGGGCCCGGCCCTCGTGGCCGTGACGCCGAGGGGACCAGCATGGGTCGCCCACACGCGAAGTCCAAGACAACTTCGCGAGGATCGATAGCACCTTGCGATGGATGGAAATTCGCGCCTCGGCTACGCTGCCCCGATGGACCTCAACCTTCAGCGTGTTCGGTGCTTCCAAGCCGTCGCCGAAGAGCTCCACTTCGGTCGAGCCTCCGAACGGCTCCACCTCGCCCAGCCTGCGGTCAGCCGACACATCAAAGTCCTCGAAGCCGAACTCGGTGTCACACTCTTCGAGCGCACCAGCCGCCAGGTCGCGCTCACCCGCACCGGGCGGATGTTCCTCAAGGACATCGCCCCCATCCTCGCTGACGCCGACACCGCAATCCGCAACGCTCGCCGCTCCAGCCGCGGCGAGCAGACCCTGGTCGTCGGGTTCATGGCCGGAACCACACCCGCGGCCGCCGTGCGCGCCCTGTCACATTCCCACCCCGAGGCCACCATCGAGATACGACAACTCGAATGGAACAACCAGGCCGCTGCGCTACGCGACGGCACCGTCGACGTCGCACTCGTCCGCCTCCCGATCGACACCATCGCGCTTCGCGTCCAAACGCTCTACACCGAACGGCGCGGCGCCCTGCTCCCAGCGGACCACCGACTCGCCGGCAAGGACCACATCTCCCTGTCCGATGTCGCCGACGAACCAGTCATCCGCCACCGCCATGGAGGAATCTGGGATGACTACTGGATCGTCTCACCACGCCCTGACGGAACCACACCCAACACCGGAGCAACCGTCGTCACCATCCCGGAAAAACTCGAGATCGTTGCCTCCGGCACCGCGATCACCTTTGTGCCCGAAAGTGCCGCCACCGCCTACCAACGACACGACGTCACCTGGGTACAAATCGATGACATCGAACCATCGATCGTGGCCGTCGCCTGGCCAACACGGCGCAAACCGCGACTTGTAGCCGACTTCATCGCCCACCTCACCTCACATCATCAGCCCCTCCCCGCCCCGTGAGAGAACACGTCGCCTTCCCACCACCATCCCAATCACGTCGAGAACTCGGCCCACAACGACCTCAACGGTGCCATCCCAGATCGTTCAGAGAGTCCACAATTTACGTATCTAGCTGGTGTTTTGTGCGCCCCCGGCAGGATTTGAACCTGCGACCTGCGGTTTAGGAATGAGCGCGAGCACGCCTCGTTGAGTCGCTTCTAGTCGCATCTGACCTGCTCACCTCCACTTTTCGTCTCATCTGGTCTCGTCCTACATGATGCAGTAGCGCGCCGTAGATGGACAAGTGGATGGACAACTTTCGCGGTTCAGCGGGTCCGACCCACCGGGTGCTTCGGCAGCCAAGAACCGGCTGTGAGCGTGGGACTGGTAATCCGTTGCTCACCCCCTGAGAGCGTCTCTCCGACAGCGACCACGGACCTTGATCGAGACTTGTGAAGGCTCCGGCGAGTTCGCGGTCACCGACGAGCGTGAGCCGGCTGCGTCGTGGCTGCGCGATAGCCGATCCGAAATGTCACGCCCAGTTCGTTACATCTCGTTACATCTCGTCGAGAGGCCGGATCGACGGCTCAGGACACTGAGGTCACCCGACCGTCGGGTGTTCGCCGGAGTAATGTCGTCAAGGAGATCCGAGACGGCGCGGACTTGCGCGATGCTCGTTCGAACGCGTTCCACGTCTACGGGGGTCGGGACCGTCGCTGAGATCGCGGCATGAACACAGGTGGGAGACTGCTGGTTGTGTCGCCCCCTTCCGAACCTGAGCCAATGCACCATCCGCGTCGGACATCATTTCGAGGTCACGGGTACTTCAAGCGGTTGGGTCCTGGAATCGTCACCGGCGCTGCAGATGATGACCCGTCGGGGATCGGAACGTATTCGCAGGTCGGTGCCGCGCAGGGTTTGTCGTTGTTGTGGATGGCACCGTTCTTGCTCCCGCTAGCCGTTGGTGTTCAGGAATCGACGGCACGGTTGGGTTTGGTCACCGGCAAGGGTCTCGGCACGCTGATTCGCGAGCGGTTTCCACGGTGGGTGCTGGTCGGTGCGGTGGTGCTCCTCGCTTCGGCCAACACCCTCAACATCGCAGCCGATCTCGCGTCGATGGGCGCCGCACTGAAGCTGTTGGTGCCTGTGCCGGCTGGTGTCGGGGTGGTCGTGTTCGCGGTTGTGATGGCGGCGGCCGAGGTGATCGTGCCGTACCACCGCTATTCGCGGGTGCTCCGATGGTTCGCCCTGTCGTTGGTCGCCTACGTCCTCGTGCTCGGCGTCGTCAAGGTCGACTGGTCAACCGTGGCGGCTCGCACCTTTGTGCCACGCTTCCGTTTCGACGCTACGACCATGATCGCGCTGACCGCGATCGCCGGCACCACGATTTCGCCGTACCTGTTTTTCTGGCAGGCATCAGAAGAAGTCGAAGAACGCGAGGATGGCCCGCCTACGGCGGTGGACCGTCGCCATTGCGTCGCGATGCGCGTTGACGTGTGGACGGGAATGTTCTCGGGTGTCGTGGCGATGTTCGCGATCATGTGCACCGCGGCCGTAACGCTTGGTGCGAAGGGTTCGATCAATATTGGAACGGCCGAGCAGGCGGCGCGGGCGCTCGAGCCGTTGGCGGGCAGCTTCGCCAAGGTGTTGTTCGCCGTGGGGATCATTGGCCTCGGACTGCTCGCTGTGCCGGTACTCGCTGGTTCGACTGCGTACGCGGTCGCCGAGGCGTTCCATTGGAACGAGGGACTGAGTCGCCGCATGAAAGACGCTCCGGGCTTCTACGGCGTGATCGTCGGCTCAATGGTGATCGGGTTGGCGTTGGTCGGGTTCGGCGTGAACCCGATTCGGGCCCTCTACTTGTCTGCAATCTTCAACGGGCTCACTGCCCCGCCTCTGATCCTGCTGATCATCATCCTCGCCCGCTCCCGAGGCGTGCTCGGCGAATTTCGCTCCGGTCGGCTGTCGGTCGTCGCAACCTCGATCGCCGGTATCGCGATGACGATCTTTCCGATCGTTGCTCTGCTCAAGTCATAGGACCTCAATCCTGTGCGCTCTTCCGTGGACTCGGATAGATCGCCGGAATTTGCCTACGCTGGCTGTTTGAGCTAGTTCGCTTGACGGTCGCAACGCAAGGTTTCGACCGGCAGGTCAGGTTCGACGGGACGGCGGGGCAGGTCGACGGCGGGTCATCGATCGTGGAACGATCGGCGCGGAGCTTGGCGGCCGGGGTCGTGTCCTCGCGGGCTTGACCGCACTCTCTAGGCGTTCTGATTCGTGCCGGTTGCAACTCGTGACTTGGGGATCGGGTCGGGAGATGATGCGCCTTCGCTGAGATGGGTTGATCGTTCTGGGTGTGACTGGTTCTCGTCGCCCTCTTGGACGTGGCCGGCTCGGACGCCGTTGGCGATGACGAAGATTTCGGCGATCTCGTGGATGGCGACGACTGCGGCCAATCCGAGAACTCCGAGGAGGGCGAGCGGGATGAGAGTGATGACGATTGCGAGGGAGAGGCCGACGTTTTGGAGCATGATCGTTCGTGCTCGTCGGGCGTGGTCGAGCGCTTTGGGGAGGGCGTGCAGGTTGTTGCCCATCAGCGCGACGTCGGCGGTCTCGATGGCGACGTCGGTGCCCATTGCGCCCATGGCGATGCCGACGGTGGCGAGCGCAAGTGCGGGTGCGTCGTTGATGCCGTCACCGACCATGGCGACTGGTCCTCGGAGTTCCATCTGGGTGATGAGGTTCGCCTTGTCTTCGGGTCGTAGGTCGGCGTGGACTTCGGTGATGCCGGCTTCGGTGGCGAGGCCCGCGGCAGTTGCCTGGTTGTCGCCGGTGAGCATCGCGACGTGCATGCCGCGGGCGCGAAGGTGTGCAACGACGCCGGGTGCTTCTGGTCGTAGGTCGTCGCGCACGGCGATCGCTCCGATGATCTCGCCATCGGACTCGACGAGCACGGTCGTGGCACCGGCGGATTGCAAGCGTGTGACGTCTGCGGAGAGTGTTCCGGGTTCGAGCCAGCCGGGACGCCCGAGGCGTGCGGTGCGGTCGTCGATGGTGCCGGTCAGTCCGGCGGCAGTGACTGCTTCGACATCGATGGCAGCGAGCGCGTTCGGGTGTGCGGTGAGGATGGCGCGCGCGAGGGGGTGTTCGCTGCGGGCTTCGAGCGCGGCCGCGACTGCGAGGACCTGCTCGCGGGTGCGTTGGCCGACGGTGATCACCTCGGTGACAGCGGGTTGATTGCGAGTGAGGGTGCCGGTCTTGTCGAGGGCGACGGTGCGGATGGTGCCGAGCGCTTCGAGTGCTGCGCCGCCTTTGATGATCACCCCGAACTTGCTGGCGGCACCGACGGCGGCGACGACCGTGATCGGTACGGAGATCGCCAGTGAGCACGGTGATGCGGCGACCAAGACGACGAGGGCGCGTTGAATCCAGATATGCGGGTCGCCGAGGAGTGCGCCGATGATAGCGATGAGCGCGGCGGTGATGATGATGCCCGGGACGAGTGGTCGGGCGATCCGGTCCGCGAGGCGTTGGCGTTGGCCTTTGTTGGCTTGGGCGTCGGCGACGATGTTGACGACGCGGGCGAGCGAGTTGTCGGCGGTGGCGGATGTTGCTTCGATTTCGAGTGCGCCGTTGCCGTTGATCGAACCGGCGTAGACCTCCGCGTCGGGTCCAACTTCGACGGGGATCGATTCGCCGGTGATCGCCGCCATGTCGACTGTGCTGTGTCCGGAGCGGATCGTGCCGTCGGTGGCGATGCGCCCGCCGGGCCGCACGACCAGCGTCTCACCGACGCGGATATGCGAGGCAGGGATCTCCTGTTCGACACCGTCGCGTCGAACGATCGCCGTCTCGGGTAGCAGGCTGAGCAGGGAGCGTAGGCCGCGCTGAGCACGGGCAAGTGAGAACTCCTCCAAGCCTTCGCTGATCGAGAACAGGAACGCGAGCGCCGCTGCTTCTTGGAATTCGCCGAGCGCCAGCGCGCCGAGCCCGGCCATTGTCATCAGCGTGCCTACGCCGATCTTGCGACGTCGCAGCGATCGCATCGTGCCCGGCACGAACGTCCAGCCACCCGTAGCGGCAGCGAGAACTGCGAGTACGTCGGACACACGGCCGAGGTCATTCCAACCGACGATGAGACTTGCCAGCAGCAGCAGCCCTGCGGCTGCCGCCCAGCGAAGCTCCGTCACCTGCCACAGACGAGCCGGAGACTCGTCTTCAGCGTCGTCGTCGGGTTCGTCGTCGGCGCAACAGGCGCTCATCGTCGTACTCGCACGTGCGTCATGTGTTGGGCTCGTGGCGGAGATGCTCGGCGGAGACGTCGAGGAGGAGTCGGACGTGGGCGTCGTTGAGCGAGTAGTAGACCATCCGGCCGCTCTTGCGGTTACGGACCACACCGGCGGTGCGCAGCAGACGCAGCGCATGGGAGATCGACGTCTCGGGCGCGTCGACCACGGCGGCGAGATCGCAGACGCAGAGCTCGCCGACCTCGACGAGCGCATACAGGATCTGCACCCGGGTGGGATCGCCGAGCAGCCGAAAGAGCTCGGTGAGTTGCTGAGCTTCATCGTTGGGAACCATTCGTGCCCGGGCGGCGGCGACCCGGTCGTGGTCGACGATACGGACTCCGCACGCATCCGGATCGAGGGGTGTGACGGTTGCAGGCATCAGTTCGGACCTCCCGAGGAGAGTGAGATGAGGAGTATTCCAAGGAACCCCAGAAAGAATGTCGCCGTCGCCAGCGGGGTGTCTTTCACTTCGTGTGCTTCAGCGAGCAGCTCTTCGGTGACCAGGTACAACAACGCAACAGTCCCGAACGCGAGCACCGCAGCGAACGGTGTGACCGGCAGCGACGCCAACGGCCCGATACCCAGCAACGCGCCGACGGGAAGCGCTATCGCGATCCCCGCCGTCACTGCGACAACGCGCCTCTTGCTGGCCCCGGCGGTCTGCAAAGCGGTGGCCACCGACAGTCCGAGGAATGCCAGTTCGAATGTCAACGCAATGGTCAGGATGCGTCCCTGGCGGGCTTGTTCGGAGAACGCAACACCCATCAGAACGCCGTCGAGGAGCACGTCGAATGCGATCAGGGCGACCACCCCGATCGCAGCGCGCTGGCCACCCGCAGCTTCGTAGTAGTCCGACATCCGCCCGAGGAGCAGCATCACCGCGACACCGGCAACGAACCCGATCACGGTGCCGGCCTGGGAATGCTCGCGGATCAGATCGGGGAGCAACTCCAAAGACGCTGCGGCGAACACCAGACCTGCAGCGACATGCTGAACGATGCTGCGCACACGCTCGCCCGCGGGTCGACGAGCGGCGACCACCGAGCCGCCGATCGACGTCGCGACCGGGACCGCGACGAATCCCATGACCGACGCAACAGCAGTCACTGACCGCCCCTGTGCCCGTGTCCATCGTCGTGGTCGTGAACGTGCCGTGCGGGCTCGGCGTTGGCAGAGGAGTCGATTGCACAGAAGTCCTCTGGCACCCCGCAGGCCTCGCACTCCAACTCGAGCGTCGCGTGGCTGATGCGGAACTGCCCGCCGATCGTCGACTTCACTCTTGCACCAACAACCTGCGCTTCTTCGAGTGAGGGGTGCCCGGCGAGCACCACATGGGCAGACATCGCCCGCACTTCGCTCGACAGCGTCCAGACGTGAAGGTCGTGGACGGATTCGACGCCCTCAACTGACGCCATCTTGTCGGTCAGCGAGTTGACGTCGAGTCCGGCGGGGGTGGACTCGAGCAGGACGTCGGCCGTCGACCGGAGCAGTCGCACGCCCTGCACTCCGATCACGACCGAGATCAGTAGTGAGACCGCTGGGTCCAGCCAGTACCAGCTGCCGGTCAACAGGATCACGAGTCCGGCGAGCGCGACACTGACCGACACCGCTCCGTCGGAGATCATGTGCAGCAGCGCCGAGCGCATGTTCAGATCGTGCGATTCCCCACCGGCGTCAGATCCGTGATCATCATGCTCGTCGTGTGCGCGACCGGCACCGCCCAGTGCTGCAGCGGCGCCGAAGTTCGCGGCGGCAGCTATCAACGCCACGATGAGAACGAGGCCGCCCTCGACCGGTTGCGGATCGGTGAGGCGACGGATCGCTTCGAAGCCGACGACCACACAGACGATCAGGATGCTCGCCGCGTTGGCCTGCGCAGCGAGGATCGTTCCACGGTGGTAGCCGTACGACCGCGATGCGTTGGCACGGCGGCGGGCGAACCGAACAGCGATCAGCGAAACCACGATCGCGGCAACGTCGGTCACGTTGTGAGCGGCATCGGCCAGCAATCCCAGCGAAGCGGCAATGATGCCGACGACAACCTGCACGACCACGATCGCAACGTTCAAACCGAGCGCGATACGCAGCTTGCGCTCCTTGGAGCTACTGACATCTGAAGACATGATCAGATGTTGCCACCTCGGCGATCGTCGCGCAACCGTGACTCCGAGATCACTCCAGCTGGCCGCTCGGAATAAGTGACCTTTGAGTGTGGTCGTCGAGCCTGCAGTGCTGTCCACTGAAACCGGACGAACGAGGACAGGAGGCACACGTGATGAACTGGAATGGTGGTTGGGCCTGGGTTTGGCTGATGATCCCAATGATCTTGGCGATGTGGGCACTCATCGCGTTAGGGCTTGCGCCCGAACAACTTGCGCATCCGCCAGGAGGCTCAACGCTGCGGCACAGGGTCGGGCGAACCCTGGAGCGTCCAATCTATTCCGACGCGGGCCCTTACTCGTTCTTCCACGGCTGCGAACGGGCCGCGATCAACCTCAGTCGCCCATCGCACAACTCGATACTCGCCTCGCGGCCGGCGAGATCACCATCGAGGAATACCGCGCCCGGCGCAACGAACTCGAGCCACCACGCTCCTGTGTGAGTCACGCCGCCTGTGCCGCAGCGACCTCCGTGGCGGTGGGGCCGGTGTCGATGCGGACTCGGAGCAGCTTGGTCGAGTTGAGGAACACGAGCAGGTCTGGGCCGAGGTGGATGATGGCAGCTTGGACGGGGCCGATGAGGCCGAGGAGGGCGGCGGTAATACCGAGGACGTGGACGACGCCGACGCCGACGAACAGGTTTTCTTTGATGGTGCGGTAGGCGCGGCGAGCGATTGCTCGGGCGAACACGATCTTGGTGAGGTCGTCGGTGAGCAGAGCGATGTCGGCCGCTTCGAGGGCGGCCTGGGTGCCGCCGACTCCCATTGCGATGCCGACATCGGCGGCGGCGAGTGCGGGGGCGTCGTT
>JANYCT010000075.1 GCA_025360105.1 Actinomycetes bacterium | reverse complement strand
AGCTGCGTCGTCCAACGCGACAGTTCGCCGAGCATCGCGTTCGCCCCGAAGGTGATGCGGTCGCTGGCTTGCAAGACTCCGTCGACGATTGGCGCCGTGAACAACGAGATGTTCACCTCACCGACCAACACCATCTTGAGCGTCGACAACACCGGCTTCAGTTGCTCCGCGGCTCGCATTCCCGACGATGCCCCGCCATAGGAGACGAGTCCGACGGCCTTGTTGTTCCACTCGTTGAAGAGAAAGTCGAGTGCGTTCTTCGTGGCCGCGTTGTACCCGTGGTTGTACTCGGGAATCACGAACACGAAGGCGTCGGCAGTCGCAACCGTGGCGCTCCATCGTTTCGTGTGCTCGTGCGTGTACGTACCGGAGCGGGGGTTGTTGGGCTCGTCGAACATGGGCAGCGCAATCTCTGCGAGATCAGCGAACTGCACAGCGAAGTCGCCCTGCGCGGACGCGAGCTCACGGAACCATTGCGCGATGGGCATGCCGACGCGACCCGGGCGCGTGCTGCCGACGATGATCAACAGAGTGGGGCGGGGCATGGGATCCTCCTCAGGATTCACGAAGCCGGACGGGGCGCGGTTTGAGCGCGCCATTCGTCTCGGGACATCAGGTAGAGCGCGCCGGTCACTGCGCCTCGACGAGCGTTGCCGGGCAGGTGCACTTCTCTCGACAGGCGCATCCCCAAACGGTCGCACACCTGGCACGACCGCGTATTGTCCACCTGTGGAACCGATGTGACCTCATCGAGTTGCAACGTGTCGAATGCCTCTCGCAGCGCGGCACGTGCGCCCTCGGTGGCGAAGCCCTGCCCCCAGTAGGTCGGATCGAACCGCCAGCCGACTTCGACGGCGGGGAGGATCTCGGGCAGGAACATCGGCACCGACAGACCCACGTAGCCGATGATGCGCCGTGTCTCACGATGCACGGCGATCCAGCAGCCGAACTCACAGGTATCCCATTCGCGGATTTGGTTGTCGAGGAACTGGGCCGTGTCCTCGCGAGTGAGGGCACGTCCATACGGGAACTGCCAGACCTCACTGTGCGCAAAGACCGCGGCGAGGCCATCGAGATCGTCGGCGCGGAACCGACGCAGGTGCAGCCGCTCGGTGTCGACATCGGGCAGCGGCGCAGCGATCGGTGGAGCCAGGAATTCGCTCAAGCGAGTGCCGCCAACGCATCGAGAGCGCCGCGGTAGAACGTGGGATACGCGTAGATCATCGACATGAGTTCGGCCACGGGGATGCGGGCGTGCACAGCAAGGTTGAACATCGACAACACATCGCCACCCCGCGGTCCAACAGATGTGGCACCGACGACGATGCCACGGTCCGCATCGACGATCAGCTTCATCAGCCCTTCATTGCCCTCGCCGTGCAGCCAGCCGCGACTCGACGTGGCCGAGTTGGCGAGACCGACCTGCACGTTGAGTCCGGCGGCGCGGGCCTGCGCCTCGGTGAGTCCGACCGAGCCGACTTCAGGGTCGGTGAAGGTGACTCGCGAGACGGCATGCGACTGGGCGACGCGTGGCGTCGGCACGTGCATGATGTCGTCGACCGCGACGCCAGCCTCATAGACGGCCATGTGCGTGAATGCCCCACGACCGGCGATGTCACCAACGGCCCACACACCGTCGACTCCGATGATCCGCATGTGTTCGTCGGTGGTGAACGTGGGTCGTGCGGTCTCGTCGAGGCCGATTGAGCCGAGGCCGATGCCACGCAGGTTGGGCGTGCGGCCAGCGGCGACGAGGATCTCATCGGCATCTACGGAGGATCCATCGGCCAATGTGACCGTCACCGTGCCGTTGGAGCGCGAAACCGACGCTGCCGCGACTCCCGTGCGAATGGTCACGCCCTCGGCTCGCAGCACCGATGCAACCAGTTCGCTGCTCTCGGGTTCCTCCGGAGCGAGGACCCGGTCGAGCGCTTCGATCACCGTCACGGTTGTGCCGAAACGCGAGAACGCCTGGGCGAGTTCGAGCCCGATCGCTCCGCCGCCGAGCACGATCAGCGACGCCGGATTGGTGCGGATCTTGAAGATGTCGCGGTTGGTCCACGG
>JANYCT010000056.1 GCA_025360105.1 Actinomycetes bacterium | reverse complement strand
TGGTGCCGTATCTGTGGGACGCCTCGGTCCGCGAGCAGAGCTACACCCAAGTGGCGTACGCGATCGCAGAGGTGATCTGGCTCGCCGGAGGTAGCCGATTCTCGGGGGAAGTGAAAGCAGCGATCCAGAAACGATGGTTGCCGTGCGACTTTCGCTACTTCTGGACTGATGTTCGGGTTGCACTGGGTCGGCTCTGTTCCGTCGACGGCGACGTCGCAGAAGGCGCACAGTGGTTCGAACAAGCTCGCGAGGTCTTCGCCGAGGAAGGGGCCAGAGCCCTGTCGGCAATCGTGGACCACGACGAGGCATGGATGTACATCCGCAACCCTCACTCGGCCGACGATACGACAATTCTCGCGTTGCTCGATCGCAGCATCGCTCAGTTCCGCGAGATCGGAATGCCCGGTTGGCTCACCCGTTCCGAGCATCTTCGTCATGAGTTGCTCAGCGGTCAACCAGCCCAGCGGTAAGGCCACGCACGAGTTGGCGTTGGAACATGATCAGAATGATGAGCAGTGGCAGCGAAAGCAGGATCGCTCCGGCTGAGAGCACGCTGAACGAGTTGAGTTCACCGTTGGACAGTTGGGCGATGCCCATCTGCACGGTTCGACGGCTGGTCTCGTTGATCACCAACTTTGGCCACAGGTACTGGCTCCAGGCCCCGAGGAACGACAACACGGCGAGCGCCGCGATCGTCGGTCGCGCAACGGGCATCACGACATTGCGCAACACGGCGGTGTGTCCGCAGCCATCGATTTGGGCGGCACCAATCAGTTCGCGTGGCACGAGCCGGAAGGCTCGCGTGAGTAGGAACACCCCGGCGCCACTCGCGAGGAACGGCACGGTCAGCGCCGGGTAGCTGTCGAGCCAGTGCAACCACACGATCGTTCGGTAGTTCCCCAGGATCACGGCCTCGAACGGCACCACCGCCGAGGCAACGATCACCCAGAACAGCGTCTTGCGACCGGGGAAGCGCAGGAACGTGAAGGCATACGCGGCAAGGCACGACGTGACGACCTGGCCGACGGTGATCAGCGACGACACGACGAACGAGTTCACCATGTAGCGCAGCACCGAACCCTGGGTGATCGCGATGCGAAAGCCGTCGAGTTGTGGTTCGTGGGGGATCAGCGGTGGTGGATATGCGAACCGATACTTGATCGGCAACACCGCGTTCACGGCGTTCAGGTAGACCGGTGCGAGCATGATCATTGCCAGACCCCCGAGCACCACGTAGCGCGCCGCGTTACCGACTCGCCGGCGACGGTGATCAGAGCGAGTCGTCATCATGCCTTCGGCGCAGGAAGCGCATCTGGATCACACCCAGCAGCAGGCAGACCACGAGCAGCACCACCGAATACACGGCCCCCTTGGCCTGATCGCCGTCGCGGAACGATGCGTGATAGAGCGCATACGCCAACACGTCGGTGCGGTGCCCGGGTCCGCCTTTAGTGAGGAGATCGATCTGGCCGAAGATGAGTACGGCATTCAGGGTGAAGGCAATCGTTGCGAAGCCGATCATCGGGCGAATCATCGGCACGGTGATATAGCGGAACATCGTCCATCCGTTACATCCATCGAGCGCAGCGCTTTCGTAGAGCACCTCGGGTACGCCCTGCAGTGCGGCAGAGAACAGGATGAAACTGAGCCCGAGACCGCTCCATACCGTGACCGTGGCGACAGCCACGATGGCCCACCGGTTGTCGCTGAGCAGGTTGATCGTCTCGTTCGGACCGAGCAACCCGATGGACTGCAATGCATATCGCACCGCCCCGGTGGTGGGTGCCAACAGCACCACAAACAGCGCCGCGCTGAGTGCACCTGCCGTGGCAATCGTCGATGAGAACACCACACGGAACAACGCGATTCCCCGCAGCGGTCGATACGCCGCCACCGCAAGGGCAAGACCGAGGACCAGGCTTGCCGGCGTTACCAACAACACGAATTTCGCGGTGGCGGCGAGGCTGGTTCGAAGCTCTGGAAGGCGCAGCACTCTGGTGACGTTCGCCCAGCCCACGTAGCGGCCGATGTGACCGAACCGGTCGACCCGGAAGAACGCAAGCCGCGTCGAGCTCACGAACGGGAACAGCACGAACACGGTCACGCCCACCAGTGCTGGCAGGACGAACACCGCTGCCACCAGTCGGTCACCGCGCCTCGGCACGATCAATGAGACATCGTCACCGGCAACGCTCACGACGAACCGATCGGATCGACGGCGGTGATGGCCAACACCGTGCATGGCTCCAACGGAACGGCGCGCAGCGTCCACGCACCCGACTCATCGGGATGCAGCACCATGCCGGCGACGGCCAGCCAACGTCGACCGGTTGCTTCACGAACCTCCAACCGACCGCTGACAACGACGAACCATTCTGAGCTCGGGTCACCCACCTCGATCAGTACTTGACCGGCGGTCAACTGGAGCTCGCATGAACGATCGACCAGTGTCGTGATCTCGGCCTCCCCCCAACGGTCCTGCGCAAGAGCCTCGCGCAGGACCGCAAACCGATCGAGGATGTCCACGGCGAATCTCAGCCTGAGGTCGTGACGCTGGCGTTGTACGCAGCCAACGACGCATCGGCTTTGGTGATCGCCGCCGCCAACTCCTTGCTGGGATCGGCACCTTTGGTAAGAACAGCAGCGAACATGTCGTCGAAGATCGGCATCACGTCGGTGGCGCCGGTACGAGGGGCCAGTGGTCCGAGTGGACTCTTCGACGCTTGGTCGTAGGCCACCTTGAACTGTGGGTTGGCCGCATAGAACTGCTGCATCGCAGGGAGGTCCGCGGCGCTGGTGCGAATCGGGAAGCAACCGGTCGCTGTGACCCATTGGTAGATCTGTTCGGGTTCCACCAGCCATTTCGCAAATCGATATGCCGCCTCCCGCTTGGCCGGGTCGGTGCCCTTTGCGATCCACAACGGTGAACCGGCACCTTCGTAGTTGGCCATCGTCGGCTTGTCGATGGTGGGCAATGGCCCGACGCCGCCCACGACACCTGCGGCGCCCCCATCGGCAATTGCTTTGAGCACGTCGCCCAGCTGCCCGGCGGGTGCAATCGCCATCGCAGAGTCCCCGGAGGCAATTGCGAGAAGCGCATCAGGGTTCGGGCCGGGCGGATACGCGATCAGTTCGCCCGTGGTGACCATGTCTTGCAACTGGCTGAGCAGCTTCTGTCCAGCCGCTCCACCAGCGACGACATGATCGGCCCGACCATCAGATCCACTGGCCGCGTACCAGGCATCACCGTTCGTCGTGATCATCCCCTTCATGAAGGCGCTCAGGGCGATCATCGAGATGCCGTGCTTGGCAGCTCCCGCCTGCATGATCGTTTTGCTGTCGGCGCGGATCTCGGCCAAGTTGCTCGGTGGCTTGTCCGGATCCAAGCCAGCCTTGGTGAACGCCGCCTTGTTGTAGAACAGCACGAAACCGCTCGCACCCCACGGCATCGAGACCATGGTGTCTCCCGACATTCCCGTCGAGCGGATTGCTGGAAGGAAGTCGCTGATGTCGGCCTTATCGGCGGTCACGCACGCCCCCATCGGAACCGTGGTGTGACTGTCGAGCATCAACTGCGTGTTGCCGCCATTCACGGAGATCAGATCAGGCCCGGCCCCAGAACCGGCCGCAAGGACGAAGTCATCTGCGATGGCAGAGAACGAGGCCGGATTGCCGTGAAACGATGCGTCGATCGCAACCTTGTTCTGCGACGCGTTGAACGCAGCGACGAGAGCTTTGAACTCCTCGCCACGCTTGCCGTCGTAGTCGTACCAGAACTTGATGGTCACTTTCCCACTGGCCGCATCGAGCGCGCCGAGGGGACAGTCCTTGGGGTCACCAAGAGGGGGTGCCGACGAACTCGTGGGGGTTGAGTCCGACGGCACCCCCGACTCGGTGGACGCGGTGGCCGTAGAAACCGGATCTGACTTAGCGGTCGCTCCGGTTGGATTTGCCGATGTTGAACTGTCTGAAC
Organism: Actinomycetes bacterium; assembly: GCA_025360105.1. GTDB lineage: Bacteria > Actinomycetota > Acidimicrobiia > Acidimicrobiales > Ilumatobacteraceae > WLMZ01. The sequence continues at coordinate 57,029 of JANYCT010000056.1, read as the reverse complement.
CTGAACACCCGGCGGCGACGAGCGCGAGAACCAGGCCGGCGGCGCTGACACGACGAATCCTCATGAAACTCCCCTTTCGTTCCGCGGAATCGGGAACACTCTTCCATCATGCGGACAGGCGCTCGCGCGATGCTCGCGTCCCACTCGCGCTCGCGAATGCGCCCAGAGTCGGGGCGCAAATTCCGTTCGTCTGGCGACGAGTGGCGTCAGCTCTGTTCGGAGCGTCGAGGTCGCTCAGGGTGCTGCGCGAGGGCCGAGATGGCTTCGTCGCTCAGACCGACCTCGCTCAGCACCTCGTGGCTGTGGTCGCCGAGGAACGGTGCATGGCTGCGAACTGAGGCGGGGGTCGCCGAAAATCTCACCGGCGGCGGAATCTGGCGGTAGCCACCCGTGCGCGGATGATGCGCCATCGGCAATTCAGCGACGAGACCGTCGAGGGTACGCACCTCGGCGGCAGGAATGTCGTGCTCGCTGCAGTAGGCCAACCAGAACTCGGTGGTGCGGCTCGCGATGATCGGCTCGACGACGGCGTACAACGCGCCGGCGTTGACCATTCTGCTACGGGCCGAGATCACCCGTGGGTCGTCGACCAGATCGCGCCGGTCGCCCGCGCGAAACAGGTCGTTGTAGTTGTCGGTCGAGTACGGCAGCACGGCCATCCAACCGTTGCTGGTGGCCATCGGCCTGCGTTCGGGGGCGACAATGCGTTGGTATCCGGCAGAGCCAAGGGGCGGCACGGGAATCGCCGCGCTCCCGTGCTCCACCAGCGTGAACGACGTGAGTGCATCGATCATCGGCACTTCCACGAACTGTCCTTCGCCCGTGCGTTCGCGATGGAACAACGCAGCAAGCACCGCATACACGAGCGTGAGGCCGGCCACCTTGTCGGCCACGAGCGTGGGTACCAGGGCTGGGGCGCCGCTCTGCAGCACGAAGGTGTCCGAGATACCCGCACTCGCCTGAATCACGTCGTCGTACGCGGGACGATTGGCATCGCGTCCGTCCGATGGCCAACCGTGGGCTTGGCACATCACGATGTCGGGCCGCACAAACCTCACCGCTTCGTATGAGAGGCCGAGTCGTGCCAGTGGTCCCGGCCGAAGGTTGGTCACCAGCACGTCGCACGTGGCTGCGATGCGCAAGAACGCATCGCGTGCGGCGGGGTCCTTCAGATCGAGACACACGTTGCGTTTGTTGCGTAACAAGTTGAGCGAAACACCCGACATCCCCGGTTCGGGTCCCGGCCCCATGATCCGGTTGGTATCGCCATGAGCCTCCTCGACACAGATGACGTCGGCACCGAGATCGCCCAGTATCTGTGTGGCGTATGGTCCCATGATCACCGAGGACAGGTCCAGCACGCGGACTCCTGCGAGTGGGCCGAGCGCCATAATGTCAGTCATGTCCTGAGTCTCGCGGACACGACGCTGAGGCACCAGTCCGGACACCCCGATGTGCGAGCATGCGCAGATGAGCGCAGAACTGTTCGACCTGTCCGGGAAAGTTGCCATCGTCACCGGAGGCAGCCGTGGCCTCGGCCGCGAGATGGTCCTCGCATTCGCCGAGCACGGTGCCGACGTGATCATCGCCAGCCGCAAGATCGAGAACTGCGAGGCGGTGGCCGACGAGGCTCGCGCGATGGGCCGCCGCGCCATCGCCGTGGCGTATCACGCCGCATCGTGGCAGGCAGCCGATGAACTCGCCGCTCTCGCCTACGCCGAGTTCGGGCAGGTCGACATCCTGGTCAACAACGCAGGCATGTCGCCGCTGTATCCATCGGTCGATGCCATTAGCGAGGACCTCTACGACAAGGTCATGGGCGTCAACCTGAAGGGCCCCTTTCGCCTCTCGGCTGTGGTCGGCACCACAATGGCCGAGCGTGACGGCGGTTCGATCATCTTCGTGTCCTCAGTCGCATCGCATCGGCCGAGCCCCAACGAGTTGGTGTACGGCGCTGCCAAGGCCGGCGTGAACAACCTCACCATCGGTCTGGCGCGTACGCTCGGGCCGAAGGTACGCGTCAACTGCATCGTGCCCGGCCCGTTTCTCACCGACATCAGCAAGGCGTGGGACCTCGATGCGTTCGCCAAGAGCGCTGCAACCGGCTTTGCGCTGCAACGCGGTGGCGAACCCCACGAAGTGGTGGGCGCTGCGTTGTACTTCGCCAGCGCCGCCAGCACCTACACCACAGGGGCGCTGCTGAACATCGACGGCGGCCCCCGCTGAGCGCACTCGACGAACGCTTTCAGCGCCCACGGGCAGGATGACGGAATAGTTGCGCGCGCAATAGTGTTGAGGAAACCATGACCATCATGATCCAACAGCCCGACGAGCGGTTCGTCACCAACTTCGGCTGGCTGAACTCCAAGCACTCGTTCAACTTCGGCGAGCACTACTCCCCGCTCCACAACGGCCATGGCCTGGTGCTGGTGAACAACGACGACATCGTCGCGCCGGCGTCAGGTTTCGGTACACATGGCCACCGCGACATGGAGATCGTCACGTGGGTACTGAGCGGCACGCTCGAGCACAAAGACAGCGAGGGCAACCACGGCGTGCTGTACCCGGGTCTGGCACAGCGCATGTCGGCGGGCACGGGCATTCGCCACAGCGAAATGAACCCCAACCCCGATACCGCTGTGCACTTCGTACAGATGTGGGTGTTCCCCGACACACAGGGCGTGAAGCCCGGCTACCAGCAGCTCGATATCAACGCCGAGCTCGCCAAGGGTGGCCTCGTGCCCATCGCCTCGGGCCAGGGCCACGACGCAGCGATCTCGATCCACCAGCACAACGCTGTGTTGTGGGGCGCGCGGCTCACGGCCGGAAAGAGCGTCACGCTGCCCGACGATCCACATGTTCATGCCTTCGTGGCACTCGGTTCGGCAACGCTCGAGACCGGCACGCTGTTGGACACCGGGGCGGCAGCCCGCCTTTCCGGGGCCGGCGCCTTGTCACTCACCGCAGGGCTCGACGGAGCGGAGCTGCTCGTGTGGGCCACCGCCTGACCCTGACTTCGTGGGCCGAGTCAACGACGCTGTGACCAACGACATACGCTGCACCCATGGAAATGCATTTCGCGACAGTGTGGGAATCAATCGCCGACGAAATCGGTGACTCGACGGCAGTGGTGCACGGTGCGACGCGCCGCACGTGGACCCAATACGACGATCGTGCCGCGCGCATGGCCGCGGCCTACGTCGACGCAGGCTTGCGGCCCGACAGCAAGATCGGTCTGTACATGTACAACTGCAACGAGTATCTCGAGGCGCAGTATGGCGGCTTCAAGATGCGCGGCGTACCGGTCAACGTGAACTACCGCTACCTCGACGAAGAGCTGTGGTATCTGCTCGACAACAGCGACGCCGAAGCGTTGGTGTTCCATTCCTCGCTCGGCGATCGCGTCGATCGCGTCCTCGCTCGGCTGCCCGAGTTGAAGCTGCTCATCGAAGTCGACGATGGTGGCTCCGGTCAGGTGCCCACCGCCCGCCGTTACGAGGAAGTGATTGCCAACCACGATCCCATGTCGCGTATCACACGTGCCGAGGACGACATCTACATGCTCTACACCGGCGGAACAACCGGCATGCCCAAGGGCGTCATGTACGCGATGGGCGGCATGACGGGCGGGTTCGTGATCAGTGGCTTCCCGTTGCTCGGCGCCGTTCCGCCATCTGATGCAGCCGATGTCGCGCCAATCGTCGGCGAGTCCGTTCGCAGCGGGAAGCAAACGGTGAGCATTCCCAGCTGTCCGCTCATGCACGGCACGGGCCTCTGGCTCGGCGGATTCATCCCCCATCTCATGGGCGGCAACGTCGTCACGTTGCCATCCCGCTCGCTCGATAGTGACGAACTGCTCACCACCGTTCAACACGAACACGCCACCGCACTCGTGATCGTGGGCGACTCGTTCGCGAAGCCCATCGTGCGCGCCATTGACGCAGCAGTCGAAGCCGGAACGCCATACGACACGAGCAGTCTCCAAATGGTGATCTCGTCGGGCGTGATGTGGACTGCCGAGGTGAAAGAGCAGATGCTCGACCGCATCCCACAGGTCATTCTGCTCGACGCCATCGGGTCCACCGAAGGAAGCATGGGTACGCAAATCTCCATGCGCGGCATGCCCATCGAAACCGCCAAGTTCAGCCAGATGCCCACCACCAAGGTGTTCACCGACGACGACCGCGAAGTCGAGCCGGGTTCGGGTGAGGTCGGCATGGTCGCAGCGGGCGGCAACGTTCCCCTCGGCTACTTCAAAGATGCCGAGAAGTCAGAGCGCACCTTCCGCGTGATCAACGGTGCGCGCTATTCGTTCCCGGGCGACATGGCCACCGTCAATGCCGATGGCACATTGGTGCTGTTGGGTCGCGGCAGCCAGGTCATCAACACCGCAGGCGAGAAGGTGTTCCCCGAAGAGGTCGAGGAAGCAGTGAAGCGCAGCGCAGGTGTGCTCGACTGCCTCGTGGTGGGCGTCGACGACGACAAGTTCGGCCAGTCGGTCACCGCGGTCGCGTCGCTCGCCGAGGGCGCGTCCGTGGATGAAGCCAGCGTCATTGCGTCGGTGAAGACCCAACTCGCTGGATTCAAGGCGCCCAAGCGTGTCGTGTTCGTGACCACCGTGCCCCGCGCCCCGAACGGCAAGGCCGACTACAAGACGGCCAAGCAATACGCGCTCGACGCCCTCGGCATGTCCTGAGGGTCCCGCGGCGTCCCACCCGCGCGTCCCACCCCTCCGCTCTCCCACGCATCTCTCCTGAGCGAAGTAGCGCTGTAGCGGGCCATCAGGGGCCTGTACAGCGCTACTTCATCCGGTTCGGCCGTGCCGAGTGGTCTCCGGAGGGAGTCGGCCGGCTCAGTCTGCGGGAGTGAGCAACTTGTCCCGCAGGAACTGCAGGACGCGCTGCACCGAGGCCTCGTCGCGTTGTTCGGTGAGCACGGAATGATCGGTCTTCGCGTTGCTTGGCAGTTCGATGGCAATGAACGCATCGCCGAGGAGTTCGCGCAACGAATCGAATCGGGTACCCACGAGTTTGTCGCCGGTGAAACGCAGGCCCAGCACCTGACAGCCTGCTGCTGCACGCTGGGCGACAACCATTGCGTCGTCGGGCGACAAGTTGAGGTTCGCACCACGAGCGGCACCGCCAAAGGCGAACGGCATCGAGGGCTGGGAAAGCACCGGCGCGACCATGACGTCGTCGACCATCATGCCGAGCGCAAAGCCACCGCTGAAACACATACCGAGCGCGCCAACACCCGGGCCACCGAGTTCGTTGTGCAGTGATCGAGCGAGTGCGCGCAGCCACGCAATGATGGGCGATGTCTGGTTCATTGCCATCGTGGTGAACTCCTTGGCCACGCAGACTTTGAGCATCGACTTCACCATGTAGCCGTTGCTGAACTGCTGGCCCGGGGTGCCCACCAACGACGGCATCACCACGGTAAATCCAGCCGCGACGACATCGTTCGCAAACGCCGTGACAGCCGGCGTGATGCCGGGAATCTCGTGCACCACGATGACCGCCGGCCCGCTGCCGCGCCGATACGTTTCGCGGGTGAAGCCGGCAGCGGAGAAGCTTCCCTGCACCCACCCGTCGAGCACAGGCGTGGTGCTATCGGTTGCATTCGCGGTCATGGCAAACTCCTCACTGCTTCGAGGGCGCGCTCGGCGAGCCCCTCGGCTCCGGCTTTCATCGGTGCAAGATCGAGACCCTGGTCGCCCATCGCGCCGTGCAGGTAGCGGGCATACACGCCCTCGCTGATCACGGCCAGGCGCCAACACGAAAAGGCCACGTAGTAACCAATGCCGCTGAGGTCGCGCCCCGTGCGTTGTGCGTACCGTTCGAGCAACGCGCTATAGCGCAGGAAGCCTCCGGCCGGCGTTGGGTCGTTCGCGCGCAGGGCAGCGCCGTCGTCGCCATCGCTCCAGTACACACCGATGTACCCCACGTCGGCGAGCGGATCGCCCAGCGTGCACAACTCCCAGTCGAGCACCGCAGCAATGCGACCGCATGAGACATCGACCATGCAGTTGCCGAAGCGATAGTCGCCGTGCGCGATGGACACACTCTGTTGCGCGGGGATCCTCTCGCTGAGCCGACGCGCGACCTCGTCGACGGCCGGGAGGTTGCGCGTCTTACTGTTCTCCCACTGCGTGGACCAACGCTTTACCTGACGCTCGATGTAGCCCTCGCGACGAGCCAGATCGCCGAGCCCCACGCCATCGATGTCGACAGCATGCAGGTCGGCGAGGACATCGATGAGGTGCTCGCTCGCCGCCACGCGCCGCTCGCGGGGCAATGCGCTTGCGCGTTCTGCGCTGTCGAGCACCACACCATCGACGTGACCCATAACGTAGAAAGGGGCGTCATTCACGGCCAGATCGGTGCACACGCCGAGCGCCATGGGCACCGGCACTGCCGTCTGGCCGACGGCGGCGATAATGCGGTACTCACGGGCCATGTCGTGCGCGGTGGCGAGCACGTGGCCGAGTGGTGGCCGACGCAGCACCAGCCTTCGTCCGTTCGCGTCGGTCAGCAAGAACGTGAGGTTCGATCGTCCGCCAGCAATCAGTTCAGCGGTGAAAGGTGCCTCGACATCGCCGATGTTCGCGACGAGCCAATCAGCCACATTCGCAAGGTTGAGTCCATGCACGCAGCGACCGTAGCGCCCCGCGGACAATAGCCACTAGCCCGGTCGGCCAACTCCGACGACTTTGCCCCAATTCACCTGTGCGTAGGAGACAAAGGAACCCGTTTGGGGAGAGTGAATCATCTGTCCGCCTCCCACGTAGATACCAACATGGCTGATCGGGGAGTAGTAGAAGATCAGGTCGCCGGGCTGGGCGTCCGCGACGGACACGTGCGGCGTGGAGGCGTACTGCTGACGGGACTGGTGCGGCAACGACACGCCGGCTCGGCCCCAGGCCCACATGGTGATACCCGAGCAATCGAACGAAACTCCCGGCTCGGATGTGGCGAACTGGTATGGCACACCCAGTTGGCTCCGCGCAGCGGCGACCGCGACGCCCGCTTGGCCCGACACCGGAACATACGAACTCCCACCCCCACCGGCTCCGGGGTCACTTCCGGCGTTCGGATCTGCGCCGTTGTTTCCCGAGCCGGCACCGGTGTCCGAAGCAGCACCGTTGCCCGACCCGGCATTGCCAGATCCGGCCTGGCCCCCACCGCTGGCTGGCTTGCGCGCTGCGGGCGGCTTTTGCGCTGCCGCAGCCGCTGCCTGGGCCGCCGCTGCCTGCTGAGCCTTGAGTTGCTGGTCGAACTGTCGCTGCGCCTCGGCAGCTTGTCGCTGCTGTTCCTGCTCGACCAGCACGCCGAGTTTCGCCTTGGCAGCGGCGAGTTGAGACGTCGCATCCGCCGCGGCCTGATCTGCCGCAATACGGTTCTTTCCGGCGTTGGCCGCCAGATCGGTGGCCTTCTTCTGCTTCTTCTCGAGCACCTTTTGCTCTTGGTCGAGCGCCTTCAGCAGCACTTCGTAATCGTCGGTGGTGGCCGCGCCGGCGTTGACGGCGACGCGAGCGAGGTGGTCTCGTTGCAGTCCGTCGTCGATGGCTGCGGGGTCGGTGAACAGCGGGCCCATGGCCCCGCTGCCGCCCCCCATCACCTTTTGCACAGCCACTTGGGACAACTCACCCGCCAGCGTGTTCAACTCAGCCTGCTGCGCGGCGATCTTGGTCTGCGACACGGCGATCTCAGCGTCGAGCTGCGCCTTTTGATCGAGCGCTTGGGCTCCCAACTCTGCGAACTGGGACGACTTTTGGTTGAGCGCATCGATCTGGGCGAGCACTCGCTTCACTTCGGCCTGCTGATCGGAAATGCCGTCGGCCGATGCCGACTGCAACGAGACCGCACCACCGAACAGGGCGATTGTCACGCCAAGCGCGAGTCGAAGGGATCGGGGGCGACGCATGATGTGTGAGACTCTATCAATTATTACGGTTGCGTTGCGAAACAGCCGCGATCTATTCCCATTCGATCGTGCCGGGCGGCTTCGACGTGATGTCGTAAACGACGCGGTTGATGCCCGCGACCTCGTTGATGATGCGACTCGCCATGCGCTCGAGCAGGTCGTACGGCAACCGCGCCCAGTCGGCCGTCATCGCATCGTCGCTGGTCACGGCGCGGATGATGATCGGGTGCGCATAGGTACGTTCGTCGCCCATCACGCCGACCGAACGAATGTCGGCCAAGACTGCAAACGCTTGCCAGATCTCACGGTCGAGTCCGGCATCATGAATCTCGGCGCGCACGATCGCGTCAGCTTCCTGCAGCATTGCGACGCGCTCGGGCGTGACCTCGCCGATGATACGCACACCGAGGCCGGGACCGGGAAAGGGCTGACGCCAGACGATTTCGTCGGGCAGTCCGAGTTCCGACCCGACCCGGCGCACCTCGTCTTTGAACAGGCTGCGCAACGGTTCAACGAGCTTCAGGGTCATGTCGTCGGGAAGGCCACCCACGTTGTGGTGGCTTTTGATGACCGCTGCCGTGCCATCACTGCCGCCGCTTTCGATGACATCGGGATACAACGTGCCCTGCACCAAAAACAGCGCGTCGGTGAGCCCGCCGGTGTTTTCCTCGAAGATGCGCACGAACAGTTCGCCGATGATCTTGCGTTTCGTCTCGGGTTCGACCACCCCGGCGAGGCGCTCGAAGAATCGCTGCCCGGCGTCGACATGGATGAGCTCAATGCCCATGTTGCGGCGGAACGTCTCGACCACCTGATCGCTCTCACCCTTACGCATCAGCCCCGTATCCACGTACACGCAGGTGAGCTGCGAGCCGATCGCGCGATGCACCAGCGCTGCGGCCACCGCCGAATCGACGCCGCCCGACAAGCCACAGATCACACGGTGGTCTCCGACCTGCTCACGAACCGCGGCGACCTGATCATCGATCACCGACGACATCGTCCACGTGGGCTCGCAACCGGCCAAGTCGTGCAGGAATCGCTGGAGCACCTGCATCCCGTATGGCGAGTGCACGACCTCGGGATGGAACTGAACACCCCAGATCTTGCGGTCGGCGCACTCCAACGCAGCCACGGGCGCATCGGGAGTCGACGCCGTCGCGATGAATCCTGTTGGCGCCTGCACGACAGCGTCGAAGTGGCTCATCCACACGTCCTGCTCGGCAGGAAGACCCGAGAGCAACTGCGATGACGAGTCGGTGACAGTGAGCCGCGCGCGGCCGTACTCGCCGCGCATACCGCGGCCGACCTCGCCGCCGGCAAGCTGCTGGGCAATCAATTGAACGCCGTAACAGATTCCCAGAATCGGGATGCCCAGGTCATAGATGGCTGGATCGAGCGATGGAGCACCCTCGACGTGCACGCTCTTGGGGCCGCCCGACAAGATGATCGCCGTCGGCCGACGCCGCGCAACCTCCTCTGCAGTGATGCGGTGGGGGACAATCTCGCTGTACACGTTGAGCTCGCGCACTCGGCGGGCGATGAGCTGGGCGTACTGCGCGCCGAAGTCAACGACGAAGACGGTGTCAGTGTTGTCGGTCAAGTGTCAGAATCTAGCCCCCGCTGGGCGAAGCGAACGAGTACGCGCGACGATGGAGATATGCGTCGATGGTTCCTACTCGTCTTCACCGTCGTGGCAGTGCTTGCCCCGGCACGCGCCTTCGCCGTCGCACCACCCGATTCGGGTGCCGGCAGCGACCCGGCCGTGACCACGACATCAATCGACAATCAGTTCCTCAACACCAAACGCGATCTCTCCGAGTGCCTCAACAATTCAGTCGATCTGCCCAACTGCGGTATCGAACCCACGCAGGCGGGCGATCGCGGCGGCGCTCTGCAATACGTCACCTTCGGATTGCTGATCCTCGGTGTTGCCTTCATCTTCTGGCGCGTCGCACGCGCGGTAAAGGCTCGCGATGCGGCGCTCAACACAGGCACTCCGTAGCACGAGCATCAGGTCAAACTCGGCGCTGAGCCAAAAGGTCACCGCAGAACGCCGTGGTCCCGGTCACCAGCGCGTGCGCTGCCTCCCATTGCACAAAGTGCCCGCAGTCGCGAAGTAAGAACGGCCCCACGTGGTCGGTGAACACTGCGGCAGCCATACGGTCGAACGCGGGATAGATCACGTGATCACTGGTGCCGTGCAGGATCAACGTAGGTGTGTGATCGTTGCGGCCCAGCAACGCTGGTTCGCTGCGCGCCGAGTCCTCAAAGACGCTCTCGTACCCACCGAAACTGGCCCGCAGCGACGCAGCATCGGCGAAGGGTTCGGTGTGGAACTCCACCTCACCCGCACCGGCAAAAGCGCCGGGATGCGCCCAGAAGCGACTCGTGTAGAAAGTCGCGATGTAGCGACGTCGTTGCTCGGGTGTGGCCAACTCGGCTGCGAGGCCGTCGGGATCGGTGCCTTGGCGGATGAAGTAGTCCGCGGCCTCGCGTGGAGCGCGGGTACCAGAGATCGCGGCCATCTCCTGCTTCAGGTACGGCAGCGGCGAGTTGAACAGCACCATACGATCCACCCAGTGGGGATAACGAAGGGCGAGGTCCTGGATGATCGGGCCTCCTAAATCGCCGCCGACCAATACCACCGAGTCGTGTCCGAGATCACCGTGCACAAGAGCGTAGAGATCACGCGCATGCGAGGCGACATCGTGGAATCCATCGGCACCCAGATCGCTGGCACCGAAGCCACGCAGATCGGGCACGATGACGTCGAAACCCGCCTCTGCCAATGGTGCGATCACCTTCCAGAAGATGCGCATCGTTTCGGGCCAGCCATGCACGCAGACCAGTGGCACCCCGCCGATTCCCTCGTGCACGAACGCCTGGCGAAACCCGCGCGGCGACGCGGTGTGGATTGCGAAGCGATCCGGGTCGATCAATGCGTTGTGTGTCTCCATGTGCGAAGGGTATGCGGCGCAGGGGTCGCCGAACGTGACGGGCAGCGTTACCGTACGGGTGCGTGACACCCGAAGAGTTTCGTAACAATGGCTACGCACTGATCGATTGGATCACCGACTACATCGAAGGCGTCGAGCAATTCCCCGTCTCCAATTCGGCGCTGCAGCCGGGCGCCATCCGCGCCGCGTTGCCCGCGCGCCCACCGACCACCATCGAGTCGTTCGACACCGTGCTGCGCGACCTCGACACGGTGATCATGCCCGGCCTCACCCACTGGCAGCACCCGTCGTTCTTCGCCTACTTCCCCAGCAACTCGTCGTACTCGTCGATCCTCGCCGAACTCGCCACCGCTGGACTCGGCGTGCAGGGCATGAGCTGGATCACCAGTCCGGCCTGTACCGAGGTCGAGACGCTCATGCTCGATTGGATGCAGGAACTGCTTGGGCTCCCCGAGCGATTCCGCAGTGATTCGCCGACCGGTGGCGGGGTCATCCACGGGTCTGCGTCGGAGGCAACGCTCGCCGCAATTCTCGCCGCTCGCTGGAGGGCGACCGGCGGTGCGGTAAACAGCACCGGCGACACCAGCAAACTCGTTGCATATACAACAACCCAGGCGCACAGCAGCATCGAGAAGGGCTTGCGAATTGCGGGCATCGGCGTGGATCGCATGCGGATGGTGCCCATCGACGCAACGTTTGCAATGCGTCCCGATGAACTCCAACGGATGGTCGAGGCCGACCTCGCCGCGGGGCTCAGCCCATTCTTCGTGTGCTCGTCGCGCGGCACCACCAGTTCCACGGCTTTCGATCCCACGCCGGCCATTGCCGAAATCTGCCAGACCCACGGGCTGTGGCTCCATGTCGATGCAGCCATGAGCGGCATCGCCGCTCTGGTGCCCGAGTTCCGCTGGGTCAACGATGGACTGGAATTTGCCGACAGCTATTGCACCAATCCGCACAAGTGGATGGGCATCAACTTCGACTGCGACCTTTTCTGGACGGCCGATCGCGCGGCGCTGCTCGGCGCGCTCAGCATCCTGCCCGAGTACCTACGATCGCAGGCGGCCGAGAGCGGCGCTGCCCTCGACTACCGCGACTGGCAGATCCCGCTCGGCCGACGTTTTCGCTCACTGAAACTTTGGTTCACCCTTCGCTGTGATGGGATCGAACCCGTACGGGAAATGATCCGTGAGCACGTCCGGCTCACGCAGTTGCTCGCCGATTGGGTGCAGGCCGATAGTCGTTTCGAGATCATCGCGCCCCATCCGCTGAACCTGCTCTGCATACGGCTCCGTGCCGGCAACGAGGCAACCGATTCGCTCATCGATCGGGCAAACGCCACCGGCTCGGCGTTGTTCACGCGCACCGTGCTCGACGGCAAGAGTTGTCTGCGCTTCTCCATCGGGGCGCGCCTGACAGAGCAACGCCACGTGGCCGCAGGGTGGGCCCTACTGCAGTCGCTCGAGTAGAACCGTGTGCCCGAGGTTGCGCATGTTCGGTCACGCCGCTTGAATCACCTCACCGGCAACGGCCGGTGACATACCAACGCCGACTCCGGTCGGCACCAACCGAGGGGGCACCATGTGGCGTTTCGCCCGTGTCCTCGTCGCAGTCACGAGTCTGTTGACTGTCTCGCTCATGGCCCGCACCGCGCAGGCATCGGTCGGCAACGCCGTAACCGACGCGGCATACGTGCAACGGATGCTCTTCGGCATGCCACTCGGCGAGTTCTCCGCCCGAGCGCGCCTGCACGTCGGCCCCGACGGTTTATCGGGTAACGCCTGGTTTGATTGGACAACCGACCTGTGCTCGGCACCACTGGTCGGCAGCACCGGCCGAACGTTTAACTTCACCGAGCCGTGCAGGAGGCACGACTTCGGCTATCGCAACACGCAGCGGCTCGAGCACCGCTACGGCGGCGCTGGGCAATACTGGAACGCAGCCAGCCGCCTGCACATCGACCGACAACTGCTCGCCGATGCGATGGCCCACTGCGCCTCACGCTGGTTCTTCGAACGACCCTCGTGTTATTGGTGGGCGATCACGTTCTATAGGGCAGTGCGCGTCGCCGGAGGGCCATAGACGACACACAACAGCTCATAGAGCATCCGTGCGGTAGCACCCCAGACCGTCTCGTCGTCGAGTTCGAAGAAGTTCATCTGACGATCGAGCGGCGGGGTGCCCCACCACTCTTCGCGATAGGTGTCCCCGTGCGCCAGTTCCACGAGAGGAACCCACAACACGCGGTCTACCTCGGTGGGATCGGCGGCGAGGTGCGGACGCCGATCCAGATGGGCCACGAGCGGCACGATGTAACTGCGACTCACCACCGTCGAGAGGTGGCTCAGTTGACCGCGCACGCGAACAGCTGAGGGCGCCAGGGCGACTTCCTCGTGCGCCTCACGAACGGCTGCCTCGACGGGCGATTCTCCCGGTTCGATACGGCCCCCCGGAAAGCTGATCTCACCGGCGTGATTGCGCAGATGTCGTGCCCGCTTGGTGAGGAGCACCTCGGCGCCGCGATCGCCATCGGCAATCACCACCAACACAGCCGACCGACGCGCACCGGGAAACGTGGGCGTCTCTGGTTGGCGGCCCAGATCGGCTCGTTCGACCGCCCGCATCACTGCTTCGGTGGTGTGGGGGATTTCTGCGGCCCACGCTGGCGAAGCACCGGGCCGCCACACTGTCGGACGCGGAATCGGCTGGTCACCACCCGGGCGCGAGCGTGAAACCGACATCGGACGCGAGCTAGGCCGTGGGGACCGACGGCACCCAGCCGGTCTCGATGAGCTGATTGAGCACATCGGGCAGTCCCGACTTCTTGAGGTCGGCCAGCACGCGCCCAGGCGTCTGTTCGCCGGTCTCCCACTCCTGCCAGGCGGCAAGAAGCTTGGTGAGATCGGGGGCGGGGCGTTCAAACGACATATCACAAGGCTACGCCCATGAGCAGATATCAGACCGTTGTCAGCCCTTGCGTTTGCGATACGCGTTGACACCACCGCCGTACAAGCGGGCCGCCGCACGCCCAGCCGATGCTGCAAGACTGTCGTCGGAGACCGCGCCCTGCGACGACGACGTCGTGGGGGCCGTAGCGGTTGGGGCGGCCGGCTTCGTCTTGTTGGCCACCGTGTTGGCCACCGTGTTGGCCGCCGAAGACTTGGCCGCCGAAGACTTGGCCGCCGCCTGTGCTGCCTTGGCTGCCTTCACCTGTTCGGCCTTCACCGCTTTCTCGGTGAAGTCACTCTGCAGCCAGATGAATGCCAACGCAAACGCCAAGAAGAGCATGATGCCTCGAGTCGCGTTGTCGATCGACACCAATGGTTGCAAGGCAGCGATCACTACGGCAATGATCACAACACCATCAAGCGTGCGATGCATACGCCGACCAAAGATCTGGAACGCTGACAGCGGACCTTTTGCGCAGGCGGTGTTCAGCACCACGAGACCACCCATGAGCGTGGGGATCATGGGCGTTGTGCTCTGCAGACCCTGGGAGACGAATGCAATTCCCAGCACGTATTCGGCGGCCTGATGCATCCAGAACGCACGCTTGCCTGAACTCGCCATGGAACCAAACTACCGACAACCACGCCAACAACAGGGCGTCAACGGCCGCGGTGAGCCCAGGAAAAAAGCAGCGGCCCCGGGCGAACCCGGGGCCGGCTGTTTGGGGGGACACTCGATCGAACACCGAGCGCACCTACATGTATTCCCACCGAAGTGGTTACATCATTCCGCCCATACCGCCCATGCCACCCATACCGCCACCGCCGCCAGCCGGCATGGCTGACTTCTTCTCAGGCTTGTCGGCCACGAGACATTCGGTGGTGAGTACGAGTGCTGCGATAGACGCTGCGTTCTGCAGCGCAGCGCGGGTGACCTTGGCCGGGTCGATGATGCCGACCTTGACGAGGTCGACCATTTCTCCGGTTGCGGCGTTGAGACCCATGCTGCCAGTAGCCGACTCGACCTGCTGGACCACAACGGCGCCCTGCATGCCTGCGTTGTCAGCAATCGTTGAGAGAGGCGCGATGAGCGACTCCCACACGATCTTTGCACCGGTTGCCTCGTCGCCCTCGAGCGACGCAACAACTGCGGCGACGGCGGCGCGCGAGCGCACGAGCGCCACACCACCACCAGCTACGACGCCTTCTTCGATGGCTGCACGAGTGGCAGACACGGCATCTTCGATGCGGTGCTTCTTCTCTTTCAGCTCCACCTCGGTGGCGGCGCCGACCTTGATCACTGCAACGCCACCGGCCAACTTGGCTAGGCGCTCCTGCAGCTTCTCACGGTCCCAATCGCTGTCGGTGTTGTCGATCTCGGCCTTGATCTGGTTGATACGGCCCTTGACATCTTCATGATCGCCGGCACCATCGACAATCGTGGTGTTGTCCTTGGTGATGATGATGCGCTTGGCTCGACCGAACAGATCGAGGGTCACGTTCTCGAGCTTGAGGCCGACCTCTTCGCTGATGACCTGACCGCCGGTGAGCACGGCCATGTCCTGCAGCATCGCCTTGCGACGATCGCCAAAGCCGGGGGCCTTGACTGCCGAGGAGTTGAACGTGCCACGGATCTTGTTGACGACGAGCGTGGCAAGTGCCTCACCCTCGATGTCTTCAGCAATGATCAGCAACGGACGACCGGTCTTCATCACGGCTTCGAGCGCGGGGAGCATGGTCTGCACCGAGCTGATCTTGCCGTTGTTGATGAGGATGTACGGATCGTCGAGCACGGCTTCCTGGCGCTCGGCATCGGTCACGAAGTACGGCGAGAGGTAACCCTTGTCGAACTGCATGCCCTCGGTGAACTCGAGTTCGGTACCGAAGGTGTTGCTCTCTTCAACGGTGACGACGCCGTCCTTGCCGACCTTGTCGATGGCGTTGGCGATGACTTCGCCAATGGACGCATCGGCGGCCGAAATGGTCGCGACAGCGGCGATATCGCCCTTGTCATCCACTTCCTTGGACTGGCTTTTGATCGACTCGACCGCGGCAGCGACAGCTTTTTCGATGCCGCGCTTGAGGCCCATCGGGTTGGCGCCGGCAGCGACGTTACGCATGCCTTGGTGCACCATGGCCTGAGCCAACACGGTGGCGGTGGTGGTGCCGTCGCCGGCAACATCGTTGGTCTTGGTGGCGACTTCTTTGACCAACTGTGCGCCCATGTTCTCGAAAGGATCGTCGAGTTCGACTTCTTTCGCGATGGAAACGCCGTCGTTGGTAATGGTGGGTGCACCGAACTTCTTGTCGAGGACGACATTGCGACCCTTCGGCCCGAGCGTGACCTTGACCGTGTCGGCCAACTTGTTCACACCGGCTTCGAGGGCGCGGCGCGCCTCTTCGTCAAACTTGAGAATCTTTGCCATTGGCTAGTGCCTCACTTATTGACGATTGCGAGGACGTCACGGCTGGTGAGGATCAACAGATCTTCGCCGTCGATGGTGACTTCGGTTCCGCCGTACTTGCTGTACAGAACGGTGTCGCCGACGTTGACGTCGAGCGGGCTGTGGGCACCTTTGTCGTCGCTCCAGCGGCCGGGGCCAACAGCGAGAACGCTGCCCTGCTGAGGCTTTTCCTTGGCGGTGTCGGGAATGACGAGGCCAGAGGCTGTGGTGAGCTCGGCTTCGTTGGGCTTGACCACAATGCGGTCGTCCAGCGGCGTGAGATTCATGAGAGAAAGCTCCAGTGTTGTTGTGACGTGTTGTCTGGCAGAGCCGAGTGTGGCGACTGCCGCACGGGCATTAGCACTCGACGAGTGCGAGTGCTAATGGTAGGGGTTGACCTACGGGGTTAGCAACCCAAGCAACGACACGCCCACCTCGGCGAGCAACGAATCGAGCAACTCGAGTGGGAGCCCGATCACGTTGGTCACGCTGCCGTGAACACCCTGCACCAATAGCGCTGCCGCGCCCTGAATCGCGTACGCGCCAGCGCGGCCGTGGGGCTCGCCGGTGGCGATGTACCAGTCCAGCAACGATGGATCGAGGGACACGAATGTGACCAGCGTGGTGGCTACATCGGACACCACGCGGCCCTGATGGCGAACCGCCACGCCGGTGTGCACCCGATGTGTGCGGCCGCCGAGCAGCGTGAGCATCCGGCGCGCATCGTCGTCGTCAACTGGCTTGGCCAAGATCATGCCGTCGACATCGACGGTGGTGTCGGCCGCGATCACGATGTCCGCGTCATCGGCATCAACGGCCCGAGCCTTGTTGATCGCAACACGCCTCACGTAGGCGTGCGGATCTTCGTCGGGATGATCGGTTTCGTCGATATCGCTCGGCACCACCTCGAAGGCCAGACCGATGTTGGCCAGCAACTCGCTGCGGCGCGGCGAGGCCGATGCAAGCACCACCCGGGACGGCTGCGATGCAACACTCACCGAATCACCCGCCGCTGAGGGCCATGACGTGGCCATCATTGGGTGGGGTCGCGTCGTCGAGATCGTCGAGGTAGCCCTCGGGCAGGATCACCCGAATCGGTCCATTCGTGTGGCCACGCCGGATCCGTTCGCCGCCGGGAACCACGACCTGGGCAGGGTCGAGCGCGGCGATGAGCGCGTCGAGTTCGGCGATGGAATTGATCATGCTGAACCTGCCCCGAACTTCTCCACCAACGGGATAGCCGGTGAGATACCACGAGGTGTGTTTGCGGAAGTCGCGAACGGCGTGATCTTCGCCGAGGTGCGCAGCGAGAAGCCGACAGTGATCGGCCATCTGCTCACCAACGAATCCGAGCGGCGGTGACTCGGGAACCGGCTCACCGTTGAACGCGGCCACGAGATGGCCGAACAACCACGGCCGGCCGAGGCACCCACGACCGATGACGACGCCATCGCAGCCGGTATGCGCGACCATTGCAAGCGCGTCGGTCGCTTCCCAGATATCGCCGTTGCCGAGGACGGGAATGCCGGTGACAGCAGCCTTCAAATCGGCGATGGCATCCCAGTTCGCCGTGCCGGCGTAGTGCTGCTGAGCGGTACGGGCATGCAAGGCAATGGCCGCAACGCCTTCTTCCTCGGCAATCTGGCCGGTGCGGATGAACGTGAGCAGATCGTCGTGAATACCCATGCGAAACTTTGCGGTCACTGGAACCCCGTATGGCGAGGCAGCACCCACTACCGCGCGAAGGATGGCGCGCAACAGGTTGGGTTTCACGGGCACAGCTGCTCCCCCGCCGCGCCGGGTGACCTTCTGGGCGGGACAGCCGAAGTTGAGATCAATGTGGTCGACGCGATCGGCGGCACACAGCAGGTGCACCGCTTGGCCGATGATCGCAGGGTCGCTGCCATAGAGCTGCAGGCTGCGCGGTGACTCGTCAGACCCGAAGGTGGCCATACGCGCGGTCTTGGCGTTGCCGTGCACGAGCGCTGTGGCCATCACCATTTCGTTCACATAGATGAGATCCGGTGCGAAGCGTCGGCACATTGCGCGAAACGGAGCGTTCGTGACACCCGCCATGGGCGCAAGAACAACGGGGGGCCACACCTCGAAGCGGCCCAGCTGCAGCGGTTTCACCCGGAAAAGGCTACCCGCGCAAATCGCACCGACAGCCCGCCATTCGTGGTGGCCAGCGTGTCGTCGAACTCGCGCTTGAAGGTGGGCAGGCTCGCGGCCGGCGCAATGACGGCGAGACGCTCGGCGCGACCGAGCGCGAGATACAGCGATCGCTGATTGGCCGCGCTGAGGCGTTCGCCGTAGGGCGGGTTGGTGACGACAGCACGACCCGTACCGCCGGATGCGGTGTCGAGGGTCTTGATTGCGTCGGCCACCTCGAACGTGATGTCGTCGAGCACACCGGCGCGCTCGGCGTTCGCACGAGCCTTGTCGATCATGTCGCCCTTGATGTCGTTGGCGACGAACTTCTTCTTCAATGGTCCGCGCACATCGGCGTCTGACGCGGCGAGCAACTTCGGCCATTGCGCAGGGTCCACCGGCAGCCAGTTCTCGAACGCAAACGAACGATGTCGACCTGCTGGCATGCGCCGCGCCATCTGCGCAGCCTCGATGATGATGGTGCCCGCACCGCAACACGGGTCGGTGAGCACACCTTTGTGGAGAGAGGCTCCGCTCCACTGCAGCAGCGCCGCAGCAAGCGTTTCGCGAAGCGGCGCGGGGCCCGACTCGGTTCGCCAGCCGCGTTGATAGAGCGGATCACCCGTCGCATCGAGGCTGACAGTGGCAACGTTGCGCGAGATGCGCACGTGCAGGGTGTGAACACCACCCTCGTACACGTACGCCGGGTCGTAGGCGCGGCGCACGATGGCGCGGACACGCTCTTCAATCGCCACGGTGTGGTTGAGGCGCGATGCCGAAGCCGACACGCTGACGTTCAGCGCACAACGCTTCGGGAGCCACTCGTGGAACGGGATGTCGCGCAGACCCTCTTGCAGGTCACCAAAACCGTTTGCCTCGAAGCGACCGATTCGAACGAGGACGCGGGTGGCCGTGCGCAGGTGCAGGTGCGCAAGCATCAGCTGCGACCACGTGAGTGAGGCCGTGAGGCCACCGACTCCCAAGTCGATCACCTTCATATCGAGTCGCGCCATCTCGGCCGCTGTCACGTGCTCGAGACCGGGAGCAGTGACGATGTAGGCGGCAAGACGACTCATGGGGACTACGACTGTACCAGCGGCAGCCGAAGGCCCGGATAGGCGCCGCAGTCGAGCGAGGTCGGACCGTCGCTGCGCAACCGGTGCCAACCCGTCGCGGCGATCATTGCTGCGTTGTCGGTGCACATCGCGCGGCTCGGCACGAACGCGCGGATACCGTCTTCGTCACACGCTGCCTGCCAGCGTTCGCGCAACAGCGAGTTGGCCGCAACACCGCCGCCGAGGGCGAGTCCCTTGGCACCAACCTCTCGTGCAGCTCGGCGAGCTTTGAGCACCAACGAGTCGACAACGGCCATCTGAAACGACGCCGCAACATCGGCAGTGACCACGTCAGGATGTTTGCGGACATGGTTCATGACCGAGGTCTTCAGCCCACTGAAGCTGAAGTCGAGCGACTCGGGAATGGCACGAGGAAACGCGATCGCTGTCGGATCGCCATGCTGCGCCTCACGATCGATGGCCGGGCCGCCAGGGTAGCCGAGGCCGAGGAATCGGGCGACCTTGTCGAATGCCTCACCTGCAGCGTCGTCAATGGTCTCACCGAGGAGCCGGTACTGACCGTGCCCGCGCATCTCGACCAACATCGTGTGGCCGCCCGAGACCAACAACACCACCAACGGGAGCCCCAATGTGGGGTCCTCGAGCAGACCGGCGTAGAGGTGTGCCTCGAGGTGGTTCACTCCGATGAAGGGCACATCCCACACGAGCGCCAGCGACTTCGCAGCGGCAACGCCCACGAGCAACGCGCCGATGAGGCCTGGGCCAATCGTTGCCGCGACCGCATCGATGCGTGAATCTGCGATTCCGGCCTCGGCAATCGCCTGCGCGATGACGGGCGCGAGCAGCTCGACATGGGCGCGGCTTGCGATCTCGGGAACGACGCCGCCAAAGGGCACGTGTTGCTCGATCGATGTGCTCACAACACTGCTGAGCACGTCGCTGCCACCCATCACCACCGATGCGGCCGTCTCGTCGCAGCTGGTCTCGATACCGAGCACGACGGTTCCTTCGTCAACGATCACGTCGAACCACCTCGATCGGCCATCTCGGGGCACAACTGTCGAAGGCGATCCGCGTACTCGTGCGTGTCGATGTTGTGGCACCACATCACAATCGCGTCCTCGGTGTTCTCGTAGTACTTCTGGCGGATGCCGGCCGGCTCAAAACCAAATTGGTGATACAGGCCCTGCGCGGCCACGTTGCTGATGCGCACCTCCAAGGTGAGCGAACTACAGCCGCGGTGCCTGGCTTCCCAGGCGAGGTCGGCCAGCAGTCGACGGCCGATGCCCTCGCGCCGTCGGTTCGGGTCAGACGCGATGTTGGTGATGTGGGCCTCGTCCATCACGATCATCATTCCGGCGTAACCGACCAGCTGGCCGCCGCGGTACCCGACGATGTAGTACCGCTGACCCTGCTTGGCCATGTCGATCTCGTTGGTGAACACGTTCACCGACCACGGCTGCGGGTACACCTGCCGTTCGATCACTTGAATAGCCGTGAGGTCGCGGCGGCGCATCGGGCCGATCACCAGACCGCGGGCCGAGGGCTCGCGATTGAGCAGACGCGACAGCACGCTCATCGCGTGGTCCAGTTGATCTGAGCATCCGGGGCGCGCAGGTACAACGGGTGCACATCGTCGAGTCCCGCCGAGGTGCGGTCGGACGCGACGACATCGCTGCGTAGAGCCCGAGCGCGTGCCAGGTGCACCAACGTGGCCGCCGACGGGTGGGCGAGATCGGCAACCTCTGTGCCCTTGTCGAACTCATCGCGATAGCGGTGCGCTCCGTCGCCGACCGCGAGCACATCTTGACCTCGCGCCATCACATCGGCGTTGAAGTCGTCGATGCTGCCGGCACGCGGCTCGCTCACTCGCTGGACGCCACCGGGTGATGGCAGATAGAACGCGTAGAAGACCTCGCCCTTGCGTGCGTCGATCACGCTCGCAATCACCTTCGAAGTATGTCGCAGTGGGAATGCGACCAGGTCGAGCGATGAGATACCCACGAGCGCTACGTCGAGTGCCTGCGCCATCGCCTTGGCAGACGCGATTCCCACGCGCATCCCGGTGAACAGACCCGGCCCGATATCGACGCCAATGGCGGCAATGTCGGTGACGGCGATGCGAGCCTGCCTGCACACAAACTCGATGGCCGGCGTGAGGATCTCGGCGTGGCGACGACCCTGCATGATCTCGACGACCCCGAGGACGCCATCGTCGCCACCGAGCGCGACGCTGACTACCTGTGTCGCCGTTTCGATGCCCAGCGTGATCATCGAATCAACCATTCGTCGACGCCGGCTTCCAGACGTTCCCATCGTGGTGCCCAGCGGCGATCACTTGACGTGATGATGATCTCGCGCTGTTGCACATCTTCGTTATCGAGGCGCAGCTCGATCTGGAGATGGTCGCCGAGATCGACCACATCGCCCCACTCCACCAACACGATGGCGTCGTCCTCGAGCAGTTCGCCAAGCGCAAGGTCATCGACCTCAGTGGTGTGATCAAGCCGGTACAGGTCGGCGTGGTGCAGCGTCGTGGTGCCCGCCTGATAAGTGCGCACCAGTGTGTAGGTGGGCGAGGTGACCGGCTCGTAGATGCCGAGCGCCCGGGCGAAACCCTGCGCAAACGCCGTCTTGCCGGCACCCATCTGGCCGGCCAGCACGATGAGATCGCCCGGGCGCGCCAGCTGCGCCAGGGCGGCGGCAATGGAACGCGTGTCATCAGGCGAGAGAGAGCGGAGTTCGATCATGGATACGTTCGATCGATCCGCTTGCTGATGCCGCACAGGATCTCGTAGCCAATGGTGCCGAGCCGATCGGCCCACTCCTCGACGCGGATCTCGTTGTGCACACCAAGAGAGCGTTCACGTCCGAGGAGAGTGACCTCATCGCCCACGGCCACGGCGTCGTCGCCGCAGTCCACCATCAGTTGATCCATGGTCACCACGCCCACGATCGGGCGTCGCACGCCGCCGATCAACACGGCGGCGCCACCGGCAAACAGACGACGCGGTGCTCCGTCGGCGTAGCCGATCGGCACCGTGGCCACCGAGGTGTCGCAAGCAAACACGTGTCGCAGGCCGTAACTCACGCCTTCACCCGCGGCGACCCGGTTCACGTGGCTGACGCGCGCCCGCAGTGCCAGAGCGGGACGCAAGTCGGCGCACTCGCTCGCGAGTTGGGGACCCGGCATGACTCCGTACATCGCAATGCCGACGCGGACCAACTGGTGACGCGTATCAGGGCGGGTGAGCGCCCCGGCGGAGTTGAGCGCGTGCACCATCGACGGACGATGACCAGCGTCGCGAAGCGCATCTACAGCGCGATCGAAGAGTTCGAGTTGGCGACCGTTCGCGGGCGCATCGGGTTCGTCGGCCATTGCGAGATGGGTGAAGACGCCCTGCAGCTCGAGCTGGGGATGCGCCGCAACGGCATCCGCGATGATCACCGCTTCATCGGGCTGGACCCCCACCCGATGCATGCCCGTGTCGATCTTGAGATGCACTGGATAATGCGAGGCGGATGCTCGGTGCACAGCACTGGCCAGTGCGTCGACCATCGCGAGGGAATACACCGTTGGTGTAAGTCGGTGACGCACGATCAGATCTGCAGCATCGGGCGGCTGCTGGCTGAGGATCAGGATTGGCGCCTCGATGCCTGCCGCGCGCAGTTCAGCGCCTTCGCTCACCAGGGCGATACAGAGTCCCTCGGCACCGCCAGAGAGTGCGGCACGCGCAACTGGCACGGCACCATGACCGTACGCGTCAGCCTTCACCACCACCCACACCGCCGACGGGGCGACCCTGTTGCGGATCACCCCGACGTTGTGCCCAATGGCGTCGAGATCGACCTCGGCCCAGGCCCATCTCATTCGAGTGTTTCCAGAACCTGAGGGATGAGCGGGAGCAAGTCGCCAGCCAGCAGTCCGCGGCGCGACCCAAGTCGACCGGCGCGACCATGTATCCACGCACCTGCCGCTGCCGCGTGGCACGCGCCAAGTCCTTGCGCCAGCAGCGCACCGATGATGCCCGACAACACATCACCGGTACCGGCAGTAGCGAGGCGATCGTCGCCGGCCGTCACCACGAGTACCTGTCCCTCGGGATCGGCGATCACCGTGGCAGGACCCTTCAACAACACGACTACACCGAGTTCGAACGCGAGCAGCCTGGTCTCCATGATGCGATCCACCCCAACTTTGGCACCGGCGAGCAGAGCGAACTCGCCATCGTGCGGCGTGAGCACCGTGGGGGCCTCGCGGTCGCGTAGGACCGGAGCGACGCCGTCGTTGCTCCACGCCAACGCGAAGAGGCCATCGCCGTCGACCACCGTCGGAATCGGCGATCGTCGTACGACCTCGCGCAGCGCAGCCACCGTTTCCTCATCACGTCCGAGGCCCGGGCCGATGATCAGTGACTGAAACCGATCAAGGCTCGAAATCACCTCGGTCGCCCAACCGGCGCCTGGCAACAGCCGCTGCACGTACTCGTGATCGCCGCTGCCGTCGAGCGCGCCGGGCACCGACAGATGCACCATTCCGGCACCTGCGCGCTGAGCAGCCGTTGCCGCAAGGTACGCCGCGCCGGTCATCCCGGGGCTCCCCGCGATCACACGCGTCGACGCCGACCACTTGTGCGAATCGGGCTCGCGCGGCTGCCACCAATCGACCACATCAGCCTGCTGTACGAGATGCGTCCGCACGTGGGCGCACGACAGGCCGATGTCGGCGACCTCCACGCTGCCCGCTAGGCCAGAGCCGGGCTCGAACACCAGACCGGGTTTCAGCGCCGCGAACGTGACCGTGTGGTCAGCCTGCATCACACCCGGCCCTGCCGCACCGGTGAGCCCATCCACACCGGAAGGAATGTCGACCGCCAGCACCTGGGCCGTACCGGGATCTGGCGCCTGCCATACACCATGGAAACCGGTGCCGTATGCGGCATCGATCACCAAATCACATTCGGGCAGCACCGCAGGGCAGTCGTTCGCCGATATAACCACAACCTGCACTCCCCGCGCTGAGAGTCGGCGCGCCGCGGCGCGGCCATCTGCGCCGTTGTTGCCAGGACCGGCGATAATCACAACGCGACGCCCGTACGAGCCGCCCAACATGCGCAGCGCTGCCCACGCGACTGCGGAACCCGCCCGATCGATCAGAGTCTCGACCGACGCGCTGCCCGGCATCGACGCCGACGTCGCCGCAGCGTCGATGTCGCGCATCTCGTCGGGAGTCACGATGGGGAGCATGGTCGCCAGCGTAGCGATCAGCCGCGTCGCTGCTTGCGTGCGCTGGGTCTGCGATCGGTACGACGCTATTCGGCCACTACGTAGGCAATGGCCATGAGGTCGCTGTGTGTCAGCGACAGATGCCAACGCGTCACACCTGCTGCATCGGCAAGTACTCGGGCCTGCCCGGTGACACGCAGCGACGGTGCGCCCGACGTTGCTCGAGTGACCCACACGTCGTGAAAACCGAAAGCTCCGAGACCCACTCCTAGCGCCTTCATCACCGCTTCGCGTGCAGCGAAGCGCACCGCCAGCGACGGCACGGGATCTGATTGCGGCGCGACGTAATCGAGTTCTTCGGCTGTAAACAACCGCTCGCGCATTGAGGGCGTGCGTTCGAGCGAGCGCCGAAACCGGGCGATCTCAACCGCGTCGACGCCGATGCCGATCATCGCTCAACGACGCCAACGGTCAGCGACCTCGCTGATCGGTAGAATCAGCAGGTCGGCAACGGCGATCTCACCGAGACGGTCGTCACGGAAGCTGCCCTCCGTCTCGGCCACCCAGTCGACAAGGCGGTTGTAGCGGCGGTCATAGCCCTGCAGGACGCCGCGCATGACCGCCGCGGGAAGGCGATCGTGGAAACGAACGTGCAACAGCGTGATGCCGGTGGTGTGGTTGGCCTTGACCTCTGGCACGAAGACGACCGTTCGACCGTCGCTGCGGCCGCGTGCGACGAGGACCTCGCGTTCGGCTGCCACGCGTCGCTTCGTGCCCACGAGCGAGTTGTTGCGCTCCACCCGCGACGCAACATCGCGCGAAAGTCCGCCACGATCCACAATGGTGATGGTTGCATCATCTGCGTCAGGGTCACCTTCGATTGCGTAGCGGGTGAATCCCACCACCTCAGCAACAGCCGGACCGAGATCGGCCAGCACTTTCAGCGAGCGATACGACAGACGGTCGCGACCCACGCCGAGCGTGAGGACCGACTGCACGAATGGACGGTCGAGCACGCCCTCGTCGTTGCGGCTGATGCCGACCGTCACGGTTTTGGCCTGATGCTTGATCGCGTCAATAGGGCGAGTGAGCTCTTCGATCGCGCGGGTGAGCGCGGCCGTGAGATCGTCGATGAGCACACTCGGTGAACCGAACTTGCCGGTGTCGGCCTGATACGACTCGAGTGGTGTAGGGCTGAGCGCGTCGCGCAGCATCGACACCACCCGAACCGCCGTCGACGCCTCCATCTGACCGTCGTATACGCCCGTGCTGAGCGCCGCAAAGAATCGCTCGGCGATCGGAGCCAGCTGCGTATGCACGATGCGCACCACTTCGTCACCCACCTCGGTGGTGGCAATCGCACGCTCGATCACCTCGCGCGCCTCGCGGAGCGGTCTGGCCGACGCGTCGATGGTAAGCGCAGCCTCGTAGCCGAAGAGATGGCCGACCATCGCCGAAAGAATGAACGCGAGCGCGCTGTCGACCGAAGGCACACCCACGACGTGCGCAGCGGCGGAAAACCGATCGTCGCCCTCGGTGGCAATCACGATCGGCAACGCCTTGTGCGCACGGAAAATAGCGACTTCTTTGGCCACGTCGTCAGCCGTGCCTCCCACCAGGCCAGCGGCGCACACGAGCACGAGTGGTTCGCACGACAGGTCGATGTGCTTCTTATCCTCGGTGATGTCGCAGGCGATGCTCTTGTAACACAGCTCGCTCAGTTTGATGCGCACTTCTTCGGCTGCCACGGCGTTGGGACCATTTCCCACAACCGTCCAGTACCTGCGCTGCGGGGCAAACCGGCGAGCCGCATCGGCAATGTTCTCGCGTAGACGCAAGACGGTACGCATGGCAGCGGGGATCTCGCGCAACGAGGTGAGGAGCTGATGCCGACGCTGTGGCGAGCCGAGGCCGGCTGCCTCGCTGATGGCGCAGGCCAGCAACGTGCCAGCAGCCACCTGCGCGTAGAACGCCTTCGTGGACGCCACGCTCATCTCCACGTCACGACCATCGGATGTGTACAACACGCCATCGGCTTTGTCGGTGAGATCGCTGTTGCGGCGGTTCACGATGCCAATGACCACGGCGCCTCGGCCACGCACGAGATCGACTGTGCGATTGGTATCGGTGGTGGTGCCGCTCTGGCTGACAGCAACCACCAAGGTGTCGCTCATGTCGAGGCGCATCCCGAATCCGCTGAGTTCGGTGGCGACGATCGGGTCGACATCAAGACCTCCGTCGGTGAGCACATCGAGCATTGCCGCCATGCTGCGTCCGGCAACGGCTGCAGTGCCCTGACCGATGACCAGCACGCGTCGGATCTCGCCGCTCGCCAGACGCTCGGCGATGAAAAGCGGTAACGAACGCTCGCCCACGAATGCGTGTAACAAGCCATCGCGCTCGATGATCTTGCCGCGCAGGGTCTTGCGAAAGCTCTCGGGTGCCTCGCTGATTTCTTTGAGGAGGAAGTGTGGCGCAGAACCCCGATCGATGTCGCGTGTAGTCACCTCGGCGGTAACCACCTCTGCGGGCGAGAATGGCAAGTCGGTACCGCCGTAAGACATGCGCCGAATACCGGCGAGTTCGCCGGCACGCGTGCCGGACAGTACGAACACCTGCCCTCGGCTGTTCGGCTGATCGGGATCTGCCGGAGTCTCGCCGTCCATCCGCACGAAGCGACTGGTTTCCTCGACCACGCCATATGGCTCGCTCGCAACGATGAACGCATCCTCGGCCAAGCCGACATACAACGCCTGCCCACTGCCGCGGAGCGCGAGCAGCACCTGATCGGGATGATCAGCGCTGGCGGCACCTATGGCGACGCTGCCCTCGAAACTCGCAACCGTGCGCCGGAAGGCCTCAGTGATGTCGCCGTTGGTCTCGGTCGACAGTCGCGACACCAGCGCCGGAATTACCTTGGCGTCGGTGGTGATGGGTCCGGCGATGCGCAGGTTGTGCTCGATCTTCAGATCCGCGTGGTTGTCGACATCACCGTTGAGGGCACCGACAAAATACGGCCCGGCCTCGTAGCCAGACTCCACCTCTTCGCTGTTCAGCGGATGACAGTTGGGCTCGCTGATGATGCCAACGCTGGCCCAACGTGTGTGTCCAAGCAAGCTGAGTCGGGCACCCGGTGCCGACAGTGCGAGACGCAACAGGTCGTCACCGGCAATGGCCGCGCGTAACGCCTTGGTGTTGTCACCGAGTTCGCCGATCTCGGCCGCCGCTTTGTAGACGAAGCTGAGGCACTGACCGGCGATGCGCACGGATCTGTCGGTGAACAACGAGTTGTCGTTTCGGCCAGCGAGCAGCGATCGTACCGCTGGGTCGTCAGCCGTCAGACCATGGCCCCACACGTACAGGTGCACCCCGGCGGAATCGCGTCCGCGCACCTCGAGACGGTCCAAGGCCGACAACGCCTGCTGTACAGAGAAGTAACCGGCGATGGCTGCGACGCCCGCATCGCTGCCGGCAAGAGCGTGAACGGCGCGGGCGGCGCGCAGGCGATCGTTACGAATCGAAAAGACTGCGTCGCGTAGCCTGCCGAGCACAGCGTTGGTGGACTCAATCTGCTCGGGGGTCGAGCTGGTTGTATCCTCGATCGAGGTTTCCGCCGACACCAGCAGTGCCTCGATCTGATCGAGGCGGGCAGCGAGCCCGGCCATCAGCTCGTGGCGACCAACCAGTGCCTGCACACCGGTAACGCCACGAAGCATCGCATCGACGGCAACGGTCGCAGCGCCAATGGCTGACATGTCGGGCGAACAAGCGATGGCGTGGTCGAGCGCACCGAGAATGTCGCCAGGATGTGGGACCGAGCGGGTGCTCGGCCGGCTCAGTATGGCAATGATCCCGCACATGAGCCACAGGTTACCCCGGAGCACTTCCGCACGTCCCGCAGCTACCGCGCCCTCATCGAATCTTGACCCCGGCCTGAGCTTCGGACGCCGCAGCCGACGGATCAGTGGGCGACACCAAAGCGGGCGTGCACCACAGCAGCCAGCGCATCGGCGGACTCGCGGGCAATCGAGTCGGTGGCTGCCTCAACCATCACCCGCACCAGCGGCTCGGTGCCGCTGGCGCGAACGAGCACGCGACCATCGCCGTCCAGCAACGCCTCGGCCCGTGCAATTTCGGTCGCAAGCTCCGAGGCAATATCGGGATGGCGCGCGTTGACGCGAACATTCACCAGCACCTGCGGATAGGTGGTCATCACCTCGGTGGCCATCTCCGTGAGCGAGCGATGCGACGAATGAACGTGGCGCAACAACCTCAGACCTGCCAGCAGCCCGTCGCCGGTAGTGGCCAGGTGGCGATAGATCACGTGGCCACTTTGCTCGCCACCGAGTGCGTGGTCACCAGCTGCGAGCGCCTCGAGTACGTACCGGTCGCCGACCGAAGTTGCCACGACGTCGATGCCGGCGGCGTTCATGGCCCGATGAAAACCGAGGTTGCTCATGACTGTGACCACCACGGTGTTGCCGGTGAGTTCTCCCTCGGCCTTGAGTTGCAACGCCCCGAGTGCGATAACACGGTCACCATCGACCACATGTCCATGATTGTCGACCGCGATGACACGGTCGCCGTCGCCGTCGAAGGCCAGACCGACATCAGCGTGCGCATCGAGCACCGCTGCCGATAATGACGCGGGGTGAGTAGCACCACAGTCGGCATTGATGTTGGTGCCGTTGGGCCCCGCGTTGATCGCCGTGACGTGAGCACCGAGCGCGCTCACGACAACAGGCGCGACCACGCTCATCGCACCGTTGGCGCAGTCGAGCACGACTCGCATACCGGTGAGCACGCCAGCCGGGAACAACGCCACGATATGTGCCACATATTGATCAACGGCATCGGGCATCACGACCGATTCTGGCGAACCAGGCCCAACCGCATCAGCGGCAGCATCAGCGGCAGCGGCAGCGGCAGCGGCAGCAAACGACGCAAGCACGGCTTCGAGTTCGAGCTCGATGCGTGCCTCGACATCATCGGTGAGTTTGGTCCCACCCGCGGCAAAGATCTTCACACCGTTGTCCGAGTACGGATTGTGCGATGCGGTGATCATCGCCGCGGGCACACCACGCTGCTGCGACAGCAGCGCGAGAGCCGGGGTGGGGACGACACCACACAGCACCGGCGTCTGGCCACGCGACCGCAAACCTGCGGCCAATGCGGCCTCGAGCACCGCGCCCGACTCACGGGTGTCGCGGGCGATCAACCAAGTCGCGCCTGGCAGCACCGCTGCCACGGCTGCGCCGAGGGCGAACACGTACTCGGTTGTGACTTCCGTGAGCGCTACACCGCGCACACCGTCGGTGCCGAAGCGCAGCAAATCAGCGCTTGGTGTACTGAGGAGCCTTACGGGCCTTCTTGAGACCGTACTTCTTGCTCTCCTTGCGACGGGCGTCGCGGGTCAACAAGCCGGCCTTCTTCAGGGCTGGGCGCTGCTCGGGATCGAGCTCGATGAGCGAGCGGGCAATGCCCATGCGCAGTGCGCCGGCCTGACCACTGATGCCACCACCGAAGATGCTCGCGTCGATGTCGTACACCTCTTCGGTGTTGGTGAGACGCAGCGGCTCGCTGACGATCATGCGCGCCATCGCGGTAGGGAAGTAGTTCTCGAACGTGCGCCCGTTCACAGTGACGATGCCGGTACCCGGACGCAGGCGAACGCGTGCGACGGATTCCTTACGACGACCAGTGGTTTGCGTGAGTGGCTTGGTGCCCATGGTGATTCAACTCTCCGAATGCTCAGCGGGCCTTGGCCGCTGAGAGATCCAATACGACAGGCATCTGAGCTGCATGCGGGTGCTCGGCACCGGCGTACACCTTGAGCTTGGTGATCATCTGACGACCGAGCGGTCCCTTGGGGAGCATGCCACGGATGCTGTTGCGCACGGCCTCTTCGGGCTTGCGGCCCATGAGGTTTGCATAGGTCTCGGTCTTGAGGCCACCCGGGTAACCGCTGTAGCGGTGCACACCCTTCTTGGAGGCCTTGTCGGACGTGAGCACGACCTTGGCGGCATTGATGATGACCACATGATCGCCGGTATCCATATGGGGGGCGAACATCGGCTTGTGCTTACCGCGCAACACGCGTGCTGCCTCGGTGCACATACGACCAAGGACCAAGCCTTCGGCGTCAATGACGTGCCAGGCGTGGGTGATTTCGCTTGCTTTGGGACTGTATGTACGCATCATAAGAGCTTCCTTCGTCGGGGCGCCGACCGGCTGCCACCGGGAACTCAACAAGGATAGGGGCGTCACGCGTCAATCGGCAATCAGATCGACCGTGAATTTCATGAGGTTCCCACGGTCGCGCGACCCGACGTGCTAAGGAGCCTCGACAATGGGAATCGAAGACCGCCGCAAGGACGACGTCGATGCGTCGTACCTCGGCCCATCGAAGCCAACCTCCCAGAGCACGAGCCCGTGCGCTGGTGCTACGTCACCGGCGACCTTTCGATTCTGCGCACGCATCATCGTG
Organism: Actinomycetes bacterium; assembly: GCA_025360105.1. Classification (GTDB taxonomy): domain Bacteria; phylum Actinomycetota; class Acidimicrobiia; order Acidimicrobiales; family Ilumatobacteraceae; genus WLMZ01. Next base: position 25,811 of record JANYCT010000056.1, on the reverse strand, counting down.
CGAATCTCGCCAGCATGGAATCGTCCGCGACCAACATCGATGTGTGTGCCAACGATCGCGCGGACCATCTGATGACAGAACGCATTGGCGCGTATCTCGAATCGGAGCACACGCGCGCCATCGGCGAATGGGCGCATCTCGTCGGTGATGTCAGACCACCTCGCAATCATGACGCGCCGACGCATCGACGGCTCAGCCTGGCCGGGAATCGCCGTGGGTTGACGACAGAACGTGGTGAAGTCGTGCTCGCCGATCAGCGGGTCACATGCGAGTTGCATCGCCGGCAGTGACAACGGTTGGTGCACATGCCATGCAGTGTTCGCGAGGAACGGATTCGGAACCGGTTCGTTGATCACCATATACCGATAGTGACGCCACGTCGCGCTGAAACGCGCACTGAAGTCGTCTGCGACCCAGGCGGCATTGCGAACCACGACGCGAGGGGCGCACATCCGGTTCACATGTCGAACGAGGTCGGCGAGATCTACCGTTTCCGCAAGCTCACAGCTGATGACCTGACCCCAGGCGTGCACACCGGCATCGGTGCGACCGGCCCCCACGAGTTGCACCGGATGTCGCGAGATGCGACTGAACGCGTCAGAGAGCACACCAACGACGGTGTCGACATCGGGGTTCGGTGCAAAGCCGTGGAAGCCCGAACCATCGTACGCCACAACGAAACGAGCCCGCCGCAATGCGACGGGCTCGTTCACGTTCTCGAGAGCGCCGTGGTCCGGCACCGATCTAGACCAGTTCGATACGTGCCATTTGGGCGTTGTCGCCCTGGCGCGGTCCGAGTTTGTAGATGCGCAGGTAACCACCGTTGCGCTCGCTGTAGCGAGGAGCAACATCGGTGACCAATTTGTGTGTCATCTCGCGGTCGCCCAGGTAACCCTGAATCTGGCGGATGCGGTGCACGCGCATGGGGTCATCGTCGGTGGCCTTTTTGGCTTTGGTGATGAGCTTTTCGGCGATTGGGCGCAGTGCCTTGGCCTTGGCTTCGGTGGTCACGATGGCTTCGGCGGCGAACAACGACGCTGCCAAGTTGGCCATCATGAGTTTCTGGTGCTGCGAGCTACCGCCAAAATTGCGGGCTCTGCGTGGTGTTGCTGGCATGGGGGGTCTCCCTGGACGAAATCTGGTCAGCCGCGCAGCGTGAGGCCGCGCTCGTCGAGCTTCTGCTTGACCTCGTCGAGGCTCTTCTGACCAAAGTTGGTGATGTTCAGAAGGTCGTCTTCGGTCTTGGTGAGCAGCTCGCCAATGGAATTGATCTGGGCCCGCTTGAGGCAGTTACGGGGACGCTCGGACAGGTCGAGATCCTCGATGGGTAGATCGAGGTCGGGCGACGAGGCACTGCTCGCAGCGACTTCGCCAAGTTCGAGGCCCTGGGGCTCGTCGCTGAGGCTGGCTACGAGATCGACCAGCGACCGCAGCGTTGCGCCGGCCGATGCCAGCGCCTCGCGCGGTGTGATCGAACCATCGGTCTCGATGTCGAGAACCAAACGGTCGTAGTTGGTGCTCTGCTCAACACGCGTGGGCTCGACTTCGAACATCACGCGGCGCACCGGCGAGAAGATCGCGTCGATCGGGATGACACCGATGGTGCGGCTCTCGTTCTCGCGATGGCTCGACAGGTAACCGCGGCCGCGATCGACAGTGAGGTCAATCGCAAGACGGCCCTTCGAGTTGAGCGAGGCGAGGTGCAAGTCGGCGTTGAGAATCTCGACGTCGCTCGGGCACTTGATATCAGCAGCGCTCACCTCGGCGGGGCCACGGATATCGAGACGCACGACCACGGGCTCATCGCTGAGGCTCGTGAGCACAATGTCTTTGAGGTTCAAAATGATGTCGGTGATGTCTTCGCTAATACCGGTGATTGTGTCGAACTCGTGCAGGGCATCATCGAAGCGCACTGCGGTGATTGCGGCGCCCGGAATGGACGACAGCAGTGTACGACGCAGTGAATTACCGATGGTGTGGCCGAAGCCGGGTTCGAGCGGTCCGATGAAGAAACGCTGACGGTTGTTGGCTTCTTCGCCGATTGCCTCGACGGTGGGGCGCTGAATGACGAGCATGAAAGTCGCCTAGTCCTTTCGGGATCGGTTACTTCGAGTACAGCTCAACGATGAGCTGTTCGCGGACGGGCACGTCAATGTGTTCACGCTGGGGCAGATCACGAACTGTGACCTGCTTGCCATCGTCACCCTTTTCCAGCCAACCCACGGTGATGCGATCGATCGTGTCGAGGTTGTGCTGGATGATGATCATGTTGCGGGCCTTTTCGTGCAGGCTGACGACGTCGCCCTTCTTCACACGGGCGCTCGCGATGTCGACGCGCTTGCCGTTCACCAGGATCTTGCCGTGGCTCACGAACTGGCGAGCCTGCGGACGGGTCTCGGCCCAACCGGCGCGGTACACGACGTTGTCGAGACGCTGCTCGAGCAGACGCAGCAAGTTCTCACCCGTGGGGCCCTGCAAGCGGTTGGCTTCTTCGTAGGTGCGGCGGAACTGACGCTCGAGTACGCCGTAGATGAACTTGGCCTTCTGCTTCTCCTGCAGCTGAGCGAGGTACTCGCTACCGGCGTTGCGGCGACGAGTACGACCGTGCTGGCCCGGAGGGAAGGGACGGCGCTCAAGCGCCTTACGACCCTTTTCGTTTTCGAAGATGTTGGTGGCGAGGCGGCGCGAGACGCGCACCTTCGGACCGGTGTAACGAGCCATGACTAGTTCCTCTTACGCTTCGGCTGGCTGCAACCGTTGTGAGCCAACGGCGTGACGTCCTTGATCGAGGTGACCTCGAGGCCGGTGTTCTGGATCGAGCGAACGGCAGTGTCGCGACCCGAACCCGGGCCCTTCACCTGTACTTCGACCCGGCGCAGACCATGCTCCATCGCAGCGCGGGCTGCTTTGTCAGCGGCCATCTGCGCAGCGAACGGTGTGCTCTTGCGTGAACCCTTGAAGCCAACGCCGCCCGAAGATGCCCACGAGATGACGTTGCCCTGAGTATCGGTAATGCTGACGATGGTGTTGTTGAACGAGCTCTTGATGTGCACGACACCGACAGTGACGTTCTTGCGCTCGCGCTTGCGGGGACGGCGTCCTCCTGGCTTTGGCTTTGCCATCGCTACTTCCTCACGGCCTTCTTCTTGTTGGCAACGGTCTTCTTCGGACCCTTGCGGGTGCGAGCGTTGGTGTGGGTGCGCTGGCCACGCACGGGAAGACCCTTGCGGTGACGAATGCCCTGCAGGCAACCGATTTCGATCTTGCGCTTGATGTCTTGCTGCACTTCACGACGCAGGTCACCTTCGACGGTGAGCTTGTCGATCTCTGCACGGATCCGGTTCACCTCGTCTTCAGTGAGGCTTCGCACTCGGGTGTTCGGATCGAGCGCAGCGTCGACACAGATCTTCTGTGCGGTCGGCTTGCCGATTCCGTAGATATAGGTAAGGGCGATTTCCAACCGCTTTTCGCGGGGAATGTCGACACCAGAAATACGAGCCATCGTTGTTTCCTATTCCTCAGCCCTGGCGCTGCTTGTGACGTGGGTTTTCGCAAATCACCATGACGCGGCCGTGCCGACGAATGACCTTGCACTTCTCACAGATTTTCTTGACACTCGGTCGGACCTTCATGAGGGGCCTTTACTTGTAGCGATACGTGATTCGACCCCGGGTGAGGTCGTACGGGGTGAGCTCTACCTGAACCTTGTCGCCAGGCAAAATGCGGATGTAGTGCATCCGCATCTTTCCTGAGATATGAGCCAAGACTTTGTGGCTATTCTCGAGTTCGACGCGAAACATGGCGTTCGGCAACGACTCGACAATGGTGCCCTCAAGCACAATGGCGTCTTCTTTCGGCTTGGCCAGGGTGGCCTCCTCAACAGCGGCGGACAAAACCGGCCCCGCCGACGGCTGCGTGCGCGCAGACTTCGTTGGGGCCGAGGTGCAATGCTACCGCCCATGTTTGGGAACGCCAAGCCCCAATCGACAGATCCGACAGAGAAATGTATCAAACGTCGACCATCCGAACGGGGATGTACGTCGGGTCACACCACGCGTTGGATGAACCGAACGACTGCTGCACCGACGGCGACGAACAAAACGATGCCACCGGTTCTAATGACGACGCCCACAACGAACACAGCAATATCTTCGAGGATGATCGCAAGTCCGATCAGAACTGCCCCAAGCGCCGGCAATGTCTCGAGCCCCGACAGGGGTGGTGCCAACGCAGCGACGACCGCGAATCCGATCACGATCAGGCCGGCGAGTCGGAGAAAGAGCGTTCGTTGGAACAGAGCCGCCCAGCGATCGCGGCGGCATTGACCTGGAAGATAAACGTGATTCCACCTGTGGGAATCGGTGTCGCTGAAACCAGCATCAACAGCACGATCGCGACCGCGAACGTCTTTTCTTCGAACACATCGCCCAAACTTCCCAGCGACTTGGGGATGTCGCTCGCAAGCCACCGCTCCAATTCGTCGCTGAAGGTCGTCCCGGCGTTGGTTGCGTGCCCGCCCCTGTCGCCCACGGGCCCACCCTCAACCGCAGCGCGCATCGGGCCCGACGAGTATCCCGTGAACACGACCCTGGCCGCGACGACCTCGGCGAGCTCACAGTCGAGTGAGTATCTCCGGACCGTGCGCGCCGACGAGGACGGTGTGCTCCACGTGCGCGGCCAGCGATCCGTCGGCCGTCACGATGGTCCAGCCGTCGTCGAGTTCGTGCACGTCGTCGATCCCTCCGGCAATGAGCATCGGCTCAACGGCGAGCACCACACCCGGTTCGAGCATGGGACCGCGACCGCGGCGACCACGGTTCTCGACATCGGGCTCTTCATGCATGGCCTGACCGATGCCATGCCCGCAGTAGTCGTGCGGGCTGCCATAGCCCGCAAGCGACACGACCTCGTCAATGGCCGCGCCGATGTCACCGAGGTGCCCTCCCGGAACCATGGCCCAGATACCGGCAGCCAACGCACGCTCGGCAGTTTCGATCAGGCGTAGCGTCTGCGGCGACGTCGATCCGATGGCCATCGAGAATGCCGCGTCACCATGCCAGCCATTGATGATCGCTCCGCAATCGACCGACAGCAGGTCACCCTCCACGAGGATTCGCCCGCTGGGGATGCCGTGGATGAGCTCGTCATTCACCGAGGCACAGATCACGGCTGGAAAGCCGTGATAGCCGAGGAAGTTGGAGGTGGCGTTGCGGCGGCTGAGCACTTCGCGCGCCACCGCGTCGAGCGCGAGCGTGCGCACGCCCGGACGCGCTGCTGCGCGAATCGCCTCGTGCATTTCGGCCACGACGTGGCCAGCGGCGCGCATGTCGCGAAGCTGATCGTCGCTGCGCCGAGGCAACGAGGCTCCGCGGCGGCGCATCAGGTGCGCCGTTTTGATTCAACGGCGTTGGTGAGCCGAATGAAGACCTCGTCGGGACTTGCAACACCATCGACCACGGTGAGTCGTCCGGTGGCGTGGTAGTACTGCATGAGCGGTGAGGTCTGCTGTTCGTAGAGATCGAGCCGGCGGTTGATCGCATCGGGCGTGTCGTCGGCGCGATACATCACGTCACCACCGCACACATCGCAGATCCACGGCTGACGTTCGTGACCCGAGGCGACATAGTTGGTGCCGCAGTCACGACACACCCGGCGTGCAGAAAGTCGCTCGAGAACGAGAGCGCGCGGAACATCGAGATCAATCACCGCGTCGAGGGGCCGTTCACCGGTGATGGCATCGAGCGCTTCAGCCTGAACCACCGTGCGCGGGAAGCCGTCGAGAATATAGCCACGGGTACGCGCGTCGTCGCGGCTCAGCCGTTCGTCGACGATGCCGACCATGATGTCGTCACCGACGAGACCTCCGGCATCCATGACCTCCTTGGCGGCCTTGCCAAGCGGCGTTCCCTCGCGAACGGCGGCGCGGAGCATGTCTCCTGTGGAGATATGTGGAACCACGAAGTGGCGCGACAGTCGCACGCATTGTGTTCCTTTCCCCGCGCCCTGCCGACCGAGGATGATGAGCCGAGCACCGGGGATCATCGTCGCTGCTACTTCAGGAAACCCTCGTAGTTGCGCAGCGTGAGCTGACTGTCGATCTGACGCATGAGTTCCAGCGCCACACCCACCGCAATCAGCACCGTGGTGCCAGCGAACGGGAAGTTCTGCACGTTGAAGATCCACAAAAGGATGTACGGCAACAGTGCAATCACTGCAACGAACAGCGCACCCGGCAACGTGATGCGGTTGACAACCTTGCTGAGATAGCGCTCGGTCTGCGGGCCGGGACGAATACCCGGAATGAAGCCACCCTGCTTACGAATCTGATCCGCCTGGCGAATTGGGTCGAACGCAATCGAGTTGTAGAAGTACGCAAAGGCCACGATCAGAGTCGCAAGAATGACGGCGTGCACGATGTTCTGCGTGTTGACGATATAGCGGTTGACGAAGTCGGTGATGCTGCCGCGCCAACCCTCGGCCGAGCCCAGCACGTTGGTCAGCAAGACCGGGAGCAACAGCACAGAACTGGCGAAGATGATGGGCACCACACCGCTCTGGTTGACCTTCAGAGGAATGTAGGTGTTCTGTCCGCCGTACATGCGACGACCAACTTGGCGCTTGGCGAAGGACACGGGAATCTTGCGCTGGGCGAGCTCGACTCGCACGACCGCGAACACGATGCCGATCACCAACAACACCAGCAGTACGAACAGCACGCGACTTTCTTCCTGCCAGATGCGTAAGAAGTTCACGGGCAGGCTCGAGACCACAGACGCAAAGATGATCATTGACATTCCATTGCCGATGCCGCGCTGGCTGATGAGTTCGCCCATCCACATAATGAGCGCCGTACCCGCAACCAGCGACACGATCACCAGCAACGCACGAGGCATGAAGACGGGGAGCAGTTTCACGTCGGGGGCGTTGCGGGCCGCACCGAAGAACGCACTGCCCTTGCCCTGGCCGAAGATAAAGGTGAGTCCGGCCGCCTGCAGGGTGGCGATTCCGATACCGAGGTATCGCGTGTACTGGGTGATCTTGCGCTGCCCGACCGCACCCTCTTGCTGGAGTTTCTCCAACTTGGGAATCACCACGCCGAGCACCTGCATGATGATGCTCGCAGTGATGTAGGGCATGATGCCCAACGCGAAGATCGAAAAACTACTGAACGCGCCACCGGAGAACAGGTTGAGGAATCCCAACGCGCCGCCGCTTTGGGCCTGATCGCGCAGTTGCTGCACTGCCAGCTGATCCACGCCGGGTACCTGGATGGCAACGCCGAGCCGATAGAGCCCAACCATGCCGATGGTGAACAGGATCTTGTTCCGCAGATCGGCAACCTTGAAGACGTTCTTCACGTTCGACAGCACGGGCAACTCCTGAAAGAGGACGGACTACAAGACGACAGACACAGAAACGCTAGAGCCGCCACGACGGAGGCTACGACCGATCAGCGGTTGGTGAACTGGTTGCCGTTGGCGGCAGGACGAACCTTGAACGGCATCGGAACGATGGTGACACTACCGCCAAGAGCACTGATGGCAGCCTCGGCCGACTTCGAAACAGCGTGGGCAGTGACGTCGACCTTCGCGGTCAGTTCGCCATAGCCGAGCACTTTCACATAGTCGCCCTTGCGGAGCAGGCCACGCGCAACGAGCACCTCGGGGGTGATCTCGGCCACGTCGAGCTTGGCAATGGAATGCAGGTTCACGGCCGTGTACTCGACGCGGAAGGGGTTGTTGAATCCCTTCAGCTTGGGCACGCGCTGCTTCAGCGGCATCTGGCCACCTTCAAAGCCACGGGCCACCTTGCCGCGCCCACGCGACTGCTGACCCTTGGTTCCACGGCCAGCGGTCTTACCGCCCTTGCCGCCGATACCACGGCCAACCCGCTGCTGGGCCTTGTTGGCGCCAGGCGCCGGTGAAAGTTCGTCTACGCGCATAGTGATGCTCTTTCGAATCCGTGACCAGTCGCCTTAGGCGCCGGCGTTTTCCTCAACCGAGATGAGGTGAGGTACCCGAGCGATCATGCCCCGAATCTCGGGCCGATCGGGCAGGGTGTTGGTGTCGCCAATCTTCTTCAAACCCAACGCGCGCAACGTGCCGCGGCTCTTGGGCTTGGCACCGATGCTCGAACGCACCAGCTTGACGAACAGTGTCTTTTCGCTCATCAGTGGGTCTCCCCTGCAGCATTCGCCTTCTGGCGATCGTTGTACGCCTTGAGCAGGCCCTTGGGGACGAACTCGTCGGCGTTGAGACCACGGCGCTTCGCAACCTCGTCGGGGCGCTGCAACGACTGCAGCCCCTGAATGGTGGCGCGGGCAACGTTGATCGCGTTTGCTGAACCGAGCGACTTGCATAGAATGTCATGCACGCCAGCCTCCTCGAGAATGACTCGCGCCGCACCACCGGCGATGACGCCGGTACCGGGAGCAGCGGGCTTCATCAGCACACGACCAGCACCGGTGATGCCGAGCACAGGGTGAATGATCGTGCTGCCGGCGAGCGGAACATCGAACAGGCTCTTCTTCGCCTCTTCGGTGCCCTTCTGAATTGCGAGGGGAACTTCCTTGGCTTTGCCGTAGCCGAGACCGACACGACCGTTGCCGTCGCCGACCACCACAAGGGCTGTGAACGAAAAACGACGGCCACCCTTGACGACCTTGGCGACGCGGTTGATGGCGATGACTCGCGACTCGCGCAACCCACCCGGCTCAGGGGGCGCTGCGTTGGGATTGTTGTTGCTGTACGACGGACCAGCCATCAGAACTCCAGACCTGCTTCACGAGCGGCATCGGCTGCCGCGGCGACCCGGCCGTGGTAGGCGAAGCCACCACGATCGAAGACTACTTTTTCAATACCGACAACCTTGGCCCGCTCGGCGACGAGTTGCCCCATCCGGGTGGCCGCAGCGACACTGCTGCCTGCACCGTCGGTGGCGCGCTCGGCTGCTTCGTTGGTAGACGCAGACGCCAGCGTGCGGCCGGCCTCGTCGTCGATCAACTGCAGCACGAGGTGCTTGTTCGACCGGAACACCGCAAGGCGCGGACGCGCTGCGGTGCCATGGATCTTCTTGCGAACGCGGCCATGACGGCGGATGCGCGACTCGCGACGAACTTTTGCGTTATCACTCATGAGCTCTCTCCTCAGTCCTTACTTCTTGCCGGTCTTGCCGGCCTTGCGCAGGACCTTTTCACCGAGATAGCGCACGCCCTTACCCTTGTAGGGTTCTGGCTTGCGGATGCTACGGATGTTGGCGGCCACCTGGCCGACGACTTCCTTGTCGATTCCCTTGACGATCACTCGCGTGGGCACCGGAACCTCGAACGTGATCCCCTCAGGGGCGGTCACGATGACGGGGTGGCTGAAGCCAAGCGAAAGACGCAACGACGTTGGGGTCTGTGCCTCGGCACGGTAACCGACACCGATGATCTCGAGTTCCTTGGTGAAGCCGGTGGTGACACCGACGACCATGTTGTTCACGAGGGTACGCGTCAACCCGTGCAATGCGCGGCTGTCGCGCTCGTCGTTTGGGCGCTCGACCAAAAGGTTGGCATCATCGCGGCGAACCGAGATGGCACCGGGGACGCCGAATGACAGCGTGCCCTTCGGGCCCTTGACGGTGACCGTTCCCTGATCGAGCGTCACATCGACGCCCACAGGTACGGCAATGGGGGATTGTCCAATACGGCTCATGTCGGTTCCTTGGTCACCAGACGTAGCACAGGACTTCGCCGCCCATGTTGCGCTTGCGCGCTTCACGGTCGCTCATCAGTCCAGCACTGGTGGATAGGACAGCCACACCCAGACCACCGAGCACACGAGGCACCGATGTTGCCTTGCGATACACGCGCAGGCCGGGGGTGGACACTCGCTTGATACCGCTGATGGTGCGGGCCCGCTCGTGTGAATACTTCATGTGCACAGTCAGCACTTCGCCGGGGCCCTTCATCGACGGAGCAACGGTGAACCCTACGATGTAACCCTCTGATTGGAGGATCTTCGCGAGAGCAACTTTTTGCTTCGACGACGGCATTGGGACCTCATCGTGCATCGCCGTGTTGGCGTTGCGGATACGGGTCAGCATGTCTGCGATGGGATCAGTCAACATAGTTGCCCCTCACCAGCTCGCCTTGGTCACGCCCGGCACTTCGCCGGCGTGGATCATCTCGCGAAGACACACGCGGCACAGGCCGAACTTACGGTATACGGAACGTGCACGTCCGCAGCGGCGGCAACGGGTGTAGCCGCGCACTTTGTACTTGGGCTTTGCAGCCGCTTTGTTGATCTGAGATTTCTTGGCCATTGTCCTAGTTGCCTTTCCCGATCACTTCTTCTTTGCCTTGGCAGCCGGCCTGGCTGCCTTACCACCGCGGACCGGGCCGCGACGCTTGACCTTCTTGGGCGGTGCGCCAGCATCTGCACCCCGCTTGAACGGGAAGCCGTATGCGTCGAGCAGTGCCTTACCTGCGTCGTCAGAGGCGGCGGTAGTGACGATGGTGATGTCCATGCCGTGAGGGGCATCGATCTTGTCGTAGTCGATTTCGGGGAACACGATCTGGTCAGCGAGACCAAAGGTGTAGTTGCCCCGGCCGTCCCACGAATGAGCCGGCAGACCACGAAAGTCACGGATGCGAGGAATCGCAACGGCGATCAGACGGTCGAGGAACTCCCACATGCGATCGCCCCGCAAGGTGACCTTGCAGCCGATGGCTTGGTTCTCACGCAGCTTGAACGCTGCGATCGACTTCTTCGACTTGGTGATGATCGGCTTCTGACCGGCAATCTTGGTCAGATCGGCAACCGCACCCTCGAGCAGCGATGGCTGCTGGGTGGCGCGACCGACGCCCATGTTGATGACGATCTTTTCAAAGGTCGGCACCTGCATCACGTTGGTAATGCCGAGCTGCTCCATAAGAGCTGCTTTGATCTCTTCGTTGTAACGCTGCTTCAGACGAGGCATCGTGACGGTTTCGGCTTCAGTACTCATGAGATCACCTCACCGGTGCGCTTGGCGACGCGGACCTTGGTGCCGTCGGCCTGGATCTTGTAGCCCACACGGGTGGGCTTGCCCTTGTGGAGGAGCATCACGTTGCTGGCGTGCATGGGCATGTCGCGATCGATGATGCCGCCCTGCATGGTCTGGCTGGTCTGCTTCTGATGCTTCTTGGCGATGTTGACGCCGCTGACAACGACTTTGTTTTCACGAGGAAGAGCGCGAATGATCTGGCCCTCTTTGCCCTTGTCCTTGCCGGCTATGACGACAACGGTGTCACCCTTTTTGAGTTTCATGTTCACAACACCTCCGGGGCGAGCGACACGATGCGCATGAACTTCTTGTCACGCAACTCGCGACCGACTGGGCCGAAGATGCGCGTTCCACGCGGCGTGAGATCGTCTTTGATGATGACCGCAGCGTTTTCGTCGAAACGGATGTAGCTGCCGTCGGGACGGCGCTTTTCCTTCTTCACGCGAACCACGACGCACTTGACGACGTCGCCCTTCTTCACGCCAGCACCTGGGATGGCATCTTTGACGGTGGCCACGAAGATGTCACCAATGGACGCATAGCGTCGACGGGTGCCACCGAGCACCTTGATGCACAGCACTTCTTTGCCGCCGCTGTTGTCGGCGACGCGGAGACGGGATTCCTGCTGAATCACTGTGATACCTCGGACTTCTCGCTGCGCTCGATCACTTCGCGCGCTCCAGCACTTCGGTGACGCGCCAGCGCTTGTTCTTGCTCATCGGGCGGGTCTCCATCAGGCGAACGCGGTCGCCGATGTTCACGTCGTTTGCTTCGTCGTGTGCGTACAGCTTCTTGGTACGCATCATGAACTTGCCGTACTTAGGGTGGCGAACACGCTCGATCACAGCAACGACTGCGGTCTTGTCCATCTTGTTGGACACGACCACGCCTTCGCGGACCTTGCGAGCGTTGCGCTCTTCGGTTGTTGTTGTTTCGTCAGCCATTGCTGCACTCACTTCCCGGCCTCGGCCAGCGCAATTTCGCGCTGACGGATGAGGGTGTTCAGACGGGCAATGTGCCGGCGAACCTTGCGGATTTCCGCAACATTCTCCAGCTGACCCGTCGCGTTACGGAATCGAAGGTTCAACGATTCCTGCTTGGTTGCACGGAGCTCTTCGACCAAACCGGCCAGATCGAGCTCGTTCAGTTCTGCCTGTGATGTCGCCATCTCAGATCACCTCTTCGCGAGTGATGACGCGGGCCTTGATGGGCAGCTTCTGAATGGCCTTCTCGAGCGCGGCCTTGGCCTGCTCTTCGTTCGGGAAGCTGAGTTCGAACAGCACGCGACCGGGCTTGACCACGGCGACCCAGAACTCGGGGTTACCCTTACCCGAACCCATGCGGGTCTCGGCGGGCTTCTTGGTGACGGGCTTGTCGGGGAACACGTTGATCCACACCTTGCCACCACGCTTGATGGCGCGGGTCATGGCGATACGGGCAGCCTCGATCTGGCGAGCGGAGAGCCAACCCGGCTCGAGGGCCTGGATGCCATACTCGCCGAAGCTCAATGACGACGCACCTTTGGTCATACCAGTGGTACGACCACGATGCTGCTTGCGATGCTTGACTTTACGGGGCATCAACATCTGGAATCAGTCCTCCCCACGGAAGTGCGGTGCTTCATGACCGGCGTTGGTACGACGGGCGATTTGCTCTTCTTCGTCGAGCAACTTCTCGAACTCAGGATCGGCTTCCTTCAGCAACGGCGTGGCCTCGATCTCTGCGATGTCGTCGGCCTTCTTGCGACCGGCGGAGGAAACCACCTTGCGCGGTGCGCCCGAGGTCTCGCCCACAGCCATCGCTGCTTCGCGGATGATCTTGTCGTCGTTCTGCGGCTTGTAGGGCAAGATGTCGCCCTTGTAGATCCACACCTTCACGCCCACGCGGCCGCTGGTGGTCTTGGCCTCACGGAACCCGTAATCGATGTCGGCGCGCAGAGTGTGCAACGGGACGCGACCTTCGCGGTACCACTCGGTACGGCTCATTTCAGCGCCACCGAGGCGACCCGAGCACTGCACACGAATGCCGAGTGCGCCAGCCTTTTGGGCATTCTGGACCGCACGCTTCATCGCACGGCGGAACGCAATGCGGTTGATGAGTTGGTCGGCCACACCCTGGGCGATGAGTGCTGCGTCGAGTTCGGGGGACTTGATCTCCACGATGTTCAACTGCACCTTGGGGTTGCCGGTGATATCGGTGAGCAACGAGCGGAGCTCGTCGGCCTGAGCACCACGACGACCGATGACAATGCCCGGTCGCGCGGTGTGAATGTCGACGCGAACCTTGTCACGGGTGCGCTCGATTTCGATACGGCTGATGGCCGCCGACTCGAGCTTGGTCATGATGGCGCGACGAATTTTCCAGTCCTCGGTGAGGTATTCCTTGTAGTCGCGCTCGCTGAACCAGCGGCTCTTCCAGTCGGTGGTGATGCCAAGACGGAAGCCGTATGGGTTGATCTTCTGACCCATCAGTTGCTCTCTTCTGCTGCGGTCTCGCCGCTGCCGGCCCCGTCGGCCTCGGCGGCGTCGGAGGAATCGGTTGTGTTGCTGCCCGGGGCGGCAAAGCCTGCAGCCTCGGCGTTGTCGACGGTGTCGAAGTAGACCTCGGCAACGGTGGCCTTGTAGTAGCGGCTGCCGGGCACGTGATACATCATCGAGTCGGCGTTGCCCTTGATTTCGTAACCCTCGGGAGCCGAGCCATCCTCGAGTGGGGCCATGCCGCCGGCGAACTCGCTGGCGGATGTCCACACCGAATCGGCGGACTCGTCGACGGTGTTGTCGTTGGTGTTGTCGTTGGTGTTGTCGTTGGTCTCTTCGGCGGTAGCTGACGCTCCCGACTTGAGGCCCTGCGCCCGCTCACGGCTGCGCTCGACGCGATCGCGCCGTGCGGCAGTGGTGCTCGTGGCGCCACGACGGCGGCCAGCGGCGGTGCGGTTGGCGTCCTTGGCCTGCAGCACGGCGATGCGATCATCACTCAGGCGGGCAACCACGATGGTGATGTGGCAGGTGCGCTTGTTGATGCGAGTACCGCGACCGCGGGCACGGGCAGCGAAGCGGCGAAGGGTTGGACCTTCGTCGGCGAAGCAGGCGAGCACGAACAACTCTTCGGGATCCTGCGCGTCGTTGTGCTGAGCATTGGCGACGGCGCTGGCGAGCACCTTGCGCACGGTCACTGCAATGCCCTTGTCGGTGAACTGCAGAACCTCGTCGGCCTGCTTCACGGGAAGTCCGCGGATGATGTTGAGCACGAGGCGCGCTTTGCTGGCCGAGCTACGTACATAAAGAGCCGAAGCCTTCGTGCCGCCCTTGGAGCCGGCCTCGAAGTTCTTCTCGTTGAGCTTTGGACCGGTCATTACCTGCGACCCTTCGTGTTCTTCTCTTGGCCGGCGTGGTACCGGAAGGTACGCGTCGGCGAGAATTCACCCAGCTTGTGACCGACCATCGATTCGGTGACATACACAGGAACGTGCTTGCGACCGTCGTGAACGGCGATCGTGTGCCCGACCATGTCGGGGATGATGGTGCTGCGACGCGACCAAGTCTTGATGACCTTTTTGTCGTTCGTTGCGTTCATTGCGTCGACTTTCTTCAACAGATGGTCGTCGACGAACGGACCCTTCTTCAGGCTGCGGGACATGATTACCTCCGACCCTTGCTGGTACGGCGGCGGCGAACGATGAGCTGCTGCGACGCCTTCTTCTTGTTGCGAGTACGACCCTCGGGCTTGCCCCATGGGGACACCGGAGGACGACCGCCCGATGTGCGGCCCTCGCCGCCACCGAGGGGGTGATCGACGGGGTTCATGGCCACACCACGCGTTTGTGGGCGGATGCCCTTCCAGCGGTTGCGGCCGGCTTTGCCAATGGTGATCAGTTCGTGCTCGCTGTTGCCGACTTCGCCAACGGTGGCACGGCAGTCGATGAGAACACGGCGCATCTCGGTGCTGGGCAGACGCACGGTGGCGAACTGTCCGTCCTTGGCGACGAGTTGGATGGCCATACCGGCCGAGCGGCCCATCTTGCCACCCTGACCGGGACGGAGCTCAACGTTGTGGATGACCGTACCGACGGGCAGGAACCGCATGGGCATCGCGTTACCCGGCTTCACATCGCTGCCTTGGCCGCTCTGCACGTGGTCGCCCACGCTCAGGCCCTTGGGCGCAAGGATGTATGCCTTTTCGCCGTCTGCATAGTGCAAGAGCGCGATACGGCAGGTGCGGTTGGGGTCGTACTCGATGGCAGCGACCTTGGCGACAACGCCATCCTTGACGCGCTTGAAGTCGATGATGCGGTACTGGCGCTTGTGCCCGCCACCACGGTGACGAGCGGTCTTGCGGCCATAGACGTTGCGCCCGCCGGAGCGGGTACGCGTGGCGATCAGCGTCTTCTCGGGCGTCGACTTGGTGATCTCGGAGAAATCAGCCGACGTCTGGAAGCGGCGACCAGCGCTGGTGGGTTTGCGTGAGCGAATAGCCATTGCGATCTCAGTTCTCGAACAGCGGGATGTCGTTGCCCGGTGCCAGGGTGACGATGGCCCGCTTGGTGTCGGGCTTTTTGCCATTGCGATTGCTCTTGCGTGCACGGGTGACCTTGCCCGGACGGTTGAGCGTGTTGACCTTAGTGACCTTGACTCCCCAGATCGCCTCGACAGCGTCGTGGATCTCAGGCTTGCTGGCCGAAGGGTGCACCTTGAACGTATAAACGCCGGTCTCGATGAGCGCATAGCTCTTCTCGGACACGACGGGCGCCAAGATGATGTCGCGTGGGTCTTTCATGACTGCTCCGTTTCGCCTGTCTCTTCGGCGCCTGCCTGGGTAACTGCTGCGTCGTCAGCTGCCGTGGCGGTCTTTGGCGCCTTCTTGGCAGCGGCCTTGGTCGGCTTGGCTGAGGACTCGGCGAACACCGCCTCACCGGGCAGGTTGTCTTTGGTGAACACGATGGTCTCGTTGCACAACACGTCGTACGCATTGAGTTCGCTGACTTCGATGAGCTGCACTGACGGCAGGTTGCGGAAGCTCTTCACCGTTGTGATGTCCTCACGGCCATGCACGATGAGCACCGACTTGGTGAGGCCCAGTGCATGCAAGGCAGCGGCTGCAGACTTGGTGCTCGGGGCGTCGAAGCCCCAACCATCGATGACGACGACCTTACCCTCGTTCGCACGATCTGACAGGGCAGAACGCAGTGCGAGCTTGATCATCTTCTTGGGGGTCTTCTGGCTGTACTTGCGAGGCTTGGGGCCGAGCGCAACGCCGCCGCCGCTGAAGTGCGGGGCACGGGTCGAACCCTGACGGGCGTTACCGGTTCCCTTTTGCTTGAACGGCTTCTTGCCGCCGCCGCTGACTTCTGCGCGGGTCTTGGTGCTTTGCGTGCCAGCACGACGATGCGCCAGTTGAGCCGTAACCACTTGGTGCATCACGGGCACGTTGGGCTGAATGCCGAACATGTCGCCGTCGAGTTCGACGCTGCCAGCATCGGTTCCCGTGGCGGTCTTGAGGGCTACGGAAGTCATGAGGTCACTTCCCCTTCACTGCGTTACGGACGATGACAACGCCACCGTTGGGACCCGGCACCGAGCCCTTGATGAGCAACAGCCCACGCTCGAGATCGGCTTCGACGATTTCGAGGTTCATCGTGGTGACCTGTTCGTTACCCATGTGGCCGGCCATCTTGAGGCCCTTGAGCACGCGACCGGGGTAGCTGCACGAACCAATGGAACCCGGCGCACGGTGATGCTTGTGGTTACCGTGGCTCGCGCCTTGGCCCTTGAAGTTGTGACGCTTCATGACGCCTGCAGTGCCCTTACCACGGCTGACGGCGGTCACATCGACCTTTTGGCCCTTGACCAACATGTCGACGGTGATCTCTTGGCCAACGGCAAATCCGTCGACTGACTCCAGCCGGAGTTCCACGAGCCGCCGACCGGGAGCGACACCCGCCTTGGCGAAGTGGCCGGCCTCGGGCTTCGAGAGCTTCTTCGCATCCTTGTGGCCGTAGGTGACCTGCAGAGCGGTGTAGCCATCGCGTTCGGTTGTCTTGACTTGGACCACGCGAGCTGGCTCGACGCGCAAGACAGTGACGGGGACAATTCGATTGTCCTCGGCCCATACCTGGGTCATGCCGACTTTTTCGCCGACGATCGCTTGTTGTGCCATGGCGGCAGCCTTTTCGTCCGGACCCGGGGTAACCCGGATACTTGGTTGGTACGTCGCTGGCGTTCGTGTGCTTTGAGGGCCGAGCGCCGTTCACGCAAATGCTCCGGGGGCGTGGCCCACGGAGCATCGAGATCGATTGTCGCCGTGCGGTTCCCAACAGCAGATGCTGCCGGGCGCACACGGACTTCAGTTACACCGCCGACAACGCGTGAGCGCTGCAAACGACTGAATTCAGCGGAGTATTACCCCGCAGAGTTCGAGTGGGAAATGCTATCCGCCCAATATGTCGATGCCACACCCTCGCCATGCCTTTTCTGTGTGGTCAGCATTCGCCAACCACGACACGGATCTCCACACGGACCGCCACAGGTTGGCGTGGCTGGTGTTCGCCGATGCCGCTCTGGCTATATTTCGGCCATGACGGTCAGGGCGTTGCGCAATGCTGCCCGCACCGGCCTTGTCGCTGCGTCGGCAATGCTCATCGGCTGCGCCGCAACCGGGTCGCGCTCGTTGACCACCGAACCACGTCCCGACATCGACGACGCAGCCGTCGCAAGTGCGGTCGACATCCGAGCCACGGGGTGCGCCAGCGAACCCACCCGCGGCGCTGGAGCCGTCATCGAAGGCGGTTTTGTGCTCACCGCGGCGCATGTGGTCGCTGGTGCGCACACGATCACCGTGCGCCCGGCTTCACCCAATGTGGCCGATCCCATCACCGCGCACATCGTTGCCATCGACCCGAACAACGATCTGGCGCTGCTGTCGACACCGGGCCATGCGTTGCAGGAACTACCACTCGGTTCCGCCTCTGGAAACGACAGGGGCGTCGCGATCGTCTTCCGCAACCGTGCCGGAGTTGCCCAGCCATTCGCCATCACTCGGCCCGTGAGGGTTCGCATTCTCGATATCTACCATGTCAACACCGTCACCCGCAGCGGCTATCAGGTGGCCGTCACCATCGAGCCCGGTGACTCAGGTGCGGTGCTCGTGGGGCCTACCGGGACAGCCGTTGGTGTGCTCTACGCCAAGAGTCAGGGCACAGAGAACCGCGCCTGGGCATCGAGTACATCTGCTGTTCCCCGGCTGATCGCAGGTGCTCGAAGCGTGGATCCGGCCGTGGGTATCGATCCCGGCCCGTGTGCGGGTTGAACTGGTGCACCACCTACCATCACCTTTGTGACATCGGATTCGACCACCCTTGTGTTCGATGGTGATCAGACGCTGTGGGACTTTCGTTCCGCGCTTGACCGCGCACTCGCCGAAACCAGACACGAACTTGCGCGCATCACGGGTGTAGAGATCACGCAGATCCCATCCGTGACCGAGATGACAACAGCTCGCAACAGGCTCATGACCGAGTCCGCAGGGATGCGACTCGACGACGTCAGAGTTCGCGCGTTTGTGCAGTTGCTGGACCAACTCGGGGTCACCGCGGCACCCGAACTCGTTGATCATGTCAACCAGTTCTTCATCGGGCGTCGATATGAAATGTGCAGGCCCTACCGCGAGACCGTGCCGGTTCTTCGTACGCTCCGCGAGCACTACCGATTGGTTCTCCTCACCAACGGCAACAGTTTCCCCGAACGCATCGGCCTCGGGGGCCTGTTCGAACACACCTTCTTCGCTGACGACATCGGCGCAGAGAAGCCGTCGTCATTGGCCTACGACCACGTTGCCGCCGTCTGCGGTGGCAGGGTCTTGGTGAGCATCGGCGACTCGATCGTCAACGACATCATCGGTCCAGCATCGCGGGGTTGGCGGACCATCTGGGTGAACCGCGACAGTCGGGAACTGCCCGAAAACGCCCATCCCGACGCCATCCTCGTCAGCCTCGAGGCGCTCGCCACCACGCTGGAACGAATACTCAGCTGAATCACTACAGCGGAGTCAACACCGCCGGATCCACACGTGTCGGCTACACCCCAGAGCCGTGTCGGCCCTCGCCTGCAGTGAAACGTGCCGCACCCTCGAACGTCTCACCACTTATCAGGACCTGCAAACCAATTTGCGTCTCGTTGGCGAGCGCGTCGTTGACCGACATGTCCCACTGCTCGTACGAGCTACGTCGGTCGCCGCGCAAACAGACCTGCGGGAACGCTGCAATCTGGTGGGCTAGCACCAGTGCTGCCGGAAGTGCTTGGCCGGGGTCGCACAAGCGGTTGGCCAAGCCCATTCGCGCCGCCTCGTCGCCGCTCACACCACGACCGGTGAGGATCAGGTCGAGCGCATGACTGTGGCCCAACAGGCGGGTCAGGCGTACGGTGCCGCCATCGATCAGCGGCACTCCCCAACGTCGACAGAACACTCCGAACACCGCATCGGTGGCAGCCACACGCAGGTCGCACCACGCAGCAAGCTCCAGCCCACCTGCCACTGCGTGGCCCTCGACCGCAGCGATCACCGGCTTGTCGATCAGCATGCGCGACGGACCCATCGGGCCGTCGAGCGCAACATCGGCCTCGACCCGGTTGCCCCGCCCGGCGGTGATTGCCTTCAGATCAGCGCCGGCGCAGAAGGTACCGTTCGCCCCGGTCAACACCGCAACCATCAACGCGTCGTCGGCCTCGAAGCGGCGGAACGCATCGGCCAACAACGCCGCTGTTGGACCATCGACGGCGTTGCGCACATCGGGTCGGTTGATGGTGATGATGGCCACGGACGAGTCGGTGGCGAACTGAATCGTGTCATTGCTCATCTCGTGCACCTCACGGAAACCGCTTGGCGAGCCAGTCGGCAACAATGGCCAACGCTTCGGGTCGATGACCCTCAAGATAGTGCGGCGCACCCTTTAACTCCACGTAGGTCTTGTCGGCCGCACCGGAGTTATTGACGATCTCAGTGGCCTGGCGAATACGAATCTCCGTGTCTGCCGTTGGGTGCACCAGAATCGTGGGCACGGTCACGTGCGGCATCGTGTCGGCGAGCTTGGCGTGGCTACTCAACCCTGACCAAGTGCTCAGCCACCCGCGTGCGGTCATCGTGCGCGCCAAGCCGCCTCGGCCGTAGTTGGCATCGAGCGGATCCGGAAACGCAAACAGCGAACCCTGTGATCGCTCGTCAGGATCGATCGACAGGTCGAGATACGCGGGATCGGCGAGGGTGCGGTAGATCGTAAGGTACTTGGTGAAGACCGCGCGGCGGCGCTGCTCGCGCCACGCCACAGCGTCGGCCTTGTCGATGCCTCGGAGTCGGGACCCCGCCGCTTCCGCATCGGCAATCGATGCCTTCGCGATGGCATCGATGCGCGCCACGCGCGCAATTTGTGCCGCCCGATAACCAAGCACCCATTCGGGATCGAACTCGCACGGCTCAGGCCATGGGCGCCAGCCGTTGTCGGGGTTGTACATGTCGAGTTCGGGAATGGTCGCAAAAGGATCATTCTCGTCGACGACGCTCGGGTCGATGACCTGCAGCATGAACACCCCCTCACCGGGATGAGCCGCCATCCCGATCCAACCATCGCCGATGCCGAGTTGCGCCTGGGCCATGGCCATCAGCGAACCACCACCAGAGTTGCCAAGCAGCACAACCGCCTCGGCACCGCGCCGTTTCATCTCATCGTGAGCGGTCTTGACGTCGATGATGCACGACTCGTGGAGGCAGTCGGTGTCGTTGTTCATGTACCGCGTGCCGAAGCCCAGTACCGCGTACCCGGCTGCCGCCAGCAAGGGACATGCATAGTGCACGCTGAAGTCGCCACGCGGGTGACTCAGAATCACGGCTGTCTTCCACGGCGTACCGATGGGGGGTGTCCACAACACGCCGCGAACAAGCGCCCCGTCCGGGGATACCAAACGAATCGACTCACGCTGTACGTCGACTCCCGGGTTGTCCTGCTCCAACGGCCAGTAGTTGAGTCCGAATGGACGACGGCCACCGAGATGCGCATCGAGCTCCTGCATGGTCGGAGACTATGTCTCGCCACGTCACGTACCGACTACCGAACGGACGACTCCTGCGCCACCGGTTGCACCAACGCGCGATACACCGACACGTGGTATGCACCATTGTCTACATATGGGTCGCGGTCCCATGTGGCGAAACGATCGACGAGCGTGAGCCCGCTGGCGGTGCAATGAGTGTCCCACTGCGCGAGCGTATAGCCGTCGCGCTCGAGGCTGAAGCCTGCAACGAGCAGACCACTCGGCTCGAGGTGCTGTGCAAGATTGTGCACGATGAGGCGGCGGTCATCGGGCCGACAAAATATCATCACGTTGCCGGGCATCGCGATCAGGTCGAAGCGGTGGGCGAGCTGCATTCTGGCCAGATCGTCGACCAACCAATCCATGTGCGGGGCCTTCCGGCGCGCGGCATCGATCATGTCGGCGTCGAGGTCGACGCCGACGACATCAACGCCACGCCGAGCGAGTTCGATCGCGATGCGGCCAGTGCCACAGCCGGCATCCAGTACCGTTCGCGGCGCATACCCGGCGATGAACTCGGCTTCGCCGTGAACATGATGTCCAGCAACTGACAGACGGTCGAACCGTTCGTCATAGGCTGCGATGTCGGTGTGTTCACGCCATGTGACCCAGCGGGGCGACACGACGGCGGCGCGAGAGAAATCGGGCGTGGCGGCTTCTGACACGGCGAGCATCCTACGGCCGCCTCATGCAAGGCATACGATTCACACATGGCGGAGAGCGTGACGACCGCAGTCGTGGAACAGTTTCAGAGCGAAGGCGTTGCGGTGCTTCGCGGCGCAATCGGCCCCGCGCAACTCGGCGAACTGGCAGAGGCGGTCGAGCAGAATCTGGCCGATCCGAGTGCGTGGGCCAGCGACTACACCCCCGACGGCGGTACCGGTCGATTCTTTGGCGACTACGTGAACTGGCAACGGATCGACGCATACCGACGAGTCGCGCTCGAGTCCGCGCTGCCGGTTGCAGCCCGGTCGCTGATGCGCAGCGACACCGTCCGCTTCTTCCACGAACACCTCCTCGTCAAAGAGCCCGGTACCACCGAGATCACGCCGTGGCACCACGACGATCCGTACTACTGCATCGACGGCGTACAGAACGTGAGCATGTGGATCTCGCTCGATCCGGTGCCAGCTGCCGCGGGCCTACGGTTTTTGGTCGGTTCGCACCGATGGCAGCGTCGTTTTGTTCCGCGCAAGTTCATCGATGCAACGCCCTATGCCGCGGCAGTGCACGGGTTTGAACTCGTGCCTGACATCGAAGCAGAGCTTGCCCAGCACCGCATCGTCTCGTTCGACATCAACCCCGGTGATGTGTTGGCGTTCCACTACCGCACATTGCATGCAGCCCCCGGCACCGCCGGACTCACCCAACATCGACGCCGCGCCCTCAGCGTGCGCTACGTCGGCGACGACGCCGTTTTCGCGCTCCGACCGTGGCTGCACTCACCCCCGTTCGAAGTAGAACCAGCGTCGGTGGGCGGGCCGCTCGATGATGAGCGCTTCCCGCTTATTCACGCGTCACGCTGACCGCCATCATCGCGAATTGATCAGCCTGTTGTGACAGGCCTGCCGACGAGAGTGACTGTAAAGTTCTGTCGAGCGCCATTGCGCTCGACCACGACAGCGATGTCGTCGCCAGGCGTGTGATTTCGCACCGCGGCGATCACTCCGGCGGAGCCGTCGACATCGATGCCGCCGACTTGAACGATGATGTCGTTGCTCTTGATCCCGGCCTTTTCGGCTGGCGAGCCGGCGTTGATCGTCGTGACCAGCGCTCCACGGCCACCGTCGGTGCGCTCGGCAAGCCCGACACCGAGGAATCCTTCGGGCTTGTCCACTCCCCCGGCCTTGGCCCGCAATACCTCGATCTCGGGGAGCACGTGAGCGTTGGATATGGAGAACCCAATGTTGCTCGCGGTGTTGGTTGCATCACTCCGGGCAACGGCGGTGTTGACTCCCACCACCTCACCGGCGGAGTTCACGAGTGGGCCACCCGAATTTCCCGACGAGATCGCCGCGTCCGTCTGGATCATGCCGTCGAGGGCGCCGGATGCAGTGAGGATGGTGCGGTCGAGCGCGCTCACGATTCCCAACGTGACACTCGCTTCACCGTCGAGGTCGAGGGCGTAGCCGATGGCCAATACCTCGTCGCCGACGCGGACGTTCGTGGGTTCAGCGAAAGTGGCCGGCGTGAGCCCGGTGACATCCACCGCCAACAGCGCGAGGTCGTGGCTTGCGTCGCTCGCCAGGATTTTTGCCGAACGTGGGTTTCGCTCGCCGAACAGCCGCACACGAACCTGCGTTGCGCCTTCGACCACGTGGGCGTTGGTGAGGATCTGACCATCGGCGGTGAGCACGATGCCCGTCCCTACACCCTCACCCGCTTGCCCCTTCTCACTGATGTCACTCGATACCGTCACAACACTCGGACGCAGTCGGGCGGTCACTGCCGCCACATCCAGGCGTTTGTCGAACACCGAATCGCGTGATGTACCCAGCACCACCGGCTGCACGGAGTTGCGGTAGACCGCCGACGGCTGGTTCTTCTCGATCCGAGCACCGACATACACGCCGAGCAGACCAGCCGCCCACGCCGTGCACAGCAATGCAACGACCCACAGCACCCCGTTGTGTTTGATCGGCCGTCGCCATCGGCCCAGCCGCGCATCGGGCGGCGACGGTGGTGCAGGAGGGGGAAACGAGGAGCACCCGTCGTACAGCTGAGGCGGAGGCAGGGGCGACATTGAATATGTCTAGCGTTCTGAGCGGCAAAGTGCTCGGCGCAGACAAAACATTGAGTCGACGCCGGCTCAGCGGATGATGTCAGTTCTTCGGGCGTTCGGCCAGCACCACGCTGCCGGTCACGGTCTTGGCGTCACGCACGTATTCGATTTGCACGGTGTCACCCGGCGACAAATCGCGAATCGCAGCGATCAAACCTGCCTGGCCATCGATCACATCGCCGTCCACCTTGCGCACGATATCGCCCTCTTGGAGGCCGAGTTTGGCCGCCGGCGATCCGGGCTGTACCTGCGACACGATCGCACCGCGTCCTCCGTCGCGGCGGTCTTCCACGCCAACGCCGAGGTAACCCTCACTGCGAGCGGTGCCGCCCTTGGCGGTACGCAACTGGCCAACGACTTTTTGAATTTCCTTCGACGAGATCGCAAAGCCGATATTGCTGGCGGTGTTCGATCCGCTCGCCCGGGCGACGGCGGTATTGATGCCGATCACCTGACCAGCGGCGTTCAGCAGCGGACCACCCGAGTTGCCCGACGAAATTGCCGCATCAGTTTGGAGGAGCCCATTGAGCGCACCGTTCTCGGTGAGCATCGTGCGACTCGTCGCCGAGATGATGCCCGCGGTGACCGAAGCCTCACCCGGCAGGTCGAGCGCGAAACCCATCGCCACGACCTGATCGCCGACAATGGCACTGTCGTCCGCAGCAAACTTCGCGACAGGCAGTCCGGTTGCCTTCACCCGCAACAGCGCAAGGTCGTTGCCGGGGTCGGTGCCGACGACCTCGGCTGAGATTGGTTCGGTGGATCCGGGAAGCAGGACCCGAACCGCAGTTTCATCGAGCACGACATGGGCGTTCGTCACGATCTCGCCGTCGGCCGAGATGATGATGCCGGTGCCGACACCCTCACCGTTGCCGCTCGCACCGCTGATGTCGACGGAAACCTTCACGACCGACGGGCCGATGATCGACACCACCTTGGCTACGTCGAGGCTCTGGTCGAGTGCCGCTGGTCGGCTCCCGGCGGGGGCAGACGCAGACGACGAGGTCGAGGTCGAGCCATTTACACCCGTGGTGGTCGTGGTCGTACCCGACGACGCAAGCTTTGCCCCGGTCACAGTTGCGCCGGCGAGCAAGAGCACCGCGAGGAGGGCACCGGCAGTGCGCCGATCACGTCGGCTCCGGCGCCCCGGCGGAACGGTCTCGACGACCACCGATGACATCGGCGCCGATGTCGGCATCGAAGGCGGTGTGGGGGGCAACGGCGCAGTGGGCGAAAGCGACCACGAGTGAGACGACTCGTCTGGGGACTGTGGCGGATCAAACGTTTGAGTCATGTGAGTTTCTTATCCCGCACACGGTCACCAGTGGGCGCGGGTGGACCCAAACTTACCGAATTCTCACATACTGGGCGAGCGAGCGTAGGGCTGTAAACGAACAAGGGCGGCCCCGAAGGGTCGCCCTTGTTCGTTACTTCGGTAGCCGAACTCAGCTGCCCTGAATCTTGATCTCGATGTCGACGCCAGCGGGCAACTCGATGCGCTGCAGGCTGTCGATGGTCTTCGGGTTCGGATCGATGATGTCGATCAAACGCTTGTGGACGCGCATTTCGAAGTGCTCGCGTGAGTCCTTGTCGATGTGGGGTCCGCGGATGACCGTGTAACGGTGCTTGTCGGTCGGCAACGGAATGGGACCGCGAATGGTGGCCGACGTGCGCGTGACTGTCTCGACGATCTTCTTGGTGGACTGGTCGATGATCTCGTGATCAAACGCCTTGATACGAATGCGGATGCTCTGTGTCATGGTCGTTCAGCTCACTTCAAGATCTTGACGACGCGGCCGGCGCCAACAGTACGGCCACCCTCACGAATAGCGAAACGCAAGCCCTCATCCATCGCGATCGGCTTACCCAACTCCACCGTCATCGACACATTGTCACCAGGCATCACCATCTCCGTACCCTCCGGC
>JANYCT010000017.1 GCA_025360105.1 Actinomycetes bacterium | reverse complement strand
GCGTGATTTCCCCCGCCCGCCCGCCCGCCCTCCCTCCCTCCCGTTCGGGCGCGGCACGCGCCAGGTGGTGGCGCGACACGCGCCCGACAACGTGATGTCGCCCACCGATCAGCCCGAGAATCTGAGTTGCGGCGCAAGCGGGTCGTAGCCTGACACGGTGACCGTTCTCACTGCAGCCCCACCGCTCGAACCACAGGCTTACCCCGTCGGGCGACGTTCCACGTTGCTGGTCGATGATGCCCGAGACAATCGGATGCTGGGTGTCGACATCTGGTATCCCGCAACCATCGCCGACGAGGCGATGGCCACCTACGAGTTGTTACCCGGCGTGGCCTTCGAATCCGCCGGCGCCCGTCATGAACCAACGGTTGCTGCGGGCAGCTTTCCCTTGGTGTTGTTCTCACACGGTCGCACCGGCATGAGGTTCGCGTACTCGCTGCTCTCCGAAGCACTCGCTGCACGCGGCGCGGTGGTGGTATCTGCGGATCACCCCGGCGATGCACTGGCCGATTGGCTACTCGGTACGAATGTTGACGATCGCACGAATGAGATGAACCGTGTCGGCGATGCCGGGTTCCTGCTCGACAACATGCTCGCCGGAACTGGGCACAGCACCGGTCTTCCCAACGCGCTGCTTGCGGCCATCGACCCGAGTCGTGTTGCAGCGGTCGGTCACTCGTATGGGGCCTACACCGCGATGGCCGCTGTCGCCGGGTCGCGCGGCGTGCCCGGCGACGAACGCGTCCGCGCGGTGGTTGGTCTGCAGGCGTACACGCGCACGATGAGCGATGCCTTGCTCGGGCGGGTGCATGCGCCGACGTTGTTGGTCATCGCCGAGTTGGATCAGGCGACTCCCGCGTCGAGCGACGGTGATCGCCCTTGGGCGCTTCTGCCAGGTGAGCCGGTGTGGCGTTTGGACCTCGCCAGAGCGGCGCATCAGGCAGCCAGCGATATGGGTCTGTATGCCGAACTCGCCCATCAGATCCCCGACCTGCCACCGATCGTGTCGGAATACCTCGAGTCCACGGCCGCAGACGCATCTGGTCCGGGCTTGCGTCCCTGGCGTGAGAGCCTGTCGTTGCAAGCGCAGGCAATCGGGGCGTTTTTCGACATCACGCTGCGCCTCGATCCTGCCCGCGGCAACGCGGAAGCCGATCGTCTCAATGCCGTGCCTGGTGTCACAATCATGCGCCGCTGATCAGCAGCGCACGTCTTTGGGGGGAACGATGCCCTTCACGTTCTCCTGCGCCCCGTCGCCACCCGCAGGTTGATTGCCTGCGGGTGTGGTGTCGGGTGCCGATGCAGAGCCCGCCTTCGCGGCGGTTGTGGGCGACGCGGCGTTCGTGGCCGGTGGCGACTGGCTCGGCGCCTCGAGCATGGGTGCGGCGCCCTTGAAGACTGCCAGAACCGCCTTCATATTGTTGGTCGTCACCCGAGGAATGAGCACGTCGTTACCGCTGCGAGTATCGCGCTTGACCTCGATCTGGTAGGTGCGCAGATTGTTCTGATCAAGGTTCTTGACCACACCAGCGAACTGCAGCATCTTCTGCAGGGTGAGATCAGGGTCGGTGACGACGTACTTCTGTGCGGTCTGGATGAGACCACGTGCCACCGAGGGTGTGTACACACCGGTGCTCAGCGCTTTGCCGACCACGCGCCGCAGGAAGTCCTGTTGACGCGAAATGCGCCCGAGGTCGGCGAAACCGTCCTCGACCCATTGGCCACTCGTCGGGTCGAGGTACTCGTAGTGCCTTGACCGGACATATGCAAGCGCGTGATCGCCGCCCAATTTGAAGCAGCCGACGGTCGGTACATTCAGACCGGTATGCACGTCGCGGGCGGCGTACTGAAACGGAACCGAGACGCCGCCAACGGCGTCGACAAGTGTCTTGAATGCGCAGAAATCAACTTGGATGAAGTGGTCGATGCCGATGCCGAAGTTGTCATAGATCGTTTGGATCAACGTGGTCGGGTTGTTCTTGACATAGGCAGCGTTGATGCGATTGTCACTGCCCGTGCCATGAATGGGTACCCAGAGGTCACGGGGAAACGACAAGACAGCCGCTTGGCTCGTGGAAGGATCGACGCGCATGATCATGATGGTGTCGCTGCGCTGTCCCGCCGCGGTGCGGTCACCGAACGCACCGGCAAAGGGCGAACTGGGATCCACGCACGCGTTGTTGTCGGCGCCGGTGATCAGGAAGTTCATCGCCTTGGGATCGGCGTTGGGAAAGGTCTCGTTGGGCCCGAGCTTGGCTACATCGGCCTTGGCCAGATTCACCACCGGTTGAGACTTCTGCTGACCGTTGACGAAGCGTTGGCCGAGCACGAGCACCGCTGCACCCACGAAGCAGCCCACTACGAGCAGACAGTTGATCACCAGAACGAACCGCTGCGCAGCCGTGTGACGGGGGCTGGGCGGTACGACGTGATTCGACATGGCGCTACGACGCTAGTTGCCGCCCCCTCGCGAGTCAGGGCACCCCTATGTGACGGTTGGCCCGCAGCGAGGCGAAACCTCTTCGGCCGGAAGATCTAGGGGCAGGTCACGCCTTTGGGGGGCACGACGCCCTTGACTATCTCGGTGGCGCCCGAGACCGGCAGGGTCGTGCCGGTGGGAATCGAGCTGGTTGTCGTCGAGCTCGTCGTCGTGGGCGTTGCTGTGACTGTCGTTGTGCTCGCCGGAGGGCCGAAGCCGATGGTGGTGCTCACGGGCGTCGATGTGGTGGTCGTGGTGGTTCGGGGCACGCTCGTGGTGGTCGATTCGAACACCTGGTCGGGCGCAGCCGCCAACTGGGCCTGCCCTCTGAAGATCGACAGGATCGCCTTCATGTTGTCACCACCGAGGTGCGGCTCGATGACGGCGTTGCCGTTGATCATCTTTCCCACACCCTCCACCTGGTACGTCTGCAGCGCCGCGGGGTTCAGGGTCTTGAGCACGCCGGCGAACTCGAGTTCCTTCGCAATGGTCAAGTCAGGATCGACCACTACGTATTTCTGGGCGACATCGATGAGCGTGCGGGCTCGAGAAATGTTGAACGCGCCCTGCGACAACACCTTGGAGATGGTGCGCCGCAGAAAGTCCTGCTGGCGCGAAATGCGGCCATAGTCGCTGGCCGGATCTTCTTTCCACTTCCCGGTCTTCGGGTCGAGGTACTCGTAGTACCGTGACCGCACGTAGGCAAGGCCATGATCACCTGCGAACTTGTAACAACCGACGTCGGGCACGTTCAGGCCGGTGTGCACATCGCGGGCCGGGTATTCGAATGGCACCGAGACACCACCGACCGAATCGACCAGCGACTTGAACGCACAGAAATCGATCTGGATGTAGTGCTGGATGGCAATGCCGAAGTCGCTGTAGATGGTGTTGATCAGCTTCTGCGGATTGTTCTTGCTGTACGCGCTGTTGATTCGGCTGTATCCGTTGCTCCCATCGATCTTCACCCACAGGTCTCGTGGGAACGACAAGATGGCGGCTCGACTGGTGGCAGGGTCGACGCGCATGACCATGATCGTGTCGCTGCGCGCTCCCAACGCGGTGCGATCGCCGAACGCCGCGTAGTACGGGGAATCCGGCGACACGCATGCACCGTTGTCGGCACCCGTGACGAGGAAGTTCTGCGCGGTCGGATCGGCGTCGGGGAACGGTGCAGCCGTGGTCGTGCTCTGTTCTCCAGACGAGTTCGACGTGCTGATCACGCCCGCGACCAGCGTTGATGTCGGGGCGGCGATTTGGCTGGTCTTCTGCAAGTTGTTGACCACGTTTTGTCCGAAGATCAGCAGCCCAGCACCGACGAAACACGCTGCGATGATGATGATGTTGAGGGTCACCACCACGTACTGCGCGACGGTGCGGTGCTCAGAAGGAGCCAACGCTACGCGCGTCTTCTTCGATGCCCTGATGCCCATGAAGCCGCAACGCTACCGCTACCTACGGTGGGTTGGGGATGCAGGCTCACCTGTCGCATCGGGCGGTGCGAGTATCGTGATCTCGATGCTGGCCGAGAAGACACAACCCGAGTGGGTGCAGAACCTCGAGCGATGGCACCTGCTCACGCCACTTCGAATTCTGATCGTGCTCTTGCTGGCGTTTCTCGCGACGGTGGCGATCCGTAATCTCATCGGCCGTGTCCTGACTCGAATCTTCAATCACACGTCGTCGGATGACGATCCTCGAGCAGAGGCACGTCGTCGAGCGCTCAGCTCGTCGCTGCGGGCGGCCCTGATTGGCATTGTCTGGTCTACTGCGGTTATCACCGTCATCAGTCAACTCGGCATCAACATCGGAGCGTTTGTCGCAGTCGCAACAGTCATTGGTGGTGCGATCGGTTTCGGCGCGCAGATGCTCATTCGCGATGTCATTGCCGGTTTCTTCGTGCTCGCGGACGACCAGTTCGGCGCGGGCGACGAGGTCGATCTCGGCCACGCACGTGGCACTGTCGAGCGTGTGACTCTGCGCACGGCAAGAGTTCGCGATGGCGACGGCACGGTGTGGTACGTGCCGCACGGCAACGTGGTCAGGGTTGGCAACTTGTCCAAATCGGCAACCGGCCCGCTCGACGTCGAGGTCGCGCGCAGCATGAACAGCCCCGATCTCAATCGAGTCGTTGCCGACCTCAGCGCAGCGCTCGTGGCCGATGAGCACGTTGCGGCGATGCTCGCCGGCGAGCCAAAGATCGTAGGGGTCATGGATATACGCGACGATCGCGTGCTCTTCCGTGTCAGGGTCGCAACCCAGCCCGGCCGGATTGACGAGGTTCGTCGGGCATGGCGACTCCTCGTGCTCGAGGCCTTCGCCGATGGTCGGCTCACTGCGCCTGCCGCCCCAGCCCCCAATGTGGTGCTGCTCGACCGCTCCGACGCCGTGCCGCGGTCGACCATCTGACCGTTCTGACGCTGCGCTGACCATATGGCGCAGCCTGAACGAGAACGACAAACGCCGCCCTCTGGCGACCTCGGCGGGAAGTGTGGTCGACAGAAAGCGGCGTAAGCCGGTAGGTGTTACTCACGGCCGTGCTCCGTCGGGCGGGACAGCGGGACTGAGGAGTGGATGGAGGGCAACACCGTTGTTCTTGGTTGCGTCCCATCATGCCAGAGCCAATGTCACGGTAACGCGATGTGTGGTCAAACGGCCGGCAAAGTTTCGCCCAGAGTGATCGTACAACCGATTTCCGTGGCGCCATCCTTGAGGGTGGCATCGATCACGAAGTCGGTCACCGAGCCTGCGTCGCTGATGTCGGCCCGACCTGCTTCGATGGCGCCGTGCAGGCGCTCGGGTGCCGATACCACCAAACGTTCAACAGTGGCGCGCTGGCTCACCTTGGCCTCGGTCTTGGCTCGACGCACCAAAGCCATGACCTCGCAGACCACACCGAGCAGGTTGGGGTCCCCGGCCACGGTAGTGCCCTGAGCAATGTCGTCGACCGCTGGCCACGATGCGCGGTGAATCGAGCCGGTCTGCCACCAACTCCACACCTCTTCGGTGGTGAAGGGGATGAATGGCGCGAACAAGCGCTGGATCGCGCTGAGCGCGGTGCGTAGTGCCGACCGTGCGCTCGCTGCGGCGGCTTCGCCGTGTGTGCCGTACGCGCGACTCTTGACCAGTTCGACGTAGTCGTCGCAGAACCACCAGAAGAACGCCTCGGTCCGCTCGAGCGAACGCGCGTAGTCGAATCCGTCGAAGGCAATGGTGCATTCGCTCACGACAGCGGCGAGCCGCGCAAGCATCGACGTGTCGACCGGATCGGTTGCGGCCGCATCGCTTGCCGGTGCACCGAAGGTGAGCACGAATTTGCTCACGTTGAGCAACTTCATCGCCAGTTTGCGACCGACCTTCATCTGGTCCTCGGTCATCGCGGTGTCAACGCCGGGCCGCGCGGACGCTGACCAGTAGCGAACGGCATCGGTGCTGTATTGATCGAGCAGCGCGATCGGGGTGACGACATTGCCCTTCGACTTCGACATCTTCTTGCGATCGGGGTCGAGGATCCAACCGCTGATGGCCGCATTGCTCCACGGTGCAGTGCCGTGTTCCCAATGGGCGCGAACAACGCTGGCGAACAGCCACGTGCGGATGATGTCGTGGGCCTGCGGTCGCATGTCCATCGGGTAGACGCGTTCAAACAGATCGGGATCGTCTCCCCAACGCCCGGCGATTTCGGGCGTGAGCGACGACGTGGCCCACGTGTCCATCACGTCGGGGTCGCCCATGAACCCGCTCGGCAGGTTGCGCTGATCGTTGGTGTAGCCGTCAGGGCAATCGGTGGAGGGATCCACCGGCAGACGCGACTCGGCCGGCACCAACGGCTTGTCGTAGTTCGGGTTGCCCTCGGCATCGAGCGCGTACCACACCGGCACAGGCACGCCGAAGAAGCGCTGGCGGCTGATCAACCAATCGCCGTTCAGACCCTCGACCCAGTTGGTGTAGCGGTGCTGCATGTGCGGCGGGTTCCACGTGATCTCGTCACCTCGGGCGACGAGTGCGGCTCGCAGATCGGCCTCGCGTCCGCCGTTGCGGATGTACCACTGACGACTCGACACGATCTCGAGCGGACGGTCGCCGCGCTCGTAGAACTTCACCGGGTGCATGATCGGACGCGGCTCGCCGATCAGCTCGCCCGACTCACGCAGCATCTCGACGGTCTGCTTGTGAGCCTGCTTGGTGCTACGGCCGATGAGCTGGGCGTAGTTGTCGATGCCCGTTGCATCGGTGATCCACGGGGCGTCGCTGATGAGTCGGCCGTCGCGACCGACCACGGCTCGCGTGGGCAGGTTCAGCTCGCGCCACCATGTGACGTCGGTGGTGTCGCCGAACGTACAGATCATCGCGATGCCGGTGCCCTTTTCGGGGTCGGCCAGCGGATGCGCGAGCACTGGCACCTCGACGCCGAAGAGGGGGGTCTTCACGGTGACCGTGCCGAACAACGCTTGATACCGCTCGTCTGAGGGATGCGCAACGAGCGCAACGCATGCTGGCAACAACTCGGGGCGGGTGGTGTCGATGATGATGTCGCCGCCGCCGTCGGTGCGATGGAACGCGATGTGGTGATATGCGCCGGCGGTCTCGCGGTCTTCCATCTCGGCCTGTGCAACCGCGGTCTTGTAGTCCACGTCCCAGAGCGTCGGTGCGTCGTGTGTGTAGGCCTCGCCGCGATGCAGGTTACGTAGGAACGCGCGCTGGCTGGCACGGCGCGAGTGATCGTCGATGGTGGTGTACAACAACGACCAGTCGTACGACAGGCCGAGGCGGCGCAGCACGTCTTCGAAGATCTGTTCGTCGTGTGCGGTGAGTTCTTCGCACAACTCGATGAAGTTCGGACGCGAGATGGCAATGGCGTGATGATCCTTGGGCGGCTCACCGCGGAACGGGGGCTCGAAGTCGGGCTGATACCCAACGCTCGGGTCGCAGCGGACGCCGAAGTAGTTCTGCACCCGACGCTCGGTGGCCAAGCCGTTGTCATCCCAACCAATGGGGTAGAACACGCTCTTGCCGGTCATGCGCTGATAGCGGGCAATCGTGTCGGTGTGGGTGTAGCTGAACACGTGGCCGATGTGCAGCGAGCCGCTCACCGTCGGCGGGGGCGTGTCGATGGCGAATACCTGATCCCGGGTGGCGGCGCGGTCGAAGCGGTAGGTGCCATCGGCGTCCCACTGCTGGCTCCAACGGGCCTCGATGCCATCGAGGGATGGCTTGTCCGGAATTGTGGTCATAGGCCCGCAAGGATATCGACCCAGCCGTGCTTGAGCCCGCCTGTTATTGAGTGGGATTACCGTCCAGCGCTTGGGTGACGCGGTCGGTCCAGTCGATGTCTTCGGTGCTGCCGCCAGAATCCTTGATCTCGTTGCGTTGCCGTGAGAGTTCCACGGCGGCGGCCTCGACCTGTGGGGTGAGTTCGCGGGCGGCGATGTCAGTACGCAGGCGACTGGCGAGCGCCGGGCTGGCTCCGCCGGTGCTGATGGCCATCGTCACGAGCCCGCGCCGGGCGACGGCGGGCAAGATGAACGAGCAGTTCGCCGGGTCGTCGGCACTGTTCACCCACACACCGGCGTCACGGGCATCGGCGGCCACTTGGGCGTTGACGCCCGGATCGCTGGTAGCAGTCATTACGAGTTGGTAGTGGGCGGCCTCACCCAGTCGGTACGGCCGACGTTCAACCTCGGCGACGAGCGAGACGAGGTCGTCGCGTACCTCCGGGGCCACCACGGTGATGTGCGCGCCGGCTGCGGCCAGGCCGCCTGCCTTGCGGAATGCGATCAGGCCACCGCCCACGAGCAGCACCCTGCTGCCCGACAGATCGAGAAAGACCGGATAGCTGAACGCCATGGTGTGAAGCTACCACGGTGTAATTCACCTAAACCCGATCAGTTTTGTCGTGATTCGTGGTAGAACAGTCGACATGTCGTTGACCACGTTCCCAGACACGCTCGCGGCGGGCCACCCGGCCGACACGCTCCGCTGGGCTGCCGACACATACGGCGTCGCCGAACTGGTGGTGACGGCGAGCTTCGAGGACGCAGTGCTCGTGCACGTTGCGGCCACCGCGGTGCCCGGCATCGACATCGTGCTGCTCGATACGCAGTATCTCTTCGCCGAGACCAAGTGGTTGGTCGACGAACTCACCAGACGACTCGATCTCAACCTGCGCGTCGTTCATCCGCTGCCCTCCGTGCAGCCCGACAACCTCTGGCAGAACGATGTCGAAGGCTGCTGCGCGATCCGCAAGGTAGAGCCGCTCAATCGTGCGATCAGTGGCAAGGCGGCGTGGATCACTGGTGTTCGTCGGGTCGATGGGCCCACGCGTGCCAACACGCCGATCGCCAGTTTCGATATCGGCCGCAACGTCGTCAAGATCAACCCACTCGCCGACTTCAGCGACGACGACATGTTGCTGTACGCCCAACTGCACGACCTGCCCGCGAATCCGCTCACCGAGCGCGGCTACCCCTCGATTGGGTGCTGGCCGTGCACCCGCCCGGTGGCCCCCGGCGAAGACCGGCGCGGCGGGCGTTGGGCAGGTAACGCCAAGACCGAATGCGGGTTGCACCTATGAGCCTGTCATCGCATCCGGTGAACGCGATCTCGCCGCAGGCGTCGGCGCACCTCGATTCCCTCACCGACGAGGCGATCACGATCATTCGTGAGGTCGCGGCCGAGTGTGAGAACCCGGTGCTGTTGTTCAGCGGCGGTAAGGACTCAGCGGTGCTGTTGCACCTCGCAGTCTTGGCGTTCGCGCCGGCTCGTCTTCCGTTTCCGGTGATGCACGTGGACACCGGGCACAACTTCGATGAGGTCATCGAGTACCGCGACCAGTTCGTGAAAGACCTCGGCGCGCGTCTGGTGATTGCGAGCGTGCAGCAGTCCATCGACAGTGGTCGCGTCGTCGAGGACACCGGTCCTCGGGCGAGCCGCAACCGTTTGCAGTCGGTGACGCTGCTCGATGCCATTGCCGAGCACGGTTTCGACGCGGCCTTCGGTGGCGGTCGTCGCGACGAGGACAAGGCCCGCGCCAAAGAACGCATCCTCAGCTTTCGCGACCGCCAGGGTCGCTGGGATCCGCGTCAACAACGGCCCGAGCCGTGGGACGTGCTGAACGCGCGTATCCGCAAGGGCGAACACCTGCGTGCGTTCCCATTGTCGAACTGGACCGAACTCGACATCTGGAACTACATCGCCGCCCACGAGCTGCCACTGCCCACGATCTACTACACCCACACCCGTACGGTGGTGGAACGCGACGGCATGTTGTTGTCAGTCGGCGGACCCGTTGTGGCCGAACCCGGTGAGGTTCCCTACGAAGCAGTGGTGC
The DNA here is from genome assembly GCA_025360105.1 of Actinomycetes bacterium. GTDB lineage: Bacteria > Actinomycetota > Acidimicrobiia > Acidimicrobiales > Ilumatobacteraceae > WLMZ01. The sequence goes on along the minus strand of JANYCT010000017.1, from coordinate 39,940 downwards.
GCTATCGCACGGTCGGTGATGCAAGTTGCACCGGAGCCGTTGAGTCCACTGCGTCGAACGTGTGGGACGTGATCGCCGAAGTGGCTGCGGCACGCATTACCGAACGCGGGGCCACCCGTGCCGACGACACCTTCAGCGAATCCGCCATGGAGGACCGCAAGCGAGAGGGATACTTCTGATGAGCAACACAGTGATGAGCAACACAGTGATGAGCAACACGGCTATCGCCCGACGCGGCACGCTGCGTATCGCCACCGCTGGTTCGGTGGACGACGGCAAAAGCACCCTTATTGGGCGGCTGCTGCATGACACCAAGACGGTGTTCGAGGACCAGCTCGCAGCAGTCGTGAAAGCCAGCCGCCGCTATGGCGATGGCGAGACCAACCTCGCATTGCTCACCGATGGCCTGCGCGCCGAGCGCGAGCAGGGCATCACCATCGACGTCGCGCACCGCTACTTCGCTACGCCCGAGCGCAGTTTCATCGTGGCTGACACGCCGGGCCACGCGCAGTACACACGCAACATGGTGACGGGAGCCTCGAACGCCGATGTTGCGATCGTTCTCGTCGATGCTCGCCATGGCGTGCTCGAGCAGACCCGTCGTCATGCGTTCATTGCCACGTTGCTCGGCGTGAAGTCGATCGTGGTTGCGGTCAACAAGATGGACCTCATCAGCTGGGACGAAGCCGAGTTTGACTGCATTGCGAAGGAAGTCAGCGAATACGTGCAGGCGCTTCCGACGCCAGTTCCGGTGGTGGCGATCCCGATGTCGGCGTTGCTCGGCGACAACGTGGTCGATGCCTCGGCGAACACACCGTGGTACGGCGGGCCGCCGTTGTTGGAATGGCTTGAACGGTTCGATGCGCATCCCCGCCGTGAACTCGGCGGGCGCCTGCACGTGCAGCGTGTCATTCGTCCCCAGGGTGGTGAATACGCCGACTTTCGCGGCTATGCCGGGGTCGTCAACGGCGGTGGATTTGCCGTCGGTGATGCCGTCACCGTGTTGCCCTGTGGCGCCACCAGCACCGTCGCCGCGTTGCATCGCGCAGGCAAGTCGGTCGGATCCGCCGACACCGGTCACGCCATGGTGATCGAGCTGTCCAGCAAGGTCGACGTGTCACGCGGAGATGTGATCGTGGTCGATTCCGGGCGCGTGGCTCCGAGTGTTGGCGAGACGGTCGAGGCCGACATCTGCTGGATGGTGGATCAGCCGCTCGTGGTGGGAAGCCGTTGGTGGTTCAAGCACGGCAGCCGCACGGGGCGCGCTACTGTCACCGCCATCGACTATCACCACGATCTTGCCTCGCTCGACCAAGAACCCACGCACGAGCTCACGCTCAATGCGCTGGGGCACGTGCAGTTGTTGTTGAGCGAGCCGATTGTTGCCGATCGCTATGTCGACAACCCCGTTGGTGGCCGGATGATCCTCATCGACGAAGCCACGAACTCCACCGCTGGTGCAGCGATGATCACGTCGGTGATGCCGTGACTGAACCCGTCACGGGTTCTGAGGCGGCACGTCCGCTGGGTCATGTCTCGCTCGTGGGCGCCGGCCCCGGTGATGCCGAACTGCTCACGTTGAAAGCGGCGCGGTTGTTGGCTGAGGCCGATGTCGTGGTGTTCGACGCGCTGGTCAGTAGCGATGTGTTGGCGCTCGTGTCGCCTCGCGCCGAGCTCATCGACGTCGGCAAGCGGCCGGGTCAGAGCATCGCTCAGGACCTCATCAACGTATTGCTCGTGCGCTTGGCCAGTGAAGGTCGGCGGGTGGTGCGGCTCAAGGGTGGCGACCCGTTCGTGTTCGGCCGTGGCGGCGAAGAAGCAGTTGCGCTGGCCGCAGCGGGCATTGCATGCGACATCGTGCCGGGCATCACCTCCGCCGTCGCTGCGCCGGCGGTCGCGGGAATTCCCGTCACCCACCGGTCGTTGGCGGCCATGTTCACCGTGGTCACCGGGCACCGCCAACATGGCGAGAAGCCGGTGAACTGGGCGGCGCTGGCGCAGGCGGGTGGCACCATCGTGGTGTTGATGGGCGTTGCCGAGCGCGGCGTCATCGCAGCCGCACTGATGGCTGGCGGAATGCCTGGCGACACCCCGGTCGCGGCAATCCGCAGGGCCACCACCGACGAGCAGGTGGTGGGTCGCTGCCGTGTCGATCAACTCGCCGATCTGGCCGTGGAGTCTCCGGCAACCTTGGTCATCGGTGCGGTTGCGGCCCTAAACGTCTGTGAGGTCGTGGCGAGCGCCGCCTACGCTGTGGGGTGATGCTGAGCCTTTACGACACCGCCACCCAAACGGTCCGACCCCTCGCGATGCGCGAGCCCGGCAAGCTGAGCATCTACCTCTGTGGCCCCACCGTGTACGGACCACCGCACCTGGGTCACGGGCGCGCCACGCTGGTCTACGACGTGCTGCGTCGCTACCTCACCTGGACCGGCATCGACGTGCGCCTCGTGAGCAACATCACCGACATCGACGACCGCATCATCGAACGTGCCGAGCGTGAGCAGCGCCCGTGGCAGGAGATCACGCACAAGTGCGAAGCGGTGTGGTTCGAAGCGATGGCCGGGCTGAACGTGGAGCGCCCCACCGATGTTCCCCACGCCACTGAATACGTGCCCGAGATGGTCGCGATGATCGCCGAACTCATCGAGCGTGGCAGGGCATACACGACTGCCGATGGGGTGTATCTCAATGTCGAGACCGTGCCCGATTACGGTCTGCTCGCGAACCAGAACCTCAGCGACATGCTCGCCGGTGGCGGCGACCGCGAGGTCTACGGCGCCGACAACAAGCGCAATCCCGCCGACTTTGCGCTGTGGAAGATCAGCAAGCCTGGCGAGCCGAGTTGGCCTGCGCCGTGGGGTGATGGCCGGCCGGGTTGGCACAGCGAGTGCGTCGTGATGAGTCTCGATTTGTTGGGTGAGGGTTTTGATCTGCATTGCGGCGGCATGGACCTGAAGTTTCCGCATCACGAGAACGAACGCGCCCAGGCCGTCGCGTTGGGCAAGCAGTTCGCGAACCATTGGATGCACAACGGCTTCGTGGTCGACTCCGAGGGCGAGAAGATGTCCAAGAGCCTTGGCAACGTGGCCAACCTGCTTGATTTGGTCGAGCATTACGACGCCCGCGCCTATCGCATGCTGCTGCTGCAAACGCACTACCGCGGGCCGGTTCGCATTGGTCAAGACAACATCGATGCCTCGAGCAAGGCCCTGGCCGGGCTCGACTCGTTTGCTGCGCGGACGGCGGCGGTGTTGTCCGAGTCGTCGGTTCCTGCCGACGCCGATGTGCTGGCGCAGTTCCGGTCGCGCATGGACGACGATCTCGACACTCCGAACGCCATGGGGGTGCTGTTCGACACCGTGCGCCGGGCCAATGCCGCGCTCGACGCTGGCGACAATGCCGCGGCCGGCTCGTTGGCTGCGGCCGTGCACGAGATGTGCGTCGCAATCGGCTTGGTGCTCACGGCAGAAGGCGACATCCCTGCTGAGGTGTCGGCCATGGTCGCGTCGCTCGATTCAGCCCGCGCGTCGAAGGACTTTGCTGCGGCCGATGCGCTGCGAGCCCAGTTGCAGGCCGATGGCTGGTTGGTCGAGACCACCAAGCAAGGCACCACCGTTCGGCGCTGACCGACGGTTCGGCTGACAGTCGTGCCGGGGTGTTGGGATTGCAGCACCGGAGGTGGCACGATTGAACACCGTGTCGAAGCCTGACCCCGCCCCTCGAACCCCGCTGCCGCGCGGGTTCTGGGTGATCTGGACCACCGTTGCACTCGACCTCGTTGGTTTCGGCATCGTCGCCCCGATCCTCGGTCGCTACGCGGAGCGATTCGGGGCAAACCCGTTCACGGTTGGTCTGCTCTTTGCGTCGTTCTCGCTCGCGCAGTTCGTGTTTGCGCCGATTCTCGGCCGGCTCAGCGATCGAGTCGGTCGCAAGCCGGTCATTCTTGTCTCGCTGTTCGGCACCGCCATCGGCAGTGTGATTACCGGCGCTGCCGGGGCGCTCTGGGTGCTCTTCCTTGGGCGCATCATCGACGGTGCCTCCGGTGCGAGTGTGTCGGTCGCACAGGGCGCGGTGGCCGACATCGTCGAGCCGCAAGATCGACCACGTGCCTTCGGTCTGTTGGGTGCAGCATTCGGTGTGGGCTTCGTGTTCGGGCCGGCGCTCGGTGCGTTGTCGGCGCTGCGCGGGCCGCACCTGCCTTTCTACATCGCAGGTGCGGTGGCCTTCATCAACGGATGTGTCGCCATCGTGCGCCTGCCCGAGACCCATCACGATCGGGCCCCGCGCCAGGCCAACGAGAGGTCCGTACACACGGCCGAACTCTGGCGGCTGGTCACGGTGGCGTTCATCGCAGTCGCGGCGTTTAGCGGCTTTGAGGCCACGTTCGCACTACTCGCCGAGCGGCGGTTCTCGTTGAACGAGAGTGGCATCGCCGCGGTGTTCCTGTGCATCGGCGTGTTCCTGGTGGTGGTGCAGGGTGGCGTCATCCGACCGGTCGGCGTGCGCCTGGGTGTACGCGGCTCGGTGTCGCTCGGCCTGGTGTGCAACGCGCTCGGCCTGTTCATGCTCGCGTTTGCGAAGGAATGGGCCGTATTGGTGCCTGCGCTCGTGTTGCTGACGTTCGGCCAGGGCCTCACTACGCCAAACTTCACAGCGATGGTTACCGAAGGGGTCGCCCCCCGACAACGCGGAGAAGCACTTGGCTTCCAGCAAAGCGGTAGTGCGCTCGCGAGAGTGCTGGGTCCCGTGCTGGCAGGTTTCCTGTTTCATCGCGTCGGTATCCCTGCGCCATATCTGGTTGCAGCGGCCATGTGTGGTGTGGGGCTGGCGATCCTGAGTTGGAAACGGCCGGCATGACCGACCACTCCGGCGACCCGCCCTCGCTGGGGCGTCTGGCCGAGCTGGACAGGCGCTGGCTGCCCACTGGCGAGGTGGAGTTCGACGTGACACGGTCGAACAAGATGGGCTACCAGCCCGGACTCGATGGCTTGCGCGCGATCAGCGTGATCGCGGTGATCCTGTATCACGCCGGCTTCACGTGGATGACGGGCGGGTTCTTCGGCGTCGAAGTGTTCTTCGTGGTGTCGGGTTACCTCATCACCTCGCTGCTGCTCGACGAGCGCGAGCAGAGCCACCGGGTGAGCCTCAGCCAATTCTGGTTGCGCCGCGCGCGGCGATTGCTCCCCGCGTTGTTCACCATGCTGATCGCGGTGTCGCTGTGGACGAGCCTGTTCGGAACGGCCGAACAGCAGTCCACGCTGAAGCGTGACCTGCCGTGGTCGATCTTTTACGTCAACAACTGGGGCCAGATCCTCGGCAAGGCGCCGTACTTCGCGTCGGTCGATCCGCCGCTGCTGCGTCACCTGTGGTCGCTCGCCGTCGAGGAGCAGTGGTATCTCATCTGGCCACTCGTGTTCGTCGGCACGATGGCGATCGGCCTCGGTCGCTTGCGTCCGCGGGCGATCGCGTTCGCGAGTGCGTCGTTCGCGTTGATGGCGCTCATGTACGTACTGCATGCGAACACGCCGCCGAGCGGCACCATCTGGTGGTTTGGGCATCAGGTCAACCGCACCAACTTCATGTACCTCAGCACCATCACCCGGGCCAGCGGCCTGCTGCTCGGTGCGAGTTGCGCGTTCGTGTGGCGACCGTGGCGGGCGAACCGACCGATGCGCAAATTCGGTACGCGGCTCGATCCGCTTGGCGCCGCAGCGCTCACATTGCTGGTCTGCATCATGAGCGTGGCCGTGCTCACCGAGGGGTACATCTATCAGTGGCTACTCGCGATGGTGTCGATCTTGTCGATGATCACTGTGGCGGTGGTGGTACACCCCGATGCACACGGGTTCCGGGCGATCCTCGGCTGGCGACCGCTGGTGGAAGTCGGTCGCCGCTCGTATGGGCTCTACCTGTGGCATTGGCCGATCTTCGTATTCCTGCACGTGTATCACTCGGGCAGCTACACCAAGTTCCTGATCGGCGCCGCGGTCACGGTGGTCGTGTCGGAGGCCTGCTATCGGTTTGTCGAGACACCGATCCGTCAGGGCGCGCTGCGGCGCTGGATGCGCGAACAAAGGGGAGCCATGGGAAGCGACCGTGTACGACGCGTGCGGGTCACTAGCGCGGTGGTGCTTGCCGTATCGGTAGTTGTGCTGAGCCTCGTCGTGTTCTACGCGTCGGTCGATCATTTCGATCCCGCAGCGGGCGGGCCTGACGTCTCGTTTGGTGTGCCCGCGATCAGTTCCCCGGCCTCGCTCGGGTCGTCCACGTCGGCCGCTGCGTCAGTGCCACTTTCGGTGCCCGCTGACGGTGTCACCACCACGGCGGTCGGCAACGCTGTACCAGCGCCCACATCGTCACCCGTGCCCACTTCATTGCCGCCACTGCCTCGTCGGGTCACCGTGGTCGGCGACTCGCAGGCGCACGCCCTCGCCATCAACAAACCCTCTGGGATCGGTGCCACGTTCACCATCAGCGACGGTTCGCTTGATGGCTGTGGTGTGTACGACACCGGGCGGGTGATTTCGGCACGCCCGGGTTTCACCCGATCGTTTGCCAACTGCGTCGGCTGGGCTGGCAAGTGGGGCAACGCGGCCGCTGCGGCCAAGGCCGAGGTCGCCCTCGTGGTCATTGGTGCGTGGGACGTGTTCGACCTGCAACTCGCGGATCGGAAACTGGTGTTTGCGACACCCGAGGCCGACGCCTACTACTTGTCACAGCTGCAGACCGGTATCGACGCATTGAAGGGTGCCGGCGTGCACGTGGCGTTACTCGAAGTTGCGTGCATGCGTCCCAAGGACGTGAAGGGCGCTGGTGTCCCGGCACTTCCGGAACGAGGTGACGATGCACGCACCGGGCACGTCAACGAACTCCTGCGCAAGGCCGCCGCGGCTGATCCTGCGCACGTCACCTTCGTGGCTGGCCCCACCGAGTGGTGTCACGACGACGCGATTGCCAACAATCTCGGCTACCGCTGGGATGGTGTGCACGTCTACAAGCCAGGGGCGAACCTCATCTTCGAGACCATCGCGCCGGCCGTCCTGCAGATTCCAGTGACGGCGCGTTAGCCGCGCTTTGCCGCGGTGCACGGTCCGGCATTGCAGACGTCGATGAGGGTGTCATCGAAAAGGAAGGCGGCCTTCTGTTTGCGAACAGTGGCATCGGCGCGTGGATCCTCGTGCGGATCGCGGCCAGTTGACGGTGGCAGGCCCTCCACCGGGATCGGATCACTACCGCTGTCCCAGATAATGATGCCCGAGCCTTTGCTCGGATACGTGAGCGCCTTGAGTCCCCAACCCGGAGCGACCTCGCGGCTGCGACCCGACGCGGTGACTGCTCTGTTGATCGGGAGCCCGATCGTTCGGGCCGCGACCATGGCGGAGAGTTCGCTCACCTGCCAGTCGCCAAAGGCGACATCGAACAGCACGGTTTTGGCCGGCGTCTTTGGGTATGGATTTGTGATGAGATGCTGTACATAACCGCCGCCCTCGCCGCGGTCCCACAGCATCTGCAGGACGCTCGTGAGCACCATTCGGTCGAGATCATTCGGATACGCCGGCTTGAAGATCGCCTCGTACTTCGCGAAGTCGACACTGCGCGGCAGGAGCAGGCTGTAGTTGATGCCGGTGACGCCGAGAGTTGCGCGCTCGATGTCGGGTGACACGGCGGCGAGCATGATGCCCATGATGCCGCCTTGACTGTTGCCGTCGTAGTCGAGGTGGGCGGTGTCAATCATCTGACTGCCGTCGGCACGCCTGAGGTCGGCAACGGTTGAGAGCCCTCCCGATCGCGTCATCAGCCGTCCGAGGAAGATCTGGTTCAGCACGCCCTGCTGGAGCCGGTCGGCAACAGTGGGGAACAAGCTGACATTGCCCAGCGCGCTGATTGCATTACCGATGTCGTCCTCGCTCATGCCCGCCCAGTTTGTGGCGCAGAACACGACGTTGGACTCGTTTGCGAAGTTTCGGACATTGCCGGCGCTGATCTCGTCGTTGCTGCCGAGAAGACCGTGCCCGTACTCCACGAGATGCGCGGGCGTGGTTGCGGCAATGGTCGCGTTGGAGATGTTGCATCGGAAACCAACCTGGATGTTGCCGTTCTGCGCGGGCAGGGCATCTGGATTCTTCGCGTCGTTCGGTGCGTAGTTGAAGCGATTGCCGGGGCTGCCGTCGTTGGTCAGGAAATTCGGCACGGTATAGGTGCCGATGATCTGCTTGGCGATGTTGTCGTCGGTACCGGTTTTTACCTCGGTCACGGTGAAGGCAGGTGCTGTGTCGCCAAGTGTGGCGAGCGCTTGATCTCGAATGCCGAGCATTCGTTCGCTAACGTTGCGCTCACTCGCCACCGTGAAGTCCCACGCAAGAAACAGATCGCTACGCGCAACCTTGGCTGCTTCGAGTTGGCCGAAAATCGTCTCCATGTCAGCACGGCGCGCTTCGAGCGGCTCGCTGGCAATGCGATCGCGGTAGGCGCGGAACACACCTCCCGGTTCGATGGTCGTGCCGGATGCGTCTTTCATGTTGCGCAGCGCAGCCACGTAGTGATGACTCTCCTGCAACACGACCGCCGGATGGATCACGAGCAAGCGGTCACCGTCGGCGGCCGCCTTTGCGTCGGGTTCTGCCCACAGCGGCACGCGCGTTGCCGAGGTGGTGTCGACGAGCACTACGGAGGCATCGTCGTGCATCGAGGCTCCGAGGTCGGTCCACGTTGGCAGCTTCGACGCCGTCGGGTCGAGACCCGGCACGAAGGTGAGCAGCGAGCTGTTCGGGCTGAAACCATCGTTGCGATTCCATTCCGTGAAATCGATGGCGACGCCGTCTTTGTTGGCGAGCGATGTATCGGTCGGAAAGTTGACCCGCACGCCGGTGTCACTTGCTGTGTCGGTCTTCGTGAAGTTGTTGCTCGGGAACGGCAAGAGGCACTGTCGTGTGTCGAGCGGATCGCAACCCGGCTTGGTGGCGGCGAGTTCCTTCGCGATCGCCGCGGCGGTTGCCGCGTCGGGGTTGCTGAGTGCTGTGTTCGCCGTCGCAGGAGTCGTTGCTGGCGTTGAGGCAGAAGGGCTCGCGCTGCTCTGCGACGACGAGGTGTTACTCGAGCAGGCAGCGATCACGAGCGACGCAACGAGCGCCGTGGCAACGCTTGCTGCGAGCCGACCTGATGAGCGCGATGACGTACGAATGACCATGAGCGGATTCAAACATGTCGACGTTGGCGTGCTGTCACCCAAAGGGTTGCGCGCCAAGGTTACCGACTGGTAACTTGTGCGAATGGCTGATTTCTCCCTCACCCTCAACGAAGACCAACTGCAGATCCAGAAGTGGGTGCACGACTTCGCCGAAAATGTCATCCGTCCCGCCGCGCACGAGTGGGACGAGCGCGAAGAATTCCCGTGGCCGGTCGTGCAGGAGGCCGCGAAGATCGGTCTGTACGGCTTCGATTTTCTGATGAACGCAATGGTCGACACCACCGGACTCACCTTGCCCGTCGCGATTGAGGAGCTGTTCTGGGGCGACGCCGGCATCGGCATGGCCATCATGGGTTCGGCCCTCGCCGCGGCCGGCATCTCTGGAAACGGCACACCCGCGCAGGTCATGGAATGGGTTCCGCAGTGTTACGGCGACGAGAACGACGTGAAGCTCGGTGCGTTCTGCGTGAGCGAGCCCGACGCCGGCAGCGATGTCTCGTCGCTGCGCACGCGTGCGGTGTACGACCAGGCCAGTGACGAGTGGGTCCTCAACGGCACCAAGGCATGGATCACCAACGGTGGTATCGCCAACATCCACGTCGTTGTTGCAGCCGTCGAGCCCGACCTCAAGGGTCGCGGTCAGGCCAGCTTCATCATCCCGCCGAACAGCAAGGGCCTCAGCCAGGGCCAGAAGTACCTCAAGCACGGCATCCGTGCCTCGCACACCGCCGAGGTCGTGCTCGACGATGTACGCATCCCCGGCAGCTGCCTGCTCGGTGGCAAGGAGAAGCTCGACGCCAAGTTGGCCCGTGCGCGCGAGCGCGGCCACAGCGGCGAGAAGCAGCCGGCCATGGCCACCTTCGAAGCCACCCGCCCCTCGGTTGGCGCGCAGGCGCTCGGTATCGCCCGCGCCGCCTACGAGTACGCGCTGGAATACGCCAAGGAGCGCCACGCGTTCGGCAAGCCGATCATCATGAACCAGGCCATCGCCTTCAAGCTCGCGAACATGATCACCGAGATCGAGGCGTCGCGTCTGCTCATCTGGCGCGCCGCATGGCTCGCCCGCAATGGTGGGTTCACGAATGCCGAAGGCTCGATGAGCAAGTACAAGGCGTCCGAGACGGCAGTGCGGGTGACCGAGGAAGCCATCCAGATTCTCGGCGGCTACGGCTACACCCGTGAGTACCCCGTGGAGCGCTGGCACCGTGACGCCAAGATCCACACGATCTTCGAAGGCACGTCTGAGATTCAACAGCTGGTGATCGCTCGTGCGATCTCCGGCCTGCGTATCGAATAGTTCGCCTCGTTCGGCGCGCTGCCGTTCGTCCGTCGCCGTTCGCTCGCTGTTCGGAGCCGCCCCCAGCTGCGGGCACCGGCCGTTGGACCACGGAACAGCTTCGTGAATGCTCAGCGCACCGTAGACGTGCGCTCAGCATTCACGAGCAAGTCATGACCGACCGGAATTTGCGAACGTCCCACATCGTGCGTGCGGTTGTCTGGGTGTCACGCGCAGTCGGGGGCTGTGACGTCTTGTAGTTGAATGATGGACATCGATCGATCCCCCTCGACAGGTGCTGACGAGTTGTGGCGCAAGCATGCAGCGGATCTGATGCGCTTCGCGACTGTGCTCGTGGGGCCGAGCGACGCCCATGACATTGCTGTCGAGGCGTTCCTGCGCGCAGGCACTCTCGCTGCCGGTGAAACTGTCGCCAATCCCCGGGCGTATCTGATGCGTGCCGTCGCCAACCGCGCGAACGATCTCCGGCGCTCGCGTGAACGGAGATGGCGGCGCGACCTCGCTGCTGTCGGACCTTTCTCCACCGCGGGCCCGGACACCTTCGTCGATGTCCGCCGCGCAGTCGGCGCACTCAGCCTCGCGCAGCGAACGGTCGTCTACTTCGTCTACTGGGAGGACCTCAGCGAACGCGATATCGCGACGCTGCTTCAGGTCGCACCGGGGACAGTTCGTCGCCATCTCGTACGCGCCCGCATCCATCTCCGAAAGGCACTCCAATGACTCAAGACTTCGAACACGCCATCCGCTCGACACTCCACGACTTCGTCGCCGCCGCTCCTGACCCGGACGGGCCGCCCGTGCTGCTCGTGACAGTCGACAACCAGATGCCGCCACGTCGCCCCTATCTCGCTGTCGCCGCGTCACTGGTCATGCTCGCTGGCGTCGGGGGGCTCGTGGTCATTGCAACGAACGACCCGACCCCAACTTCGCCCGCTGCGGCACCCAGCGCAACGGATGAGTCGTCGGCCACGACACCTCTTGCAACCGAGACTTCGGCGGCCGTCGTGAGCGCGACGACTACCCCCGCTTGCACGAACACGGGCGGGCAGGCCTCAGTGCCGAATGTAGCTGGCATGCCCAAGGCCCAAGCTGTTGCTGCCCTCGCGCAAGCTGGGCTTGAGCCCAATGCGCGCCAGGAACACCCGCCGCCCGGCGTGAGCTCGACCGATGCCGACTACGCCGTCGTTCGACAAAACACTGCTCCGGGAACCACGACGTCATGTGGCACCAAGGTTGAGATCGTTGTCGCATACCGACCCGGGGCCTTGTACGTCGTGAAGGAGGGCGACAGCTATCAGTCGATCGCCGCCTCTCAAGGCCTCACGCTCGACCAACTCCTCGGTTTTAGCGGCCTCACCGTCGCCGAGCTCGCAGCCTCCGGCCAAAGCACCACCGCACCCCTGGACCTCGGCCAGGCGCTCCCACTCAGCAGCCAGCCCGCAACCGACGCAGCTTGGCGCGCAGCAGTGGAGCAAGAGGCGGCGTCGCTTCACCTCGACCTCGGTATCACCGAGCAGAGTGTGGGATCATCCGCGGAGTTCAGCACCAAGATCATCGGCACCCTCACCGCAGACGGCAAAGTACTCGACGGGAACCTCGCATTCGTCCTCACCCAACTACCCGCGAACCTCGACACCAGCTCTACCGATTGGCAACAACAAGCCGCCGGTGTCAACGCGCCCGGCGTGCAGCTCTCTGCAGACACGACCATGTTCGTCGAAACAATGGTCGGTAAAGGCCGACGAGTCGCGATCGTCACGCCAAAACATGTGGTCTACATCGTTGCTGAAACGATCGACGACAACCTTCTGACGAGCGACGCGATCACCGCCGCCGCACAGGGCCTCAACAAACTCGCAGATTCGGTACTCGCAACGCCGTGAAGCGCGCGCCGGTCGCCCTTTCGCCGCCCAGTATTGTTTCGTGAATGTTCAGCGCACCGTAGACGTGCGCTGAAGCATTCACGACCAGTAGCGCCGGAGTCCGGATTGCGAGAGCAACTCGGTCAAGGTTTGACTTGCGGGCTCGCGCAGGCAAAGAGTCGGTGTCATGGGTCGCGGGAGTGTGCCAGTGTGGGCCGCGTGAATACATCGCCGCGTGATGCGAACGGTCTCCGCAACCGGGTGCTTCAGATCATCGACGACGTGGGTTTCTCCGGGGTCGTGCGTATCGACCTCGATGGCACGGTCGCCTTCGAGTACGCCACTGGGATGGCGTATCGGGCACTCGGCGTTCCGAACTCGGTCGCAACACAGTTCGCTACCGCGAGCGGCGCGAAGGGTTTCACGGCACTCACGGTGATGAGCATGGTCGAACGTGGGGAACTCAGCCTCGACACGACAGCACGTTCGGTGCTCGGCAGTGACCTGCTGTTGATCGATGACGCGGTGACGGTCGAGCACCTCCTCGCGCATCGCTCGGGCACCGGCGACTACCTCGACGAGGACGAAGTGACCGATTGGACCGACTACGTGATGCCGGTTCCAGTGCATCAACTCGCCACGACCGAGCAATATCTTGCGGCGCTCGACGGGCACCCGATGAAGTCCACCCCGGGTGAACGGTTCGCCTACAACAACGGTGCATTCGTGGTGCTTGCGCTGATCGCAGAACGTGTCTCTGGCATCCCGTTCCACGATCTCGTCGAGCAGCGTGTGTGCGTGCCGGCGGGGATGGTGGACACGACATTCCTTCGTTCCGACGAACTGCCTGGCACTGCTGCGCTTGGCTACCTCTTCGACGATGGGCTCCGTACGAACGTGCTGCATCTCCCGGTGCGCGGCAGCGGCGACGGCGGCATCTACACCACGGCCGCCGACATGCACCTGCTGTGGCAGGCGTACTGGTCGGGCCGCATCGTGTCAAGCACCACGGTGGCCGAGATGGTGCGGTCGCGTAGCGACGAGCCTGCACTGTCGCTGCGCTGCGGGTTGGGTCTGTGGCTCCACGAATCGAACGACTCCGTGTCGATCCACGGTTTCGATGCAGGTGTGGGCTTCGTCTCCGTCAGCGAGCCTGCCGGACGGTTCACCCACACGGTGTTCAGCAACAAGAGCCGGGGCGCGTGGCCGGTGAGCCAGCAGATCGACGCACTGCTCGCCGAGCTGATGTGATCACGGTTCGCTTGGATGGTCGATCAGGCTCATCACGTCGCGTCCATGGTGCAACACGCGGATGACCCGAATGTCGCTGGCTGCCTCCTGGTAGAACACGGCATAGGGGAACGCTCTGACGACCTGAAAACGAAGGCCGGGAATATCGAGCACTTCCGCAAAGGTCGCGGACCCGATGCGAGGCGACCGACTGATCGACAGCATTGTTCGATCGACTGCGGCAAGAAACCGCTCGACTATCCGCGGCGCGTTCAGAACGTAGTGGTCAATTGCATCGAACAGATCGTGCTCGGCCCTCAGCTGAATGCTGAGTGGCTTCACGCCGGGTGGCCCGTGGGGCGATCCTTCATTCGCTTCCGGAAGGCATCGTCGTAGGGAACTGCTGACGCGGAGTTGATGCCATCGAGCATCATCTGGCGAACCTCGGCGCGGCGGATGTCGCGGCGGATGAGCTGCTGCACGTATGCGCTGGCGGTGCCGTAGTCGCCGCTCGCGACTTCGCTGTCGACGAAGGCTCGCATCGAATCAGGAAGGGACACGTTGAGAGTTGCCACGTGCGCATCGTAACGGGGGTTGGCAAAATCTGTCAATGGCGTGAGCTGTCCGACTCCGACCTGAAGCAGCCGGGCGATCAGGCCCGCGGCGTGAGACGGACGTCGAGGTGTTCGAGGCCGCGCAGAATCGCGGAGGGTGCGTAGCGCAACGACTCAGGGTCCACGGGTTCGACGCGACTGAAGGCGCGGGCTAGGGTCCGCAGAGCGATGGTGGCTTCGAGACGGGCGAGCGGCGCACCGATGCAGTAGTGCGGTCCACGACCGAACGCGAGGTGCTGCGCCACGTGCTCGCGGCCTGGGTCGAAAGTCGAAGCGTGTGGATACGCAGACTCGTCGCGGTTGGCGGCGCCGAAGAGCACCCACATCGTGGAGCCCTGCGGGATGGCAGTCCCACCGAGTTCCGTGTCGTGATTGACCACGCGGAACATGCCCTGGTTCGGGCTTGCGAGACGCAGGCATTCCTCGACCACGGCGGTCGCGCGGGCCGACTCGCCGGCGATGCGATCCCATTCATCCGGGTGATCGGCGAGCAGGACTACCGCGTCGGCGATCAGGCTCGCCGTGGTCTCGCTGCCGGCCACTTGCAGCTGCTGCACGATGGAGAGCAGCTCGGCCATGCTCAGCGGCTCGCCATCGACGCCTTCTTCGATGCCGTCGTCGGCGTAGAGGCGAGCGCGCAACAGGTCGGTGAGCAGGTCATCGCGCGGTTCGATATTGCGCGCCACGAACTCGCCGGCGAAGTACTGCTGCAGCTCGACGACACCTCGACCCGCGGCGAGCCAACCGTCGTCATCGAGTTGACGACCAATCGACGCCACTGATGCGTCGGCCCAGCGTTTGAAGTCGGCGAAACGTTCTTCGGGAACGCCCAACGCGGCGGCAATGGTTCGCGTCGGAATCGGCACGCAGAACGACGTGAGGAAGTCCACCGGACCGCTCGGGGGGAAGCCGGCAATCAGGTCGTCGCAGATTCGTTGGATCGTCGGTGCCATAGAGGCGACCCGGCTCGGCGTGAAGGCCTTGGACACGAGCTTGCGATAGCGAGTGTGTACGGGGGGATCGGCGGTCAGCATCGTCGGTGGTCGTCGCCATCCGCCGGCCGCGATCTCGCGTAACTCGGCCATCAAGTGCGCGGGTGGCGCGGAACCCGGGGAACCGAACCGAGACGAATACCTGTGCCAGTCCATCAGCACCTGCGACACAAGATCGTGGCGAGTCACGGCGTAGACCTGCTCGCCGGGTCGGCCCACCAACGCGCCGTCCATGCGATGCACGGGGTCCTCGGCGCGCATGCGGTCGAAGAACGGATACGGGCACTGCATCACCGCGTCGGTACGCGGATCGAAGGCATCCGGCGCAAACTCGGGACGTGCTGAGCTCTCGGTGTGGTCGGGCATGATCAGGGCGCGTCGATCCAGCGTTGAAGCAGCTCGTGGAAGTGGCGCAGCTTGGTTTCCTGATAGTTCGCAAAGGTCACGTTTTGCAGTGATCCGGTCGCCACCCCAGACTCCAGACCAGCCTGCACTTTGGGCAGGTTGAACACGTCTTGATTGAACACGCGGGCGAGCAGGCCAAGCTCCGGTGCAGTGTTCCAGTCGTCGTCGGGTCCCAGGAAATGAATCGGTGCCGATGGTGGACGCTCACCCTCGAACGGGCTGAGGTACATGCACTCCATGATCGACATTTCGTGCCGGTTGCCGTACGGTCGGAAGCGGTACACGATGCGGTTGTAGGCGCCCCACGGATGGAAGTTGGGGAACAACGTGTAATAGAAGTTGTCGCACAACTCTGCGTCGGAGAGCGCATCGGCTGCGGCATCGCCGACGACAGGGCGGATGGACTTGCGGCGCAGCGCACCGACAACTTCACGCGCGGTCTTGCCCTCGGGCACCACGAACACAAGTGGGTCATCGAGGTTGCGATCGAGCATGGCGTCGAGCATCTCCTGCTCGGTGGGTTCCCATTGCAGGTGCGGGCTCGGCGTACCGTTTGGTGTCATCGCTCGACTGAAGTTGCCGAACACGTCGTACTGGCTGTTCGAGTCGCCAATGCCGGGGAGCAGTTGAGGGTGAGTGGCCACCACGTGGTACGCCTCCATGAATGCTTCCTGGGCCACCTTCCAGTTGCAGCGCAGCACCTTGGCCACGTGCGCCTGCTTGTAGCGTTGCTCGAGCGGCCACTGCGAGAAATGGGCGGAGAGGTCGCCGAGATGTTCGGCGAGCGGGCCGGCGTCCGGATCCATGTTGATGAACACGAACCCTCTCCACAGACCGACCTGCACCTGGGGGAGGCACCAGTTGCTCGTCACCTGTGGGAAGTCCCAATGGCTCGGTACGTGCTTGAGCGCGCCATCGAGTTCCCACGCGAAGCCGTGGAACGCGCAACGCAGTTCTTCGTCGCGGCAGGTGGATTCCTTGAGCAGTCGACCGCGGTGCAGGCATACGTTGTGGAACGCAGTGATCACGTCTGGAGCGGAGCGCACCACGAGAATCGAGATGCCCGCGATCTCGTAGTTGAGATGGTCCCCTACGACCGGGATGTCTTCCTCGCGGCAGGCCATCTGCCACACCTTGCGCCACACCTTGGCCACCTCGAGATCGTGGAACTCGCGAGACGTGTAGCGATCAGCGGGCACCGAGGTGGGACCGGAATCGATGGGCGATTGCCAGCGCAACACCGGTGGTACGGGATGCGTGTCGTCGTCGAGGAGGTCCTGGAACGAGAGCCCGCGCGAACGTTGGGAAGACTCGCGGTCGATCGTGGTCATATGCCGGCCAACCATCCACAGAGATGGGCGTCGGCATGGCGCAGTTCGCCGGAGATCCACTCACCCTGTGGCGTGAACACCCCGCGGACGCCGTGATCATCGACACGGACGTGCCCGGATTCGTCGATTTCGTACAGTGCCCCGCTGAGCGGGTGCCGGCGAAGATGCATACGGGTCCCCTTGCCTGTCTGATCCGTGGATCAATGGGAACCTAACAACAACACCCGAGCGCGCGGAAGGGACCAAAGTCCCGATCGTGTTCAGCCTGATCGTGTCACCCCGGCCAGTGGCCCGCGACCAGTTCGAGGCTGCGAATGCGCGCCGACAGGTCGAATGCCACGGAGGTGATCATCAGCTCGTTGGCGCCCGTGCGCTCGACGAGACCGCGCATGCCGTGCACGACATCGTCGATCGCCCCGACGATGCGATTGCTCGGCATGCGCATCGCCTGTTGGAGATCGGGATGAATGGCGGCCGCCGCGGGTGATGGCAAGGGTGTGAAGCGGCCCGTGCGTCGTCCGAGCGCGGTGAGCCTGCCCGGAGCGGAGTGCCAATCGGCTTCCTCGGTTGTGTCGGCCGCGAGCACATTGGCGGTGATGATCAGATGTGGTTTGGCGAGCACGGCCGACGGTTCGAACATTGACTGATACAGATCAACAGCCTGCAGGGTGCCGCCCATGTCGAAGTGGTGTGCGAACGCGAACGGCAGACCGAGCCGGCCAGCGAGTTCGGCGCTGTACCCGCTGGAGCCGAGCAGGTAGACGCCCGGCGACGAGGTGGCCGCGGGAGTGGCGCGGAACTGCTTCCACAGTCCGTTGGTGAGATGAATGTCGGCGTCGACGTCGTCGCGTGCATCGCCAAGGAGACCCATCAGATCGAGCAGGTGGCGTGGGAAGTCCTCTGCGCCGAGCGCATCGGCCGACCGTCGCAACGCTGCCGCGGTGACCTGATCGGTGCCGGGAGCGCGACCGATGCCGACATCGATGCGGCCGGGGTGCAATGCCTCGAGCATCGCGAACTGCTCGGCAACCACGAGCGGTGCATGATTGGGCAACATCACGCCGCCCGATCCCACATGAATGCGCGCTGTGAGCGCGGCGAGATGGGCAATGAGCACCGTCGGAGCGGTGCACGCGACACTGGGCATGTTGTGATGCTCGGCTACCCAGAAGCGCGCGAAGCCGAGTTCGTCGGCGCGCACGGCGAGTGCAGTGGTGTCGCGCAGCGCGTCGGCGCTGCTGGCACCTTCGGCGAGCACCGAGAGATCGAGCACCGACAGCTGGACCGATCGGGTTGAGGTCATGCCCCTACGGTACGAGCCGTGCGGGCGTGATGCACTGCTACGTGTTTGCGCCGGAGAACCAGGTGGGCTACAAACGTCGCTCAGGCGATCGTCGCCTCAGTCACGCCTCTTGGGGAGCCGACACATGCGCATCGCCCGATTTACCCACACCGGTCGGACCCGACTCGGGGTCGTGCAGGGCGAGGTCGTACTCGACATCGGAACGGTCGATGTCACCTTGCCCACGGATGTGGGCGTGCTGCTCGCGATCGATGGGCTCGAGCGGGTGCGCACGCTCCTCGCCGAAGGGAAGGCGGAACCGCTGGCACTCGCGTCGGTTCGGCTCGAGGCCCCCATCGTCTCGCCTCCGGAGTTCCTTGCGATCGGGTTGAACTATGCGTTGCACGTGGCCGAGTCTGGTCGTGATCGGCCCGAGAGTCCGGTGGTGTTCAACAAGCAGGTGTCGTGCGTGACCGGGCCGTTCGACCCCATCGAGATCCCCACCGTTGCGCCCACGAAGGTGGATTACGAGGGTGAGTTGGGAGTGGTGATCGCTCGTCGCTGCCGTGGTGTTCCCGCGGCGCGCGCTCATGAGGTGGTTGCCGGCTATCTCGTCGTGAACGACGTGTCGGTGCGCGATTGGCAACGCGCCACACCGACGATGACGATGGGCAAGTCGTGGGACACCCACGGCCCCATCGGTCCGTGGTTGGTGACTGCCGACGAGATTGCGAATCCCCACGATCTGCGCATCCGCACGTGGGTTGATGGCGAACTTCGACAAGATGCGTCGACGGCATCGATGCTCACCAATTGTTGGGAGCTCATCGAGCACCTCTCGACAGCTTTCACTCTGTTGCCGGGCATGATCATCGCCACTGGCACACCGTCAGGGGTGGGAATCGCGATGGATCCTCCTGGGCTGCTTCGTGCTGGACAGACAGTGCGGGTCGAGATCGATCAGATCGGCGTGATCGAGAACCCGGTCTTTGCCCAGCCGCCAACGCCGGCATGGTGAGCTGACGGCATCGCCTCAGTCGGCCAGCAACATCTCCGACAGTGTCTTGAGCCCTTCCACATCGTGAATGTCGTTGTCGAGCAACGGAAGTTCGGCCTCTGCGGCACCCTTGGCGAGCGCCATGAGTTCGGCCATCTCGGCGCGCTCCGATGTGGCGAGCGCGAACAGGTCGGCATGGTAGGCAACGTGATCGGCAAGTGGCCCCGGTGGCAGATCGAAGAACGCCTCGGCAGGCGGTGGTAACGGATGCACCAGGTTCACCACGACGCCGCCCAGGTGGAAGCCGCCATCGCGCAGAGCGTTGACCAGATGGGTGCTCTCCGAAATTGCTTCGGCGCGAGGACTGGACACCAGTACGAACGCGGTCTCTGTGGAGCGCAGGATCACCGATACTTCGCCAGCACGCGCACGAAGTCCTTCTTCCATGCCGGCCAGGGACCGGAAGAACTCGATGGTGTCCTCGACGATCTTGGGGCCGGCAAGCTTGCGGACCATCCACAAGAAGGCGGAGGATCCGGCATTGGTGACCTTCGCGAACGATCGCGTAGGCATGGTGAGCACGCGGTAGATGGGGTGGCCGAGGAAGGTCATCAGCCGATCGGGCGCTTCGAGCAAATCGATGGCGTGGCGTGACGGTGGTGTGTCGAGCACCACAAGGTCGTACTTGCCGCTGGTGTGCAGCTGATGCAGACGCTCGATGGCCATGTACTCCTGAGCGCCGCCGAGGGAACCGGCGATGCTGCGATACACCGGGTTCGACAACACTGCAGCGGCACGCGCGGGGTCGTTTGCTCGATCGGTAATCATACGATCGAACGTGGTCTCGGCATCGAGCATGAGTGCGAACAGCGAGCCCTTGCCGTCGGTGGCACCCTGCACCTCATGCGGTTCGAAGGCGTGCGCGCTCATATCGAGACCCAAAGCATCGGCCAAGCGGCGCGCCGGGTCGACCGTGACTACCACGACACGCCGACCCATGCGTGCGGCTCCGATGGCGAGGGCTGCCGCGGTGGTTGTCTTGCCAACACCACCGGGGCCGCATGTGACCAACAGCGATGCGTTGGCGAGTACGTCGCGCAACGACGACCCGTGCGCCGCACCGGGCGGCAACGCCACCGGTGTCTTTGGCGTGGCGCGCTTGGGGCTCATGACGGCACCGTTGGTTCAACGGCGAGTGCGGCAGCGAGCACATCGAGTTCGGCGGGTCCGAATCGCGCGGTTGGCACACGCGGGAGTTCGATTCGGGCAAGGGGCAACAACTCGGTGAGGCGGGCGAGCTGTCGGCGCTGGCCCTCCATGCGCACCTTGCCGAACTGCGCCGACACATCGAGCGCGGCCTTGGCCGCTCGGGACAGCTTGACGCCCTGCTCGCGCGCCGCGGCAGTTGGTGACATGCCAAGACCCGGCAGGTCGGTCCAGCACGCGTTCACGATGAGCGGTCCCAACGACAGCCCGAGCTTTTCTTCGAGGTCGTAGGCCAACTCCACAACTTCGTTGACGGGCGTCTCCTCGGGGATGGTGACAAGGAGACCCTGACAACGCTTCGCATCGGCGAGCATCTCGGCCACTTCATCGGCCTGAGTACGGACGGGTCCGCTGGCGACGATGTCCTGCAGCGCCGAGGCCGAACGCAGGAACGGCGCGGCGAGCCCAGCTGGCGGTGCATCGACGATGATCAGGTCGGCTGCCTTCTCGCGCTGCAACTCTTTGATCTTTCCGAGCACGAGCAGATGTTCCATGCCGGGAGTGGCTGCCGCGATGGCATCGAGAGACGCCGCCGACGCGGCCTTGCGGAACACCCCTCCGATCCCTTTGAGCGCGAGGTAATCGCTGAAAGCCTGCTCGGGCGGAATGGTGCGACCACGAATACGGCCCCTGCGCCCGAAGGCTCGCAACACGCGCTCTTCTGGCCCGATCGGTTCGCCGCCCAGCAACGGACCCAAGCCCGGGCGCCCGTCGACCGAGACCAGCAACACGTCGGCACCTTGGCGGGCGGCGATCAACGCAAGAGCCGCTGCCACAGTGGTGGACCCGACCCCACCTTTTCCGGCTACCACAACCACGCCGGCGCTGGTGACCCACCCCGGTGTGACGCCGCGATCCATACCGTCAAGGGTAACGGCGAACGGTTCGTTCCAGCCCGCGGGCAAGCGGTCAGGACCGTGCGAACGTGATCAGTGGCTCGTGATCGCCGCGGTCGGCGGCCTGCAACGCTGCGATGTATGCCTTCCTCGTGGTCGATGCCTGCACAAGGTTGACGCGGCCCCACGTGAACGGCTGGGCACCGAGTGACCTCAACAGCAGGTCAGTCGCGACTCGAGCGTGTCGTCCATTGCCGTTCGCAAACGGATGGGTGGCAACGAGCTCGTGGTGAAACATGCACCCTGCTTCGTCTACAGCCATCGTTCCCGTGAACCAGTGCTTCGCGTTCTCGCACAACTCGCGTACTCGCACGCCGATGTGGTGTGGGTCGCAACCGATGTTGGTCTCGGTCGTGCGGTACCGGCCGGCCCATTTCCACACCTCGTCGAACATCGCTCTGTGCAACGTTCGCTGCACGTGGTCGTCCAACAGTTTCTCGGTGGAGTACCCATACCATCGCCGCATCCCGAGTGCTTTGGCGATGTTCGCGGCTTCCGCCGCGTTCAGGTCGGCCCAGGTGGCCACCCACGACAAACGCAGGCCGTTCTTGTCGTGCTCCGATAGCGGGGTGGCGCCTGCTGGCTCGTGCCCGGTGCGCCAAGGGGCGTTGTCCGAATCACTCATTCCACAGGCCCGGCCGGTCGACCCGATCCGCAGCGTTGTCGTCGAGTATCTGCTGCAGTGCTGACAGCCGCGGTGCCTGATCCTCGAGCAGCATCGTGTGTTGCACCTCGGCGAGCAGCTTGCGGGCTTTCGTGTGTGCCTGCTCTTGGACCATGTCTTCGAGCGGCCGACGAGGCACCAGGGCGTAGACGAGGTCGCAGCCCAGCGCATCAGCGGCGCGGCGCAGCGTGTCGAGCTGGGCGGTGCCTGCCCGTTCGCTTGCCTCCAGTCGGGCCACGCTCGATTCGCTCACCTTCAATCTCGTGGCCAGATCCTTTCGGGACATTCCGAGGGCCTCGCGGATCGCAGCGACCCAACCGCCATGCGGTGTGCTGAACTGGGCGAGCCGATGACGTTGCTCGGCACCGCGGTCGTCGAGGTGCCGTCGAGCGCGTCGGCGGCCGATGGCGCTGGTGGTCGTCGGCACGGGTCTCCCTCGTTTGATACGTGGGCCGCGGGGTGCGGTCGCTTGAGCACTTCAGTGCCGAATCAGGATACCAAAGCTTGCATTGTGATGCAAGGTAAGAAGCGTCTATCAACTAGTGTAGTGACGTACGGTCACCTGTTCAGCGACGCCTTTCGGAGGGTCGGTGCTCGCGGAGCATCGGCGCCGTTGAGCTCAGCGCTTCAGGTACGCGGCCGTTTGGCTCCGCACGAGCGAGATGAGTGACTCCTGCGTGAGGCTGAGGTCGAGTCCGTGCAGTCCCCAGTTGGGGATGCCACCGGCAGGCAGGTCATCAGCGCGCGGATCGGTGGGATCCCCGTTCACCGTGATGGCGAGATAGTGATAGCGCTGACTGACCTTGCATTCGCCGGTGATCAGGCCGGGCACACCGACGAACGACGTGGTGATCGGAGACGCGGCCGAAGCGTTGGCGAAGACCCACGCGCCGGGAGGTGCAGCAACGTCGAGCACGCCAGGCCCGCCAGCGAGCGCGGCAGGATTGGTGCACGCCGAGTCGGCGGTTGCGGTGGGCGCGCCGAAGAGTGATCCGGGTTGGGGAGGTTCGCCGTCGCGATAGGTCTGAAAGGTGATCACGCAGCCGATCTGGTCATTGGCCCGGCACAGCGGCATGTGCTGCGTGTCGCCGCCCACGTCCTGACCCGGTGCCACTCGGAACGAGGTGCCGGCGAGCATCGCCGACAGGATCAGCGCCCGTTGCTCGGGGTGAGGATCGATCTCCTCGCGCAGCAGGCGCACCGCGTGGAAGCTGCCCTGCGAATGGGCGAGGATGACCACCGGTCGACCGTGGTTGTCGTTGGCCAGATAGTGACGCCACGCGTCGAGCACGTCGGCATACGCGAGTGCCCAGCCGCGTGCGAACTCGCTCGCACCGGATCCGTCGCTGACAAGCCCATCCTTCAGACGCGTAGCGAGGGCCTTGGTCAGCCCCGACTGTGTGACCGACCGATAGATCGGTACAAAGACCCGGCACACCTGACTGAAACGCGCTGCCTGCGCGATAGTGGTGCGTATCTCGGAGTCTGCGATCAAGTCGCTGTTCGTCGCGGCATCGTTGCTGCTGGTCGGATACAGATAGAAAAAGTCCGCCGGCGGATCGGCGGCAACCGGGATGGGTTGATCGTGAGGCTGCCATCGGCCGCGACCAGGGTGATGGGATACGCCGTGTGGCACACGTCATTGGGTGTGTCGCCGCGACAGATCCAATGCGTCGGATCGGCATAGATCGCGCTGGTGTAGGGCGTGGTTGACGCCGGTGCCGAATTGGGCACCGAAGCCGGTGTAGCGGTGCTGGCAGTTTCGGCGGGCGTGCTCGCGGTCGCGCCCGCTGTTGTGCCGTTCATCGAACTGGCTGCCGTGCTCGAACATGCAGCGCCCAGCACCATCGCAATGGCGAGGACGAGCACGTTGTGACGCATATCCAGAGCGTAAGCCGCGAAACTCCGCGTCACATCTGGGATCATTTGACGATTCCCCAAGGAGAGCAGTGAGCGATCAGATCGATACCAAGACGGGCTGGCTGAGCCCGGACACGCTCGAGAACATTCGGGCCAACGTGCCGATGGTCTACGTGGATGCCGTGCCCGTGCGCGTGAACTCGCTGGGACGGGTGACCGAGATCGGACTTCTGCTACGCGTGGCGGCCGACGGCACGATCAGCCGGATGGTGGTGAGCGGCCGTGTGTTGTTCGGCGAGCGCATTCGTGATGCGTTGATCCGCCATCTGGAAAAAGATCTCGGTCCGGTGGCGCTGCCGCGCATTCCCCCGAACCCGGCGCCGTTCACGGTGGTGGAGTACTTCCCCGACCCTGACCAGAGCGGGTTCCACGATCCGCGCCATCACGCCGTGAGCCTTGCCTACGTGGTGCCGGTGGATGGCGACTGCACCCCATCGCAGGAGGCACTGGACCTTGCCTGGTTCACTCCCGAGGAAGCCGTGAGCGCGCACGTACGTGCACAGATGACTGCCGGCCACGACCGCCTGATCCGCTTTGCGCTCGCCCACGTCGGCGAACTGCCCTAGGTCACCACCACTCGCGCTACGAGCGGCGGGACTTGCGCTTGCCGACGCCGATGGGATCGTGGCGGGCGAGCGGTGGGGTGGACACCACGGTGGTGGCATCGATGGGAACCTGGATGCCGTCAGCGTCGATGTCCACCGGGTCGGTGGGGGCTTCTTGCACCTGCACCGAGTCGGGCTTCTTCTTGAGGCCGAGTGCGACGTCGAGGCCGAACATGCCTCCGGCGAGCGCTGCGCCCGCAGTGCCATAGCGACGACGTGCGGTCTCGATGGGGTCGTCGTTAGCGATGTCGATCGGTTCCAGCTCTGGTTCAGTCGATTCCAGTTCCTGTTCGTCGCTCACGGGGTCACTGTAACGGAGCTACCCGCAGAGAGGCATCGCGCAGGGCCTATCGCCAGACGAACTACTGTGAGTGCGTGCCAGAGGGGGACACGGTCCATCGCACCGCTACAGCGCTGAGAACAGCATTGGTTGGAAAGCCAACGGTGAGCTTCAACGCGCCACGCCTCGTTGGTCCTACGCCAGCGATTGGCCGCACCATCGAGCGTGTCACCAGCCACGGTAAACACCTCGAGATCGTGTGGGACGACGGGCTCACATTGCATACCCACCAGCGCATGACCGGCTCGTGGCATCTCTACCGAGTCGGCGAACGCTGGCACAAGCCCACCAAGCAACTGCGCGTCGCGATCGAAGTCACCGACTGGGTTGCGGTGTGTTTCAATGCGCCTGTCGTCGAGACCTTCCGTCAGTTCGATCGGCACCGCCACCCGGGGTTCGGCCGGCTCGGGCCCGATCTGTGTCAGCTCAATGCCGACCTCGACGAGTGCGTCGAGCGCATTCTCGATCACGTCGATCCCTCGATGCGGATTGCCGAGGTGATGCTCGACCAACACGTGGTCTGTGGTGTCGGCAACGTGTATCGCAGCGAGGTGTTGTGGGCTGTCGGGCTCAGTCCCTTTGCCAACGTTGGTTCGGTGAGCGAGCAGGACGCTCGCGACCTCGTGCATACAGCGGCACGGCTGCTGCGCGCGAACCTGGTTAACGACCGACGAGTCACCGTGCCGGGTATGCGCGGCGGTCTCGCCGTCTACGGCCGAAACGGTCAGCGCTGTGGGCGTTGCGGCGACACGATCGAAGTGCGTCGCATCGGCGAGATGAAGCGCCTGTTGTACTGGTGCCAGGGATGTCAGGCCCGTGGCGATCAGCGTGTTGCGCCAACACCGCCGCACGGTTTCGAGCGCCCGATGGACCCGCATCCCGCCGCTGCGATGTTCCTGTCAGAACTCCCGTGGCGTCGTGCCACCGATGGCGACGACACATTGACGCACGACACCGTTGCCCAGGACATGCCTGATCCTCACGCCCGACCCGCATAGGGTCATCGCCGTTACGCAAGGCCGTTGATGATGGCCTGCGTGAGCACGCGATGCACGCCTTCCCAGTTGGTGTCGGGTGGCCCCGCACTCTTCAGCTCCAGGCTCACGGGGCCGTGCTGCGCAGCCCAGATGACGGTGGCGGTGGCCATTGGGTCGCCGTGGCGGAGTTGATCCGCGTCCATGGCCTTGCGAACGCGGTCGGCCAGCATCGACAGCGCGCGAATCGCCGCCGCCTTTGCATCGGGCGATGGCTCGTAACCGGGCACATAACGATCGAACATCAACTCGTAGTGCGTGGGGTGAGCGAGCGCGAAGCTTCGATATGCACGTCCGCAACGGGTGAGATCGGCGAGCGGATCGCTGGTCGTGCGTACGCGACGCATCGCATCGCCGAGCCACGTGAAGCCCTCGACGTACAGCGCGTCGAGCACGCCGTCCTTGCCCCCGAATCGTGAATACACGTTCATCGTGCTGCCGCCAGCGGCAGCCGCGATACGTCGAACCGTGAGCGCGCTCGGGCCTTCTTCGGCCAGCAGGGTGCTGGCGGCATGAAGGATTGTCTCGGCGGATGTATCGGCGGTGCGCGGGGCCACGATGAAACCGTAGCGCCGCAGTGGCCGATGTCACGGTCCACGTCCGCGCCACTTCTATAACGCCGTTATAGCATAGTTCTCTATAACGGTGTTACAACAAGGAGGACCGGTCGTGGAAGCAGTGGTGTCACCTGAAGCTCAACGTCGTCGTTGGCTCATTCTCGGGGTGTTGTGCTTGTCGGTGTTCGTGATCGTGGTGGACAGCACCATCGTGAACGTGGCCCTGCCCACCCTGGTGGAGCAGTTGGGCGCGACCACCAGCCAGTTGCAGTGGATCGTGGACGCGTACACGCTCGTTTTCGCCGGCCTGCTGTTAGCGGCCGGCAGCTTGGGCGACCGCTTCGGTCGCAAGGGCTTCCTGATGGCAGGTATGGCCCTGTTCGGACTGTTCTCGGGTCTCGGTGCGTTCGCCACCTCGCCGGGGCAACTTATTGCCGCCCGCGGGTTCATGGGCATCGGCGCTGCGCTGATCTTCCCGGCCACGCTGGCGATTCTGGTCAACGTGTTCCGTGAACCATCGGAGCGGGCCAAGGCGATTGCGTTGTGGGCCGCGACGAGCGGTCTCTCGGTGGCGCTCGGGCCGGTGTCGGGTGGCTACCTGCTCGAACACTTCTGGTGGGGCTCGGTCCTCATGGTGAATGTGCCGATCGTGATCGTGGCCATCGGGCTGATCGCGTTCGTGGTGCCGACGTCGCGTGACACCACAATCGCTCGTTTTGATCCGCTCGGCATGGTGCTGTCGATTGCGGGCATCACCCTGCTCGTGTGGGCCGTGATCGAAGGACCGGCGCACGGTTGGCTCTCGACCACGAGCGTGCTCGCTTTCGCCGGTGCCGCCCTTGCCCTGTTCACGTTCATTCAGGTGGAACGGCGCAGCAGCCACCCGATGCTCGACGTCGGCGTGTTCACCCATGCTCGCTTCACCGCGGGCAGCGTGTCGGTGACGGTGGCGTTCTTCGGGTTGTTCGGGTTTATCTTCATGGTCACGCAGTACTTCCAGTTCGTGCGTGGCTACGGCACGCTGTCGGCGGGTGTACACACCGTTCCGTTCGCGCTGTTCACCGGCATCGCCGCGCCGTCGTCGGCGAAGCTCGTCGAGCGCTTCGGCACGAAGCGCATCGTGACCATCGGCCTGGTGATGATGTCGTTCGGGTTCTTCTGCTCCGGCCTGCTCGGTGCGGAGTCCGCGTATGGGCTCGTGGTGGTGTGCATGTTCTTCATGGGTGCGGGCCTCGGCCTGGTGAACGCCCCGGCCACCGAAGCGATCATGGGCTCGCTGCCTCCGGAGAAGGCCGGCGTGGGTTCGGCAGTGAACGACACCACTCGCGAACTCGGCGGCACATTGGGCGTTGCGGTAGTCGGCAGCCTGTTCTCGTCGGTGTACGCAGCGTCGCTCGTGAAGGGCGTGCGTAGCATTCCGTTGCCGGCCGAAGCGTTGGCCGCGGCGAAAGACAGTGTGGGCGCAGCCGTGCAGGTGGCCCGACGAGCGGGAGAGGCGGCGGGTCCACAGGCGGGTGCCGCAGTGAAGCAGGCCGTGGACAACGCGTTCATGGACGGCTTCCGCATCGGCTCGTGGGCAGCAGCGGGAGTGGTGCTGCTTGGGTCCGTGATCGCATGGCGATTCCTGCCGGCTCGCGCCGAAGCGGCGCAGCACGCACATGCAGCCTCCGCCGGTTCATCGTCGGTCGAGTTGCAGACGGCGTGATGGCCGTCGTCCCACGCCGTAGCCTGACGCGATGAGCAACGAGAGCGAGTACCAGCCAAGTCCATGGGAATGGGTGTCGACCCAGGTCGAGACCTACGAGCGCACCCGTGGCGCAGAAGGCAACACGCTGATGGATACGGGCATGCCGATCATCGTCGTCACCACCATCGGGGCCAAGACCGGCGCCGTTCGCAAGACCCCGCTGATGCGGGTGGAGCACGATGGCGAGTATGCCTTGGTCGCGTCGATGGGCGGCGCGCCGAAGCACCCGGTGTGGTACTTCAACCTGTTGGCCCACCCCGAGAGCGTGCGTATCCAGGACGGACCCGAGCCCTTCGATGTGAGCATTCGTGAAGTCGTGGGCGACGAGAAGGCAACGTGGTGGGAGCGCAGTGTTGCCGCATACCCGCCCTATGCCGAATACCAGGAAAAGACCGAGCGTCAGATCCCGGTGTTTATCGCTACTCGTCGCAGCTGAAACTCAGACCGCCGCGCCCGCCCGTTCGCCATCGACCACGGCGGCGTGCGCGCGTCGCGGTGCCAGGCAGTCGCCGACGCGTTGCACGCTCACGCCGGCTGCCTTGAGATCGTTGTAGAGCCACTCCACCGGGTTTGCCGGCACAGCCAACACCACCCAATCGGGGTTGCGGGTCACGTTGGTCCCGGTGGGGTGATGCAGCAAGGTGAGCGTGCTGCCCTCGAGACCCATCGGCACGAGGTCGGTGGTCTGGGCGATGCCCTTCGAGCTGGCGCGGATCCACCAGTTCTCCATGTCGAGGGTGATGCCCAGGTCCTGTCCGACCACCATGCCGTTGGTGATGATCTCCACGGTGCAGCCGCGATCGGCCAACAACTCGCCGACCGACGTGGCGTGGTGGAAGCCGATCTCGTCGATGACGACAACGTCGCCGAACGGTTCGGCGGTGCCTTCGAGCACATCGCGCACGTCGCACACATTCGTCGCGTCGCCCGGCACCCACCACGGTCGGTTGGCGTCGGCGCCCATCGCCACGATCACGTGATCGGGCTTCTTCTCATCGATGAACCCCGGCCACACGCCAACGCCGTATTCGATGGTGACTCCGAGACGGCGGCACTCGGTGAGCTGGTTGCGGATCATGTCGCCGAACTCGGCGCGGTTGGGCACGCTGGCAGCGAGACGAACCTGTCCGCCTGCCTGTGCCTCCTTCTCGTACACGGTGACGGTGTGTCCGGCACGCGCCGCAGAGATGGCCGACTGCAGCCCGGCGGGGCCGGCGCCGACGACCATCACCCGCTTGGGCTTGCGCACCAGTTGTGCTGGGGCCGACGAGGTCGTCGCGATCTCGCGGCGGATGTATTCGGCCTCGCGTCCGGTGCGCGGGTTCTCGATGCAACCGAGCCAACGGTTCAGGCCCATGCGACCGACGCACTCCTGATTGCAGCTCAGGCAGAGGCGTGTCTCGTCGGTAGCGCCGGCACGCGCCTTGGCAGCAAAGTCGGCATCGGCGATCTGACCGC
The DNA here is from genome assembly GCA_025360105.1 of Actinomycetes bacterium. Taxonomy (GTDB): domain Bacteria; phylum Actinomycetota; class Acidimicrobiia; order Acidimicrobiales; family Ilumatobacteraceae; genus WLMZ01. The sequence continues at coordinate 10,253 of JANYCT010000017.1, read as the reverse complement.
GCACGATGCCGACCAGATCACAGTGCCCCTCGGCCAACGCACGCTCAGCCTGCAGCGGGTCCTTGAACCGACCGACACCCACGACCGGAAGGTCCACAGCCTTGCGGATCGCGCTGGGGATGAACATCGCATAACCGGGTGGGATGTGCATGCTCGCTTCGATCATGAACAGGCTCGCCGTGGCCACACCGATGGATGTGTTGATGTAGTCCACCTGCCCCGTGGCTTCCACGATCTGCGCGATCTGCACGGCGTCCTCGATGGTGGTGCCACCCTCGATCAGTTCATCGCCGCAGATGCGCACGCCGAGGGCGAGCCGATTGCCGATGACACGACGTACCGCGTGAACGATCTCGACGAGCAGCCGGGCGCGGTTGGGTAGCGAGCCACCGTAGTCGTCGGTGCGCTTGTTCGTGGCGGGGCTGAGGAAGCCGCGCACGATCGATGAGTGGCTGCACTGCAGTTCGATGCCATCGAAGCCACCCTCGGCGCAGTGCTCGGCAACGAGTGCGTAGCCGGCAACGATTTCGTCGATCTCGGCATGGGTGATGGCCTTGGGTACCTCGCGAAAGAGCGGGTCGGCCACAGCTGATGGTGCCCATACCGGCAACCGGCTGAACATGCTGCTCGCCTGGCCGCCGTTGTGATTGATCTGGGCGAAGATCGGCGTTCGGTGGCGGTGCACGGCATCGGTGATGAGCCGGTATCCGGGGATCACATCTCGATGAAAGCCGTGGATCAGTTTCTCGTACGGCCAGTCGGTGGGATGGGTTGAGTGTTCTTCGGTGATGATCAGCCCGGTACCGCCTGCGGCCCTGGCCGCGTAGTAGGCGGCGTGCTGCTCGGTGGGCTTGCCATTGCGCGCGTAGTTGGTGAGGTGCGCGCTGAACACGATGCGGTTCAGCGTGCTGACCGGTCCGAGTTGCAAGGGGGTCCACAGGTAGCGGTACGCCATCAGTCGACACGCTAGCTGTGAGGCGTTCGCCAAGCGTTGCCCTGCTCTGCTCTGCCCTGCCCTGCCCTGCCCTGCTCTGCCCTGCCCTGCTCTGCCTTATCGAAACATGCGGAGCGTGCGAACCGACTTCTTGGGCGCGTTGCGCGCCAGACGTGTGGCGCGCAACGCGCCCAACAAACCGGGTTTGTCAGCCCTCGTCGGACAGGCGGCGGGGGTCGAAGGTGAGCAGACCTGCCGCCATGATCAGTTCGGTGAGGTGTTTACCCGTGCCGCGCAGGGTGAGCGCAGCGTCGTCGCCGAGATCGATATAGGGCGCCAGCGCGCTCTGGTCGGTGCGGTCCTCGATCCACTGTCGCTGGGAGCGACCGGCATCGGTGAAGCTGCCGTCGGGGTTGACGATGCCTTTCACGACGAGGCCCTCGATGCCAGCGTCCCATTCATCGTCGCTCCACGAACGCGTTGCTTTCAGCGCCGCAGCGGGTACATCGCCGGATGCAGCGTGTGTGATGAGCGCTTCGAGTCCGGTGAGGCCTTCGAGCATGAGCGCGGCAATGTGGCCGTCGCCGCGGAACTCGCGCAGCAGCGTTTGCGCGTGCCACAACTCGAGATGCGGCTCGCTGGGCCACGGCAGTGACGCGTGCGCGGCGAACAACGGGCGACCCTCGGGGCGTTCGCATGCAACGAGTGCGGCGCGTCGCGTGAGACCAGCGGCCTCGGCGAGCTCGACCGAGTTCAACACGTCTGGTCCGAATGCGCGCGTGAGCGATGTGTTGACCGCGTTGAGCCGTGCGCTGAGCATCGCCTCGGGTGTCGTGACACTCCACGCGTCGTGCATGCTTGCCCGCACCAGACCGGGGTGGAAGTTGTAGAACGTGGCGGTCACCACTTCCACGGGCACCGGGCCCATCGCCGCAACTCGTGATGCGAAGTAGCCCATGCGGTTCTTCGTAACGCCCACCGCAGCGTAGGCGGGGATGGCATCGGGTGTGAAGTAGATCATCCCGTGCACAGCTTCCATGCTGCGCCAGGTCTTGCGTGCGGTGAGGGCGTCCATCTGTCGAACCGTAGGCCATCGGCGCGTAGGGTGACGCACATGGAGAATCTCGCCGGCAAGGTCGCGGTCGTTACGGGTGCGGGCAGCGGTATCGGCAAGGCAATGGCCGAGCGGTTTGTTGCCGAGGGCATGAAGGTGGTGCTTGCCGATCTCGATGAAATCCGCTTGCGCTCGGTGGAGTCACAACTCACCGAAGCCGGCGGCGATGTGTGGCCGGTGGCCTGCGACACCGCGCTCGAGGAATCGGTCCAGTCGCTCGCCCAGCGCACGCTCGAGCGCTACGGCACGGCCCATGTGCTGTGCAACAACGCCGGCGTCGTCGGCACGGGCGATGCGTGGACTGGCCCGATGAGCGTGTGGGAATGGGTTGTCGGCATCAACCTCTACGGCGTCATCCACGGCATCCGCGCCTTCCTGCCGATCATGCAGGAGCAGGGCGAGGGCCACATCGTCAACACGGCCTCGATGGCCGGGTTGGTAGCCATGCCCGGCGCGGCTCCGTACAACGTGACCAAGACCGGTGTTGTCGCGCTCAGCGAGGGACTGTTCATCGAACTGAAGGGCAGCGGCTCACCGGTTGGTGTGTCGGTGTTGTGTCCCGGCTTCGTGCGCACCGAGTTGATGACGCAGATGACATGGGCCGATCGCCTCGGCGACAAGCCGGCAGCCACATCGAATCCGACGGGACAGTTCATGGATCAGATGTTGCGCGAGGGCGTTGAGCACGGCATCTCGCCTGCCGAGGTAGCGAATCAAGTGGTGGCCGCAATTCGCGCCGAGCAATTCTGGATCCTCACCCACGACGATTTCGGGCAGGCGCCGGTGGAACGCATGCAGCGTGCCGTTGCGCAACAGAACCCTGCGTGAGAGCCTGTGTCCATGGCTGACATGGACATGACTGTTGACGAGCGTGAGGCCTTCTTGGCCGACGTTCACGTGGGCGTGCTCGCAATCGCTCGCAACGGTAAGGGGCCGCTGGCCCTGCCGATCTGGTATCAGTACGACGACGGCGATGTGATCATCGGGATGGACGGCAACTCGGTGAAGGCCAAGCTACTTCGGGCCGCTGGTCGGGCCACGATGACTGTGCAGACCGAAGCACCGCCATACAAGTACGTGATGGTCGAAGGGCCGGTCGTGATCGAGACCACCCAGCGCGACAATCTCGCGATGGCCACGCGCTATCTCGGCCCCGAGTTCGGTGCGTGGTACGCCGACAACAACCCGAACACCGAGACCTCGGTGATGGCGCGGCTCACACCAGAGCGCTGGATCACCAGCGACTTCGGTAAGGCCATGGGGTGATCTCGTGGCTCGATGAGCTGCGACTCGAGCCGGGCCCTCCGTTTCTTGTGATGGGCACGCACGCGCTGCGGCTTGACCAATGGCTTGTCATCGACGACGATCGCAAGCGCGATCTGGCTCGCAAGAGCGAACTGCTGTTGGCGAATCGCTCGGCGGTGTTCGCCGCGCAAGACTGCGCGCTCGAGGCCAGTTCTGAACTGCTCGGCATCGTGCGCGAGTGGCTCTCGGGTCATGGTGTCGAGCCAGCTAACCCTGCGCCCGATGAGCATCCGCTGATCGACGCAGCGCGCCTGGTGCAAGAAGACCTCGCGGTGCTGCAGAACATCGACGGCGAGTGGGTGCTCACCGCAGGCGCGATCTGTTTCCCGACCCACTGGTCGATCGCCGACAAGATCGGCCTGCCGCTCGAGGGTGTGCATGCTCCCGTCGCGCACTACGAGAACGACCTGCGCGAGAAGGTCGACAGATTCCACGACCGACTCGCGGTGGATCGCCCGGTGTGGCGGCGCAACTGGATCATTGCGCCCACCGACGAACTGCATTTGCCCGCGTACGGCGGCTCGATGCATGGACCAACCGTGATACAGCCCGATGGATCACCGATGTGGCTTCGTAGCGAACGTCAGACCCTGCGTCGCCTGCCCCGCACCGATGCGATTGTGTTCACGATCCGGATCCAGCGGACGCCGCTCGGCGTGCTGCGCGAGCGCCCCGACCTGGCTGCGAAGATGCTCACCGCGACGCGTTCGTGGGACGCTCGTAAACGGATGTACGCATCCACCGGCGGCGCGTTGGAACAGCTCAACGAGTGGCTCGAGGGTGTCGCTAGCAACGCCACTGCGAGCGGCAGTAGCTCTGCTACGTCAGCGGATTGATGTCGAGATCGAATCGGGCGTGGCGCCATGTGTGCAGCGCTGCAATCGGGTCGCCTCCCACGAGTAAAAGGTGCCGGGCCAGTTCTCCCTTTGCCGCCTTGGCGTCGTGCCCCGCCACCTTGCCGTATCGCTCGACAAACACGACCCTGACACCATCGCGATAGCGATCGGGCGTGGGCGTCCACGCGGAGCGGTGCTCGTTGGGGAGCAGATCGATGACCACCCGACGCGCCAGCGCGTCGTTGAGGGCGGCTGACAACGCGGGTCGCCACCACGTGCCCAACAGACCGAACGGCGCGAGGCGCGCTCCCATCTTCAGCCGGTATTCGGGCGTCGGGTCACCCAGCGCAACCACACCCAACAAGCCCGACACCACGAAGATGCTCGTGCCGGCACGCCTGCGCACCGGGGCGGGGAGCGACGCGAGATCGAGGTGGTCCCAGACAACGCCTGTGTATCGACGCGCCGCCGGGAGTGTTCGCGAACCGAGCAGGGTGGCATTGGCTTGCTGTGCCTCGGCGAGGTGCTTGCCGCCGACCCCCAGCAGCTTCTCATCACCACCTGCTGCAGCTGCGAGGGCCAGCGCGAGCGCATGTCTGCGTTCACCCAACGCCTGTCCGAACGAGCCCGAGTCGGGTTGCCATGCCGAGTTGCGAGTGCCGCCGGTGGCCTTGCCCTCCGATGGCGGCAGCAAAATCGCAAGGGGTGGCGTGGCCATTGCATGATTCAACCGCGTACAGTCGATACATGCGCACTCCGGCTCATTGCGACCCACTCGAGGATTCATGACCTCCATCTATGGGCCCGTCACCGACTGGGCCACCGACTTCGACCATGCCGATCCCGGCTACAACGCCCATGCTCCCGAGATCTGGGCAGACCTGAGGGCCACATGTCCTGTGGCCCACACCGATCGTTACAACGGCGCATGGTTGCCCGTCACCCACGAACACGTGACCCAAATCGCGTACGACACCGAGCACTTCACGTCGCGCTCGGTGATCGTTTCGCCGTTCCATCCCATTGCGCAGGCACCCGTCGGCAACGCGCCGCCGATCAGCAGCGATCCGCCCTTTCACCACGATGCGCGCCGACTGCTGTTGCCAGCCTTCTCCCCCAAGGTCATTGATCCTTGGGAGAAAGATGTTCGTGCCCTCTGCCAGGATCTGCTCGCCGCGATGGGCGATGCCGATCTTGTCGATGCCGCGGTGCAGTACGCCCAGCACATTCCGGTGAACGTGATCGCACGCATGCTGGGCTTTCCGCTCAGCGACGCTGACCTGTTCCGCGGCTTCGTGCACGACGTGCTCGAGGGCGTGAACATCGAACTCGAACAACGATTCGCGGCGTTCGGGCGTCTCGCCGAATACCTCGATGTGCAGATCCGGGATCACATCGATAACCCCCGCGACGACCTCACCACGTTCTTGCTGAGCGCTACCATCTACGACCAGCCGCTCAGCCCCGAGCACGTGCGCGGATCGATGGTGCTGCTGCTCGTGGCGGGCATCGACACCACATGGAGTGCCATCGGCTCCAGCCTGTTGCATCTGGCAACGCACGCCGAAGATCGCCAGCGTCTGCTCGACGATCCGGCGCTGATCCCGGTTGCGATCGAAGAGTTCCTGCGCGCATACGCGCCGGTCACCATGGCGCGACTCGTGAAGGAAGACGTCGAGATCGGCGGTTGCCCGATGAAGGTCGACGACTGGGTGCTGCTGCCCTTCCCCGCAGCGAACGTTGATCCGCTTGCGTTCGAGCATGCCGACGAAGTGATCATCGATCGTCTCGAGAACCGTCACGCGGCGTTCGGGCTCGGCATCCATCGCTGCCTCGGTTCCAACCTCGCCCGGCTCGAACTGCGCGTCGCGGTCGAGGAGTTCCTCGCCCACTTCGGCAACTTCGAACTCGCCGACCCGAACCCAGATTCGGTCACATGGAGCGTTGGCCAGGTCCGCGGTCCGCGCACCCTGCCGGTGCGCATCTTGCGATAGCTCTCCAGGGCTGCCCCCCGAGCAGAACCGGCAGGTTCTCCGCGCGCGTCGCACCCCGTGCGTAGGATGGCCGGGCCATGTCGCTGTTCGATGATCCAACCCCCGATTCATTGCTGCACGGTCTGAACCCCGATCAACTCGACGCGGTGGTACACAACAGCGGTCCGTTGCTGGTGGTGGCCGGTGCCGGTTCGGGAAAGACGCGGGTACTCACCCATCGCATCGCCCATCTCATCGATGCCGAGGGCGTGCACCCGCAGCGCATACTCGCGATCACCTTCACCAACAAAGCCGCCGGTGAGATGAAAGAACGCGTTGCCAACCTGGTTGGCCCGGTTGCCAAGAGAATGTGGGTCAGCACGTTCCACGCAGCGTGCGTGCGCATCTTGCGCGCTCACGCCGACCTGCTCGGATATCCGCGCAGCTTCAGCATTTACGACCAGGCCGATGCGCAGCGTCTCACTGGCTATGTCATCCGCGACCTCGCGCTCGACTCGAAGCGTTTTACCCCACGCGGCGTGCACAACGTGATCAGCAAGTGGAAGAACGAACTGGTCTTCCCTGACGATGCGTTGGTCACTTCGTCAACGCCCATGGACCGCAAGCACGCCGAGATCTATCGCGACTATCAGGCTCGGTTGCTCAAGGCCGGTGCGATGGATTTCGACGATCTGCTCACCAACGTGGTGTTGCTGTTCCGTCAGCATCCCGACGTGCTCAACCAGTACCAGGAACGGTTCCTGCACATCCTCATCGACGAATACCAAGACACCAACACCGCACAGAACCAGATCGTGCTGATGCTCGGTGCACTGCACCAGAACGTGACCGTGGTGGGCGATCAGGACCAATCGGTGTATCGCTTCCGCGGTGCCGACTTCCGCAACATCTTGCAGTTCGAAGATGCATTCCCCGATGTCACCACCATCGTGTTGAACCAGAACTACCGCAGTACGCAGATCATTCTCGATGCCGCCAACTCGGTCATCGCGAACAACCCGACGCGCAAGGCCAAGACGCTGTGGAGCGAACTTGGCCGCGGCGAGGGAATCACCCGCTATCACGCTGACGACGAGGGCGATGAAGCGATGTGGGTGGCTCGCACTGCGCAGGAACTGCATGACAACCAGGCCGCAAATTGGAAAGAGATAGCGGTCTTCTATCGCACCAACGCTCAGAGCCGCGTGGTGGAAGAAGCGCTCATGCGTTACGGCGTGCCGTACAAAGTGGTGGGCGGAACGCGGTTCTACGATCGTCGCGAGATCAAAGACGCGATGGCATATCTGCGCTCGGTTGCCAACCCGGCCGATGAGGTGAGCATCAAGCGTGTGCTCAACGTGCCCAAGCGCGGTGTCGGTGACACCAGCATTGCCAAGCTCGATACGTGGGCGCGCGAGACCGGCGGTGGGTTCATGGATGCAATGCTCCATGCCGAAGACGCCGGCCTCGGCGGGGCAGCGGCGCGTGGTGTCACTGCGTTCGTCGAGATGCTCGACTCGCTTGCCCACATGCTCGATGGCTCGCCTGCCGACGTGTTGCAGGCCGCCCTGAATCGCAGCGGATATATGGCCGAACTCGAAGCCGAGAGCTCGGTCGAGGCCGCCGGTCGACTCGAAAACATCGGCGAGCTCATTGGTTCGGCGCGTGAGTTCACCCGCGTTGACGAGTTCATGGAGCAGGTGTCCTTGGTGGCCGACACTGACGAACTCGACGACGACAACCGACTCGTGATGATGACTCTGCATGCGGCCAAGGGCTTGGAGTTCCCCTACGTATTCCTGGTCGGAATGGAAGAGGGCATCTTCCCGCACGTGCGCGCGCAGAGCGATCCCGACGAACTCGAAGAAGAGCGCAGGCTCGCGTACGTGGGCATCACCCGCGCCCAACAGAAGCTGCATGTGTCGCATGCCTGGAGCCGCAGCCTGTTCGGCAGTACTCAGTACAACCCGTCGTCACGGTTCCTCGACGAGATTCCCGACGAGCTGCAGGATCAACAGGGAAACGTGAGCGGGCGCAGTTCGTATGGTCGTCAGAGTTACCGCGACCGCGACGACCCCGGCAGCAATCAATACGGCACAGCGTACGGGGGCGGCCAATACCGCGGACGCCGTGGCGACCCCACCGACGCGCAGAGCGCTGAGGCTGCCATTGCGCATCGCGAACGCGTGGTCGATGCGGCGTTGGCCGCTGGCAAGCGGTTGGCGCCCCAGCAGACCAATGCCCAGCAGATCGGCCTGCGCGTCGGAGACGATGTTGAGCACCCCTCATTTGGTGAAGGTGTGATCATCAACATCGAAGGCAGCGGCGAGAAGGCCGAAGCCACAATCCGCTTCCGCGATGTGGGCACCAAGCATCTCGCACTCGCCTGGGCGCCGCTCAAGAAGCTGTAGGTTTCGCTGCGATGAACGGCATGGTGGCCCGCGGGCGCGACGAAGCGCGCGAGCAGCTCGGCCTGTTCGTGCATCTCGTTCGCTGGTTCATTCTCGGCGCGCTGTCGGGTGCATTGGCAGGGTTGTCGTCGTGGGTCTTCCTTGAGGGCCTCTCCCGCGTCACGCACTTTCGCGAAGACGGCCGGCAGTGGCTCGTGTATCTGCTGCCGCTCGCAGGTCTTGCGATGGGCGCCACCTATCACTACGTCGGTGGTCGATCGGGCGAGGGAAACAACTTGTTGCTCGACGAGATCCACGCACCCACGGCGTGGGTGCCCCGACGCATGGCACCGCTCATTCTCGTTGGTACCTGGGTCTCGCACCTGTTCGGTGCGTCGGTGGGCCGCGAGGGCACCGCACTGCAGATGTCGGGCAGCCTCACTGACGGGCTGTCGCGACTGATCCGCCTCAGCGCTGCCGATCGGCGCGTCATGCTCATTGCCTCGATGGCGGGTGGGTTCGGCGCTGTGTTTGGCGTGCCGGTTGCGGGTGCCGTGTTCGCGATGGAGGTGCAGTCCATCGGTCGCATGCGTTTCGAGGCCATCGTGCCGGCGCTCACCGCCTCGATCGTGGGCGATCGTGTGCTGCGCGGGCTCGGCTACAAGCACGGTGTCTTTGCCCAACTCACCCCGCATCTCACGCCGTGGTTGTTGCTGCGTATTGCCGCCGCAGGGTTGCTGTTCGGTCTTGTCGGCGCGGCCTATTCAGCGCTCGCGCACGGCATCAAGACACTGATGGCGCGACGTGTTTCGTGGGCACCGTTGCGTCCGTTCATCGGTGGTTTCGCGATCATCGCCCTGGTACTGCTGTTCGGTCACGACTATCAGGGGCTCTCGTTGCCGCTCATCGGCCAGGCACTGAACGGCGATCATCTCGGCTTCGCCGTGTTCGCCCTGAAGTTGGTTTTCACCGCGGTCACGCTCGGCACGGGCTTCGTCGGTGGAGAGGTCACGCCGCTGTTCATGATGGGCGCCACACTCGGCTCAGCGCTTGCGCTGCCCTTCGGCGTCGATGGCCAACTCATCGCAGCGGTTGGTTTCTGCGCGGTGTTCGCCGGTGCATCGAACACGCCCATCGCATGCGCGATCTTGGGCGTCGAATTGTTCGGTGGTGGCGCCTTCGTGCCCATCGCCATCGGCTGCGTGGTGGCCTACATCTTCAGCGGTCACCGCGGCATCTATCTGAGTCAGCGTTTGAACACCGCCAAGCTCGGCCACGAGACCGACGGTATGGTGCGTCTCGGCGATTGGCGACATCAGCGCGGAGCGTCGTCGGGGCAGGGCGACAGCTGATCACCCCAGCCGTAGTTAACCGAGCGCCTCGATCACCGGTGCCATCGTGGTCTCGGTCTGATCGGTATGCGGGCGATGTCCGAACACGGTGACCGAGGTGACGCCGAGGCGTTCGTTCAACTCGCGCAGTCGCTCGGCGATTCCGGGGGCCGAACCCACCAGCACGAACGGCGATGAGCGCACGGCCTCGATGGGCAGTTCCATGCGGGTGGCGATGCGGTCGAGCGCGACCTCGGCGTTGTTCGTGACCACCACCATCTGCACCAAGACATCGACGGGCAACGGCCAGCGATCGCCGGCTGCGGCGCGCGCAATGGTGATGCGTTCGGCCAGACCCACATCGGTGAAA
>JANYCT010000003.1 GCA_025360105.1 Actinomycetes bacterium | reverse complement strand
GCAGATTCGGCGACGGGCTGAGTAGCGTCTGTGCCCATGAGTGACTTGGGATTTGACGGCAAGGTAGCAATCATCACCGGCGCGGGTGGCGGCCTCGGCCGCAAGCACGCGCTGCTGATGGCGTCGCGTGGCGCCCTCGTGGTGATCAACGATCTCGGCGGCGCCGTCGACGGTACGGGCAGCGACAAGGGTGCCGCCGAGCATGTGGTCGACGAGATCCGCGCAGCGGGCGGCGAGGCTGTGGCCGACACCAACAGCGTGGCCACTCCCGAGGGAGGCGCAGCGATCGTGCAGACCGCCATCGACGCGTTCGGTCGCATCGACATCGTCATCAACAACGCCGGCATCTTGCGCGACAAGGCGTTCCACAACATGAGCCCCGACCTCGTGAATTCGGTACTCGACGTACACCTCAAGGGAGCGTTCAACGTGACCCAGCCGGCGTGGGTGCACATGCGCGCCCAGGGCTACGGACGGATCATCAGCACGTCCTCGGCTGCCGGCGTGTTCGGCAACTTCGGCCAGGCCAACTATGGCGCCGCAAAGATGGGTCTGGTGGGCTTCACTCGAGTACTCGCGGTCGAAGGCGCGAAGTACAACATCAAAGCCAACGCAATTGCGCCACTCGCGCTGACGCGCATGACCGAGAGCCTGCTCGGACCCCTCGGCGACAAGCTCGATCCCGGCCTGATCTCGCCGCTGGTCACCTACCTCGCCAGCGAAGAATGCGAGCCATCGGGGCGGCTTTTCAGCGTCGGCGGTGGACGCGTCGCCGAAGTCTTCCTTGGCGAAACCAACGGCTATCACCACGCAGATCTCAGCCCCGAGAACGTTCGCGACAACTGGGACACCATCACCAGTCGCGAGGGCTATTCGGTGCCGGCCAATCTCTCCGAGGAGACAGCGCTGTTTCTGCCCTTCCTGGCATAGCGATCGGGGCATCGCGAACGGGACCAGCGATCAGGTCTAGCGATCAAGGCGTCGGCAACGTCACAGGTGATGAGTCGATCAAGGCCGTGATCGCGGAGGTGACGACTGCGGGAGCACCGTTGGCCGACGTGGTGTAGCTCAAGGAACGCAACGTCGCGCCATCGAGTGCGAAGACGACATTGATGACATTGTCGCCGGGCACCGACAATGCAGACGCCGGGTAGCTCGCGGTGAGTTTGCTCGGCGCGCCGTTCGCCGAGGCGCTCACCACTACCGATGTCGGCGCTCGCAGAGATCCGATGGGGTCTGAAACGGGGGCCGGATCGGAGAGTTCTGTCCACGTACCGTTCTGGTTCACCCACGTGCCATTGGGCGTGACGACGTAGTCAATGGTCGCAGCGTTGGAGGCCACGCTGAGGCGCGTACCGTCGTTCACCCGATCACCCTGTGCTGTGACGACCAGCGCACCATTCATGGTGGCCGTCGTCACGAAGTGGTATCCGGCGGCGAGTTGATCGAACGCCTGCTGCAACAATGCGCTGCCATCGGCAGCCACGCCAGACGTTGCTGTTGTCGGCGATGAACCCTCGGCAAAAGGGATCGATGACGCAGTCGACGCGACACCGGACGACGGCAAAGGTGCCACCATCGAGACCGCATGCGAGTTCTGCGCACTGGCACACGACGAGACGAGTGCCAGAACGAGCACTGGCCCGGCCCCCGAACGCAGGAACCGGGCCCACCGACAGAATGAATCACCCATCGCCGTGCTGGCCCCCGGAGTGGCGACTTCCGCTGCCATGGATCGGGCCGTCGCCGTTCCTCGGGGCGGCGCCATGGTGCTTGCCGTTGCCGGATTCGGGCACGGTAGTGACGACCGGAGTGTTCACGCTTGGAACTGCTGCCTCGCAGTGCAAGCTCACCTTGGTACCCACGGCGATGGTGCCGTTGTCGTTGTTCACCTTGATCTGCACGCGCTCGCCTGTGGCGAAACGTACCGAAGTGCCGTGCTCATCGGCCGTGGTCGTGGCACCCGTGGGCAGCGTGCCCACGGTGACGGAGCCATCAGCGGCCACGGTGTAGTCGAACGTTGCGGTGGTCGAATCACACAGGGTTCCGGTCCAGGTGTGCGGGCCAACGGCCTCGCCATTCGCCGTCTGCGCGCCCTTGATCCTCGAGAGCGAGACGCGCAGTTCGGCGGTCGTAGCACCATCCTTGTCGTGCAGCCTGACGTCGACTGTCAGGCTACGGCTCTGACCGAGGCCGGTGAACTCCACCGAGGCCGAGGCCTTGGCTCCGTGGCCGTCCCCGTCGGCCGGGTGATACTCGGTCGCGCCAATCACACTTGTCAGCGGCGAGGTGACCGAATCGATCGTCACGTTCGGCGATCCATCGGTGAGTGCGCCAACGGTGTAGTTCACCGTGGTGGCCTCGCCAGTGCCGAACACATCGCCGGCCCATGACCCTGTACCGCTGACATCGAGCAGCGTCGCAGCGCGCGCCGTCACCGATTGTCCACCGTGCTTGGCGCTGACCCTGAGTTTCATCGAGCCGGCGGTGTTGACGAACACAATCTTGTTCGGCTTCACCGTGGTTGCGGTGATATCAGCGGGTGGCGTCGGCGGATTGAGCGCAACGTCGACCAGGTTGCCGCCCGGATCGGTGGTGACATCAATGATCAGTGGGGCACCGAGCAGGTTCAGTGTGAACGTGGAATTATTCACCGCCTGTGGAAGTTGCGGCGTTCGAGCGCTTGCGCCGGCGGTCGCGCCTACGGCGACGATGGAGGCAAGCCCAAACATGGCACTTGCGGTGAGTACGGCTCCTCGACGCATGAAGGACCTCCCAATGATCGTGCCGACGTTGTCAACCCCGGCTCCTGTGTGTTCAACCTATGAGAGTTATCGACAGCGATGATCGCAGCGTGATACAAGAAACTGCCAAGAAGTCACTGCTTCACGAACTAGCGAGATTGTCCGGCCCGAAGCCACCCGACTTCTCGCAGTAGCTTGACCGGCGATGGAGCAGCACGGCGAAACGATCACTGTCGATGAGTTCCGCGCGACAGCCAGTTCGTGGTTGGCCGCCAACCGGTCATCGGCTCCACGTGATTACGGCGCCATCTGTCCGCCCGATCTCATCGCGGCCGGTGTGGCGTGGCAGCGGCGGCTGTTCGAGGCCGGATTCGCAGGTATCCATTGGCCAGTCGAACACGGTGGACGCGGGCTCAGTGCGGCGCATCAGGCAGTGTGGATGGAGCAGTGCGCGCTGGCAGGTGTACCGCCGGTGCTGAACATGGTTGGCCTGGTGCTGGCGGGAGGGTCGATCGTGAAGTTCGGCAGCGCAGCGCAGCAGCAACAACACCTGCTGCCAACGCTGCGGGCCGATCGCGTGTGGTGCCAGTTGTTCAGTGAGCCGGGCGCCGGCAGCGACCTGGGTGGACTCAGCACGCGCGCCGAACGCGACGGAGACAGATTCATCATCAACGGGCAAAAGGTGTGGTGCAGCGGTGGTCGATACAGCGACTGGGGCATCCTCATGGCGCGCACCAACCCCGATGCGAAGAAACACGATGGCATTTCATTCTTCCTGTTCCCCATGCACCTGCCGGGCGTCGAGATCCGCCCGTTGAGACAGATCACCGGGGAGGCCGAGTTCGACGAGGTGTTCTTCACCGATGTCGAGCTTCCCGCCGATTTACTCCTTGGTCCGCTGCACGGCGGCTGGGGCGTGGGAATGGCGGTACTCACCAGCGAGCGCGGTCACATCGGCGCAAGCGTCATCGGTCTCGAACGCCGGCTCGAATCGATGTCGCGCCTTGCAGAGGGCCGCGATCTCAGTCCGTCACAACGCCAAGCGCTCGCGGCATTGTTGAGCCGCGGCAACGCGTTCAAGGCGATGGGCCAGCGTCAGGGTCCGGTGGCATCGACCGCGGCATCACTGATGAAGCTCGGCATCACCGAGATGATGTTCGACACCGCCATGCTGCGCGGCGATCTCGCGGGCGCTGGGGCAATGCTCGACGGGCCAGACGCGACGGGCATGTTGGCCGCGCCGGGAGGACGTATTGCGGGTGGAACAAGTCAGGTGCAGTGCAACATCATCGGCGAACGGTTACTGGGTCTCCCACGCGAACCGAAGCCTGCCGGGGCATGATGATTCAACGAACGCACGAGGAGGCTCACCATGGCCACGGATGAGAAAACCGAGAAGAACACATCCGACTCCACGAAGTGGGGTCGCAAACACCAAGGTGCAAAGAGTGGCTCGAGCGGTCCGAACATTGCCTTGATCGCAACTGTCGCGATCTTGGCGTATCTCGTGATCCTGTTCGCCAAGAACCACCAGACGGTACAGATCAACTTCATCGTGTACCACAAGACGATGACCATGCGCTGGCTGATCATTTTGTGCATCGTGCTCGGCGTGCTCGCCGGCCGTCTCTTCGGTTTCTGGTGGGCGCGCCGCCGCAACGGCAGCAAGAACAGGGACAACAACAACGACAACAACACGGTTACTGACTGACGAAGCAATGACCAATCCCCACATGTACTCCGACTCTCTCGCCGTGCACGACCTCGGTGGCAATGGGCCTACGATTCTGTACGCCCACGCGACAGGCTTTCACGCACGTTGCTGGCAACCAGTAGCCGATCGACTCGCCGATCATCACAACATCGCCTACGACGCTCGCGGTCACGGTGATACCCCAAGCGAGCCCGAGTCGACTGTCGATTGGGAGACCCACGGCGCCGATGCCGCGGCAGTCGCGGCATCGCTACAACACGACGGTCCCGTGTTGGGCGTGGGCCACAGTATGGGCGGCGCGGCCCTGTTGATGGCCGCCATCGCGGAGCCACAGTTGTTCCGCGGACTCATCGTGTACGAGCCGATCGTAATGCCGCCCGATCTCGTACCGGGAGCCAGTGCCAGCAACTTCCTGGCCGTCGGTGCACGCAAACGGCGCAGCAGCTTCGCCTCGTTCGAGGAAGCAATCGTGAACTACGGCGCCAAGCCGCCGCTTGATGTCTTCGACCCGGAGTGCATGCAGGCATACGTGCGCGGCGGGTTCGCACTCGGAGCCGATGGTCGGGTGCATCTGAAGTGCCGGCCCGAGCACGAGGCACGTACCTACGAAGCCGGCGGCAACCATCGCACGTGGGAGCGACTCAGCGAACTCCTGCTTCCAGTGTGGGTGTTGTGCGGACTCCCCGAACCAATCCAACCCTCATCACGAACTGCCGCGCTGGCCGAGCAGATCCCGGGCGCGCAGTACATCGAACTCGACCATCTCGGTCACTTCGGCCCCATGCAAGCTCCTCGCGAACTCGCCGCGATCATCTCGTCGTTTCCCGACCCGTAGCGCCGTCGTCGAACACTGTCACAGGCTCCCTCTACGATCATTCACATGTATCCCGTGCCCACCAGCCTGTCGCCCAGCAGGGTGGAATCGTTCCTGTCGTGTCCGATGGCGTTTCGGTTCTCGAGTATCGAGAAAATCCCCGAGCCGCCGAGCGTGCACACCACCCGCGGCTCGCTCGTGCATCGGGCCCTCGAGATCCTCTTCATGTCCGAGTCGGCGCTGCGCACCGGCGACGCTGCCTTCGCAGCGCTCGATGCCGCGATCCACGAGTACCGCAGCGATCTTGAGTTCACCGATCTCGGCCTGACGCCAGCCCAAGCAGACGTGTTCTTCGGCGAGGCGCGCGAACTGATGCGCGGATATCTGGCCATGGAGGATCCACAAACCATTCGCGAAATCGGGCTCGAGATCCGCCTCGAAGCCGCTGTGGGAGATCTCACCCTGCGCGGCATTATCGATCGCCTCGAACTCGATGACGCGGGCGACCTCATTGTCACCGACTACAAGACCGGTCGCGCACCCGGGGCGCGTTACGAGCAGAGTGCCTTCAACGGCGTGCACTTCTACTCGTTTCTGTGCCAGGCCGTCTTTGGTCGGCGACCCGCGAAGATCCGTCTGATGTATCTCAAGACCGGCGAAATCATCGAGGCCACCACGAGCGAGCAGTCTGTGCGCGCGATCACCACGCGCACCACCGCAGTATGGAAGGCCGTCGAGAAGGCATGCCAGACCGGCGACTTTCGCCCCAAAGTCGGGCCATTCTGCGGCAACTGTTCGTTCAAGACGTGGTGCCCTGCGTTCGGCGGTGATCCCACCAAAGCCGCGACCGAAGCCCCCCTTACGCTCGCTACCGTTGCCCCGGCATGACCCCAGTCGCCACCTTCGATCAGTGGGCCGATGATCAACTCGAGCAGTTGCGCGGCAACCCCGTGGCCGACGCGCTCTTCACCAACGCCAGCCACCTCGGCGACTTCAGCGTTATCTGGCACATCATCGGCATCGCGCGTGGACTCACCAGCGAGCAACGAGCAAACCAGGCGATCATGCTCTCGGCCATGTTGGGCGCCGAGAGCCTGATCGTGAATCAGGGGGTCAAGCGGCTGTTCCGCCGCACACGTCCCACCGAAACCGGCGACGAACGCTTCGAGGTGCGCAAGCCGTCCACGAGTAGCTTCCCCAGCGGGCACGCGTCATCGGCTTTTGTAGCCGCGACCCTGCTCACTGCATGGGGCGGGCGACGCACCGCACCGCTGTGGTTCGGGCTCGCCACCGTCGTGTCCGTGAGCCGCGCCTACGTGCGTATCCATCACGCCAGTGATGTGGTCGGCGGAGCGCTCGTCGGGCTCGTCCTTGGCGGGGTCGGGCAACGGCTCATTGCGCGCGTCATGCGGCCGAAATGACCGCAGAATCGAAAGGGGCCCTCTATCATCACCGACATGACTATGCGCTTTCATGCCCTTGCGTTGTTGTTGGTTCCAGTCGTGCTCATCGCGGCTGGCTGCAGTAGCGACGCACAGACCACCAAGCCTGCCGCGCCCACACTGAGCGGTGTCACATACGCTGCCACGAGCATCACCGGCGCCACGCAGGTGCCCGGCTCCACGATCGAATTGGCATTCGGTACCGACAGCACCCTGAGCGTGAACGCTGGCTGCAACGTGATGAACGCGCCGTACACGCTCGCGGCAGACGTCCTCAAGGTGACTGCGTTGGCCAGCACGAAGAAGGCATGCGACCCCGCGCTGGAGACTCAGGACGCCTGGGTGGCTGGGTTGTTGACCTCGTCTCCCACGGTTGCGGCGTCCGGCACGAACGGAATCATCATCACCGGAAAATCCGGGTCGATGACACTGCAGGATTCCCAGACGACGAGCACCAACACCGCCACGAGCTAACCCCCACGTGCGCCAGCGCGGCGATCGGACAGGACAAGTGCCGACGCAAAGGGCGTAACCTCCCGCTATGGCTGCTGCGTCCTCGATCGACAACAAGATGTCCGACGCCGAAGGGCTGATGTGGCGGATGGAGAAGGACCCACATCTGTCCTCCACGTTTGCCAACGTCACCATCCTCGGCAAGCGCCCCGATATGAACCGATTCCTGCGCACCATGGAGCGCGCGACGCAGGTAGTGCCCAGGCTGCGGCAGCGGGTGCAGCCCGCACCGGCCAACCTGACAGCACCGACGTGGGTAGATGACCCCAACTTCGACCTGCACTATCACGTGCGCCATCTCGCCCTACCCCAGCCGGGCACCCTGCGCCAGTTACTCGATCTGGCCAGCCTGATCACAGCTGACCCATTCGACCGCACCCGGCCGCTCTGGCAGTTCATCGTGGTCGAGGGCCTCCGCGGCGGCAAGTGCGCCCTCATCGAAAAGTTGCACCACACCATCACCGACGGCGAAGGCGGCGTGCGGCTGAGCCTGGAGTTTCTCGACTTCGCCGCCGATGCACCCGAGCCCGAGGCAGTTGATCCCGACACCATTGCCGAGGCGCAGGAACGGCTACCACCGAGTAGCTCCGATACCTTCCGCGACCTTCTCGCCGGCAGCATGCGTATGCCGTTAGGCGTGATGCGCCAGGTGCGCGAGTTGTTGGCCGACCCAACGCAGTTTCCCGACGCAAGCACCGCCGCCGCCGAGACCATCCGCGGCATTATCAGCCAACTCAGCGATGTCGAGCAGGCCCATTCGCCGCTGTGGACCGAGCGTTCGCTCAAGCGTCGCATCGAGGTGCTTCGCGCGCCGTATTCGGAGACCCGTGCGGTGGCCACCAAGCTTGGTGGCAAGCTCAACACCGCATTCCTCACTGCCGCAGCCGAGGCTGCGAGTCGCTATCACATCCAGATGGGTACACCCGTGGAAACGCTGCGCGCCTCGATGGCCATCAGCACCCGCAGCGAGTCGTCGGGGAACAATGCGTTCTCGTTGGTGCGGATGCTGGTACCCACTGGCGACATGTCGGTCGCCGAGCGTTTCGTCGAGATCAACGAGGCCACGAAGGCGGCACGTGAGGGAACATCCACCGCATCGCTCGAAACGCTTGCAGCCGTCGCCGCGGCCCTACCAACGTCGCTGGTCACCCGGCTTGCCCGCACCCAGGCGCATACTGTGGACTTCGCCACCAGCAACGTTCGCGGCGCACCAGTGGCGATGTACATGGCCGGGGCGAAACTGCTCGAAAATTATCCAGTTGGACCGCTCGGAGGTGTCGCTTTCAATCTCACGTTGCTCAGCTACCTCGGTAGCTTGGACATGGGCGCCAATATTGACACCGCAGCCGTCAGCGAACCGGAGCTACTGCATCGCTGCCTGGTCGGCGCGTTCAAGGACCTGCTCGCCGTTTGATCAGAAGCCCCCAAGTGCTCAGGGCGGTGAGGGGTTCTGGTCATGCCGGCATTAACGTGCCGACCCCATGTCGTGGGGTGATACGGACCGAATCATCCGGTCGAACCGATTCCGCAATCAGCTCGGGCGCACCCGGCTGATTGCGCACTCGGTGCTCTCAGAGCAAGCGAGAAACCGCGTGGGTATCAGTCGCGGCTGGCAGAAGTCGAACGGTCCGAGGCTAGGCCGTTTGCGATTGCAAAGAAGGTCGGCGCCCAGAGCCCGACAAAGATGCCAAACCGTTCAGCGTGGGCAACGTCGTCACCCTTCTTCGCGTTCCAGATAGCGATGCTTGCACCGACAGACGCGAAGCCGAGGACATAGAGCAGGTCTTGCGACAAGCCCACTTTCTTGAGGATTTGGATCATGCCTCGGGTCTAACACGCGTGTTTCGAAGTCGATCTGTCGTCCTCAAAGATTCAGGTCGACCTCGGCGTGATGTGCGTCACGCAGACGCAAGTGCGACGTCGACGCGGAGCGGTCCGGCGTCTCCGTGAGCGGTGCGAGGCGATACGCCCGGGCTTCAGGCGCTGGCGGGTGCAGCAGGATGCGTCAGCAAGGTGCGCACATCGAGCAACAGGTCAGCGACTTCTCCGGTGGAGACGAGTTCGCGACGCAGCATCTCGGCCAAAGCCTTGTCGATGACGGCCAAGGCTTCGATAATCACTGCCTCGTTCGTGTCGGTCATCGACGGCTCCTCTCGAATCGGATCAACTTGCGTTGTCTCAGTGGTCACGTTCAGCACCGTAACCCGACGCCGCCCGCTGATAGTGCATGGTATCTGTGAACAGTTCGTTTCGTCAGCGCACGGGTCCACATTGCGCTGCTTGTCGAACATGTCACACTCACAGCGCTGCACAGCCGATCACGATGCATCCGATGCCCGACGCCTACCATCTGCGCAATGGACCTTTCCGGCAAGCATGTAGTTGTCACTGGTGCGGCAAACGGCATCGGCCACGCGCTCGCAGAGCGTTTCCACCAAGCGGGCGCACGCATCGTCGCGGCCGACCTCGATGGCGTGGGCGCAGAACGCGTTGCCGCAGCCCTCAACGCGGTGCGTCCTGATTCGTGTCTCGGCGTGCATGCTGACATCGGCTCCGAACAGGGCAACGTCGATCTCATCCGCACTGCGCAACAAGTGTTCGGACCCATCGATCTGTTCTTCGCCAATGCGGGGGTCGGAATCGGCACCGACCTCGAGACCACAGAAGCCGTGTGGGACACCGCCTTCAACGTGAACGTACACGCGCATCGTTGGGCCGCGAAGCACCTGCTGCCCGACTGGCTCGACCGCGGCGAAGGGTACTTCTGCTCTACGGCCTCGGCTGCCGGGCTTCTCTCGCAAATCGGTTCCGCGCCGTACAGCATGACCAAGCACGCAGCGGTCGCATTCGCCGAATGGCTGAGCCTCACCTACGGAGCGCGAGGGCTTCGGGTGAGCTGTCTCTGCCCGCAAGGCGTGAACACGAACATGCTCAATCAAGGTGACGTGCCCGGTGCGGGCGCGTCGAGCAGTGTCGTGCGTTCGGCGGGCGTGGTGTTGGAACCCGCCGAGGTCGCTGAAGCTGTGCTGACCGTCATCAACGCCGAGACGTTTCTCGTCGCGCCGCATCCAGAGGTGCTCACGTACTGGGCGCGCAAGGTGAGCGATTACGACCGATGGCTGGCGGGCATGCGCAAGCTGCAGGCGCGTGTCACCGGCGAGTGAGCGATGGTTGATGCGCTCGTGCTCGAACAGATCGGTCTGAAAGCTGGCGAGGACGTGAGATTCCGTCGCGGCGATAAAGGTCGCTGGATTCTGGGCCGGGTCGCCCGCGTGAATCCCGACGGCAGCATCACCTTGCACGATGTCGATGGCGCAGCGCGATCGCTTCGTCCCGATCGGCTCGAGGTCCGCCGGCCCGGCAGCCGAGGTCGACTCAGCTGGCAAAACGTCGAACACGTGGCGATCACCTGGGAACAACTCAGCCTGTGGCCCAACACCAACGTCGGTTGAAGCGCTATGTCGGCGCAGCTGTGTGGCCGCGGCCACGCTTCGGGCGATGACATCGATTCGTCGTACAGTCACCGCTATGGGAGTACGCCTTGATCCATCCGACGAATACATGCACGAACTCGGCCCCGAGTCGAACTTCAACGAGAGCATGTACATCAACTGCTTCGATCCCGAGCAACAGGTGGGCGGTTGGTTTCGCATTGGCAATCGCGCCAACGAGGGCTATGCGGAGATGACCGTGTGCCTGTACTTGCCCGATGGCAAGGTCGGCTTCATGTTCAAACGTCCGAGCATTGACAACAACGATGCTTTCGACGCGGGTGGGCTCACGTGGACCATGGTGAAGCCTTTCGAGGAACTGAGCATCGACTACGTCGGCAAGGTCGTGGTGCTCGACGAGCCGCTGCAGATGGCTACCCCGAAAGAGGCATTCAGTAACAACCCGTATGCCGAGTGTGAGGTGCACATCACCTTCACCGGTCAGGGCAAGCCGAGCATGTTTGGCGGCGAACCCGATCAGCCGCACGAGACCCCCGGCGAGGAATTCGCGAAGGGTCACTACGAACAACTCGTGCAGGCGCACGGCACCATCCGCGTTGGCGATCAGGAGTGGGACATCGCCGGCTGTGGGCTCCGCGACCACTCATGGGGCCCGCGCTACTGGCAGGCACCGTGGTACTACCGCTGGCTCACCGCCAACTTCAGCAAGGACCTCGGCTTCATGGCAAGTCGGGTCGCAAAGAAAGACGGCCCCGGCACACGCGGTGGATTCGTGTGGGACAACGGCGAGATGCACTATTGCGACCACGTCGAGGTCAGCACCGAGTTCGAGGGGAACGACACCTACCACCAGCGCATCACCGGCCTGCTGAAGTCATCGCGCAGTGACCGCGAATGGAACTTCACCGGTGAGGTCATGAACCTCATCCCGCTACGCAACCGCCGTCAGGACCCCGAAGGCAACTGGCTCGTCACGCGCATCAGCGAGGGCATGACGCGCTGGACCATCGCCGGCGGCGAACACGAGGGTGCTGTGGGATACGGCCTGTCGGAATACCTCGATCAGATCATCGACGACAAGCCCGTCGGCATCAACGAATAGGGATGACCGAGGGCGCGCTCAGCCAGCGCCTAGGAACTCCAAGATGTCGGGGAACGCGTCGCGGTCCTGCACGAAGAACGCATGGCCACCCTCGTACACGTTGAGTTGCGCGCCGGTAATGCGTGATGCGATGGCCTCTCCGTTCGCCAGCGGCGCGATGCCGTCGTAGCGACCCGATGCCACGAGTGTGGGGCAGGCGATGGTCGCCAGCCGATCCCACACGTCATGACTGCTGCGCGCCTGCAGTTGCAGCGACTCGCCGCGCAGCACGTCGGCCGGTTTGTCCGTGCCCCCACGCTGTCGCATGATCTCGGCGAACGCACGATCATTCGGATGCTCGGCGAGCCACGCAGGAGTGAAGCGCTGGTCGAGGATCTGCACGCCGATCGCGGCACGCTCAGAGGCGGGTAGAGCGGCAAGGGTATGGAGTGGATACGACGACCCACCTGCGCCGCCGGGCGAGGTGCACACCAACGCGAGGCGCTCGATTCGCTCGGGAAACGTGACGGCCAGTTCCTGGGCGACCATGCCACCAAAACTCACACCGACCACCCGGTACGTCTTCCACCCGATGTGTTCGGCCAGCGCCGCCGCATCGGCTGCGTAGTCGGCCATGGTGTACGGGCCGTCAGGAATGCTGGTCAGACCGAGGCCACGTTGGTCGTGGGCCAGCAGGTCGAAGCTTTTGCCGAACGCCTTCACCATCGGCTCGCTCCCGGCAAGCGTGGCTCCGGACCCGTTGAGGAACAACAATCGCGGCGCGTCGGCAGCCTCACTGCGCTCGTAGTAGACATCGATTCCGTTGAGATGGGCGGTCGGCACAGCACTGCACCGTAATTGCATCTACCGTCGGTTGCCATGAGCAGACCGTCGTCTCGACGCATC
>JANYCT010000093.1 GCA_025360105.1 Actinomycetes bacterium | reverse complement strand
GGTGGAGCCGATGAGGCCGCTCGGGCGGAGTTTCAGGCCTTCGTGCGCGATGAGGCTGAAGATCATGCCTCCGACGAACGAGCCGAGGAAGCCGGCCACGAGCAGCGGACCCCAATCTTTGGGGCGCGAACCGCCACCGAGGATGATGTTGGCAAGCCAACCGGCGAACATGCCCCAGACGAGGATGAAGAGGAGAATCACGGGCACTCCAGCGTAGAAAGTCGAACGACAGAGTATGGCAGACGTGCTGCGATTCGACATCTCCCGCACACGACAAGTCCGGGCGCGGGATTCATGCGAGCGGAAAGCGTGCAACGGCGTCGATGCCGCCGCCAGATGTTTCGCGGAGTTCCACGGTGGCATCGCTGGCATCGGCGAGTTGTTGCACGATGGCGAGCCCCAGACCCGTTCCCTCGCGCTCTTGATCGACGACGCGCCAAAAGCGGTCGAAGGCGCGACTGCGATCATCAGCGCTGAGTCCACTCCCATGATCGACCACGCGAAGTTCGGCCATCTGGCCGACGACTCGCGCATGCAGCTCGAGCGTGGAACCCGCTGGTGCATGATCGAGCGCGTTGTCGACGTAGTTGTCGATGATCTGTTCGACCCCACCTTCCACGGCCATCGCCCATACCGGGGCGGGTGCGTCGATGGCAAGTGCGACCGAACGCTCGGCGGCCAGGGGCTCCCATTCCTCGGCACGGGATTTCAACACGGCCGCGACGTCGGTGCGAACGCGGGGCAGATCGGCACCATCGGCCCGGGCAAGCACCAACAGTCCCTCGACGATTCGCTGCAAACGGAACGATTCTGAGAGTGCGGCCTCGACATTGCTCTGCGCGTTCTCGAGGTCGTTTTGGTGATGCATCTGTTCCACGGCAGTCTCGAGGCGTAGACGCAAACTGGTGAGCGGCGTGCGGAGCTGGTGCGACGCATCGCCTGCAAACGCGCGCTGACGGTCGACCATCCGCTCGAGTCGTCCCCCCATGGTGTTGAACGACGTGGCAAGTTGGCGGATCTCGGGCGGGCCCTCGTCATTGGGCGCCCGCGAGTGCAGGTCGCCTTGGGCCATCTGCTCGGTCGCGTGCTCGAGACTGCGCAGCGGCTTGCTCAGCGTGCGGGCCAGCACCAGGCCAACGCCGGCGGCCAGCACCATCGAGATGATCGCGACGAGCGCAAGGCCCCAGAGCCGCTTGTTAACCCTGCTGTCGATGGTGCTCTTGGGGAATGTGATGCGAACGGCCCCCACGGCGTCGTTGCCGTTGAAGATGGGCACTGCCACGTAGAGCAGTTCGTAACCGAGTGTTTCCGACGCGCGAGTGCCGGTACTCACCTGACCGCTGAGCGCCGCGGTGATTTCAGGGCGCGACGAGAAGCTGCGCCCGACATCGGCGTCGGCATCGGAACTCGCAAGGGCTTTGCCCGCCTTATTGATGATCACGACATGGGCACCGTCGCGATTGCTATAGCCCTTGATCAGCGTGGTGAGCGCGGCGTATCCGCCAGTGGTGGTGGGTTCGAGATTCTCTGAGGCAACCCCGGCGATAGTGAACGCGTCACGTTCGAGTGATGTGATCAGTCGATCTCGTTCGACGGCGCGCAAGTAACTGGCCAGGGGAATGTCGTGCACGGCGAGCACCAACATGGTGAGGCCGACGATCGCAAGCAGAAACCGACGACTCACTCAGGCTCCTGCAGGCGGAAGCCGATGCCGCGCACCGCCTCGATCCACGCGGCGCTGCCCAACTTTTTGCGCACCGACGCGATGTGCACGTCGAGTGTCTTTGTGGGCCCGTACCAGTTGGTGTCCCACACCGCTTCGAGGATGTCCTGACGGGCGAGGCATGCGCCAGGGTCCTGCGCCAGGAACGAAAGCAGGTCGAACTCCTTGGCCGTGAGCGCCACCGTCTCGTCGTTCATCGTGACGCGACGCGTGCGGCGGTCGATGTGGAGAGGCCCGACGGTCTGTTCGTTCTCGGTGCTCGCGGCGTTGGTCTGATCAGACCGCCTGCTCACGGCTCGGATCCGCGCCACGAGTTCGCGGGTACTAAATGGCTTCACCACGTAGTCGTCGGCACCGATCTCGAGTCCGATGACGCGATCGATCTCGCCGTCTCGGGCGGACACGATGATGATGGGCGCACTCGTCTGCTGGCGAAGTTGGCGGCACACCTCAGTGCCGTCCATGTCGGGCAAACCGAGGTCGAGGAGCACCAGTTGATAGTCGGTCGCGGCCAGCGCCTCGGCGCCGGTTGACACGTGGGTGACGTCGTAACCCGCATAACGCAGGGCGTCGCTGAGTGACGCCGCAATGGAGGGGTCGTCATCTACCAGAAGTATTTGCACGTGTGGATCCTCGCGTTCGGGGTGACACCCTTGTTGGCTCATTCGCGAACTTGGATGATTCTTGGATGTCATCGCCACCGCCGTTGCATCAACGGTTCGTATGGTTGACCACGCGGAATGAGATGTGATGTCAGGCCGACTGAGTGGGGATTGTTCGAGGAAGGAATCGCAATGAAGCATACGTTGGCGACCGGATTGTCGGTCTTCGGGGTTCTCGGTGCTGGCTCGGCCGCCGTTCTCGCGAACTCCACTGTGTTCAACCGCACCGCCACATCGGCGAGCGCGTTCACGATGTCGGCGACGTCGCCAACGACAGCTGGCTCGCTGCTCGAAATTCCTACTCTCGACTCCACGACCGCTGGTACCACGAGCAGCAGCACCGCGATCAACACAACAGCCCCCGTCGTGCAGATCTATGCGGTCGGCAGCTCCGGCACGGTGCAGCTGACGCACGCGAACGGCGTCATCACCATTGACAGCGCCCTTGCGAGCGCAGGTTGGACCGTACACAGCTCGTCGGCTCCCGGCGGCTGGGTCGTTGTCGAGTTTCTCAGCGCCAATCAGCGGGTGGCCTTCAACGCGTACCTCGTCGACGGCGCCGTGCAGGTTTCGGTGGACACATCGGCCCCCGATCAACCCTTCGTTCCCAAGAATCGCCAAGAAGCCAGCGCTGGCGGCACTCAGTCGACTCAACCGACCCAACCGACCCAACCGACCCAACTGACCCAACCTGGCACCGAACTCACGTTGCCGAATGCTCACGACAGCGACGACCACAGCGGAGTCGATTCTGACGACTGACTCGTATCAGACGAACGACCTGCCCGGCATCAACACTGATCAGGCGGCGCGCCTTGCCGCGCTGCGCACACAACGCAGCATCGGCGACCCCTTGCTTGCGCAACGGTCAACCCCCGCGCGACAGGTCCGCCGCCGCCGGTACTCCCGCCCCGCGTGCGCAGGTGATCGCTCCCATCGCCGTGGCGAGTGCGCCCGTGACTGTCCCCCCGACTGTGCCCGCAACTTTTCCAGTTGTGGTGCAGGTCGTGGTGCCGCCGCCGTCGGCCGGGCCGGTGCAGGTGGCCACTCCGGTGGTGGCGCGCAAGGTGGTGGCGCGCACGGTAGTTAAGACTCAACCGGTGATTGCCCCGGCACCCGCAGCCACCACAAAGGTGAGTGGCTAGCTGGCCGCGTGTCAGGCTGTTCGCGTGACATCACTTCGTGACTCGAGCCCGATCGATTGGCTGATTGCCTGTGAGGAAATTCGCCAGTTGGCGTCTCGCTATGCCGTGGCGATGAACCACCGTGACCTCGGCTCGCTGGTGGAGTTGTTCGTCGAAGACGTACGTGTCGGTCGCGACCTCGTCGGCCGCACCGCGTTGCACGAGAATCTTGCCGCGCAACTGCGTGATGGACATCGGACCATTCTGCAGGTGAGCAACCACGTGATCGACATCGCCGATGCCGACAACGCGACCGGTGTCGTGGGCACCCGCGCCGAGATCGAGCGCGGCGACGACTGGGTGATTCAGGTCATCGAATACCACGACACCTATCAACGCCGCGATGGTCGCTGGCTGTTCGTGCGTCGTCGTCACCACCTCTGGTACGGCGCCGATATGTTGCAACGCCCGAATCACCTGCCCGACGCCAACTGGCCGCAGAGTCAGACCGGGCGCGGCGTGCTGCCCGAGATCATGCCCACGTGGCAGGCCTGGCAGCAGTCATTGGGGCGTGGCGAGTAGCGCGAACGCGATCGCTGCGGCGTGTCCCACGTTCAGCGAGTCGGCGTCAGTGCGCAGCGGGATACGCACACGCTGCGAGCGTGCCAGCGATCTCTCGCTCAAGCCCGGCCCTTCGGCACCCAAGAGGAGCGCGACTCGATCATCTGGTGCCCGCCTGATGTCGTGGATCGACGTTGCGGTGGCCGAGGGAGTGAGCGCGAGCATGCGGAAGTCTGCATCGGTGAGGCGCTGCAAGTCGGTGGACCAGTCCCGAGACCTGACCACGGGTAGGAACAGAATCTCGCCCATCGATACCCGCACAGTACGCCGGTAGAACGGATCGGCGCAGGTCGGGTCGAGCAGCAGCGCATCTACGCCCAGTGCTCTCGCGGATCGCGCGATTGCTCCGAGGTTCTCCGGGTCGTTGAGTCCCTCGAGCACCGCAATGGTGCGGGCCGTGTGCAGTACTGAGTCCAGCGCTGGAGCCGGGCCACGATGTGCCGATGCGACTGCGCCGCGATGCAGGTCGAATCCAGCCACCTGTGCGAGTACGTCGCGGCTGGCGATGTACACCGGGCAGGCCACTGTGGACAGCAGCGATTCCATCCGTTCATAGCGTTGCTTTGTGACGAGCACGGAGCGAAGCTCGTAGGGCGACTGCAGGAGACGCTCGATCACGTTGATGCCCTCGGCGATGAAGAACTCGTCACCTTCGAGCGTGCGGCGATGCTGCGGATCGCGAAGGCCTACATAGTCCGCGAGAAGCGTGTCGTCTCCACTCATGATTGCAATCGGTTCCACGACACTCGATTAGAACACGTTTGTGGCAACCTTCTCCCTGTGATGGAAAACCCTAGGCTGGAACACGTATTCGTAGTCGGCTCGTCAATCGCAGGGGTGCGCGCGTGTGGTGGGCTGAGGGCCGAGGGGTTCGAAGGCGGCATCACGCTGATCGGCAGTGAAACGCACCAGCCGTACGACCGGCCACCGCTGTCGAAAAAGGTGTTGTCGGGTGAGTGGGAACCCGATCGCATCGCGCTCGTGCGACCCGAAGAACTCGACAAGTTGCAATTGCAACTACGCCTTGGTGTTCCAGCAGTTGCCCTCTCCACAGCGGAACGCACACTCACGTTGCGCGACGGCTCAACGCTGTCGTATGACGGTCTGGTGCTGGCAACGGGCGCCGCAACGCGTCGCCTTCCCGATCAATTGGAGCACGACTCGGTCTTCGAACTGCGCACGCTCGACGACTCGTTGGCGCTGCGTTCGCGCATCGACGCCGGCGGTCTGCGGGTCACCATCATCGGCGCAGGTTTCATCGGGCTCGAGGTAGCGGCGACCGCGAGGGCGTTGGGTAACGAGGTGGTGGTGTTGGAAGGCGCACCAGCTCCCCTAACGCGCGGCCTCGGTGCAGACATGGGCCGGGCCGTCACCCTGTTGCACGCGGACAACGGCGTGCCGGTGCGTTGTGGGGTGCAGGTGGTCCGCATCGAAGAGACCGACAGCGGACAGCATGGTGGTGCTCTCATCGTGCGTCTGGGCGACGGGGAGGTCGTAGCCAGCGACCTCATCGTGGTGGGCATCGGTGTCACGCCGGTGACCGGCTGGCTCGAGGGCAGCGGTTTGGAGTTGCGTGACGGCATCGTGTGCGACGCCACGCTCAACGCTGGCCCTATCGGTGTGTACGCAGCAGGCGATGTGGCCAGATGGCCCAACGCCCAATTCGATGGTGAAGAGATGCGTGTCGAGCATTGGACGAACGCATCGGAGCAAGGACTCATCGCAGCACGCAACATGCTCGCCGTTGCGCGTGGTGATGAGCCCGAGCCGTACAACTCGGTGCCGTTCTTCTGGAGCGAGCAGTACGGCGTTCGGATCCAGTTCCTTGGTCGAGCAGCCGGCGACGATGATATTCGCATCGTGAAGGGATCCGTCGAAGAACGCTCGTTCCTCGCGCTTTACGGATCCAATGGAGTACTGCGCGGTGCGCTCGGCGTTGCGATGGCCAAGCCGGTGATGCAGTGCCGCCGGTTGTTGCTGGATCGGCTGTCGTTCGAGGATGCCGTCGCAGCTGCCTCGGCGTTTTGACCAACTCGTGGACTCGCCCGATCTTGGGCAAGTGACCCATGACAGCGACCCGCGAGAGGCGTAGCATTTATCCATGAGTTCTCATCTTTCCGATGTCTGGTTTTCCGTAACCCCTCTCCAAGTGGCCAGTGGTTCTGGTTGTTGGGTGACTACCACTGATGGCGACGACTACCTCGATTTTGCTGGCGGCATCGCGGTGAACTCCACGGGTCACTCGCATCCGTTGGTGGTGGCTGCGATCGCCGATCAGGCGACTCGGTTCATCCATGCCCAAGTGAACGTGTACCGCCACGATCTGCTCGAGCCCCTTGCGGCCAAGCTCAACGACATCACGCCCGCCGGCATCGACAAGTTCTTCTTCGCCAACTCCGGCGCCGAGATCACCGAGGCAGCGGTGAAGTTGGCCAAGCAGGCCACCAAGCGCCCTCACATCATTGTGTTCAGCGGCAGCTTTCATGGTCGCACGCACATGGCAATGGCGATGACTACCTCCAAGACCGGTTATCGCGCGGGGCACTCGCCACTGCCGGCCGGCATCTTCGTGGCGCCGTATCCCGATCACCTCGCCGCCGATCAGGACGCCGAGGTTGCCCGCGCCCTGCGCGGTGTGGATCATCTGCTCAAGTCGATGACGGCTCCCGAGGAGACCGCGGCGATGATTCTCGAGCCGGTGCTCGGAGAAGGCGGCTACGTACCGGCTCCGGCCGCGTTCATCCAGGGCCTTGTCGAGCGGTGTCGGGCCCACGGCATTCTGTTCGTGGCCGACGAGGTGCAGAGCGGCTTCGGCCGCACCGGCAAGATGTTCGCAGTGGATCATTACGGCATCGAGCCCGACATCATCTGCATGGCCAAGGGCATTGCATCGGGCTTCCCGTTCAGCGCACTCGGCACGCGCAGCGACATCGACGCCAAATGGACCAAGGGAAGTCACGGCGGCACGTACGGCGGCAACGCGATGGGTTGTGCAGCGGCGCTGGCCACCATCGAGATCATGAGCGATCCCGCCTTCTTGCAGAACGTGCGCGATCGCGGTGAGCAACTGATGGCGGGTATCCGCGAACTGCAGCGTCACGATGCTGGCATCACTGATGTCCGTGGTCTCGGTCTGATGGTGGGCACCGAATTCAGCGATCCCGCCCGGGTGGCCGCAATCCAAAAGCACTGCCTCGAGGAGGGCCGCATGATCGTGATGAACGCCGGTACCTACAGCAACACACTGCGTTGGATGCCACCGCTCGTGGTGAACGAACACGAAATCGAAATCGGTCTGGCCGCGTTCGCGGCAGCGCTCAAGGCGACGTCGTAATGGCCGCCCCCGATCCGGAGCGCATTGCTGTCTGGCGTTCGTTCCTCGCCGCGCACGCAGCCGTGCGAGCGGTGCTCACGTTGGCGCTCGACGAAGAGCGCGAGCTGCAGCTGCCATGGTTTGAGGTGCTCAATGCGCTTCAGCATGCTGGTGGCAAGGTCCGGGTGATGGAGCTCGCCGAGATGGTGCTTGTCACGCCTTCGAGCCTGTCGCGTCAACTTAATGGACTCGAGCACGAGGGCCTCGTACGACGCGAACGTGGCGTCGGTGCCGACAAACGTGGCGTGCTCATCGTGCTCACCCGTGAGGGTCGCGACACCTGGCGGCGTGCGAACACCACCTACCAGCGTGTCGTGAAGCGTCTCTTCACGGGTCAACTTACCGACACTGATGTGGTCAGCATGCAACGCGTGTTGGGCAAGGTGCTTGACGCCAGCTGATCTGGCTCGGATTCGCCCTCGGCGCTCGTGGAGCACAAGACTCACGAGTGCACAATCATTCGAGGAGCTTTCCCCCATGCAGAACGCAGTCATCGTTGACGCCATCCGTACTCCGCTCGGTCGGCGCAATGGCAAGTTGAAGAACTGGCATCCGGTCGATCTCGTAGCCGAGACGATGAAGGCGCTCATCGATCGAACCGGCGTTGATCCGGGCCTTGTCGACGATGTCGTGATGGGCTGTGTGATGCAGGTCGGCGAGCAGGCCGTCAATATCGGCCGCAACGCGGTGCTTGCTGCCGGATGGCCAGACACCGTGCCGGGCACGACGGTTGATCGACAGTGTGGTTCGTCGCAACAGGCAGCCCACTTCGCCGCGCAGGGCGTGATGGCCGGTGCGTATGACATTGTGGTCGCCGCAGGCGTTGAGGTCATGACCCGCGTTCCAATGGGCTCGTCGATGATGGATGGTAAGTACGGCTTCCCGTTCGGCCCCGCTGTTGGCGCGCGTTACGCCCCCGAAGGTGGCTTGGTGCCGCAGGGCATTTCTGCCGAACTCATTGCCGACAAGTGGAACATCAGCCGCGACGACATGGATGCGTTTGGTGTGCGCAGCCAGGCCTATGCGCTGCGCGCCACCGTCGAGGGTCGATTCGAACGCGAGATCCTGCCGGTGCTCGATGCCGAGGGCGACATGATGACCACCGACGAGGGCTTGCGCGACACCACGATGGAGTCACTCGGCAAGCTCAAGCCGTCGTTCCGTCCCGTCGAAGAAGGCGGCCGCGTCACCCCGGGCAACGCCTCACAGATCACCGATGGCGCATCGGCCATTCTCATCATGAGCGAGGACAAAGCCAAGCAGTTGGGACTCACGCCCCGCGCCCGCTTCGTGAACTTCTCCCTTGCTGGCGCCGACCCGCGCTACATGCTCACTGCGCCCATCCCGGCCACGCACAAAGTGTTGCAGCGCGCCGGATTGACCATGGACGACATCGACCTCGTCGAGATCAACGAAGCGTTTGCGTCGGTGGTGCTCGCGTGGGAGAAAGAACTGCACGCCGACATGGATCGCGTGAACCAGAACGGCGGTGCCATTGCTCTTGGTCATCCGCTCGGCTGCTCGGGCGCCCGCCTGATGACCACGCTGCTCAACGAACTCGAGCGCACGGGCGGTCGCTACGGTTTGCAGACGATGTGTGAGGGCGGCGGCATGGCCAACGCCACCATCATCGAACGCTTGGGCTGAACTGTCTGGGCTGAACTGTCTGGGCCTGTATAGCCTGCAGACATGCCCGCGCTGTCGACCATCATCTGGGTGTCGTTTGCGGTGGTGTTGGGTTACGTACTGTGGAAAACCGGTATTGGTTTGCTGCGCAGTATGAGCACGCCGCTGCCGCCACCGCCACCCTCGGGTGAGATGCGCCGCATCAACGTGAAGTACCGCTGCAGCCTGTGTGGGCTGGAGATCAAGATGATGTTGGCCCCTGACGAGGACCCTCCACCGCCGCGTCACTGCCTCGAGGACATGGATTTGATCGCGCCCATCGAGTAGCGCGTCGTTTTCCACAGGCTGTGGACAAAGGTGTTGAGAAACGACAGTGGTGTAATTACCGGTGTGACACCCGACACGGGCATCAATGCCATTTCGTTGCGGTGTACAGGCCACCCAACACGAAGCCGAGGCCGATGAACACCGGCCAGTTGCTGGTGGTCTCGAGCAGGTAGCGGGCAAGGATGACGAGCACGCCGATGATCAACAACACCACCATCAAGATCGGCACCCACGTCGGGCTCTCGCGCACCGACTTGGGGACGGGTGGGGTGTAGCGCGACGACGCATGGACTCCGGTTGCCGAGGAGCTGTTGGCGCCCATCGGTGGCGGTCCGGCCGAGGGCAGTTGCCCTGGCTTGGTGCCCTTGGGAGTTGTACGTCCGCCAGTTTTGCGCTTAGGAGGTGCCACGAGAAAGGGAGTGTAGGCGACAAACCCGTTCGACACAGCAGTGTTCGAACGGGCAGGCTGTATGGCGTGACCCGCGTCCTCGTCCTCGACAGCTATGACAGCTTCGTCTACAACCTCGTGCAGTACCTCGGAGAGCTCGGTGCCGATCCGCTGGTGTACCGCAACGACGCGCTCACCGTCGAGCAGGCCCTCGATCTGACGCCCGATGCTGTGCTGTTGTCGCCCGGTCCCGGCCGTCCCGAGGACGCAGGCATTCTGTGCGCAGCCATACCGGCCTTCGCTGATCGGGGCATCCCGGTGCTCGGTGTGTGTCTGGGGCATCAGGGCATCGGTCATGTCTATGGTGCAGCAGTTGTGCGCGCGCCGCACCTGATGCACGGCAAGACGAGCCTCATCCGTCATTCGGGTCGCGGTGTGTTTGCCGGCCTGCCCTCACCGCTCGAGGCCACTCGTTATCACTCGCTGGTGATCGATCCGTCGACGGTGCCCGCTTGCCTCGAGGTGACTGCAGAGACCGATGACGGCATCATCATGGGTATTCGCCACCGCGAACTCCCGGTGGAGGGTGTGCAGTTCCATCCCGAGAGCATCCTCACTGCGGCGGGTCACGATCTGCTGCGCAACTTCTTGGCGCGCGTGGCGCAGCCGGTGATTCTGTAACGGAAAACTCTGCAACTCGAAACTAGGGACCGGAAGTACTGGTGGGTGGTGTCGTCGTGGTGGTCGGCGGCGTCGTGGTGGTGGTCGGCGCAGGAAGGGCCTTGCCCACCGTGATGGTGACGGTGGAGCTCGAGTTGACGGGGCTGCCCGACGCAGGAGCCTGGAGCACGACACGTCCGTCGTTGCTACTTCCGAACGGGACATCCTGATACACCGTGGGGGCCACGAGCAGACCCTTTGCTGCAATGAGGCTCTTGGCCTGGGCTTCCTTCAGCCCGACTAATGGCGGAACAGCAACCTGCGTGGGTCCACTGCTGACGAAGAGGGTGATCGCACTGCCCTTGTCGACCTGGGTGTCTACCAGCGGGTCGGTGCGAATCACCGATCCGCTGGGCACCGTGTCATTGGGCTCCGGCGTGACCGTGACCACGAACCCGAATGCAGTGGACTCGAGTAGCGACTTCGCCGCAACTCCGTTCTGGCCGACAACGTTGGGCACGGTGACCTTGCCCTTGCCCTGTGAGACCACCAGGTTCACCACCGAGTTCTGCTTGGCCATCGACAGTGCCAGCGGGTCCTGGCTGACGATCGAGCCTTCGGGCACGGCCGGATTTTCGGCAGTGTTCACTGCACCAACCACGAAACCGTTTGCGACCAGCTTGTTGCGGGCATCGAGCAGCGAGAGGTTGGTCACATTGGGAACAGGCACCAGTTCGCTCTTGGGGTTATAGGTGAGCGTGATCGTTTGATCTTTGCTCACGATCACGCCAGCAACCGGATCGGTGACGTACACGACGCCTTCGGGCACGTTCGGATCGGCCTTCGAGACGCCAACAGGTTTGAGACCACGATCGGTGAGGATCTTGGTGGCCTGATCGAGCGGCAGGTTGGTGACGTCTGGTAGGGCAAACGACGTGGCCGAGGAGTTGCGATTCAGGGTCTTGAACAACACGAGTGCGCCGACCACCAACAACAACACGGCAACGAACGCGGCGATGCCGTACCAGCCGCGCCGCGGCGGTGGGTCGTAGTAGACGGCCTCGTTGGCGCCAGTGGGGTATTGGCCCCGACCCTGCATCTGGGTCACGGGCATCGCGGTTGTCGCACCAGGAGTGGTGCTCGTGCGGGGCAACGAAGCCGTTGTGCCCACCACGACGGGAGGCCCAGAGTGTCGCGGTATCGCGACGGTAGCCGCCGCACCTGCTGCTGCTGCTGCCGCCGCTCCTCCGATGCCCGCGAGCGCGCGCACGGGTTCACCATTGCGGAACCGGCGGAGATCGTCGCGTAGCGCTTCGCCATCGGGGTAGCGCTGCTCAGGATTCTTGGCCAGCAGTTTGGCGACGATGGCCTCGAATGGCTTGGGCACATCGGGCGCAATGTGATTCAGCGGCTGAGGGGCCTCGTGGACCTGCTTGTAGGCGATGGAAACCGGGTTGTCGCCAGCGAACGGTGGCTTACCGCCGACCATCTCGTACAGCACGATGCCGAGCGAGTACAAGTCGCTCCGTGGATCGGGCTGTGCGCCCTGCGCCTGCTCGGGTGAGAAGTAGGTGGCCGTGCCCATCACCAGACCGACCTGGGTGAGGTTGCTGTCGGCGGCCGAGTTCATTGCTCGCGCAATCCCGAAATCGGCTACCTTCACCTGGCCGCTGGAGCCGATGAGGATGTTCGCGGGTTTGATATCGCGATGCACGACGCCGTTGCGATGCGCAAACCCGAGCGCTGCGGCGACCTCGCTGGCGATCTCTGCGGCCTGCACTGCCGATACTCGGCCGTTGGCACGCAAGATGTCGGCGAGCGTGCGCCCCTGCACGTACTCCATCGCGATGAAGTACGTGCCGCCGTACTTGCCCCAGTCGTACACACCAACAATGTTGGGGTGGTTCAGGTTTGCGGCCGCCTGTGCCTCGCGGCGGAAGCGCTCGACGAAGTTGGGATCGGTAGCGAATTCCGCGAACAGCACCTTGATCGCGACGGGCCGATCGAGCAGGAGGTCGCGTGCCAGCAGCACGTCGGCCATGCCGCCGCGCCCGATTCGCGATTGGATCTCGTAACGGTCGTTGAGGACCGTGCGCTCACCGCTGTCTGTCACCGCTGCCTAACCACTCGTGCCGAATCGTGTTGCCATTGCCGTTACCGCTGCTGCTTTCAACTACCCAATGGATGCGCGAGCGCATAGTCGAGAATGGTCTTGGCAATCGGTCCGGCGAGCTTACCGCCCGTGCCCGCGCTGATTTGGTCGGTGGTGCCCTTGAGGATCACGGCCACCGTGTATTGCGGAGCCTCGGCGGGTGCGAACGCAGTAATCCAAGCGTGCGACCGCTGCGGTTGACCCTTCGCGTTGAGCTGGGCCGTTCCGGTTTTGGCGGCCGCCTGCACGCCGTTGGCCAACTGCATGCAGCACTTGGCCGTGCCGTTTTGCACCACGCCAACCATCAACTCGTTCATCATCGCTGCTGTATTCGGGCTGATCGGGGTCTTCCATGCTGCTGGCACCGTCTGAGTCAAGACCTTGCCCGAGTGATCGAGCGTGGCGTCGACGATGTATGGCTTCATCATCACGCCACCATTGGCAACCGTCGAGGCGAACATTGCCATCTGTAGCGGCACGATCGATGCCTCGTCCTGGCCGAAACCGCGAATAGCCAACTTAGGGATGGCGTCGGTGAAATCGGCGACCTCGCCGAAGTGAGACACGGCGCCGCCGGGGAGGTCGAACGGGATCGGTTCGCCGATGCCCCAGGCCTTAGCGCCGGCCACCATTTTCTCGGCGCCGAGTGCAACTGCCGTACGCGCGAAGGGGGTATTGCAGCTTCGCCGGAACACGGTGCGCAGATCACCGCCGCACACTTCACCGCCATAGTTCTCGATGGGGTTAGTGGTCTGGGGTGGTGTGTAGCTCGTCTCGTCGGGCCAGAAACTGTCAAAGGTGAGCAGCCCATCTTCGATACCAGTGGCGGTAGTCACGATCTTGAACGTGGAGCCTGGCATGTAGCGCTCCTGAAA
Source organism: Actinomycetes bacterium (assembly GCA_025360105.1). Taxonomy (GTDB): domain Bacteria; phylum Actinomycetota; class Acidimicrobiia; order Acidimicrobiales; family Ilumatobacteraceae; genus WLMZ01. Next base: position 8,433 of record JANYCT010000093.1, on the reverse strand, counting down.
CGCGTTGGCGAGCAGCGGTTTGCCTGGATATGCGTTGAGGAAGTCGAGCACGATCTTGGCCTGCTTGTTGTCGTGCACGGCAACGAGGTTCGGGTCGTATGTGGGGTTGCTGTACATCGCCAGCACGGCGCCGGTGCGTGGGTCCATGACCACCACGCTGCCCTCGCGATCTGCGAGCGCGTCCTTGGACACCTGTTGCAGATCGGCACGCATCGTCAGGCGAACCGACCCGGTGTTGTCCCTGCCATTGAAGATGTTGGTGATGTTGCCCAACTGTTGGGCACTCGTGCGGCCGGCGAGGACCTCGGTGAACTTCTTTTCCAGCTTCGTGGCTCCGAACGCCAACGTGTAGTAGCCGGAAACGTTCGCGAAGAGGTCACCCTGTGGATACACGCGCTGGAACTTGAACTTCGTATCGGTCGGAGCCGTCGGTTGCGAACTGGCGATGACCACGCGATCGGCGGTGACGATGGACCCGCGTGGTTTGTCGAAGTCGCGCAGCACGGCGCGGTTGTTGTTGGTATTCGCCGCGATCGCATCGCGCTTGACGACCTGCAGCAGGTTGAGCTGCACGAACAGGATTAGATAGCAGGCGAGCAGTGCTGCGGTCAGGCGTCGGATCTGCTTGTTCATGTGCCCGGCTTGTTCATGTGACGGGATGCATGTCGCTCGGCTCCTGCGGAGTCCACACGATGGTTTCGTCGGCGTCGCTCATCTTCGAGCTCGGGCCCAGACGACGGCGGAGTTTCCATGCGGCCCACCGTTCGACAATGGTGGGATCGTCGGGGAGCTCGCCGATGCGCCGCGCAGTGCTGTCGCTGACCCGCATCAGAAGGGCGAGCAAGATGTAGTTCGCGACGAGCGACGAACCGCCATAACTCACGAACGGCAAGGTGATACCCGTGAGCGGCACAACGCGGATCACGCCGCCGATGATGATGAATGCCTGAACGCCGAGCAGCGTGGTGAGCCCGACCGCGAGCAGCTTCTCGAAGGTGCGTTCGGCGCGCACCGCGATGCGCATGCCTGCCCCCACCATCAAGAGGAACGAGATCAGCACGCCGGTCGCGCCGATGAGGCCCATTTCCTCCGCTATCGCGGCGAAGATAAAGTCGTTCTGCACGGCGGGGATGAGCGTGGGGTGTCCTTGGCCGAGGCCGGTGCCGGCGATGCCCCCGTCGCTCATCGCGAACAGACCCTGCACGATCTGATACCCCTTGCCCTGGTATTGGCTCCAGGGGTCGAGCCAGATATGCACCCTGTCCTGAACGTGGGCGAACATGCGGAACGAGGCGTACGCCGCAGCGGCAAACAGCGCGAATCCGATCACCAAGAACGCGGCTCGCTCGGTGGCTACCCACACCATCACCACGAAGAGTGTGAAGAACAGCAGCGATGACCCGAGGTCTTTCTGGCCGACCATCACGATCACCGAGAACGCCCACGCCAGCACGAGCGGCAGGAGATGCCGTGGTTCGGGCAGGCGCAACCGGCCGATTCGCCACGTGCTGGTGGCGATGAGTTCGCGACGTTCTGCGAGGTAGCCGGCGAAGAACAGCGCCAGCAGAATCTTGGCGAACTCGCCCGGTTGGAATTTGATCAGGCCGAAATTGACCCAGATGCGTGCGCCGCCGACGCTGCGCCCTACGCCTGGCACCAGCGGCAGTAACAGTAGGCCGGCGCCCAGGATGAAGAAGGTCCACTTGTAGCGGGCCAGGTCGGGCACACGCTGCACTACGAGCAGGGTGCCGATGTAGGCCGCGATCGCAATGAAGGTCCACGTCGTTTGCAGGCCGGCGAGATGGTCGTTGAGGCGGGTGATCATCACGTAACCAATGCCGTTGAGGATTGCCGCAAGTGGGAGCAGTGTTGCGTCTGCTCCGCGAGCCAGTTTGCGCGTGGCGAAGTGGGCGAGCAGCAGCAGACCCAGTAGCGCGAGGAAAAACGGTACGAGCACGGGTGGGATCGTGGAGTTCTTGCCCAGCGACGCCAGCGCATACATCGCGGCGGTGATGGTGCCCGCCATGATGATCAAACCGAGTTCGGTTGACCGGCGTGTCAACGCCTGCATCAAGGTCCAGCCACGTTCGAGCTGGGTACGCCCTGCGTTGTCGTGGTGGTCTTCACCGTCGTGGGCGTTGACGTGGTGGTGGTCGAATCCGGCGTGGGCACCGTGGTCACCTGTGTTGCGATGAATCGTGCTGCTTCGTCGGCGGTGCTGAAGGTAGGTCGACTCTCGATCACCTTGACCATCGTGGGGTCGAGATCCTGACGGGTCTTGGTGCTGGTGGCTGCAACGGTGGGGTCGAACCACAGCACCGAGTCTCGTTGACCCTTGAAGACCACCACCGTGTCGCCGCTGAAGCCAACGAAGTAGCCGCTTCGCTCGTGTACCGCGATGAGCGTGACCGTCACTGTGGCGATGAGCGCGAAGACGAACGTGAAGATGAACGTGCCGATTGTGAGCCGGCGCCGCTTCGGTGCTGTTCCTGCCATGGCGGCTGTCGGCAGTTCAAAGTGTTGTGTGGTGCCGGTCTGGGTGGTGTCCGGATCGGCATCCACGCTGATCGGCAATGGTGTTGGCGCGCCGTCATCGGCCCACGCGGCGGGTTCCTCGGTGCCCTCGGCCCACGATGGGTCAAAGGAAATTTCGTCGGTGGGATCGGGTGGCTCATCACCTGACAGGACATCGACGACGACAACGGTGATGTTGTCGCGCCCGCCGTGACGATTTGCCATCTGCACCAGTTGCTCGGCGAGCTCCTGCGGCTCGGCGACAGCACCGACGAGATCGGAGATCTCGTGATCGGGAACCTCGTCGACGAGGCCGTCGCTGCAGAGCACGAAGCGGTCGCCGCGCACGATCGGCAGGCTCCACACATCGGCGCGAACCGTGGGCTCGATGCCGAGGGCGCGCGTGACGATGTTGCGGCGCGGGTGGGTGCGGGCCTCTTCGTCGCTGATGTGTCCAGTGGCCACCAACTCCTGGACATAGCTGTGGTCGACCGTCATTCGCTGCAGGCGACCGTGACGGAATCGATAGGTGCGCGAGTCGCCGACATTCAGCAGCACGAGACGCTCCTCGCCCTCATCGCCGTCGGCGTGCAGTAGGGCCAGCGCCGTCAGCGTGGTGCCCATGCCAGATTGAGCGCTGTTGGCTCGCGCCGCACCGTAGATGGCTGCGTTGGCCTCACCGACCGCCGCGGCTGCAGCGTTCTCGCTCTCGGCGCCGTGGACGAGTCGCTCGCGCAGAATGCTGCTCGCAAGCGCACTCGCGACCTCGCCGGCCTGATGGCCACCCATGCCATCCGCAACGGCAAAAATCATCGGCTCGGCGATGAAGGTGTCCTCGTTCTCGGGTCGTACGCGACCTCGGTCGGTTGCCGCACCCCAGCGCAGTTCAGCCATCAGCCGGCCTCCAGCACGGTGCTGCCGATCTGGATGCGATCGCCCTTGTTCAGCATCAGCGGTGCCGTGATGCGATTGGCGTTGACGTAGGTGCCGTTGGTGCTGCCGAGGTCCTCGATCATGATGTTGCCGTTCTCGTTGAACACGCGGGCATGCACCTGCGACACAAAGGTGTCGTCGGGAACGCTGATCGTGCACCCGGCTGCGCGGCCAAAGGTGATCTCGTTTGCGAGCCGAATCGCGGTGCCCTTGCGAACCTTTGGTTCGAGCACGATGAGACGAGCGACCGACCCGCGCTTGCCCTTGGGTGGCTTACCAGCGCTGCGCTGGCTCACGGGTGCGGCGTGCGGTGTAGGCGCAACGACGTGTGTGGAAGCGGGTACGGGCGCCTTACCGGGACGCGGTCCGCTGACCTCGCTCCATACGGCCCAGAGCACCCGCGCGAAGAACAGATACAGCAGCGCGAGGAGCGCGTACTTGAGGATGTTCAGCAATGAATCTGTCATGCCCAAGCCCGCCTGGTGGCAGTCAGTTGGCCTCGAACCGGATGTGCGTGCCGCCGAAGCTGACGATGTCGCCGTCGTTGAGGGCCTGTTCGCCCGTGATGCGGATGCCGTTGATCTTGGTGCCGTTGGTGGATCCGTTGTCCACCACTACGAACGAGGAACCCTGGGCGCGAATCTCGCCGTGATGGCGGCTTACGTTGGCGTCGTTGATGGTGATCGTGCAGTCGGGGAGGCGGCCCACGGTAATGACGTGCCCGGCGAGCGGGAGTCGTTCGCCGGACGGCATGACCAAACAGCCTGCGCCTGCGCCACCGCTCGCTTCGCGCATGGTGGAGCTGACCTCGAAACGACCCGGCTTCATCTCGTTGTCGACGAGCAGGCTGACCGACACCGGCCCCATGAAGTGGTACCCCTCTTCGCGAGCGTGTTCGCGAGCGGCCTCGCCAAGTTCGGTGACGAGCGCCTCTTCGATGTCGGCGAATCCGGCGTGGTCGCGCGGGCTGATATGAAACTCGAATTGGTTCGGCACGATGCGCCGGCCCTTCACATCGACGGAGCGATGGTCGTCCATCTCACGGATGAGGCGACGGCCGAGTTCGATGGGTCGGATGCTGCTCTTCTTGGAACGCGTAAACACACCATCGACCATACGCTCTACACCATGCTCAAACGATTGCAAGCCCATTGCAAAAGCAAGGGTAGTGCGGTTTTCCTCCGTCTGGGTCGCGCCGGTAGATTGCGGGTTGGGGGCGGTGGGCAGACTTGCTACCGTGGTGGGTTCCACTCGGGCGAGTGGCGGAATGGCAGACGCGCTGGCTTCAGGTGCCAGTATTCGAAAGGATGTAGGGGTTCAAGTCCCCTCTCGCCCACCGAAAGACCCCAGCTCAACTGGGGTCTTTTCGCATCCTAGGACGCCGTCTTCTACCGGACTTCTACCGGACACGCGAACGACAGCGCACGGACCGCCCGTCGACGGGCACGCCCGCTTCCGTAAGCGCACGATTCGATCTACCTCGATCGAGTGAAGCCTCCATGGGTGCGGTCGGGCTAAGGACCAGATCGAATTGGCGCAATCACAATCCGTGACGCCTTCGCAAGCTTGGAGCTCTGTCCGCCTGACTTGCGCTGGCCAACCTTCGCGAAGATCATCCCGTGCTCCGGATGCTCTGGCTGGGCCCATCGGATCACCCCCTGGCCATGCAGCCGGACTTCACCCGCCGTGATCGACGCGACGCCGTACTTCTCACCCCATCGCGAAACGAGATCAGCTGGAGTCACGTTTCTGGCTGCCATCTCTGAGGCTATGTAGACGGAGACTGCGACAGCGGGGACCCCCAGCTCCTCCAGATCCTCTTCTCGACGATCCTGAAAAGCATTGGTGGCAGCACGAAGTGCTTCACCCGTGTCGGACCACTTCGTGTTGCTCTCGATGACCATTCGATAGATCAGCTCATCATCGGGTATCGAATCGTCGTCCCGGTAGACGGTGCCTGGGTCGTTGGCCACGGTCAGCAGATGAGTTCAGTGTGCACCGTAGGAAAGGGCGGCTAGTGCTTCGCCCGCCGCCTGCTGGTGAACGGCGAGGGGGCCTTCCTCCTCCGCGTCGCCCCGTCGAAGGAACACAAGCGCGCCACCGGCCGCTTGAATCTCGATGACCAAGTCCACCTCAATGCTCTCCCATTCGAGAATGACACCGCCGGTGACTGACGCCATGACGTCCGGGAATGGCGCGGGCTCTTGGAGGCTGCGCAGAAAGCCGCCGGCCATCTTGAGCGCGCGCGTTGTTGGGGCCAACGCGCCGTGACCATCCCAACCATCGTTGAGCCACAAGAGCGGCTCGAGCAGGTCGGCCGCCCTTCGACGAGTCGAAGATTGGCGCTGGGACGGGAGGTCAAGGGTGCGACCGCCGACGGAGCCTGATCCGACGAACCGAATCTCGCGTTCTGAAAGCCAGGAACTCGTATCGGGGCCGACCACGGGTGAGGGCCAAACCTCGTCGTCGCTAAGTGTTGATCTCATTCGAGAGTCGAGCACGTCAGTCACGCTTCTTCCCCTTCCGATGTGTCGTTGCGCCCCCATGCGAGGTGCATTTCAGGTGTCGTCAGATCGGCGAATGCTCGCACGATCCATTCGTGGCCGAGTTCTGCAAACGCCCTCACGCCCTGCAGATCCGAACTGGTAGGCCTACCCCGCGCTGTCAGATTCATAAGGAAGATCGGCTCATTCGTGGGTCGCTTGAAGCCCGGCGTTACGGCGACGTGCAGTCGACCGAGGGGCAAGCTGGAATCAGTCGGGTCCGGAATCACGAACTGGAGTTCCGTGGTTGTCTGCTCGGGCTCGCCGAGAAAGCCGTCCGTCCGCTGATCGAGGTTCGCTAGAAAGGAGAAGACCCTGCTCGCGTCCGAATGGTCCTGCCACACGCCCTTGGTCTCAATGTGGTTCACGTAGGTCACTTCGACCTGATCGTGCTGAAGCTCTGAGTTTCCTTCGGTCAGCGAGGTCTCAACGGACTCCACCCACGTCGAGAACGCGCTCCACCGACTGTCCCACCTTCCGTAGTCGGCAGTGGGTGCGACCTTTCGCCAGTTCGCGGCGACCCAGTTCGGTTGCAGCTGGAGTAGCTCGTCGCCCACAGGATTCAGGAACCAGTACCGCGTCGGTGGTGGCCCAGACAGAATCTCGAGCGAAACCTGGCTGCTGGCGACCGAGCCACCGAAGCGTTCGGTCGGAGCGTCGTAGCCCGGCCGCTCTTCAATCACGACGAAACCGTTCGAGGCTGCAGTGCGAGCGAGATCAGCAATCGTGAGGAGCGAGTACGTCGGGACGAACTTGTACCGCGACGAGATCACTACCTCGGTGACGGGCGGTGAGGCGAAGCTAGGGAGAGGCCGCGGCATGCGAACTCAAGCTACGCCAGTGTCGATCGGTTTGATGACATTGCTCATGTATCGTGACTCCCGAATCATGAACTCAGACTAGTGGAGCAGATGGACCAGATTGCGGCACACACGAGGGAGCTGTCGAAGGTGCTCTTCAACGCGCAGCACAGGCTTGCCGTGGCGGCGGTCTTCTCCCCTCCCGTAGATCTTGTGCTCGGCTACGAGGAGGTTGCGGTCCATGCTGGTGTCAGCCGATCGGTCGCACACAAGGAGTTGGCGGTGCTGGTGCGAGTCGGTGCCGTTCGACGAATCGAGGTAGGGCGATCCGTGCACTACCAGCGAGCCGAGTCGTCGTTCTGGGCGTTCGTTAGAGAACTCGTCGACGTGGCGGTGCAGCCAATTGAGCCGCGAGCTCCCTCGGATACCACTCGTCAGTGATGCGCTCGCTCACATGATGAGATCGGCGACCATCTCGGCGGCTTCGTCGTGGAGGGTGGGGCCGACGTGGCTGTACATGCCGAGGGTGATCGAGATCGACGAGTGGCCGAACCGCTCTTGCACGACGCGTGGATGGATTCCCCGTTCCAACGCGAGGGTCGCCCACGTGTGGCGGAGGCCGTGGAGCGTCAGACGTTGCAGGCCGTAGCGACGCACCCGCCGAAGGAACATCTCGCTGACCGCGTCCGGGTGAAGCCAGCTGCCATCGGGCTGATGGAAGACGAGGCCTTGGTCGTCGAAGTCGGGGCCAACCATGAGGCGCTCCTCGAGCATGCGCCGGCGGTGCTCGCGCATCACAGCGATCGTGCCCTTGTCGAGCGCGATCGGCCGGCGTCCTTGCGCCGTCTTCGGCTCACCGATCGAGACGAGGCTGCGCGTTTGGATGATCGTTTGCACGACCCGCAGTCGGCCGGCATCGAGGTCGAGGTCGGACCATCGCAATCCGATCGCCTCACCGCGACGCATGCCGGTGGTGGCGAGCAGCACCCACAGCCCGTGTAGCCGATCCTCGGCCCGAGACGACGCGGCCAGGAACGCTCGCAGTGTTGGCGCATCCCACGCGTGGATGCCGTCGGACTTCTGGCCGCCGTGAGGCGGGTTGGCGGCATCGGCCGGGTTGCGGGCGAGGCGACCCCAACGGACTGCGTCCTTGAACGCGCGGTGCATGATCGTGTGGACGTAGTTGACCGTGCGCCGATCGAGCCCGGGCTTCGCCCTCGATGGTGAGGCAGTGGACACTCCTCGTCGAAGCAGTGAGGCGAGGGTGTCCTTCGTGATGTGCTCGGCCTCGGTGAACTCAGTCCTCAACTGCTCGGCTGTTGCCGCCAGCGTCACGCCCTGCGATCGGAGTTCGGTCGCGCGCTCGACCACTTCCAGCGAGTACCCCTTGCCCGTCCTCGACGGCTTGCAGCGACCGGACGTCAGCAGCTCTGCGTAGAGTCCGTTGAGCACGCCGGCATCGACCTTGGTGAGACGCACAGATCCGATGTGCGCCACGACGTGATTGCGCACGTTGCGCGAGTACGAGTCGAACGTTGATGGTCTCACCGTGTGCTCGGTTGCCTTCAACCAATCGGCGAAGTAGTCGGCCACCGTTTGGTGCGACGGCTCGACGTACTCGCCGCGATCGAACTTCGACAGCA
>JANYCT010000067.1 GCA_025360105.1 Actinomycetes bacterium | reverse complement strand
CTCATCACGCTCTGCTTCGACAAGCTGTTCGAGCGCTTCCCGAACCTGCGTATTGCTTCGGTCGAGAACGGTTCGGAGTTCCTGCCCGATTTGATGCGCAAGCTCAAGAGCTACGACGGTCGCATGCCCGGCTACTTCAAGTACAACCCCATCGAGCAGTTCCGCGAGCATGTTTGGATCAACCCGTTCTGGGAGGACAACCCCAACGAGATCGCCCAGATCGTCGGCGCCGACCGGGTTTTGTTCGGTAGCGACTGGCCCCATATCGAGGGCATGCCCCATCCGCTCGACTACCTCAGCGAGCTCACTCAGTTCAGCGACGCCGAGCGTCAACTGATCATGCGCGACAACGTGCGAGGACTCACCCGTCTCGCCGCTTGAGCCCGCTCGGCCGCGATCAATTCAGATCAGCTGTTCAGATCGGCCAGGGCAGTGTCCTTGGCCCAGCGATAGTCGGGCTTGCCCGCGGGTGAGCGCACGATCGCATCGACCATGGTGAGCCGGCGCGGCACCTTGTAACCGGCGATGTGCCCACGGCAATGCTCCTGCAGCGCCTCCAGCGACGGTGCAGTACCGACACGAGGCTGCACCACGGCCGCAACCGTTTCACCGAAGCGCTCGTCGGGTACGCCGATCACGACGGCGTCGAACACCTCCGGGTGGCTCTTCAACGCGTTCTCGACCTCCTCTGGGAAGATCTTCTCACCGCCGGAGTTGATGCAGACCGAACCGCGCCCGAGAAGCGTGATGGTGCCGTCGGCCTCGAGTCGGGCGAAGTCGCCGGGGATCACGTACCGCTTGCCATCGGGCGCCGTGATGAACGTGGCGGCGGTCTTTTCAGGATCCTTGTAATAGCCGAGGGGCAGGTTGCCGCTGCGCGCCAAGCGACCGATCTGGCCGGTGCCCGCAGGAATGGGGTTGAGGTCATCGTCGACAACGATGGTTTCCTTGATGGCCGTGACGGTGGGGCCGCCCTGGATGGGTGTGCCGCGGGTGACCATACTGATGCCGTTGGCGCCACCCTCGCTGGAGCCGATCGAGTCGGTGATCACGATGTTCGGGAACGTATCCAAGAACGCGTCCTTCAAGCCTTGGCTGAAGAGTGCAGCCGTCGAGGAGATCGCGAACATACTGCTGGTGTCGCGCGCATCAGGGTGGGCGATCATCTCGTCCATCAGCGGTCGGGCCATCGCGTCGCCGGTGATCATCAGCAGGTTCACGCGCTCGGCCTCGATGAGTCGCCACACCTCGGCTGCGTCGAAGCGGTCCATCAAGATGATGCGGTTGCCGGTGAAGCTGCCGCCCATCACGCTCCACTGCGCGGCGCCGTGCATCAGCGGCATCGTCGGCAGACTCGTCATTGCGAACGCGTTGCCCTTCTCGATGAACTCCGTCGGGTCCTGCATCACGTGGCCACTGCGCAGATCGATACCGCCGCCGAGGGCCATCAGCACATCCTGATGACGCCACACCACACCCTTGGGCATGCCGGTGGTACCGCCGGTGTAGAGGATGTAAATGTCGTCGTTGCTGCGCTCGCCGAAATCGCGAATGGGTGATTGCGCGGCCAGCGCCTCTTCGTAGGCGGGACCCATTACCAACACGTGCGTGAGCATCGGCGAGTGTGGGCGGACGCCCTCGACATGGGCAACGAATTCGGGTGCCACGACCAGCGCTTTGAGATCAGCGTTCTGGAAGATGTATGCAAGCTCATCCTCGACATAGCGGTAGTTGATGTTCACCCAGACGGCACGAAGCTTGAACACCGCCCACAGTGTCTCGACCCACTCTGCGCAGTTCAGCGCATAGATGCCCACGTGATCTCCGGGCCCGATGCCCTGTGCCGCCAGGTGGTGGGCGAGCTGATTCGCACGTGCATCCATCTCGCCGTAGGTGAGCCGGGTGTCGCCGCACACGATGTAGTCGCGGTCGGGCCAGGCGTCGACCGCCTGCTCGAAGAGGTCCGCCAGATTGAACGTTGTTGCCGCCATCGGGCCAGTTGAGCACATTTCTGACGTGTCGTCAGATACGTGCGCGACGTGCCACGCTGTCACGATGAGTGAACTTCGATTCGACGGCCAGGTTGCCGTCATCACTGGTGCTGGTCGCAATCTGGGGCGGGCCTACGCGTTGTTGCTCGCGTCTCGCGGGGCCAAGGTGGTGGTGAACGACATTGGCGTCGGTATCAGCGACACCGACGGTGTTGCGGAGGCACCTGCCGCCAATCCTGCGCACGACGTGGTGGCCGAGATCACCGCTGCGGGCGGCCACGCCGTTGCCGACACGCACTCCATCACCGACGCCGGAGCGGACGGCGGGGCAGCGATCGTGCAAACAGCGCTCGACGCCTTCGGACGTATCGACATCGTCATCAACAACGCGGGTGTCGTCCGCCAGGCGCCGGTGCCCGAACTCAGCGACGAGTTCTGCCGGGCGATGACCGACACACACATGCTCGGCACAATGAACGTGACGCGAGCGGCATGGTCGCACCTCGCCGCGCAGGGTTACGGCCGCGTCGTGAACGTGTCCAGCGGCGCTGGCCTTATCGGATTCCCCAACATGACCATGTACGGCGGGGTGAAGCTCGGCGTAGTCGGTCTCAGCCGGGCAATGGCGGTGGAGGGTCGGGCTGCGGGCATCGTCGTCAACGTGGTCGCGCCGCAGGCGAGCGTTCGTGGCAGCGATTTCGGGCCGATGAAATGGACACCTGCGCTCGCGGAGTGGCTGTCGCCGGAACAGATCAGCGGCTTGGTCGCCTATCTTGCGCACGAGTCGTGCACCACCACCGGCGAACTGTTCAACGTGGGCGGCGGGTTGATCGCACGTGTGGTCTTGGCTGCAGCCGAGGGCTTTCAGGAACGACCGATGACGCCGGAAGCTGTGGCCGAGCACTGGGAAGAGATCATGGGTCAGCCCGTGCGTGAAGCACCGGCCGGACGGGCCATCGGCCGCAAGATGATGCAGGGGTATCAGGCCTGAACCCTGCGCGCGCTACGGGGTAATGGGCGCGAGCGTGGCCGGATCGAGGTAGCTCACGACACCATGTCCGGCGTTGAACGCATCGATGTCGTCGGTGGCTGGACCGGTGAGCGGCCCATCACAGGGTGCCGGAGCCCCGAGCGAACGGCCCTTGGCGTCGGTGGCTGCCGGTGCCACAAGCGTGGGGAACAGAGTGGCCGTGTCCGGGCACGTTGGCACGTTGATCACCGTGAGCAGAGACGGGCTGCCGTTGCGGTATGTCGCCAGTTTGTCGGCGAAGTAGCCGCTGAGGACGGTCACGCTTGCTGGGAAATATGGCACGGCAGGGGCCACTGCTACGCCCTGGCTGATCGCGATCGCGGGAATACCGGCCCGTGCCGCAGTTGCCGCGGCCCCGACAGTTCCGGAGATGGTGTTCAGCGGCCCATAGTTCTGACCGAGATTCGAGCCAGAAACAACGAGGTCGGGCTTCGTCGCCAGCCCGCCGTTGATGGCCCACAACACGGAGTCGGCTGGGAAGCCGGCGACCGACTTGGCGGGGTAGCCACTGAGGGTCTTCACGTCGGCAACGACCAACGACGCGCCGGGGGTGGACTTGTCACCGGAACCGCTCTGATTGGTTGCGGGGGCGACCACGCTCACCTCTACATTGGGGACAGTCCGCAGGTACTGCACAATCGCATCGATGCCGGGTGCATCGAAGCCGTCGTCGTTGGTCACGAGGACACGCAGAAGCCTGGGCACCGCGGTGGTGGGAGCCGGCGTCGCTGCTGGTTGTGTGGACAGTACCAGGCTTGACGGAGACGCGGCACTCGCTGGCGGAGCCGTCGCGGGCGTTGACGATGTGCTGTTGGTACACGACGAGACAGCGAGGGACAGCGCGACGATAACGAGGTGGGAGTGCTTCTTCATTGGTCGGGTGTTTAGCAGGCTGACACGCCTGATCGGTGGACCGGATCAGTTGTCAGGCGGCGGGGAGCTCTGACATTGCTTGCAGCAACGTGTTCCACGCGAGCGTGGCGCACTTGATGCGTACCGGGAACTTCACGACACCTTGCAGTGCTTCAAGGTCGCCGAGCTTCACCTCGGGCACCAGTGCCGCGGCGTCGTCCTCGGCGGCGAATGCCTCGGCATCTTCGATGCTCATCATCCCCTTGAAGCGGCGAACGAGCGCGTTGACCTCGGCCAGGCTCTTGCCCTTGACGGCTTGACTCATCATGCTTGCCGACGACTGGCTGATGCTGCAGCCCGAGCCGGCGACCTTGATGTCGTGCACCACACCGTCGACGACATCGAGATACACCTGGATCTCATCGCCGCACAGCGGGTTGTGGCCCTCGGCGCGAACGGCCGGCGGTGGCAACTCGCCCCGGTTACGCGGAGTTCGGTAGTGATCGAGAATGATCTCGCGATAGAGATCTTCTAAGCCAGGCATGAGGATCCTCCCGGTAGCCGTTCAGAATCCGAAGATATCGCTGGCGCCGGCCAGAGCGTCGGCCAGAGCGTCGACATCGGACTCGTCGTTGTAGATGTAGAAGCTGGCGCGTGCTGTGGCGTTTACGCCGAGCAGTCGCATGAGCGGCTTTGCGCAGTGGTGCCCGGCGCGCACGCACACGTTGCGCTGGTCGAGGACCTGGCTGACATCGTGCGGGTGGATGTCACGGAATGCGAAGCTGAGCGTGGCACCGCGCACTTCGATGTTCGAGGGGCCGTGAATGGTGATGTCGTCGCCGTACCGCTCGTACAGGGTGCGCAACGCGTATGTGGCGATGTCCATCTCGTGGCGCCGCACGTTTGCCATGCCGAGGCACGAGAGGTAGTCGATGGCTGCACCCATACCGATTGCTTCGACAATGGGCGGCGTACCGGCCTCGAACTTGGCGGGCAGCGGTGCGCACGTGAAGCCATCGAGGCGGACATCGGCGATCATGTTGCCGCCACCGAGGAA
>JANYCT010000018.1 GCA_025360105.1 Actinomycetes bacterium | reverse complement strand
GCTCAAGATGGTGTTGGTCGGTGAGGTGAACATCTCGTTGTTCACGGCGCCAATCGTCGACGGAGTCTTGCAAGCCAGCGACCGCATCACCTTCGGGGCGAACGCGATGCTCGGCGAACTGTCGCGTTGGACGACGCAGCTCCTCCCGCTCCGCTCGTGAATGCTGCGCGCACGTCGACGGTGCGCTCAGCATTCATGAAGCTGGCTGGCCGCGACGACGAGGCCTTCGGCTACACGTTGAAGCGGGACGTCGGAGTGCAGTCGATTCGTGGCCTCTGACCTGCGACGCTGCAGTTCAGTCGCGTGGTGGAGTTCGCAGAAAGTACGCAGCTCGTCTGGTAGGGGCGTGTGAGACTTGGCGTGTGGCATTCATTCCTCGGTCCATCGCACCCTTTGAGCGCTATCCGAACGAGTTGGCGCGACCGCGCATCGGTCTGGCGCAACTGCTTGACCATCACGTGCCACTCGCGACGCGCTTCGTCGGGTCGGGCGGGCTCTTCTTCACGACGGACCTCTGGGTGCTAGGTGTCGCCCAGCGCTCCTATCACCTCGTCGAAGGATTCCTTCAGGCGTTCGACAGTTGGAACGTCACGGTCGCTGCGCCGCTTGTGAGGTTCCAGATCGAGAACCTCGTGCGAACGTCCTACATCCTGCAGGCCGAAGGTGGGCAAGAGCTCGTCCTGAAGCTCATCGATGGAGGCCAACTCAATCGCATGCAGGCTTGGGATGATCCGAAGCAGCGCCTCACGGACGCCGAACTGGTGAAGCGCGCAGGATCGCTATTCCCGTGGCTCCCCGACGTCTACGAGGCATCCAATGAGTGGGTGCATCTCTCGAGTCGGCATGTGTTCAACGCGAGCAGCTTGAAGGAGCGAGATGGCGGAAGCTCGATAGTCGGTCGCATCCCGCTCCCCATTGAGGAGATCCCCGTTTCGTTTCTCGAGGAGTTGATCGGCGCGATGCGCCAGGCGACGAGAGACCTGTTCGGTTGGTTCGAGATGTGGGAGGAGTGGAAGGCCTCCCATCCAGAGGCAGAAGCCGGCTCGATGCTGAGGGGGTCGGCGGGACGCCCGTATGATCCATAATCAGATCATATGATCTTGTTTCCGATCATCGACGGGACTAAGCTGGCGGCGTGGATCTGGGCTCACCTGTTCTTGACGTCGCACCCGCCGTCCGCGGCGCGCTGCTGCAGGCGCTTGCCCGGCTCGAACAACCTATCACCAGGCGCCAGCTCGCTGCTGCTGCCGGTGTCGCTCCAGGTAACGCCAGCGCCGTCATCGAGGAACTCATCCAGAGCGGACTCGTGAGCGAGACGGTCGCCGGCCGATCGTCAATGGTTGTGCTGAACCGGAGCCACCTTGCCGCAGGGCCGGTGCTCGCTTTGGCCGGCCTGCGAGGCGAGCTGATCCGGCGACTGCGCGAACGGCTCTCCGCATGGCCCGACCTCCACGGCGCCTGGCTCTTCGGGTCCGTTGCTCGCGGCGACGCCGACAGCGACTCGGATGTCGACCTTCTGATCGTGGTCGACGACCTCCAGTCGGCCGACCTGCATGAACGACTGTCGCGCCTTCAGGCCGACGTTCGCTCCTGGACCGGCAACGACGTGCAGCTTGTCGAACACTCGCCATCGTCGTGGCGCAAGCTCGTTCGAGCGAAGAACCCACTTGTCGCGCAGATCCGGCTCGACGGGATCGCTCTGGCCGGTGTCACTGCTTCATTGCTGGGGCGTGAACGATGAGTCGGGGCAAGGGTGCCCGCAAGCCGTGCGACGTGCAGCAGGCTCGGCAGCGCCTCGTCGACGCGCGCCAGTTCCTTGAAGCAGCCGAGTTGCTCGACGCACCCGACGTCGTCGCGACGTGCGCGATCCATGCCGCGATCGCGGCGGCAGACGCGATCACATGCCACTCGCTCGGCGAACGGTCGAGCGACGGCAACCACGTGTCAGCTGTTGATCTCCTGCGCCAGGTCGACTCCAGCCTGGCGACGGCGCTCAAGCGGGCGCTCGATCGCAAGACCCAGGCGGGCTACGAGAGCGTCGACGTCAGCGCGGCCGAGGCGACGAGCTGCGTTCGCTGGGCCCGCCAGCTGCTCGCTGCGGCCGAGGCTCGATTCGAGGTGTAATTCAGCCTCGTGTGCGCCGGAGTTCGTCCGGGCGGAACAGCCGGCCGATCGCGTCGCGGACTCGGTCTTCTTCGCCGGGCCAAAGGTGGCCGTAGATGTCGAGGGTGACCTTGGCGGACTTGTGGCCGAGCGCCGCCTGTACCTGCTTCACGCTGCAACCGGCGTGGATCAGCGCGCTGGCGAAGAAGTGGCGCAGGTCATGGAACGTGATCGACTCGGACAGCCCGGCGCGTCGGCGAGCAGCCCGCAGCTCGTAGCCGAACTTGGCCGAGTCGAACGGCAAGCCGTCGCGATGGAGGAGCACGCCGTCGGCGCCGAGGCCGTGCTGCTGGATGTGCACAGCGAGGTGGTCGAGCACCCACTGATCGGCCGGCACGATGCTGGTGCTCGCCTCAGTCTTCGGCGAGGTGAACGCTCCAGTCGCCGAGCCGGTCGCCTGCTGCCACTGGCGGTCGACGGTATCCGAGCGCCGAAGGAAGTCGACCCGATCAACGGTGAGCCCGGCCGCCTCGGACTGGCGCAACCCGAGCCCGGCTCCGATCACGATCGCCGCCTTGAACGGTTCGCTCGTCGCGGCGAGGAGCGCGTCGACCTGTTCGATCGACATCGGGAAGATCGGCGGCGCGTCGACCCGCGGCAGCCGAACACCGTCGCACGGGTTGCGCCCGCCGAGCAGGCCGTCGTCGAGCGCTGTGTTGAACACGCCGGAGACGTGCTGCATCACGACCCGCACCGTGTTCGGCGCGAGCGGAAGCCCGCTCACGAACGACTGCTCGTCGCCCTTGCGGATCGAAGCGATCGGCCGGTCGCCGAAGTGGGCGATCGCGTAGCGCAGCCGCTCCTCGACCGTGCGGTGCGTGCGAGGCCGCCAGTTGCCCCGCTGGCGATAGCGCAGCGCGACTTCGGAGAACGGAGTTCGGCCGAGCCGAGGCGGGGCGTAGGTGCCCGTCAGCAGCCGGTGCTGCATGTCGACGAGGTGCCGCTCGGCGTCTGCCTTCCGCTCGAACGACTTCGACATCTCCTTGCCCTGCGCGTGTTCGCGCCACATGGCGAGGTACACGACGGTCTTGCCGTCCTTCAGGAGCCGTCGGCGGACGTACGCCACGCCCTACAGCCTTCCACGCGACCACGGGTCGTCCGGACGGCGCCGCCGTCGAGCGCACCGGACCAGCTCGAGGAACGGCTCACGAGGCACGAGCACCCGCCGGCCGATGTTGAGCGACGGGATCTCGCCGCGGGCGATCGAGTCGTACGCGCCCGATCGGGAGATGCCGAGCAACCGGGCGACCTCGTCCACCGTGAACGTCAGTCGCTCGTTCATCGGGTCCCTCGGCCCATTCGTCGTTGCATCGCTCATCGGTGACCTCCTCGTCACCTACCTACAGAGGCACTTGCGCCCCAAGCGCAGCATCGAACGCCAAAGAAATTGCGAAGACCACACACATGCACCAAAGGTTCGTGCACGTGTGGCGGGGCGGGTACCGGATCGGCAACGGGTGAGGAAGGGCTGCTGCCGCCGCCCTCGGGTGACTCTGCAGAAGACGCTCGTATCGAATCGTGGTCCTCAGGCGTGGAAGATGGTGTGATGCGGAACGTCAACGGACCAACGACGAATGTCACGTCGGCCCGCGACTTCACCGACTTCTACAAGGCTGAACTGGGTGGGCAGGTGAGAAGGGCCGGGCTACTCCTCGGTTCCGCCGACCAAGCCAACGACGTTGTGCACGACGCCTTCACCGAGGTCTTCCGCCGTTGGGAGCAACTCGACGAGCCAGGGCCGTACCTCAACCGAGCCGTCCTCAACCGGTGTCGCGACGTCGCCCGATCGCGGGCCCGCCGAGTTCGGGTGTCACATCGATTGGCCCGCACTGACACGACCTGGAACGAGGAGCCGATCGCGGATCTGCTCGATGGCCTGCCCTTCAATCAGCGCGCTGTCGTCGTTCTGAAGTTCTACGTCGGCCTCTCCAACTTGGAGATCGCCGAGTCACTCGGATGCCCACCCGGCTCTGTCGGGCCCTGGCTCAACCGTGCCCTCACCCACATCAGAAAGGCCATGCAATGAACACGACGCTCGAACACGAACTCACTCACTACCTCCGAGTCGAAGCAGCCCGCGTTGATGTCCGCGACAACCTCGAACTCGATGGTGCGCCGCTCATCCGAGTCGAACCATCGGTGACGGGCACGAGATGGAAGGCTCCCACCCTCATCGGTGTGGCCGCGTCGGTAGTGCTCTTCTGGGGCCTGGTCGCCATCCGGCATGACGCATCCGAAGTCAGCACACCCGCAGCGGCCCAATCCGACGTCGGCGCAACGTCGGTGAGCAGGGAACCGACGACTCCATTGCCAGTTCTCGTCGAGCTCCCTGATGGGGCGACCTTCATGGGCCTTCATCCGCTCTGCACGACGGACATCGAAGGCATCTACGAATGCACCATCGACGAGTTCCCTGTTGGCGCAAGAACCGCGGACGTGACCGGCTATGTCAGCATCATCGTCGACAACACGTCGCACGTCTCAGGAGGCTGCCGCGCCTTGAACGTGGACGGCACGCGTCTCACTTGCTACGTCGGTCAACTCGCCGTTGATCACGACATCGTGGGCGCCGGCTTCCTCGGCGATTGGGTATCTGGTCCCGCCCAGGGATGAGACACGAGACGTGGACGCTTGCATCCACGTCGCGAGCGGTACGCGCTCGTAAGCGGTGTCATTGTCGACGCCCCAATCCGTACGACTGGCCGACGGGCTGCGTGCGAACATGCCTCTGTGGTGGAACGTGGTGGCTGGTTCGTCGGTGACAGCAGCTCGACTCTGCGCTACCACCGCGCGGGCCGAGATCAGGGGGCGTGTTGGCTCCAGCGCCGATCAGGTGGATTCCGCACGATGCAACTCAACGTCGTCGGCTGGGGTGCCTTGCTCGTACCCGCCGCATTGCTCGGCGCGCTGATCGCTGGTCTGCTCGACTGGTCGGTGATCTGGGGCCTGGCGATCGGTGCGATCGCAGCTTGGTGTTTCGGGCTCGTCGTCGACCGCACGCGTTGGCGCGCCAGCTCCATCACCTACAACTGCCCGGACCTGTCGCGTTCGGTCCTGGATCGCCTTGTCGATGACCTTCGCGGCGTCGGAGTCGACCTCACGATCGAGGTCAACGAGATCGAGCCCCGGAACGACTCCCTGGCGTGGCAGATCCGCACTCGGATGCGCCATCGGCGCCTGGTCGAGCGTCGACTCGCGGATCTCGCTGCTCGACCGCCGTCCGGCTGAGAATCGCAGCGAGAGGCATCAGTCGCGTGTTCAGCAACACGGCGCGAGTCCGCAGAAAGTACGCAGCTTCTGCGGACTCGGTACTACAGGGCGGACAGCAACAGACGCGAAAGACCAGCTCACAGCGTTTTTCAGGCGACTGCCCTGCCCGCGAAACCCCTGCTAGGCGTTGAAGCGGAACTGCAGACTTGCGTATCCGTATGGTTGCTGAGCTGGTGTTTCGCGGTATGGGCGAGTGCCTTGGTCCTTCTCAGGTCCTTCGCCTGTGGAGGGACGGGTAGATCTGCGGCAGTACGATCGGTCCGAGAGGCCGGTGACACATGCTCCTGTTCGACTATCTGTACCTTGATGACCCTCAGGTCCAGAGGCACCTTGGCGCGTTGTCCGGCGGCACTGTCGGGCCCACCGCGGCCTCCTCATCATCGCAATCGCAACGAGGCGGTGCTCTCACCGGGAGCACTGGACCGGTGGCGGCGAAGGTGGACCGATCGTCGTCGTCGACCGGCAGCTACTCGTTCACGATCGAGCCGACGCCGGAGGCCAGGTTCCAACAGCTACTTGGATTGGTCAGCGGCTCCGACGGTTGGCAGGTGCTTGACCCGATGGACGATCGCGCCTGGGACGAGATCGAGCGTGGAATGACTATCGAACTGCACGCGACGCTGTCACTCCCAGACCCGATCGCTGCTCTGTTGGCTGCCAGCGCCGCCGGCCCACTGGCAAAGGCCTTCGGCGCCCTCGGGAGCCTGATGCCGCAGGGGTCGGTCGACCCAGCGACGCTTCAGCATATGAACTCGTTCGCACAGGCCGGTCAGGGCATCCAGACGGTGCTCGACCAATTGGACGGCAAGGCACTGCCATTCATCGCTACGCCGACCAACGGGATGAACCAGCGCTTCGTCGTCAACCTGAAACAGCAGGCGATGCGAGTTCAGCTCGACGAGCTCACGGACGGGCCGGTGACCGTGACCGCTCGCGTCACTCAACGTGTCGAACGAAATAAGCCGTGGTCGCTCGACATGACGTCCATGTTCTCGAATCTGAGTTTCGCAGCTGGCGCCAATCGAGCACAACGCCGCAAGGCCGCGCAGCCAGCGGCGGCGCCGTCCAAGCTCATCACCATCAAGTATCCCGGCGCCCTGCTTGACCCCTTGGCCATCACGCGCTGAGGTATGGTCGGCAGACCTCGCACCGTCGGTCGGCTGATTCGGTCACTTCGCCTTGGCTGCGTTGATCAGCAGTTGAACAAGTTGAAGCGTGCCAGGCGGTAGGACGACATCCTCGTCGGCAGCGGCGCCGACCGTCCGTGGGCCGAACAGCTTCGAGGCCACATCTCGAAGAACCTCATCCCGCGCGCTCTCGCCCATGTCGCGAAGGTACGGCTTGATTGCGGCGAGCTGAACTGCAAGATGCGCCAGGTCGCGCTGTGCACTTCGGTGCTCGCTGGCCTGCTTTGCGGCGTAGGCGCTGACACCCCCGACCGTAACGACCGCCAGGGACTTGAGGGCGAACCCGATCCAGTCTCTATCCCCTGAAGTGTGCTTTGCGATGGCGATGACGGCGACGACAGCTGCGAGCAGCCCGAGGGTGACAGCCCCGAGGCTCCACCAGAACGCTGAGCGCTTGTCCTCGGCCGCCCGCTTGCTCGGCTCTCCAATCAGGGCTTCGTCGGAGATAATCCCAACGATCTGTTCGGCCTGCGCCTGTCGATCTCGAATGACCGCCAGCGCGTCCTCTACGCTTGAGCCGGCGGCCGCGAGCGACGCCTTGGTCGTTGCCTCGAGCGAGGAGACGATCGTGAGTCCCTGGGAGCGCTGCTCTTCGAGGAGGGCACGGAACTGCTCAGCTCGGCTGCTCTGTTCATCGGTGTAGGAGGCTTGCCACTGCGTGGTCAACGTGGTCGACGCCTGCCGCAACGCGTCCACCTCGGCACGGAGTTGCTCAACTCGCGCGAGGAGGTCTGCGTTCTGCTGCTCTGCTGTCTGCCGCTGCTGGTCGACGACGGTCACTTGCGTTCGAAGCGACTCGACGAGTCCTGCCATGTCACGGCCGGCGGCGTCTCGCTGTTCGCTGATGGCTCGGGACAGGCCAGCGAGCTGCTCGGCCGGGGCGGCCGACTCTGCGGGAATCGAGGCGGATGCGAGATTGACGAGCGCAGCTTCCGCGCTACCCATGACAGTTGCGAGCGTCGCCGCGTCCTGGGTCGACTGGTACTGGAGCGCTTGGCTTGTCGCTGCCGAGAGGCTCTGGTGCGCCTGGTCCAGCGACGTCTGCGGCATGACGTATGGGTCGCAGTTCTCCAGAATCCAGATAGCGCGCTCGGCTTCGCGTCGCGTCTTCCCGAGATCCGACATCGTGTTCTCGTCGGGTGCACCCGATTCGTTGAGAACGCGAAGAAGCTCCCTGGCTTCGGTAGCAGCTGGACTCTCTCGAACGTTCCTGACCCACTTGTCGTCCACGGGACTCCCTTCGGAGCCCACGCTATTGCGATGCGGCGTGGGTGGCCGGGATGGCACTCGCTCAATGTGACGGAGTAGCCGCCGTCGTTCGGCTGGAGGCTCGGAACCGGGCCTCGATTGCCTCCCTCACGCGGTCTTCGTCGCCGGGCATGAGGTGGGCGTAGGTGTCGAGGGTGATCCTCGCCGAATCGTGGCCGAGGGCCATCTGTACCTGCTTGATCGAGCAGCCCGAAGCGATCAGCACCGAGGCGAAGAAATGCCGGAGGTCGTGGAACGTGATCGAGTCGTTCAGGCCGGCGCGCTTGCGTGCCTGTCGGAAGTAATAGCCCCAGCGGGCGGCGTCGAGCGGCTGGCCGTCGGGGGTCACGATCACGCCATGCTCGCCAGCCGGCCGCCGCGCGAGGTGTGCAGCGATCTCGTCGAGCACCCACTGGCTCGTCGGGATCACTCGGTTGCTCGCCCTCGTCTTCGTAGACGTGAACCCACCGGCTGTCCTCTGAGTCGCCTGCTGCCACTGCCGGTCGACGCGGGTGGTGCGCCGGAGGAAGTCGACCCGATCGACCGTGAGTCCAGCGGCCTCGCTGGATCGCAGCCCGATCCCGGCGCCGATGACGATTGCGACTCGGTACCAGGGATCAGCGGCATCGAGGAGCAAGTGCACCTCCTCGGCGTTCAGCGGCACGACGGATGGCGTCTCGACCCGCGGCAGTCGGACACCGACCGCAGGGTTGGCGACGATCAGCTTGTCGTCGATGGCGCGGGCGAAGGTCGCGCCGACGTGTTGCCGGACGATGCGAATGGTGCTGGGGGCGAGGACGTCGCCGAGTTCGGAAATCAGCGCCTGGACGTCGCCCTTGTGGATGCTGGCGATCGGCCGGTCGCCGAACTTGTCGATCGCGTAGCGCAGCTTCTCGGTAGCGGTCTGGCGGGTCTTGGGCTTCCAGATGCCCAGCGACAGGTACCGCTCGGCAACCTCGCGGAACGGCGTGCGGCCGAGCACCGGATCGGCGTAGGCGCCGGTCATCAAGCGGTGCTGGACATCGACCAGGAACCGTTCGGCGTCACCCTTGCGGCGGAACTCCTTGGTCCGGTCGGCGCCGTTCGCATGCTCGCGCCACACCGCCTGGTACACCGTCGTCGAGACGGTCGTTCCGTCCTGGCGCTCTCGGGTCTTCACCCGCTTCTTCACGTGCGGCATGGTTCAAGCCTCTCACGTCGCGGAAGGAGTTGGTATCCGGCGATCACGCGATGCC
>JANYCT010000024.1 GCA_025360105.1 Actinomycetes bacterium | reverse complement strand
CGCCAACGCGGCGCAGCGACGAGCGTTGCGCGGGCTGTATGGCACGTGCGCAGTGCCCGGTTGTCAGGTGCGCTTCCAGTACTGCAAAATTCATCACGTGCACTGGTGGCGTCACGGCGGCCGCACCGATCTCTGCAACCTTGTGCCGATCTGCAGCAAGCACCACCGCAATGTGCACAACGATGGATGGGCGCTTACGCTGCTCGACGATCGAACGCTGATCATTTCCTTACCGGACGAGACCGTTATGACCACGGGGCCGCCTCCTCGGCGGGCGGCGTGAGATGGGCGACGTGTTCGCCCTACCTCGCCCTATCTCGCGCTGGTGATCGCCGCAACGATGTCGTCGAAAGCGAGGTCGGCATACGCGCGCATCTCGTCGTCGGTGCGGTCCTGGATGGGGTGCGGCGTGAAGACCCGTGCCACGGTGGAAAAGCCGAGCGAGATCGACTGCGACTCGGCGGCGGTGACGAATTCGCCCGACGCAACGAACACGCCGGGAATGCCGCGGCGCTCGAGATCAACGATGTCGTGCACACTGCACGACGTACAACTGCCTCAATCGGCCAAGGCTTCGATGACCACCTGGCACTGACTGGCGATCTCGTGGCGTAAGTCGACGGGTGCGGGCTTGGTGAAGGTTGGTTTGCGAAAGCGCTTCACTGTGGCGCCTGTTTCGAGAAGGCGTTGCTCGAGCTGGTTCAAGAACACATCGCCACGTGCTTTGGAGATGTCGAGCAGGCCGATGGTCAGGCCTGCGAGCGACGCGGGCCGGGCGCAGCGAGTCATCTCGGCCAGACGGCGCTCGTTGGTGGGGTCGAGGATGACAGTGCTCATGGTGCTCCCTGTTCGGTGGGCGGATTGACGATTTGTGTAACGGGCTGGCTGCCGACCTCGCCGTTCGCCCATCCGCCAATGATGACCGAGAACAAGCCCGCACCGCCACCGGCGTGTACCAGCAGGAGTCCATCGGGTCGGAACTTGGGCAGTGTCACATCGGCGAGATGGGTGGGAATACCTTCGGCGATACCGGCTGCGCCGCGGACCAATTCGCTGCCGGGCAACTGGAGGCGGGCATGGATCTCGGCAAGCACGCGGTCTCGGTCCCAGCCGGCGTCGGCGAACACCCGGGCGTGCTCGGGACCCATGATCACGATGGCGTCGAAGGCGAGCACGAGTTTGGGATTGTGCAGCGTCCGCAGGCATGCTGCAAACGTGTTGGCCAGGCTGTCAGGGTCGCGGGCAAGTTGGTCCACGACGCAGCGCGGACCTTCACCAGCGAACACGGTGACGGAGTCAGTGTCACGGGCCAACCCCCGAGCGACTGCGAGCGAGGTCCATGGCGAGCCGAGTTCGTCCTCGGCGAAACAGAAGCTGAGCTTGCCGGGGTTGCCATGGGTGGCGCGGTCGACTTCGCCTGGGCGTCCACCGCCCACATTGCGAATGATCAGCTGCAACGCGCGACCGATGGTCATGTTGGCGCGGTTGCCCTGGCCGAGCACATTCATGCCGCTGTTCATGCCGATCGCGCGGGTGCCGGGGCCGTTGCAGATGACCACGGGGCCAACGGGCATCGTGGTGGCAAGTACGCCATGGATGTTGAACTCGTTGGTACACACGGCCTCGAGCGCGGCAATGACCCACGGTAGGTATTCGGGGGTGCAGCCTGCCATGACTGCATTGATCGCCACCTTCTCGACGGTGACCTCCGCGAGATCTGGCGGCACCACAGCCACCACGTCGCTCGGTGCTCGCGTGGTGCCAGTCAGCATACGCAACACGCGTGCCTCGGTGGGCGGTGTCACGGGCAGGCCATCGGTCCAGCCGCGATCGAACATCGCTTCCATGTCATCTTCGGCGTCGGCGAGTTCTACGCGTCGGGCACGGAGCACGTCGCCTCCGAAACGGACGCGGAGTTCGTCGACACGATCGGGATCCACCGACAGTGATCCGCAGCCGGGTCGCACCACAGGCAGATCGTCACCAAGGTCATCGATGCCGGTGATGGCCTGCCACGCTGCCCGGCTCCAGCCCACGGTGCGATCTACCTCGCGGCCGTCGATCACGCGCAGCAGCGTGGGCACGGTCTCGATGTCGAGATGCCAGCTCACGCTGAGGTCGCTGTCGTGGATGGCGTGCAGACCTTCGGGAAACGCGGGATCGTCTTGTGTGTAGATCGTGGCGTGGAGGCGTTCGAGAACTGGCACCACCATCGCGCACGTCGCACATTCCCGTTTGACGATGACTACGAGTCCGTCGGGGAGCGCACGTTCCATATGCCGACCGTAGCCCGCGCGAGCGTCGCCTGTGCGACCGACGTCACAGACGTTGAGCATTCGCTCCGACGTTCTAGATTGTCTAGGTTTACAAGTCGGGGGTTCCGTGAAATCACAAGACGCAGTCAAAGTCACGTTCTACGGCGTACGCGGTTCAACGCCGTGTAACGGTCGCGATGTCGAGCGCTACGGGGGGAACACCTCATGCGTTGCGCTTGACATTCCCGAATGTGACCCGATTGTTTTCGACCTCGGTACGGGCCTGCGCTATTTCGGTATGGATCAACCCAACGACGGCACGTTTCGGGGACACGCGCTGCTGACGCACCTTCATTGGGATCACACCCAGGGTCTGCCGTTCTTCACGCCGGTATTGCATTCGGGTGCTGAGTTCGATCTGTATGGCCCTCCACAAGACGATGGACGAAGCATCCGCGACGTACTCCTCGCCACGATTCGCCCGCCGTTGTTCCCGATCGAGCTGACCATGTTCCCCGGCACGATGCGGTTCCATGATGTGAGCGACACCGACTTCACCATCGGCGACGTATCGGTCAAGGCGCGTCTCATCCCGCATGTGGGTCCCACATGTGGCTACCGGGTCACATGGAACGACACATCAATCGCTTATCTCAGTGATCACCAGATGCCCTACGACGGCTCGATGGCGGCGTCGCCCGGTGCCCTCGAATTGATCGATGGCTGCGACCTGGTCGTGCACGACTCGCAGTATCTCGCGTCGGAATTCGCGGCGAAGAGCACGTGGGGACACTGCACGGCCGAGTACGCGCTGTGGCTCGCTGCCGAGGCGGGTGCAAAGCGCCTCGCCCTGTTCCACCACGACCCAACTCGTTGCGACGACGCGGTGGACTACATCGCCAACTCGGTCGTGCGCAAGGGTGAGCGCTTGGGTGTCGAGGTGTTCGCCGCCTCCGAAGGGCTGACGATCGAGGTGTGACGACAGTCGCGTACATCTGCCTGGGTGTGGCATTCCTCGTCGCGGGCGGTGCCAAGCTCGCCGCCCCATCGTGGCCGGCGCAGGCGCATGAACTCGGTGCTCCCGGGTTCGTCGTCCCGTTTGTTCCGTGGGTCGAAATCACTGTGGGCGCACTACTGTGCGTTCAGCTTGGGCGCCCCGTACCTGCGATCATCGCACTCGCGATGCTGGTCGTGTTCACAGGTTTGCTCGTGTTGCGTCTGGTGCAGGGCAAGCATCCGCCATGCGCGTGCTTCGGGTCGTGGAGTGCTCGCCCGTTGGGCTGGCGGCATCTCGTGCGCAACGCCGTGTTGATGGTGTTCGCCGTGATTGCGATTGCGGCCTGAATCCCGTTACGTCGTGGCCACCAAGAACGCGATCACGCGGGCCTCGTCGCGCCAACTCTCGTAGCGTCCACTCGGACCACCGTGGCCGGCGCCCAGCTCGCACTTGAACACCAGCGCGTGATCATCGGTGCGCATCTCGCGCAGCTTTGCCACCCACTTCACCGGTTCATGGAAACTCACACGCGGATCATTGAGGCCGGCGGTCACGTAGAGCGCCGGATATCGTTGCACCGCCACGTTGTCGTACGGCGAGTAGCTCAGCATGTAGTCGGCCCAGGGTTGCGACCGTGGGTCACCCCACTCTTCCCACTCGGTGATGGTGAGCGGCAGCGTCGGATCACTCATCGTTGACACCACGTCGACAAAGGGCACCTCGGCCACCGCTGAGGCGAACAGGTCTGGGCGCATGTTGATGCAGGCGCCCACGAGCAAACCGCCGGCACTGCCGCCACGGAGTGCGAGTCGGTTCGGTGCCGCCCAGCCACTGGCGACGAGGTGTTCGCAACATGCGATCGTGTCGGTGAAGGTATTCATCTTGGCGAGCAGTTTGCCGTCGAGGTACCAACGCCGACCGAGTTCGCCACCACCGCGTGGGTGCACCAGTGCGAACGTCCAGCCCCGATCCAGTAGCGACAACCGCGCCACCGAAAACCACGGCGCCATGCTCACCTCGTAGGACCCGTAGCCGTATACGGCACATGGCGCTGAGTTGTCAGCGCTCGCGTCGACACTCCGAACGACATCGACAGGCACCTGCGTACCATCGGACGCGGTGGCCCATTCGCGACTGGCGGTGTAGCGGGTGAGGTCGACGCCGGGCACCGGCGTCTGCTTCAGCAGCGTGCGTTCGCCCGTCTCGACGTGCTCGGTGAATACCGTGGCCGGCACCGTGAACGACTGGTACATGAAGCGAATCGTGTCGGCGGTCCACTCGGGGTTCGAGTCGAGCTCCACGTCGTGCGGTTCATTGCCGAGATCGATCACTCGCTCACGCCCGTCGGTCCACAAGATGCGCACCCGCGGCTGGGCTCGATACCACTCGTGCAGCACCAGATGGCCGGCAAAGGGCTCGGCGCCGACGATGCGACGACCGGACTCGTGCGCAACGAATTCGACCCACTCGTTGGGCTGAGTCAGCGGGGCGGTCATCACGCGGAAATCCTCGGCGTCCAGGTTGGTGACGATGACGAAACGGTCGCCCCAGTGATCGACGTGGTACTCGATCTCTTCGACGCGGGGCCGCACCACTTGCGGTTTGGATTCGGGATCCTGTGACGAGATGAGCGCAACTTCGGAGGTCAACTTGCTACTCGACTCGATCACGAGCCAATCGCCGCTGCGGGTGAGTTCGACCGATACGAAATAACGCTCATCGAGATCCTCGAACACCAGTTGATCCTTCGCTTGCTCGGTACCGAGACGATGACGCCACACCTGATACGGCCGCATCGCCTCGTCGGGCTTCACGTAGAACACCACTGTCGCATCATGCGACCATGCGCACCCGCCCCAGGTGGTGTCGGTGATGACGTCGTCGAGTTCGCTCCCATTGGAGAGATCGCGAATACGCAGCGTGTATCGCTCGCTGCCATCGGTGTCACTGGACCATGCGAGCAGACTGTGATCGAGGCTCACGTCGAACGCACCCAGTGAGAAATAGTCGTGGCCATTTGCCTCGACGTTCTCGTCGAGGAGCACGTGATCTGCGGCCGCTTCCATCGACGCACCGCGACAGTGAATCGCGTAGCTCTGACCTTCGACGGTTCGCGTGGTGTACCACCATTGATCTTTACGCACCGGCGCCGAGAGGTCGGTCTCTTTGACCCGCGACTTGATTTCGTCAAACACCGTTTCGACGAACGGCGTGTGCCGTGCGAAGTAGGCGTCGGCGTAGCGGTTCTCGGCCTCGATGGCGGCAATGGTGTCGGGATCGTCGCGGTCGCGCATCCAAGCCCACGGGTCACTGACCGAGCCGCTGGGGCGGTTCCACTCGAACGGAATCTTCTTGGCAACGGGAGCGTCCATCGCCGCAGAAGGGTAGTGGGCGCACGGTCGGGCGCGTGAGCAAATCCTTCGATACCCTCATCTCATGCGGGTGTGGATCGACCAAGACTTGTGCACCGGAGACGGTCTCTGCATCGATCATTGCCCCGACGTATTCGTGCAGCTCGAGGACGGCATTGCCTACGTGGCCGAGGAGGGCTACCCGCTCAACGACCCCGGCGGGTCGGGCAGCTTGGCCTGGGTTCCAGAGCGCAGCTATCAGTCGGTGGTGGATGCAGCCGAGGCGTGTCCTGGTGAGTGCATATTCATCGAGGTTGTGGCAGAAGCTGCATTTGCCGCCTAGTGGGCTCGGCGATCAGGGCCGGGCGATCCAGTCACTGAGCAGATTGTGGAAGTGGCGCAGTTTGGTCTCTTGATAGTTGGCCAACGTGACGCCGGGCTTCTTCATCGAACGCAACCCCACCTGCACCTTGGGCAGATTGAAACTGTCCTGATTGAACACACGCGCCAGCAGTCCCAATTCGGGTGCCTCGGTCCAGTCGTCGTCGACGCCCAGCCAGTGGATCGGCACATTCGCAGGCTTGGGTGTGGCGTGGTCGTAGGGCTCCAAGAACATGCACTCCATGATCGACATCTCGTGGTTGTCGCCGTACGGCCGGAAGCGATAGACGATGCGGTTGTACGCGCCCCACGGATGGAAGTTCGGAAACAGCGTGTAGTAAATGCTCTCCGACAGTTCGGCGTCGCTGATCGTGTCGGCCGCGTCGCCGATGGTCTTGCGCAGGTTCATTCGCCCGCCGTTGCCGGTAACTGACCGGGCTGTCATGCCCTCGGTGAGTACGAGATAGGGCGGCTCATCGAGTCGACGATCGGAGACTGCGTCAAACATGTCCTGTTCGGTGGGCACAAAGGAGATGTGCGGACTTGGTGTTCCGTTGGGTGTGATGGCCCGAGAGAAGTTGCCTTCCCAGTCGTATTGGCTGTTTGCATCGCCGATGCCGGCGAGGAGTTGCGGGTGCGTGGCCACCACATGGAAGGCCTCCATGAAGGCCTCCTGCACAACTTTCCAGTTGGCCGGGAAGATGCGCGCCACGTGCGCAGCTTTGTAGCGGTCCTCCAGCGGCCACTTCTCGAAGTGCTCGGGAAGGTTGCCGAGGAATGCTTCGAGCGATTCGCAATTCGGATCCATGTTCACGAAGACAAAGCCACCCCACGTGCCGACGCGCAGTTCGGGGAGATCGAACGCCTCGGTATCGATGTGTGGAAAGTCCCACTCGCAAGGCACGTGCTTCAACGAGCCATCGAGGTTCCAGCAAAAGCCGTGGAACGGGCAGCGCAGTTCGGTCGCGTTGCCGTCGTGTTCGCGCAGCTGTCGGCCGCGGTGCAGGCAGGCGTTGTAGTACGCCCTGATGCTGCCGTCGGCCTGGCCCGAGCGCACGACGAGGATCGATTGGCCACAGATGTCGTAGACCAAGCTGTCGCCCATTGCGGGGATGTCGTCGACACGGCAGGCCATCTGCCACACACGCGACCACATTTTTTCCTTCTCGAGTTCGTGGAACGCGCGACTGGTGTAGCGGCTCACGGGAATGTCGGCATCGCCCTGATATTCGTTGTTCTGCCAGCGCAGCACCACAGGTACGTTCTCTGGATGGGAATCAGTATCCAACAGTTGTTGATAGGTGATGCCGGGGGAGCGGGCCTCGCCAGGCGCAGGCGGTTCGCTGAGCAGTGTCATGTGGAGTCTCCTGTTACTTTGTCAGGGCCGCTGCGGCTTGTTGGAAGCGATTGGGCAGCTGGCGGCCTGCAATCCACAGGCACAGATGGGGATCGGCCTGCTTCAGGTCCCCCGAGATCCACACGCCGTGTGCCGTGAACTCGCCCTGCACGTCGTTTTTGACAACGACGATGGTGCCGGCCTCGGTCAGGTCGTATGTAGCCCCCGACAGCGGATGACGAATGGTGCGCATGTGCCCCCCGAGTGCTCGGTGATCGATGCGGTGAAATTACTCACCGCTCGATCAATTCTTCGTACCGGAGCGCCTCAGTCGGGTTCGCGCATGCGTCCGGCAAACGCGCCGACGCTGATCAACAGGCCAGCCGCAGCGAGTGCGAACTCGACAGCGGCCATGCCGGGGAAGCGCGGATGATCGATCGCGGCAATTGCGGCGGTAGCGATGGCGGCAACGATACCGACGTAGCAGGTGATGCGCAGCTTGGCGGTGGCTGCGATCACCGCCAGAGTGGGGGCGACGAATGGCAAGGCAATCACTACGAACAGGCGCTGGTCGGTGGCCGGCCCCAACCACCAGGGCGAGATTCCCGATGCCCGCCCGCTCTGCCACACCGCACCGAAGCCGAGCATGACGCCAAGCCATCCGGCTACGAACAAGGTACGCCAGGCGGGCGTGAGCTGCCCGGGTGCGAGCGGAGTGGGTTCGAGAGCGGTGTACAGCGCCATCGGGGCGATGTCGTAGGACTGTGGGCTCTGGGTCGGACGCGGCGGCGCAAACGCAGGCGGGGGAGGCAACGGCGGTAGCGCCGAGGGGATGGCGTCCGGGTTCACTGCGTCGGGGTGTGGCGGCTCCATGCGGATCGCAGCGTAGCCCTGTTCGGTGACGAACTCCCGTCGACCTGCAAGTCGGGCCACTGGGTTGAGCGGCTACCCTTGGCGTGGTCATGGATCAGCCCGCCTTCGCCAAACTCTCGATCTTCTTCCCGATGTGGAACGAGCAGGAGTACGTCGGTCGCGCCGTCGAGGCGGGACGCTCCGCCTGCGTGGCACTCGTTGAGTCCGGCGAGATCGCCGACTACGAATTGATCATTGTCGACGACGCATCTACCGACGAAACACCGCGCCTCGCCGACGCAATGGCTGCGGCCGACCACCATGTGCGCGTAGTGCATCATCCTATGAATCGAAAGCTCGGTGGGTCGATCAAGACTGGCTTTGCCTCTGCCACTGGTGATCTGGTGCTGTACACCGACGCCGATCTTCCCTTCGACTTTGCTGAACTCCCCAAGGCATTGCGGATCATGCGTCTCTACGAGAGCGACATCGTGAGTGCCTACCGCCACGACCGCACCGACGAGGGCTCGTCGCGGGCGATCTACACGTTCTTCTACAACCTTCTGATCCGCATCATGTTCGGCGTCAAGATGCGCGATATCAACTTTGCGTTCAAGTTGTGCAAAAGGCGTATCTTCGACAACATCACGCTGAAGAGCGAGGGCTCGTTCATCGATGCGGAGTTGGTCATCCGTGCAAAGAAGCTTGGGTACACCGTGACCCAGTTCGGCGTCGACTACTTTCCGCGAACTCGGGGTGAATCCACACTGAGCAGCCCGGCCATCATCGTCAAGATCCTGCGCGAGATGCGCGAGCTGCGCGTCGAACTCTTGGGCATCACCAGGGTCGTCTGAGCACGAATGGCTTCTCGAGCACCTTCACCCAACCGATGGACGCCCGCGATCGCTGCAGTTGCTGTTTTGGCTGTGGTCGTCGCGATCGGCGTGTTCAGTGACGGCAACGATGACAAAGGTGCTGCGGCGCAATCCACCGCCGTCGCGGGCACCGACGCGGGCTCGGCAAGCGGTCTCACTGTTCCGGCGAGCACACTTCCCGGCGTCGTCATTGGCACTTCGCCCGCAATCGTGAAGACCTCGCTCAGTCGCTCGCTGGTGATTGGTATGTCGGGAACCGACGTCACGCAGGTGCAGACCCGGCTGACCGAATTGGGGTTTGCACCGGGCACCCCCGATGGCATATTCGGCGATCAGACACAGCAGGCCGTCTGGGCGTTCGAGAAACTCGTGCTGAAAGTGCCGCGGGCACAGGCCACCGGCAAGGTCACCAACGACATGTGGCAAACCATGCAGGATCCCATCGCAATTCAGCCGCGTCGCACGGGAGCGCAGACCCACATGGAGATCTATCTGCCCGAACAGGTGGCGATCGTGTTCACCGACGACAAACCCACGCTCGTGATCCACATCTCGAGCGGCACCGACCAGACCTGGTGCGACACCGTCACCCTCGACACAGACGACAAGGGGAATGTGCTCGATCCACCGGTGCAGAAATCGGTGTGTGGCGTGTCCAAGACGCCGGGTGGGGTTTTTCGCTTCACACGGCGTGTCGAGGGCATTCGCAACGGCCCACTCGGCGGAATGTGGAACCCGGTGTATTTCAACTACGGCCTTGCGGTTCACGGGGCGAACAAGATTCCGCTCGAGCCGGCCTCGCACGGCTGCATCCGCATGCACAAGCGCATTTCGGAAACCTTTCAGAACTTCGTGCATATCGGCGACCGCGTCTATGTCTGGGGTCAAGACGGCAAAGAACCCGAGCAGTACACGCCCAAGGAGATGTTGCCCGTGTTCAACTACCCCGATCCCAATGCGACCACGACCACGTCTACCACCACCACCACCACGATCACGGTGAAATCCACAACGACCACGGTGAAGGCGGTTCCTGTCACGACCACGACCAAGCCTGTGGCCGCCACGACCACCACGACGAAGTCGGTGCCCACCACGACCAGCTCGTCGGTCCCGTAGCACGGCACAGTCGACGCGTGACACGATGTCACTGTGACATCTGTTCCGTACGACGAGTTTGGCCTGTTCCATGAAAACGTCGCAGAGTTCGGCCTCGCTCTGGAACCTGCACCCCAGGTTCGCCGTGTGGGGATCCCAGTGGAACCGGGCAGAACTGTCAGCGCGTTGGTATGGGGCGCGGGTGAGCCCCAACTCGTGCTCGTGCATGGGGGTGCGCAGAACGCGCATACGTGGGACACGGTGGCCCTCGATCTCGGGGTGCCCTTGGTCGCGGTCGATTTGGCCGGTCACGGTCAGTCCGACTGGCGTGATGACGGTGCCTATACGCCCGTGAACCTCGCCGACGATCTCGCTGTCGTAGTCCGTGCGCTCGCGCCTGGTGCACGAGCCGTGGTCGGCATGTCGCTTGGTGGACTGACGAGCATGGAACTTGCGGTGAGGCATCCCGAACTCGTCCGCCGTCTCGTGATGGTCGACATCACCCCCGGCGTCAACCAGCAAAAGGCCAAGGCGGTCATCGACTTCGTGAACGGTCCGCAGACCTTTGCCAGCTTCGACGATCTGTTGGTGCGCACCATCGAGCACAACCCCACGCGCAGCGAGTCATCGTTGCGGCGTGGAATCTTACACAACGCGCATCAGGGTGCTGACGGCGCATGGGAGTGGAATTACGACCGCCGCAGCCACGTTCGCTCACGCGAGGAAGATCTCGTGGTCGCTGAGCCAGAGGTTTCTGAGCCAGCCATCTCACCGCTGTGGGACGACTTCAGTTCGGTGTCGTGTCCGGTGGTGTTGGTGCGCGGCTCACTCTCGCCGGTGGTCGATGATGCCGACGTCGTCGAGGCCACTACCCGCCAGCCGACGCTGCATGTTGAGGTCATCGACGGCGCAGGCCACAGCATTCAGGGTGATCGTCCACGCGAACTGGCCGATCTGATTCGTCGCGAGGTACTCAGCCGCCGGTGATGCGCTTGTTGCATTCGCTCAGGCCACCGAGCACGCCAGCGCGGAAGCTGTCGATCTTGTCGAACGCACTGGCCAGTGGCTTGGTCTGACTCGCGCCATCGAGCACCAACGCGGTGGACACAGCCTCATCGAGGTCGCCGGGCGAGATACTGAACTGCTGGCTCGTCGATCCACTCGGGATGAGATCCTTGGTCCACACGCCGGTGAGGCAGTCGTTCAGTAACACGCGGGACTTGCCCGAGAGGCCGCTCTTCAGTTGTGTCTGCACGGCCTCGCTCCACGCGTTGCTCAGCACATAGCCCACCGAGAAATCGCCGTACTTCGAGTACAGCGCCTGGGTGAAGCCGTCGTCGTACGAAATGGCGTTCGTCTTCGGGCAGTACACCGCATGGAGTTTCCATTCGTCGTTGGTAACACCGTCACACGATGGGTACGGACCATCGTGGGGATACGAGCTCACCGTTGGCGCGGTGAACGTCAGCTTGTTCGCAGTGAAGGTGGCGTCCCAGAATCTGGTGAGATCCTTGACCACATCGGTCTCGATATCTGCGTACGGCAGGTTGCCCTGATTGGCGATGTCCTCCTGTCCGGAGAACGTGAGGTTGATCAGCGGCAACGGGCTCCCAATCAGACCTTTACAGGCGTCGGTACCGCCGATGAAGCCGTGCTGAAACGCCCCGACGCGATCGAACGCGGTGCCGTGTCCACCATTTTGGAACACCGGTTCTCCGTTGATCGGATCGAGGGGATCGCGTACGTACACCATCGCGACCAGACCGGCTTTGACCTCGGCGTCGCTGAAGCTGAGCAGCTGCGACTCGCCGCGCGCCACATGCGCCGACCACGCGCCAGCAAAACAGTCGGCCTGCTGTTCAGTAACCACCGTCGGCAGGTTCTGATCGAGGATGCCGGCGCGCATCTGGATTGCGTGCCCGAACTCATGCGCGAACACAGTGGCCACAGCGCTGTCACCGAGCTGTTGGGTGAGCTGCGGGAGCAGCCGCGCGTCGTCCCACGCGATGAAATCACCGCAGCTGAAATATCGGGCATTGTCCGCGACGATGTCATAGGTCAGTTTCGTGTCGCAGACATTGATGGTGTCGGAGCGATCCGGGTAGAGCGCGTAAATACCGCCGGCGAGTTCGGTGTACGGCGCGTCGTAGGTCTTCGGGTAGGCCTGACGCCAAAAGTCCTGAATGTCAGCGAGGGCATTCTTGAGGTAATTGTCGTACTCCTTCGGAGCGCGGTTCGGGCCAAAGTTGACCTGGGCATCGTTGGGGTTCGTCGGGGCGCCCTTGGGCGGCGGAGTCGTGGGATTGGGGAGCAGTTCGCCTCTCGCAGTGGCCGACAGGGAACGACTGGCGGTCAGGCCCGGATCAGTGGAACCACACGATGCGAGCGCGACGCAACTGATGGCCACGGCGATGGACAACGGGCGATGCATGACGGCCAGCATAGGGCGGACAGATCACGCGCATTGGTCAGCTGCGTCGGGCGCGATCGTCCAACTCCCGCTTGAGTTCGTTGGGCTGGTAGGACATCCACTCATGGCAGATGTTCAACGCCCCGACGCACCCGATCGCGACACGTTGTTGCGCATGTTCGAGATCCAAAGTCGCATCAAACTGTGCGACGAACGGTTCCGCATGATGCTGATGAGCGGACAGATTCAGCTCATCTATTACTCCCCCCGAGGGCAGGAGTGCATCAGCGCCGGATGGGGTGTGCACCTTCGTCCCGACGACTACGTGGTCACGATCTACCGCGGGCTACATGATCACCTGGCCAAAGGTGTGCCGCTGCGCGAACTGTGGGCCGAATTCCTCGGACGCGCCACGGGCACCTGCAAGGGCAAGGGTGGGCCGATGCACATCACACATCCCGCGTCGGGGCTGATGGTCACCACTGGCATCGTCGGCGCCGGTATCCCCATCGCGAATGGCTTTGGATTGGCTGCCCAACTCAACGGCACCGATCAGGTCACGGTTGTCAACTTTGGCGACGGGGCTTCCAACATCGGTGCTTTTCACGAGGGTATGAACCTGGCCGCCGTGTGGAAGCTCCCGGTGGTTTTCGTCTGTCAGAACAACCTGTATGGCGAGCACACGCCGATGTCAATGTCCACTGGTGTCGACTACATCAGTGAGCGCGCCGCCGCGTACGGCATGCCCGGGGTCACCGTCGACGGCAACGACCCCATTGCGACCTGGAAGGTCATGGGTGAAGCAATCGCCCGCGCTCGCGCAGGCGGCGGGCCCACGCTGGTCGAGGCGCGCACCTACCGATTCTTCGGTCACTTGATGGGTGATGCGATGGAGTACATGCCCAAGGAGGAACGCAAGGCCGCGATGGCGGCCGACCCAGTGGTGCGCTACCGCGTCTGGCTGGTCGACAACGGTCACGCGAGCGAGGCGCAACTGGCTGAAATGGAAGAGCAGCTCACCGCGGCAATCGACGATGCGGTCGAGTTTGCGCTCAACAGTCCCCAGCCCGAACTGAGCGAGTTGTACACCGACGTGTTCGGTGACGTCGCCATGGAAGGGACTACGCGATGAGCGAGCCGCGGATCATGCTCACGGCAATGGCCATCAACGAAGCGATGGACATAGCGATGGGTCTTGATGACAAGGTCTTCTTGCTCGGTGAGGACATCGCCGAGCCGTCCGGTGGTGTGTACAAGGTCACCAACGGTCTGTCCACCAAATATGGCGCGCAGCGCGTTCGCAAGACGCCCATCTCCGAGCAGGCCATCATCGGTGCCGCAATTGGTGCGGCGATTGCCGGATTCCGGCCGGTGGCAGAGATCATGATCATGGATTTCCTCGCCGTGTGTCTCGACCAAGTCACGAACCATGCCGCGAAGATCCGGTATATGTCAGGTGGGCAGACCACGGTTCCGATGGTGATCCGAACCTCTGCGGGTGCCGGGCGGGGATTCGGGGCACAGCATTCCGAGTTGCTCGAGGCCTTCGCGATCCATTCGCCGGGAATGAAGGTCGCGGTGCCTTCCACGCCCGCCGATGCCAAGGGTTTGTTGCTCACGGCGATTTTCGACGACGACCCTGTGCTGTTCGTTGAGCAGATGATGATGTACTGGGACAAGACGTACGCCGGAGATGTACCCGAGGGCGACGTGCGCGTGCCGTTCGGCAAGGCGGCAATCCGCCGTGAGGGCGCCGACGTCACGTTGATCTCCTACGGGCGCCAGATGTACGACTGTCTCGCTGCGGCTGAGCTACTCGCAGTGGATGGCGTGTCGTGTGAGGTCATCGACCTGCGAACGCTTGTGCCGTGGGACGAACAGGCCGTGATGGCCTCTGTTGCCGGCACTTCGCGAGCTGTCGTGGTGCACGAGGCCGTGACCCGCTGCGGATTTGGCGCTGAGTTGTCCAGCCGTATCCACGAAGAACTGTTCGGTCAGTTGTCCGCTGCTGTGCAGCGTGTCGGGGGAGCGAACACGCCAGTTCCTTATGCCTCGAATCTCGAGGCTGCATTCGTACCGCAGGTGGCTGACATCGTTGCGGCGGTCAAGCGCACGAACAGTTGATCGTGCGCGCCTGAGCGCGCGCAGGTAAATCGACATCAGCTGTATTGAGATCGGCTACATCGACATCAGCTTCTTCAACTCGGCGATCTCGCCGCGTTGACTCTGGCTGGTCGCACTGGCCATTGCCCGCACCTCGGAGGTCGCTGCGTGTGCCGCTGCGAAGTCAGCCATATGGATCCCACCTTCGTGATGGGCGATCATCAGGGTCGCAAACATGCGGTCGGCATCGGTGCCCTTGGATGCGATCAACGCGTTCATGTCCGCGTCGGTGGCGAGCCCTGGCATTCGGTCGAGCGGCATCGGGTCATTCATCCATGTCATGCCGGTGCCGGCTTCGTTTGCCTCTGGCTGTTCGAAGCCGCGGAGGAGTTGAATCATCCGGCCGATGTCGACGGCCTGACCGAATGCAATTTCTTTTGCAATGAGATGAAGTGTCGGGTTGGGGCCCTGCTTACCGAGGAAGATCAACGACATCTCGACCGCTTGTTCGTGGTGCGCGCGCATGTCTTGCAGGTAGCCGACGTCGACGCTGTTCGGGTGCTCCGTTGCGTGGCGTTCGCCAATCACGAACCCACTGCCGGCAGCGAGCACAATCACGGCGATGAGGATGGCGATGAGATTGAGCGGGCTTCGCCACCACGGCAGCACGATCGTGTTGTTGTTGTTGTCGTCGTCGTTGTTGTCGTCGTTGTTGTCGTCTTGATCAATCGTTTGATCAGTCGGACGTTCGCTCTCCGGAATGCTCACGGTTCGTAGCTTCGCATGCTGGGTTGATAAGACACATGTCATGCCCACGCCGATCAATATTCCCAAGCTCGGGGTCTCGATGACCGAGGGCACCCTTGTCGAGTGGATGGTGGTCGACGGACAGTCGGTGCAGGCCGGAGACGTGCTCTACCGGATCGAAACCGACAAGGTCGAAAACGACATCGAAGCACCCATCGGCGGGGTGATCCGCATCATCGGCGTTGAGGGCGATACCTACGATGTCGGCGTCCACATCGGCTCGATCGAGTAGCCAAGCCGATGCTGCTGTCGGGCAAGGTGGCCCTGGTAACCGGAGGTGGTACAGGAATCGGGCGAGCGACGGCGCTCGCTCTCGGCTCCGAAGGGGTCAGCGTTGTTGTCGTCGACCGGAACAAAAGCAGTGCCGTCGACACAGCGTCGATCATTGATGGCTCGGGCGGCGTGGCGGTTGCAGTCCATGCCGATGTTTCGTTGCCAGAAGACATCCGGCGTATGTTCTTCGAGGCCGAGAGCGCGTTTGGCGGTCTGGACATCGTGCACAACAACGCTGGCCTGATTAGTGGTGAGCCGATCTGGCCCGAGGGATCTCTCGAAAAGATTGCCTCGGTGATCGCCGTCAATCTCGGAGGGGTTGCGATGGGTACAAAACAGGCCATTGTCGAACTCCGTAAACGAGGTGGAGGAGTCATTGTGAACACGGCATCCGTCGCTGCGTTGGCGCCAATGGCATTCGATCCGGTGTATTCGGCGACCAAGGCAGGAGTTGTTCGAATAGTCGAAAGCTGTGTCGGCTTTGCCGCCGAAGGAATTCGGGTCAACGCGGTGCTTCCGGGCATGGTGGACACTGATATGACGATGAAGCACACGGGGGACGGCACTCAGCCTGCGGGCTGGCTCGCGCCGATCATCGCCGTCACAAAGCTGCTGCACCCTCACGACATTGCCCTCGCCGTGCTGGAATTGATCCGCGATGACACTGCGGTAGGTCGGTGTCGGATCATCAACAACTGAACCATCTGGCCACCCGGTAGTTGCGTCCTTCGACTTGGCCCATAGATGCGTGCTCCAGCCCAGCGCAGAGCGGCCTGATCGCGGTTGGAGCTTGGAGCTTGGAGCTTGGAGCTTGGAGCTTGGTGCTTCCCCCTGCCGGCCATGCCGAATCGTCGCGTGACGAAACGGTGTGCACGGTTGGCGCCCTCGCCTGTGGCCTTTGCCGAATCGTCACGTGATGATACGGATGGGGTTGGTCGGGCGGGAGGGGCACCCGAGACCGCTAGCGTCGCCCTGTTGCCCCGCCCAATACGTCACGTGACGATTCGCCGAGAGGTGAAACACTGGGGTTGCCACTGGAGGGTGGGGTACAGGTCGGTTGGTGTGGTTGGTTGCGCTGGATCGTTGGGCGCAACGATGGCGTTGTCGTCGTGCTGTCCGCAGGCGTCGTGGAGCCAATCGTCTAGCGCCTGGGCTTCAGTTCGGAGGCTTCGACGTGGGCGCTCTGAATGTACGGCGTCACGCCAATCGGTGTCACCAATCGAGAGCGCGGGAACGGTGCGACACCCCTTCGATACAACAGTCGTATGACGAACGAACAGCCTTCCGAAACGACGTGCCGACCCTCGATGAGAACATGCGCATGGTGTTCCACTGAATTTGTGGCGGCTTATCGGCCGGGCCGGCCACGCATCTATTGCCGCGATAGTTGTCGACAGCGCGCGTATGAGCGACGCAGCGGGCTTGGCGTGCTCCCGCCTCCGGATCGATTGATCATGTCCGATTTCCGCCCGCTTGCGCATTTGCCAAACAGGTTCCCCTGTTACGAACGCGGTCAGGTCTGGGCCCTGTCCGGCAAGGCTCACGCGATGCGACCCGCTGGCATCACCGAGAGAGGTGAACGCCGACTGACACTGTGCGGGCTCCTTGCGCGACCCGTGAACCGATCGTTCCATCGCTCTGCGGCTGACGCATGCCTGACGTGCGCGCGCGTGGAACGACTGCGGCCGTCAGCGCGGGCTGTGCGCACCTCCGCCGATCTTGCCGCGCTGCGGTATCTTCTGGATCTCGCTGCGGTGGAGCTCAGTCGTCGCAAACGGCATCGCACACGCACCGACCAGCAAATGCTTGCTGAGTTGTTGGATGCAGCCTGACAGCACCGCCGACCAGAACGGGAGAATCTGGCGCCGTGGGGTCACCGGCGAGCGAGTCGTTGCGCCTCAGCGAAGGAAACGTCCTTGTCGACTCTCGGTTCGGCAGGCAAGCCCAGCACACGTTCACCGACGATGTTGCGCTGTATCTCATCGCTTCCGCCGGCTATGCGGTAGCCCGGTGCGCCCAACACGTGCTCGCCCCATGCGTATGTTCCCCACTCGCCAGTATCGGCAGTGAGCCGAGGCCCCAGCAACGTCGACACGGCATCGCTCACGCTGCTCATGTTTGCTGTCCACATCAGCTTGCCGAGCGAACCTTCTGGCCCCGGGGTCTGCCCGGCCTTTAATCGTGCCGCCGCCCGCCGATTCGTGTATTGCGCCACCTTGTGGTCCGTATACAACTGGGCCAACATCTGGCGCACCACGAGATCGCCGGTAACGCCGAGATGCTCGGCGAGCGCGTGCACCTGGCGATACCCGCCACCGGCATGGCCGCCTCCTCCGCCGCCGGAATGATCGCGCTCGAACCCGAGGCACGTGAGGGCCACCCGCCAACCCTCACCGACGGGACCAAGGCGCAACGCGTCAGGCAGGCGAGCCTGGGTCAAGAACACTTCATTGAAGTTCGCGCCGCCACTCATCTGCTTGATCGGGCGCACCTCGACACCAGCGACATCGAACGGTACGAGAAACGCAGTGAGTCCTTTGTGCTTCGGTAGATCGACGTCGTGTCGGGCAATCGCGAGGCCCCATTGGGCAAACCGTGCCCCCGACGTCCACACCTTCTGCCCGTCGAGGATCCACTCGTCACCGTCGCGCGTTGCGCGGGTGGTGACCGAG
Organism: Actinomycetes bacterium; assembly: GCA_025360105.1. Taxonomy (GTDB): domain Bacteria; phylum Actinomycetota; class Acidimicrobiia; order Acidimicrobiales; family Ilumatobacteraceae; genus WLMZ01. The sequence goes on along the minus strand of JANYCT010000024.1, from coordinate 26,474 downwards.
GCAAGGTCAGAGCCTGCCGATGGCTCGGAGAACAACTGACAGCCAAGAATGTCCATCCGCATCAGCGGCCTGATGAAATCGGCTTGCTGTTGTTCGGTGCCGTACGCAGCGATGGTTGGTGCGATCAGACCCATTGACGTGGGTGGTAGCTCACCCGCCGACGGCACATGGAACCGCGCCTCCTCGCCGTTGTACGCGCGCAGAAAACTGTTCGGCAATCCTCGGCCACCGAGATCAACTGGCCAGTTCAGCATCGCGTAGCCAGCATCGAACTTCTTTTGCTGCCAAGCCCGTGTGGACGACAAGCGTTGAGCCTCCTGCTCCTCGCTCAGATTGTGGAACACCGCCACGCTGTCCGAACCCTGTCCCCACGTCGGCGCGCCGTGTTCGGCCGCGGTGTCTTCAGCGGAGATCGTGTCGATCAGCGGCTCGGCATTGGCCTCGAGCCACACCCTGGCACTCTGACGAAATGCTTCGATATCTGGCGGGCTGGAATCCGACATAGAGATGACGTTACCGCTCTCGCCCGACTGCTGACCGAGTCGGGAGCCACGAGCCGAGCGGCAAAGCCCAGCGCCGACCTGCGCGGGCGCTCCACCTCGGATTGGGAACTGATCGCGTAGTTAGATACCACACATGAAAATGGCGAGCACATGGCGCTGGTGATCGCCGAACGGGCACAGGAACGCCCGAGCGAGGTCGCCCTCCAGGATGGTCGCTTTTCGCTCACATGGCCCGAACTGAACGAGTCGTTGAACCGGGTCGCCAACGGCATTCGGGCAACCCAGCTGGGCGCCCGCCGGCGTGTTGCGGTTTTTGCCGAGAACTCGGTCGAAACCGTTCTCGCACACCTGGGTGGCCTCCTCGCAGGTGTCAGTACCGTCCCCGTTAACTTCCATCTCAACGCCGACGAGCTCGCTTACATCCTGCGTGACTCGCAGGCATCGGCGCTGTTCGTCGGTCCCGAGAACTTGATCCGGGGTGTCGAGGCAGCCCGAGCCGCGCGTGTTGGCCTGATTATCGGATGGCGATGTGATCCGCATCCTGACGTCACCTCCTGGTCGGAGTGGGTGGCGTTGGCATCGGTTGACGAACCGCCGCGCAACGTTCGACCGCTCCCCAATTTGATGTACACCAGTGGCACCACCGGCGTGCCCAAGGGCGTGGACCTGCCTCCCACCATGTTTGCTGGCGGTGCCACGATTGACGAACACATCATTGGCCTGCAAGCAAACCGCTTCACGAAGTTCGGAACACATCTCGTGGTGGGTCCGATGTATCACACCGGGCCACTGAACGGGTTTCGCATCCTCGCCGCAGGAACGCCCGTGGCCGTGATGAACTCGTTCGACGCGGAGTCAGTGCTCGCTGCGATTGAGCGTCATGGCGCCGAGACGAGCGTGATGGTGCCAACCCATTTCAAACGTCTCCTCGATCTCCCTGCCGATGTGAAGGCCCGGTACGACGTGAGTTCGATGCAGCTGGTGGCGCATACCGGTGCCGCGTGCCCGATAGACGTGAAGCACGAGATGATCCAATGGTTCGGCCCGATCTTTCTCGACGCCTACGGAGCTACCGAGGTCGGCACGACCTGCAGCATCACGAGCGTCGAATGGCTCAACCACCCGGGCAGTGTCGGGCGCGCCATTGCGCCATTCACCGCGCTCGTCGTTGACGACGATGGCAATCCCGTGGCCGCCGGTACCGAGGGCCGGTTGTTCTTCGAAGATTCCACGGGTCGGGGTGTGGTGTATCCCAACGATCCGATCAAGAGTGCGCAGGCCCATCTACGCCCCGGTGTGTTCACGCTCGGCGAGATCGGGTACCTCGACGCCGATGGATACGTATACATCACCGATCGTTTCAGCGACATGGTCATTTCTGGAGGAGTCAACATCTATCCAGCGGAGGCTGAAAAGGTACTTATCGCCCACCCCGGGGTCTCCGACGTGGCTGTGATCGGCGTTCCCGATGCGGACATGGGCGAGGCAGTGAAAGCGCTGGTGGTTCCCGAGGATCCGACGAACCCTCCATCGGCCGCAGAACTCATCACGTTGTGCCGGCAACACCTGGCCGGATACAAGTGCCCGCGCTCAGTGGAATTCGTCACCACGGTTGGCCGCAACGCGATGGGCAAGATCAACAAACGCACGCTCCGGGCGCCGTATTGGGAAAACACGCGCACCCATGAACCAGTCACCCATGAACCAGTCACGGAGCCCAACGCATGAGCATCGACCTCGGCAACCTCACCACTGTGCGCTACGAGATCATTGAGCCGGGTGAGCACGGCATTGCCGTCGTCACCTTGAACCGGCCCGAGAGTCGTAACGCGCAGAACAAGCGGATGACCTATGAGATGAATGCGTGTTTCGATGACGCATCGCGGCGCAGCGACGTGAAGGTGATCGTGCTCCAAGCCGATGGTCCCCACTTCTCGAGTGGTCACGACCTTCGCGACAACGAGAGCTCACGCGAATTCGATCTGGTGTCCCCCCATGGTGGTTTCGGACGGGAGGGCCAAGAAGGGCACATGGCATTGGAGGAGGAGATCTACTTCCAGATGTGCTGGCGCTGGCGCAACCTCCCCAAGCCACTCATTGCTGCTGCGCAGGGCAAGACCATCGCGGGTGGGCTGATGTTGCTGTGGGTTGCCGACGTGATCATCGCCGCCAACGATGCCGTCTTCAGCGACCCGGTGGTTGGTATGGGTGTGAATGGCGTCGAGTACTTTGCGCACCCGTGGGAGTTGGGTGCCCGCAAAGCCAAGGAACTGTTGTTCACCGGTGACTGGGTGAGCGCCGACGATGCCAAGATGCTCGGTATGGTGAACCACGTCGTCGCAGCCGACGAATTACGCGATTTCACGATGGCGATGGCCCAACGGATCGCGCTGCGACCCAGCTTCGCGTTGAAGTTGGCCAAGGACAGCGTGAACCAGACCCTCGAAGCACAGGGTCAATGGACAGCGCTGCGCGCCGCATTCTCCATCCAACACCTCGCCCACGCGCACAATCGGATCAAGTTCGGTATCCCCATCGATCCCGGTCCCAAGCGCGTCGATCCGGCGGGCTGATCGGATGGCGCGGCGCACCCCCGTCACCAAAAAACTGGGCCGCCCCCGCGATGTCGATTCCTCGGAGACGCGCAACAACCTGCTCGACGTGGCGCGTCGCATCTTCGCGAGGGACGGCTACGGAGCGACCACGAATCGGAGTATCGCTTCTGAGGTGGGCATCACCACGGGCGCGATCTATCACTACTTCCCGTCAAAAGCAGAACTCTATGCCGAGGTCTACGAAGAGGTGCAGCACGTCGTGTACGACCGCTTCGAACTCGTGCTTGCCGAGCCCGGCACGCTTACCGACCGGTTCAGTCGGGCCCTTGATGCTGCGGTCGAATTGAACCGTAGCGATTCATCGATTGCCGGTTTCGTTGTGACGGTGCCGAGCGAAATGCAGCGACATCCCGAGCTTGCCGAGTTGTTGGTTCCGATCAGGAACCGCACCGCGACGTTCATTGGTCGTCTTGTCGCCGAGGCCGTCGAGGCGGGTGAGTTCCTCGAGGGCGTCAACAGCGCTGCGGTCGAAGATCTGCTCAATGCGGTGCTGTCGGGGCTGGCCATTTTTTCTACCGTCACTGGTGACGTCGAACGCCACCGACAGGCGGTCACCGCCTTGCAACGATTCCTGGCGGGCGAGCTCGTCAGAGGTCGTGCTCCAGGCCGGTAACGCAGGGCTCAGGTCGTCGATGTCGGCTTGTTGGAGTCACAGCCGAGGATCTTGTTGCCGAGCGCGTTGCCCTCAGCGCTGACCTTTGGACTGTTGAAGTTCGCGCGGAACTGCTGCAGGTCGGCAGGGCTGAGCTGGGCGATGATCGCGGTCACACATGCCTGATCCAGCTTCATGCCGCCCTTCCCGCCGAAATCGATGACCTGAGCAAGGATCTGCTTGCGGATCGAGTCGTCGTCTCCGACGGCGGTGACCACGGTCGCGGTGTCGGTGCTTGCTGCTGTCGCGTCGCTGGTGACGCCGGGCGCAGTGTCCTTCACGGTCGGCGATGCGCTCTTGGAACTCGAGCACGCAGAAAGGCTCAACACAGAAACGGCGACGATGGCAGAGGTGACGACTCGGAAACGCATTCATATACCCTAGCGTCGACCGTCCCGTTCAGCCCGTCAGGTCACCACCCGTCATCGACGACACGCAGGCGCTCAGGCTCCGCTCATGACTTCCAGCCATTGAAATACGTGATCTCCTCGGCGGGTCGGCGCGATCCGGGCTTGAACGCGTCGCCGGTGTAATACGCCACCGGTGTGAGCGCTACCTGCGTCACGGTGTCGGGGATGCCGAGCAGATCACGTGCCTGTGCCTCGTACTCGAGATGCAGCGTGGTCCACGCAGTGCCGAGGCCGCGGCTGCGTGCAGCCAACATGAAGCTCCACACCGCAGGTAACACACTGCCGTAGAAGCCGGCTACCTGACCCTGATTGCCGACCGGTAGCCCGAGGCTGCACGGGATCACGACGGCCGGAACCTTGTGCAGGATCGAGGAGAGGTAGTCGGAGCTGTCCATGATCGCACCGACTCCGGTGCGGCCGCTGGTGTCGACGGCGGTCTTCTGCATCGCAATGTAGGGCTCGTAGGCGCGCCGATACAGCTCGGCCAGCCCAGCCAGCAGTGTTGGGTCGTCGACGACTACCCAACGCCAGCGTTGCAGGTTGCTCCCAGCGGGCGCCTGACACGCGATGCGGATGCAGTCGGTAATGAGTTCGCGTGGCACGGGCCGGTTGAGATCGAGACGTTTACGCACCGCCCGCGTGGTGGTGAGCAGGCGATCGGTGTGGTTCAAGTCGAATGGTTCGGTCATAGCCGCCTACAGTACGACGACCAGCCGGTTCCTACGGATGTGGAGACACTCATGGCGACCCCTCGCGAACTGTGGCAACAGGCGTTCGAAGCCAGCACGCTGCGCGCAACAACCACGAACACGATGAGCGGCATACCGCTGGATGCGGCGTACGGCCCCGACGATGCTGAGTTCCCGGGGGTCTATCCCTACACGCGCGGACCCTACGCCTCGATGTACCGCTCGAAGTTGTGGACGATGCGCATGTTCGCCGGTTTCGGCACAGCCGACGACACCAACTGGCGGTTCAAGGAGATCATCAAATCTGGCGGCGACGGACTATCGACGGCGTTCGATATGCCGACGCTGCTCGGCCTCGACAGTGACGATCCCATGTCGCTCGGCGAGGTGGGTCGGTGTGGCGTTGCGGTCGACACGCTTGCCGACATGGAAGACCTCTATGCCGGCATCGATCTTGCCCAGATCACCACATCGATGACCATCAACTCGCCGGCGGCTCCGATCTTCGCGATGTTCGTGGCCCAGGCCGAAAAGGCCGGTGTGCGCCGCGCCCGCCTCGGCGGAACTCTGCAGAACGACATTCTCAAGGAGTACCAGGCGCAGAAGGAGTTCGTGTTCCCTCCTCGCCAGAGCATGCGTCTGGTCCGCGACACGATCAAGTTCACCGCGGCCGAGATGCCCAAGTGGCACAGCATCTCGATCAGCGGTTACCACATTCGCGAGGCGGGTTCCACGGCTGCCGAGGAGCTTGCCTTTACCCTGGCGAATGGATTCGCCTATGTCGAGTTGGCGATGCATGCCGGTTTGCCGATCGATACGTTCGCACCCCGTCTCAGTTTCTTTTTCAACGCACACATCGATTTCTTCGAGGAGATCGCCAAATACCGGGCAGCCCGACGCATCTGGGCGCGCTGGATGAAGGAACGCTATGGCGCGAAACTCGACCGCTCGATGCAGTTGCGATTCCATACCCAGACAGCAGGAGTGTCACTAACTGCGCAGCAGCCCGAGGTGAACATCATTCGTACTGCGATCGAGGCCCTTGCCGGTGTTCTCGGAGGCACGCAGTCATTGCACACCAACTCGATGGATGAAGCGCTTGCCCTGCCCACCGAACGATCGGCGCGCATCGCGCTGCGAACGCAACAGGTCATTGCATATGAAACAAACGTTGCGCACGTGGCCGACCCACTCGGCGGCTCATATTTCGTCGAGGCACTCACCGACGAAATGGAGCGGCAGGCCGAGGCGATCTTCAGCCACCTCGATCAGCTCGGCTCGGGCTCGATGCTCGACGGTGTGATCGCAGGGATCGAGGACAACTGGTTCCAGAGCTGCATCGGCGACAGCGCGTACGAGCTCGAGCGTCTCTTCAACCGCGGCGAACGCATTGTGGTCGGCGTCAATCGCTTCACCGAGGGCAATGACGACGAAGCCATGCCGACGTTGCAGATCACCAACGAAGACGAATCGCGACAGCTGAAGCGGCTCGACACAGTGCGTCAGCTGCGCAGCCAGCCAGCCGTCGACGCCGCCCTCGCGCGGCTCGCTGCGGAAGCCTCTGACCCCGAAATCAACCTCATGCCGGCACTCATCGATGCGTCTGGTGTGTATGCCTCGCTGGGCGAGATGATGAACGCGATGGGCGAGGTTTTTGGTCGCCACGTCGAAGTCCCCACTATCTAGATGACCGCACGCTCACAATGACCTCGCCAGCGCAGCGGTCGCCTTCGCTCGTGGCGACTGCTGAGGGAAGTCACAGCGATTCGTTCCATGCCCTGGATTGGATGCTGCTCGCCCTTGCTGGGGGAGTGTGGGGATCATCGTTCTACTTCATCGCCGTTGCGCTCGGGTCGTTTCAACCGATGCTCATCACCTGGCTGCGCATGGTTTTCGGCTTCGCGACGCTGACGTGTATACCCGGTGCGCGCCGTCATATCGAGCGTCAGGACTGGCCTCGTGTTGCGCTGATCGGGCTGGTGTGGATGGCGTTCCCGCTCAGCATGTTTCCGCTCGCCGAGCAGCGAGTGTCGAGCAGCGTTGCCGGCATGCTCAACGGCGCCACTCCGATCTTCGTCGCAGTCGTCGCGACGGTGCTATTGCGGCGCCTGCCCGGTGTGCGTCAACGCCTTGGGCTGCTGCTGGGCACAATCGGAATCGCCCTGATCGGCTGGCCGTCGTTGCGCGATGGATCCAACTCGGCTGTCGGCGTCGCGATGATCCTCATTGCGCTCTGCTCGTACGGATTGGCCATCAACCTTGTCGTGCCGTTGCAGCAGAAGTACGGCGCCCTCCCGGTGCTATGGCGCGCCGCAGGGGTCGCCGCCGCGCTCTTGACACCGTTCGGTGTGGCTGCGGTGCCCGCGTCGTCGTTTTCGTGGCATGCACTGGCGGCCAACGCAGCGCTCGGCGTGCTCGGCTCGGCGGTCGCCTTCGTGGCGGCCGGCACACTCGTCGGCCGGGTCGGCTCGACGCGAGGTTCGACCACCATCTATATCGTTCCAGTCGTCGCTCTGTTCCTCGGTGCGGCCGTGCGTGAGGAAACGGTTGCTCCGATGAGCGTGTTCGGGTGCGCGGCGGTGTTGCTCGGCGCGTTCGTTGCCAGCCGATCGGAGCGTTCGGGTGCACGGGCTGATCACGCGAATGAACAGTGGCAGCACAACTGACAGGTTCTTGGAATTGACTGCTCGGTTTATTTTGGGTTGACGGGGGCTCTCAAGTCGACGTTACATCGGTCACATGCGGTAGAAACTATGCGCTACGGTCATGTGCCGGTAGCCCGCGCCGGCTGATGTCGGTCGATTCCACAGGGGGAAAATGTGAGAGTAGGTAGTTACAAACTCGCCACGTCTCTGATTGTGCTTGGCCTCGTGGCCGGGGCATGTTCGGAGACCAAGAAGTCTGACACGACGGCTGGCTCCACCAAGTCGAGCGAGGCGCCGAGCACGACCGCGTCCACGCCGGGCACCGCCGGTGAATCGACGACCACGGTGTCGAGCGCGGGCGACGAACTCAACAAGTGGGCGCTCGACTACACCGGAGGCACTGCAGGTGCCGCGTCCGGTTCCAGCGTCAAGGTCGGCTACGTGAACCAGGAAGACTTCTTCCCCGAGAACACCATCGGCATCAACGCAGCACGTGACTACATCAACAAAGAGCTTGGCGGTGTCGCCGGCAAGCCCATTGAGATCGTGCCGTGCAACATCGCCGCCGCCGAAGACGGCGCCAAATGCGGCACGCAGTTCGCGAATGACGCAACCATCTCGGTGGTCGTCACCGGCACGATCTTGGTCGGCAACAAGGAGTTGTACGACGCGCTGAACGGCAAGAAGCCCGTCATCGTCGGTAACGGCGTCACATCCGACGACTTCACCACACCTGCCGGTCAGGCCTTCACGGCCGGCTCGCCTGGCGTGGTCACCGGTATGGGCGGCTACATCGTGTCGGGGCTCAGCCCGAAGCCGAAGTCTGTTGCGATCCTGGCGCAGAACAATGCAGCGGGTAAAGCTGCCGCCGACTTCTTGTTCAAGCCGGTGATGGACAAAGCCGGTATCGCGTACACCTTCGTGGGCATCGACGACACTGCCTCGGCCGCCGACGTGCAGGCTGCGCTCAGTTCGGTCGGTGCCGACAAGGCTGATGTGCTCGTTCCGATCATCACGATCCAGCAGTGCATCAACGTCTACGACGCAATGAAGGCACTCGCAATTACTCCCACCGTGGTCACCACGGGGCTGTGCTTCGGCACGCCGATGACCGATCACCTCAAGGCTGCCGGTGAGCCCGGCCCCGTCCCGAGCGGTTGGTACTTCGGTGGCTACGGCTACAGCTACTTCCAGCCCGACCTCGCCAGCGGTATGAAGACCTATATCGCCAAGGTGCAGCAGTACGGCAAGCCGGCTCCCAACTCCAAGACGCTCGAGTACACCGGCTTTGCCGGGCCAGAGTTCTCCAACCTGATGACGTTCGCAAAGTTCGTGAATGCGTCCAAGGGTGCGGTTGACTTCGCAACGCTCGACGGCGCAATCCGCGGGTTCAAAGGCCCGATGATGCTGCAGGTCGGTCCGCTCGATTGCGGCAAGCAGGTCATCCTTGGCCTGCCCATCTTCGTCACGGTGTGCGCTTCGCAGATGGGTATCCAGCTTTTCAAGGACGGAAAGTGGACCAGCGTTGCCGACGGTTTGAACGGCAAGCCGATCGACGTGACGAAAATCTGATCCACAACGAACTGGTCAGTTGTAACCGGGTGGGGCGTCGCGTGAACGGCGCCCCACCCGCCACGCGGACGCTGGGAGCGAGGAAGAAGGGCCGATGAAGGGTTCGTTGACAAAGTATCTGCAGTGGTTCTTCGGCGTGGGCTCTCTCGTGCTGTTGCTCTGGGCGCTCGTCGACTCCAATACGCGTGCCAAGTTCCTCACCGGTCCGGGTCTCACCAACGGCGCGCTGATCGCTGCCATCGCGCTCGGCGTGGTGATCACATACCGCGGCTCCGGCGTGGTCAACTTCGCGAACAGCGCCATTGCCATGTATGTGGCGTACGTGTACGCCGTGCTCCGCAAGGACGGCGATCTGTTCTTGCCACCGATCCCAAATCCACTGGCGCTCATCGAAGGAGTCGTCCACAAACTGAGCCCTAGCTCCACGCTCGACCTGCCCGATATCCCCACCCGTATTTCGTTCGGCCCCAACATGCAGTTCTGGCCAGCCCTGTTGATTTCGGCATGTGTCGCCGTGTTGCTCGGATTGGTGCTGCACTTTTTGATCTTTCGTCCGCTGCGCGCCGCTCCACCGCTGGCCAAGGTCGTCGCGTCGATCGGCCTGTTCCTGTATCTTCCCGCGGTGATCGTGCGTCGCTTCGGTATCCAGCCGTTCACGGTCGAGGCTCTGCCAATGTTCAAGCCCGCCAAGCGGATCAACTTGCCGCTTGGTATCTCGATGAACTCCGACGAGTTGGCGCTCACCATCGTGGTGATCGTGCTCACCGTTTTGCTGTACGCGGTGTTCCAGCTCACCCGGTTCGGCCTCGCCACGCGCGCGGCATCGGAGAATGAAAAAGGCGCCGTCGTGCTGGGCTTCTCGCCCGATTTCCTGGCTGGCGCCAACTGGGTCATCTCCACGCTGCTGACGGGGTTGTTGGGCATCTTTGCGGCAACGGTGTTGCGCACCATCGATCCGAGTGTGCTCCCCGCATTCATCATTCCTGCCTTGACAGCAGCGCTCGTCGGCAGCTTCACCTCGTTCGGCTGGACGACGTTTGCAGCGATGGTGTTAGGCATGCAGTTTGGTCTGGTGAAGTATCTCGAAGCGCAGCACCACTGGTATCCGAAGTCGGGCAACGGTCCCTTCCCCGGCATGGAACGCATGTTGCCGCTCATCATCATCGTGCTCGTGCTCTTCTTGCGCGGCAAGAGCTTGCCGACGCGTGGATCCATCAGCTCCGGGCGGCTGCCGTTCTCGCCCACCCCGCCACGGTGGGCCATTCGCTACGGTGGACCAGCGCTCGCGCTGACGGCTGCGATCTGTGGGTTGTTCATCTTCGGGCCTACGTTCCGACTGGCGCTGGCGAACTCCTTGATCGGCATCATCATCTGCTTGTCGGTGGTGGTGATCACCGGCTACGTCGGCCAGATCTCGTTGGCGCAGATGGCCTTTGCAGGGATCTCTGCGTTCCTCGTCGCCAAGATGACCACCGAGCACAACGTTCCGTTTCCCATACCGATCTTGATCGGGGCGGTGGTAGCGATGTTGGTGGGCGTATTGGTGGCCCTCCCCGCCCTACGTGTGCGCGGCGTCAACCTGGCCATCGTCACGCTGGCGTTCGCCGTTGCCATCGACAAGTCGGTCTTTGGCAACTCTTCGGTCAACGGTGGTTTCAAGGGTGCTGCCGTCAAGGTGCCCAAGCTCATCGCTCAACCGCGTGATGTGCAGTACAACATCTTGGGCTTCATCGCGGGTGATGGCAAACAGCCGAACCCGATGACCGCGATGTTCTGTCTCGTCGTGGTCGTGATCCTGTGTTACGCGGTGGCGAACCTGCGCCGTTCTGCGACCGGACGACGGTTGCTGGCGACGCGCTCGAACGAACGAGCTGCGGCGGCCGCTGGGGTGAACGTGTCGGGCATGAAGATTCTCGCCTTCGCAGTGTCTGCTTTCATTGCCGGCGTCGGTGGTGCCGTGTCGGCCTATCGGTTTGGCAGCGTGACCCCCGACAAGTTCTCCTACGTTCAGTCACTCACGTTCTTCGCTTTCGCCTATCTCGGTGGTATCGCCAGTGTGTTCGGTTCGATCAGCGGTGGTTTCCTCGTCGCGGGTGGGCTGGTGTTCACCGTCTTGAGTGAGAAGTTCGGAGTGCCGAGCGAATACACGCTGATCCTGGGCGGCCTCGGCCTCATCATCGCCTCGGTGCGCAACCCGGAAGGTATTGCCGGTGCAGTGCGCCACCTCGGGCTGTCGTTGCGGCGACGGCGAGCCGCGCCCGATGATTCAGCCGGTGACGCGCCGGGTAATCCTCACGTTGGGCAGCACGACAGTGCGCCGACCATTTCCGATGTACAAGAAGTTGGAGCCCCATCATGACTGCGTTGCTGCAGACAAATGGCATGTCCGTCACCTTCGGTGGCCTGAAGGCCGTGAACGAGGTCGACTTCCGTGTCGAGAAGGGCCAGCTCGTGGGACTGATCGGCCCGAACGGCGCCGGCAAGACAACCTTCATCGACGGAATCACCGGCTTCGTGCCCACGACGGGCCGCATCGAGTTCAACGGTCGTGACATCGGAGCCATGCCGCCGCACCGGAGAGCCAAACTCGGTCTCGGGCGCACCTGGCAATCACTCGAGCTGTTCGACGACCTCAGCATCGGCGAAAATCTGCAGGTGGCCGCAGAAAAGCAAAGCGTTGGCAGCTTTTTCGCTGACCTCGTGGCTCCCCGTCGAAAGCGCGACGACACCGCCACCGAATGGGCGCTCGATGTGCTCGGCATTACCGATCTCGCGGGCAAGATGCCCAACGAGATCAGTCAGGGTCAACGCAAACTGGTGAGCGCGGCGCGAGCGCTTGCGGCACGTCCGGAACTCGTGTGTATGGACGAACCCGCGGCAGGTCTCGACAGTGCCGAATCGCTGGTGCTAGGCGAGCGTCTCCGCGACATCATCGATGCGGGAACCACCATCTTCCTCGTCGATCACGACATGGGTCTGGTTCTCAATGTATGCGACTACATCTACGTGATCGAGTTCGGTCTCAAAATCGCCGAGGGCACACCGGCTGAGATCAAAAAAGACCCACGCGTCATCGAGGCCTACCTCGGTCAGTCGGCACAGGAGGAGGATCACTGATGGCTCTGCTCGAGATCGAGGATCTCTCCACCGGCTATAACGGCGTACCCGTCGTGCGCGGCCTCAACCTCACGGTCAACGAGGGTGAAATCGTTGCCCTGCTCGGACCTAACGGTGCGGGTAAGACCACCACGTTGCTCACCACCTCGGCGCTCAACCCGATTCTTGACGGCGACATTCGCGTCCTCGGAAAATCTGTGAAGGGTCGGCGCGCCCATATGGTGGCGCGCGAGGGGCTGGCGCACGTACCTGAGGACCGCAGCCTGTTCTTCCAACTCACTGTGAAGGAGAACCTCAAGCTCGGCGCGGCCAAGGGTTCGGCGAACCTCGACCAGGCGTTGGGCTACTTCCCTGCGCTCGACCGGTTGATGGATCGCAAGGCCGGTCTGTTGTCGGGTGGCGAGCAGCAGATGCTCGCGATGGGCCGGGCGCTCACCACCAACCCCAAGCTGCTCATGGTCGACGAAATGAGCTTGGGGCTTGCACCGATCATCGTCGAGCGTCTGTTGCCCGTGTTACGCCGAATTGCCGACGAAACAGGTGCTGGGGTGCTGCTCGTCGAGCAGCACGTCCACCTTGCGCTCGAAGTGGCCGACCGGGCCTATGTGCTGAGCCATGGGTCGCTCGCACTCGAGGGCGACGCCAAACATCTCGCGGCCAACCGCCACCTGCTCGAGAGCAGCTATCTCGGCGGTGCCGAACTCGAACCGTCCGACTGATTCGCCGCCACCGTGAAGATCATCATCGCGCCGTCCCCCGGTGAGGCGGCGCTGGCGTCCGCATCGTGGATGGCCCGTCGAATACGCGCCGCCGTGCGTGCGCGTGGGTTGTGTCGTATCGCGGTGAGCGGAGGGGGAACGCCAGCGTTGATGTTCGATGCGCTGACCCACATGGACGTGCCGTGGCACGATGTGCACCTGTTCCAAGTGGACGAACGCGTCGCCCCTGACGGCGACCCGGAACGCAATGCGACCCAGCTCACCGACCACCTATTGCGTCACGTGACGATTCGTCGAGCGAACGTGCATCTCATGTCCGTGACGGCGGCGTCGCTGATCCGAGCGGCGTCGACCTATGCCTCGGCATTGGGAAACTCCCCGTTGGACATCGCGCATCTCGGCCTCGGCGACGATGGCCATACGGCTTCGTGGGCCCCTGGTGATGCCGTCATCGACAACCCCAACCCGGTCGCTATCAGCGGCGAGTACCGCGGTAGAACCCGAATGACCCTGACCCCGGGCGTCGTGAACGCCGCTCGATCGCGTCTGATTTTGGTGTGCGGGCCGGAGAAGTCGGCTCCGGTTGCCGCATGGGTCTGCGATCACGCCGATCTGCCAGTGGAACGCGTTCGACGCACGGCCACCACGCTGGTGCTCGACGACGCGGCCGCCGCACAGCTTCCCTAGCGGCGTTCGAGGGCTAACGTCACACCCGTGGACATCACCGCAACCCCCGCATGGTCAGCGCTGCTCGCGCATGCTGCTGATTCGCACGTACCGTCGTTGCGTGAACTCTTCGCAACCGACCCGGGCCGGTCTGATCGGTTCACCGTGACGGCTGGTGATTTGCGCGTCGACTACTCAAAGCAGCGCGTGGTCACCGAAACGATGCAGTTGCTGATTGCCGTTGCGCAGACGTCGGGTGTGCAACAGCGCCGCGACGCAATGTTCGCCGGCGAGCCGATCAACACCACCGAGGGTCGAGCCGTGTTACACACCGCGCTGCGTGCTCCGCGCGGCATCGTGATCAACGTGGCCGACGAATCGGGTGCGCCGCATGATGTCGTTCCCGACGTGCACGCCACACTCGATCGCATGGCGGCGTTCGCTGAGCGTGTACGCCGTGGTGAGTGGACCGGCCATACCGGCTCGCGCATCCGTACCGTGATCAATATCGGTATCGGCGGCAGCGACCTTGGCCCTGCCATGGCGTATACGGCGTTACACGCGTTCAAGCATCCCGACATCGAGTGTCGTTTTGTATCGAATATCGATGGTGCCGACATCGCCCAGAACCTTGAGGGCCTCGACCCAGCGTCGACGATGTTCGTGGTGGCGTCGAAGACCTTCACGACCATCGAGACACTCACCAACGCGACAACTGCGCGCGAATGGTTGCTCGGCGGATTCGGTGGTGATCAATCGGCGGTGGCGAAGCACTTTGTCGCGGTATCCACCAATGCTGACAAGGTGGCCGCATTCGGTATCGACACCACGAACATGTTTGGCTTCTGGGACTGGGTCGGCGGGCGCTACTCGGTGGACTCTGCAATCGGTCTCACGTTGATGATCTCCATCGGTGCCGACGGCTTCCAACAGTTCCTTGAGGGCTTTCGTGTGATCGACGAGCACTTCCTGCACGCGCCGTTGGCGCAGAACCTGCCGGTGATCATGGCGGTGCTCGGCGTCTGGAACGCCAATGTGCTCGGTGCGCAGAGCCACGCCGTGCTCGCGTACGCGCACGAGCTGAGCCGTTTCGCGGCATATCTGCAACAGCTCGACATGGAGAGCAATGGCAAGGGTGTGCGTCGCGATGGCACGACGGTCACTGCTGACACTGGGCCGGTGGTGTGGGGAGAGCCCGGCACCAACGGCCAGCACGCCTTTTATCAATTGCTGCATCAGGGCACGCGTTTGGTGCCAGTGGACATGATCGGATTTGCCCATCCCAACCATCCGTATCGCCATCACCACGATCTGCTGATGGCAAATCTGTTTGCCCAGACCGAGGCACTGGCATTCGGCAAGACCGCTGAAGAGGCTGCGGCCGAAGGTATTCCCGCAGTCCAGGTGCCGCATCGCGTGTTCACGGGCAATCGACCGAGCACCACAATCGTTGCACCGCGCCTCACGCCTCGGTTGCTCGGTGAATTGATCGCGCTCTATGAGCACAAGGTGTTCGTGCAGGGTTGTATCTGGGATGTGAACAGCTTCGATCAGTGGGGCGTGGAGCTGGGTAAGGCCTTGGCTAACCGCATCACCCCCGAGCTCACTGCCCCCGATGGCGGCGCCGCTGTTCACGACAGCTCCACGACGTCGCTCATCAACTGGTATCGCGAGCAACGCCAGGCGAGTATGTGAATGATGCCGTGCCCGAGGTGACCACATCACGCCTCGCCCGAATCCGCAGCATGCTCGTCACGTTCGTTCTGGCGGTAGTCGTGTCCGGCTTGAGTGCGTTGTTCGCAAGATTCTTTCGCGAGTCGATCATCTTTGTGCTCGAACATGTCGGCGGCGACAAGAAGTCGACCGTCGTTGCCCAGCAGACATCGCGGCTGCTCGTCTTCGTGTTGGTGACCAGTGGCCTGTTCGCTGCAGCATGGATCGCCCGTATCGCGATGCGGTGGCGCCACGAGCGGCTCGGCCTGGGGGCGGTGGCCGAAGCGGCACGGGGCAATGGTTCGGGCCCGAGCGTGTCTGGCACGCTCGTGCGTGCATCGGGAACGTGGATTGCGATGTCCACGCTCGCTTCGCTGGGTCGTGAGGCGGCGATCCTGGAAACAGGCGGCAGTGTCGGCGCGTGGTTGGGCACGAAAATGCGCCGCCCGCCCGCCGATCTTGCGGCGACGGGAATCGCCGCGGCATTTGCCGCCGCGTACCACGCCCCCATCGGCGCGTTTCTCTATGTGCGTGAGCATGTGGTCAACCGTCCCGAGCGACGAACCGTCGGCTGTGCCTTGGCCGGTGGCGTGTTCGGCTACTTGATCTCAGTGCACCTCCTCGGTGGCACGACCATCTTTCACCGCGGCGACCACCCACTGAGCGGTGGTTCGTTCGTTCGTGCCGCAGCCGGATTGGTGCCGGCGTTGGTGGCCACCCGCGTGTTCTTTGCCCTTCGCAAGCGCCTCGCCCCACGCAACGAACCGTGTACGGAGTCGCGCCGGGTATGGATTCGTTCCCTGGTTTTTGCCGTGGTTGGCGGCCTGACCGTCGCAATCGCGCCGATGACATCAGGCAACGGCATGGAGGCCATCCGTGAGGGCTTTGCCAAAGCGACCGTGGGCCTTGCCCTCGCCCTGTGCATTGGCAAGTTGATCGCGACCACTGCGTCGATCGCGTCGGGCGCTCCGGGTGGCGTGTTCTCGCCCTCAATGGCCGTGGCGGCCGGCGCCGCACTGCTCTCGTACGAGATGTGTACCAAAGCAGGCATCACCTTGCCCGGATCACATTGGGACGGCATGCTTGCGGCGATGTCGGTGGGCATTGCGGTCGGCACTCGAACGCCGCTCGTCGGCGTGGTGGTTGTTGCCGAGCTTGCCGGCGATCTGCGCTTAGTGCCGGTGTGCGCAGCCTCTGTGGCCGTGGCCAAACTGATCGAGGTGTCGGCGGACCGGATCCGCTTCGCGCACCGTATCGAGCCACCTATCGACACGGTGTCGGTCGACGGTTGAGACCCGACTCGACGCCGGGTTCTATCGGGCAACGACCATGCCGGGTTTGGCCCACGCCGGGCTCATCGAGGCGCCAGCGGTGAGGCCCGCATCAACCACGATGCACTGACCACTGATATAGCTGCCAGCGTCGCCGAGCAGAAACAGCAGTGTCTCGGCGATGTCGGCCGGCATTCCCGCGCGACCCAGCGGGGACGCCGCGGCGAGACGCTCGCTCGTTGTTTCGAGTGCATCGGGGTCGCCAGCCATGACGTGAGCTGTCATGCCCGTAGGGATCGACCCCGGAGCAATGGCGTTCACGCGAATCTGCCGGCGGGCAAGCTCGGCGGCGGCAGAACGGGCGAGTCCCACCACGCCGGCCTTGGCCATCGCATACGCATGCGGTCCGAGCCCGCCCTGCACAGCCGCAACGCTCGAGGTGGCCACGATCGCCCCACCATTTCCGCACGCAATCATCTGTCGCGCCGCATGTTTCACGGTGACGAATACTCCGCGCACCAGCACCGCCATCGTGCGATCGAAATCGTCGATCGGCGTTTGCTCGATGGGTCCAATGACGCCGACGATGCCCGCGTTGGCGAACGCTCCGTCGAGGCGTCCCCAACTCGCCACGGCCAGATCCATCGCGGCGGCGACGTCGTCTTCGTTGGTCACGTCGCAACGAATGAACTTCGCGGCGCTGCCGAGCGAAGCCGCGACAGCCTCGCCGCGCTCGGCGCCATAGTCGGCGATGATGACCCGCCCGCCCTCGGCCACGAGCAAACGTGCCGCGGCCTCGCCCAGTCCGCTCGCGGCACCCGTGATGACTGCGACCCGATCGTGGTAACGACCCTGTTGGTTCATGCTCATGGTCAACACACTGCCACCCGGACGGCGGTGGTTTCGGCATCGGCACGTTGCCGACCACCGACGCGGCCCGTCTCGCTGTGATCACGTCGGTCGCGAGAGACTGCACAGATGACCGATCGCGCTGCAGTGGATCTCACCGGCTTCAACCCGTTCAACCCGGCGGTGCAGCAGTGCCCTCACCTGTACTACCGGGCGATGCAGGAGCAGACGCCGGCGTTCCGCGTCGAGGGAACCAATCTGTACATGGTGACCCGGCACGAGTCGATCACGCCGATCCTGCGCGATACGCACACGTTCTCGTCGAAGTTCGGCAGCGCCGGCGACATGCCGAGCGGCGATGTCGTCGACCGTCTTCGCGCAGTGATTGCAACGGGTTGGCCCCAGGTGCCGACGATGCTCACCATCGATCCTCCCCAGCAGACGCGCTATCGGGGCACGGTCGCACCTTTCTTCACGCCGCGGCGCATGGCCGAGCTGCGCGGCCCCGTCACTGAGATCGTCAATCGGCTCATCGACGCAATGCCCACCAATGGTGTGTGCAACTTCGTGAAGGCGTTCGCCGAACCCTTGCCCATCGAGGCGATCGCGCATGTGCTCAACGTGCCCGCCGATCGCTTAGCCGACTTCAAACGATGGAGCGATGATTCCATCGCCAACATCGGTTCGGTGATCACCGATGAGCGGCGCATCGAGGCGGCTGAGGGCATCGTCGAGTTCCAGCACTACTTCGCCGAACAGATCGAACGTCGCCGCGGCAAGGACGACGAGACCAGTCAGGCCGACGGCGAGCCGCGCGACCTGATGAGCGAACTGGTGCACGCTCAGATCGACGACTTCGACGACGACGGTGCGGAGTCGCGTCGGGCGCTCACCATGGCCGAGATCCTGTCGATCCTGCAACAGTTGTTGGTGGCCGGCAACGAGACCACGACGAAAGCACTGACCGAGGGGATGATGCTGCTCGCCCAGCATCCCGAGCAGTGGGCGTTGCTGCAGGCCGATCCGGCCGGGCGGGCGGCGGCTGTCACCGAGGAGGTGCTGCGCCTCTCCACGCCGACGCAGGGGATGTTCCGCGTGGTCACGGCAGATACCGATATCGACGGCGTCCCGGTGCCCGCGGGTTCACGCGTCATTGTGGTGTACGCCGGCGCGAATCGCGATCCGGCGGTGTGGGGCGACGATGCCGATGCGTTCAACCCCGATCGCCCCAACATGAAAGACCATCTCGCGTTCGGCAAGGGCGCACACTTTTGCCTCGGCGCTCCGCTGTCGCGTGTGGAGATGCAAGTCGCCTTCGAATTGCTGGCCCGACGGCTGCGCGGTGTGTCCCTGGCCGAGACGAACGACTTCGTGTATCACCCGAGCTTCGTGCTGCGCGGTCTGGTGAAACTCGATGTGCACGTGCAGGTCCTCGAGGGCGCGGCGCCATGAGTGATCGCGTTCTGGTCGCCAAGGTCGGCCTCGATGGTCACGACCGGGGGGTCAAGGTCGTTGCTCGTATCCTGCGCGACGGCGGATTCGAGGTGATCTATACGGGGCTGTTCCAGACCCCTGACAAGGTTGCATCGGCTGCAATCGACGAGGACGTCGACGCCATCGGGCTGTCGATGCTCAGCGGAGCCCATATGACCCTCGCCCCGCTCGTTGTCGCCAAGCTCCGCGAGCGTGGCGTCGACATCCCTGTGGTCGTGGGCGGCATCATTCCTGCTGTCGATGCGATCAAGCTTGCCGAGGCAGGTGTGGCCGGAGTGCTGACGCCCGGCGCGTCGGCCGATGAAGTGGTGGCGATCATGCGCACGGTCATCGACCGCAGTCGCGCTGATGGCTAGCCCCGATGGGTAGCGCTGTCGAATAGCGCTGACGGGTATCCGACAACGGTTAACGCCGAAGTCCCGAACACAGGGTCTACGCTCGCTGCCATGGCAGAACCGCTCGAGCGTCTCACGAACCTGCTCGCGCTGCTCCTCGAGACGAAACAGCCGATCACGCTCGAACAAATCGCCAACGAAATGATCGGCCAATACCCGGTGAACGACTCCGCTCGCCGGGGCTCGTTCGAGCGGGACAAGAGCGTTCTGCGCGACCTGGGGGTGCCCATCGAGCAGACGGTACTCGGGGGCGATCAGGCGGGTCGTACTGCGTATCGCATCGACCGGCGACGCTATGAGCTCGCCGACCTTGAGCTCACCGACGATGAACGTCACGCGTTGCAGCTTGCGGTTGCGGCGGCGCGCACCGATGATTCCTGGGGCCAAGAGGGTCTCTGGAAGCTCGGCGTCGGTAGTGAACGTCCGGCGCTCGCGGTGGCCGCGACGATGCCAACGTTCGAGGCGCTGCCGCCGCTACGCGAGGCGTTGGCCACACGGTCGATCGCCACGTTTGGGTATCGCGGCACCGATCGAACACTCGAACCGTATGGCCTGCTGTTGCGCGACGGGTATTGGTACGTGATTGGTCGCGACCGGGCGCGCAACGAGGTACGCACGTATCGTGTCGACCGCATCGACGGCGACGTGCGCGTCGGTGTCCCGTCCACGTTTGAGCGCCCCACGGACTTCGACATTCGTCAGGTCTTTCCGTCGGATCCAAAGTTGCTCGGCGAACCGGAGAACGAGATAACCCATGCTGTTGTGCGGGTCGCCCCCGAGCGCGCACTGCTTGTGGCCGCCGAGGTTGGCGATGAGGCAGTAGTGGGCTGGCTCGCCGACGGCTGCATCGACGTCGAGGTGCCGTGTGTGAACCGCGAGGCCTTTCGTTCGTGGTTGCTCGGCCTCACTGACAACGCCGTCGTGATTGCGCCCGAAGGGGTCCGCGCCGACGTGATCGGCTGGCTCACCGAGATCGCCGATACCGCAGTTGGGAGTGGCTGATGGCCCGCACCGGTGCGCGCTCGGCCCACGTACGTCTGCGACGTCTGCTGGTGATGTTGCCCTGGCTGATGGAACGCGGTGAGGTCCCGCTTTCCGAAATGGCCACGCATTTCGCGTTGAGCGAGGCCGAAGTTGTGGCCGATCTCGAACTCGCTGCGATGTGCGGGTTGCCCCCGTTTGTCGACGAGCTCATCGATGTCTTCATCGACGACGGCTTGGTCGTAGCCGGAATACCTCGCGTGTTTACGCGGCCACTGCGTCTGACGGCGCCCGAGGGTTTTGGCCTGCTGGCAGCTGGCCGCGCCGCCATGGCGCTACCCGGCGCTGAGCCGCACGGAGCGCTCGGGCGGGCGCTCGACAAATTGGCGACGACGCTCGGTGACGACGGCGTAGTGGTCGACCTCGTGCGTCCCACGCTGGTCGACGACGTTGTCGCTGCAGTAGAGATGGGGGAGCGGCTGTCGATCACATATTGGACCCCGGCGCGCGACGAGGCAACCGAACGTGTCGTCGCGCCCCGAGCTGTTTTTGCCGATGGCGGCAATTGGTATCTCCTTGCCGACGACGAGCGGTCGGGTGACGAACGCTGCTTCCGTCTCGATCGCGTGCTCGCGGTGGCATCCACGGGAATCATCGACGCACCGCGACCATTCACGCTTCCGAACCCGCAGCGGTGGTTCACTGATGACCCTGACATCGATCGAGCCACGTTGCTGGTTCCGAACGACTTGATGTGGATGATCGAGCGCTATCCCGTCGACACCGTCACCCCGGCCGCACCCGATTCGGTGGTTTCCGCGGTGGTCATGCCCGTGACGAGCGAGCAATGGCTGCGCCGGTTGCTCCTTCGTCTCGGACCGACGGTGGTGGTGTCAGCGCCCGAGCGTTGGTCGCATCTCGCCGCCGACACCGCTCGTAGCGTGCTGGCGCGCTACGACGTGGTGAGCCGCGACAACTGATCAGCGTTGGTGATGCCGTGTGCTCGCAGGAGGTAGGGCAGGACTGCCGCGGTGGCCATGGCGTCTTCGAGCGCGTCGTGTGGACGCTCGAGGGCGATGCCGTAGCGGTGGCAAATGTCGGGCAATCGATGTGACATCGTTCGATCGGGGTCGAGTTGGCGGGACAAGCTCAGCGTGCATAGCGCCGGAGTGAGCGCGAGATCGATGCCGGCGCGACGCGCACTCTGCTGCAGGAACGACGAGTCGAAGCGGGCGTTGTGCGCCGTGAAGGTGCTGCCGCGCAGACGGTGGGCCAGCTCGTCGAGAACGACTCCGGCAGGAGGCGCCTTGCGCAGTGCCGAACGCGACAGTCCGTGAATGTGACGAGGCCCGAGCCGAAACGCCCAGCGCATGCGCGGGCGCATGAGGCTAACCCACGAATCGAGCACGGCGCCCTCACCGTTGACCGTGACCACCGCAACCTGCAGGACGCGATCGCGTTCAGTGGACAGCCCCGACGTCTCGACATCGACCACCGCGAAGCGGGACCTGCCCAAACTGGCGCCATCGGTATCGGTGTCGGTTACTGAGCCGCTCATGTCCAACACCGTACGCGTGGGGTGCAACACGGTTCAGGCCGACATCTGATCGAGGAAGGTCTGCTTGTCGAAATAGTCGCGCCACAGCACGATGCGACCGTTGCGAATCACGAACAGGCCGGCAACGCCGATTTCGAGCCAGTGGTCTGGGAGATGGAACCGATCGACGCGCTCGTTCATCACCACTCCGGTGTGCATGGTGCCCGACTCAACTTGATGCGAGACGAGCCACTCAATCTGATCGCACCCAGCGATGAACGGTGCCAAGGTGGCGCGCATGCCGTCGGGGCCGACGACCTTACCCATCGGCACGTTGTCGTATTCGCACTCCTCATCGACCATCGCCAGCGCCGTGTCGAGGTCTCGGTTGTTGAACGCAGCGATGAAGTCAGAGACAAACTGGCCGGGTGTCATGGCCTCACGTTAGCCAGTGGCGTCATCTGCGCTCGGTACTGGCAGCTCGGTACTGGCAGCTCAGTTGGCGACCGACGACAGGCGGGCGCGAACCCCGATGGGCGCTGACACCGTGAAGCCGGCGAGATGCCGCTCCTCCTCGGACTCGCCGCCCCAGTAGCCGTACTCATGGTTGGCGCGTGCAAACGTGCGACACTCGGTGGCAACGGGGCACCGTGCGCACATCACGCCGGCCTGAGCCTCGCGACGAGCCCGTGCCTGCGGGCGTTCGGCTCGCGGTGCAAAGAACAGCGAGGTGCGGCCTTTACATGCAGCCAGTTCGCTCCAGTGCGTGCTCGCTGCGTCGTCTGGGGGGCTGACCTCGATGGTTACTGTCTGCACTGGCACCGTCTGTATGGCAACCGTCTGCACCAACAATGTCTGCACTGGCACTGTCTGCACTGGCAATGTCTGCACTGGCAATGTCTGCACTGGCACTGTCTGTATGGCAACTGGCTGCACCACCATGGTCTGCGTCATCTGCGTACTCCTGTTGTCCGACCACCCATTTGCATTTAACACTAATTGAACGGGCAGCGAAAGGCAAGCGAATCGTCGGTGACGTTTGACGTTTGACGTTTGACGAATGACGGATGGGCCGAGGGCCGAGGGCCGAGGGCCGGACCCGGCGCAATGCTCAGAGCAGTTCGGCAGCCAGGCTTGCGACCTCGCTGCGCTCGCACGCTGACATGGTGATGTGCCCGAAGCACGTTTGTCCCGCAAAGGCCTGAATCAATACAGCCAGCGCGTTGTTCGACTCGCCCATGTAGGGCGCATCGATCTGGCTGGTGTCGCCGGTGAAGACCACCTTGGTGCCATCGCCGATACGAGTGAGGATCGTCTTGAGTGTGGTGGGCTCCAAGTTCTGAGCCTCGTCGACGACGACGAATTGGCGGTGCAACGAGCGTCCGCGAAGGAACGTGACCGACTCCATCGACAACTGCCCGCGAGTGGTGAGCTCCTCGATGAGGGTCCGTGCGTCGCGGCTACTGCGTTGATCTGTCAGTGCCACGATCGAGTCGTGGATTGCTGACATCCACGGATCGAGCTTCTCGTCGAGCCCTCCCGGCAGAAAGCCGACGTCGGCGCGGCCGACGGGCACGAGTGGACGATAGATCGCAAGACGTTCGTAGGCGCGGCGCTCGACGACGTGCTCGAGTCCTGCTGCAACTGCGAGCAGCGTTTTACCCGTGCCGGCACGACCGTCGAGCGCCACCACGCTGACGTGCGGATCGAGCAACAGTTCAAGTGCAAAACGCTGCTCCTTCGAGCGCGGCCGCAGACCCCATGCTTCGGGGGTGCCGTGTCCGAGCACCTCGAAGTCGTCACCACGTCGGCGTGCGAGCGCAGATTGCGAGCCGGAGCGCAACACTGCAAACCCGTTCTCGTGTAGCAGCTCGGAACCATCGACGTCGCCGGTCGCGAGCAAGCCATCAGCGTACAGGCGGTCGATGTCGTCGTGCTCGGCGGCGAGCGTGAGCCAGCCAACGGGACGACTGCTCATTGCCCGTCCTGCCGGATGATGCTCGATGGCATCGATGCCAAGGTGTGCGGCCTTGATACGCAGCGCTGCGTCGTTGGAGACCATCACCGTCGGGGCCTTGTTCAACTGACCGAGCGCTGCACCGATGATCCGGTTGTCGGGCTTGTTGGTATCGAGGCCGTGCTCAATGAGCAGGTGCTTCTGCACGCCGTTGATCTCGATCTGCAGCGTGCCCGATTCGTGATCGGCGCCGATCGGCACCGGCGTAGCCAGCGATCCACCGTGACGCACCCGGAGATCCTCGATCGTGCGCAACGCCGTTCGTGCAGCACGGCCGACGTCGTCGGGCCGACTCTTCAGGCCGTCGAGTTCCTCGATCACGGTGAGTGGGATCACCACATCGACGTCACCGAAGTTGTTGATGCAACCAGGATCGGCGATGAGAACCGACGTGTCGATCACAAAGCGTGTTCGCTGCGCTGTGCCGGGCGGGTTGTCGGGACCCAGCGTTGCCCCATCTGGTGTGGCATCCAACGTGGCAGGGGCGAGCAACTCAGACTGAACCGGCAAGAGATCGGTCACCGTCATCCCTTCGTCAAACTTCGGCGAGAGCGCAGGAGTGCACCTCCGCCCTCGTGATGTCTTTCAGATATAGCCCAGCCCGAACCGGAGATGGTGGATGTTTCGATGAACAATGGGTTACATCACGCTGGAGTGTGGCCGATGGTTTCACACGACGATACGCATGAGCAGGCCGCGGGCGTCACGTTCGGCCGCTGGCCCCTGCAGGGTGAAGTGATCGCCTCGCGCGAAGCGCTCGGCAGTCCACAACACTGCGTAGGCGTCGAGCACGTCGTCGAGCTGCGCGCCCGGTGGCACTCTGATCACGATGTCGAACGTGCGCTGAACGACCGTGGTCCTCTGTTCACGCCCAACCACGGTGTGCTTCGACTCGAACGGCCTCGCATCGTTCGAGTCGAGACGCTGCATCGCGAGGAACGAACACTCGGGATGCACCTCTGCGATGCGCTGTTCGTGTTCGGGTCCGACGTGATTGTCGAGTTCTTTCATCTTCGCGACGATGTTCCATGCCTGCTTCGAAATCGCTTTCCCGGTCGCGACTCGGGCGTCAGCGCAGGCCGTTGCATAGTCGGGTGCATCGATACATGCGCGCGGTGGTGTTGGAAAAACGGTACTGCCGCGTGGACGGAGGTACCGGCGTGCCTCAACGTCTGCTGCGCGGGAGCGATCGACCGGAAGACCAATGGGCATGTCGATGCCGACCACGTCGAACGACTCGATGACCGACGCGATTGAACTCTCGACGCGAACGCCGTCGCGGCTCGCGACCACCCAGCCGCCGCGACAACCGTCGACCCCGGCGCATCGTGGCGCCGACCGACCGGTGGGGGTCACGCCGAACAATTCCAGACATGGCTCGAGTCCCTCGATCGTGATGTCGTTTCGACGTCGCTTCGCCCACGTGGCGCGGTCGAGGCGGTATCCCACCATCTCGCGTGGCGCACCGCGGCTGAGCATGCGCCGGTGGCCTTCTATCTCGTAACCCAGTTTGCGTGTGACGCCCAGTGACTGCACGTTGTCCTCCCAGGCGCCAGTCTGAGCAAGATCGGCGCCCAGGCCGGCGAACGCAAGGTGCAACACGGCAGCGCGCATCTCGGTACCGATGCCCTTGCCTTGCTCGGGAAGGAACAGGAACGAACCCGTGAGCACCGAGCGCAATCGGGCGAATTCGTTCGCCCCTACGGATTGTGTGCCCACGATGCGTCCGTCGACGAACACGGCAAAGTTGCAGCTCCACGCAGTGGACTGCCAGTTGGCACGTAGGCCCCAGTGGAACTGCAGCGAGCGACGTTGCTGCAGCGGTGGGGCTACATCGGTCCACTCGATGGTGAACGGCATATACGCCGGATCATGCACCCCCTCGTCGACGGAACGCTCCGCAATTTCCGCGACCTCGTCATCGGTTGGGTAGCGCAATTCGATGCGCGGCGTGCGCACGCGCAGGCCGAAAAGCGGCCAGTGCTGTTGGAGCAACATGGACGAAGTGAACCGCAATCCACGCACCGGCGCAAGCCATTTCCATCTTATTGCATTTGCAACTATTGGGATGCTTGTATTCGTCACGCGAAACGGGTTCGATAATGAATGCGTAACGCTCCGTTAACCGAGGAGGCAAGAGGAAATGACAAAAGCAGAATTGATTGATGCAGTTGCAACCACAGCTGGAGTGAGTAAGGCGGATGCTGAAAAGACACTCGCCGCTTTCTTCGACCAAGTTGTCGCAGCAGCGAAGAAGGATGAAAAGGTCGCATGGCCGGGCTTCGGTTCGTTCAGCACCAGCAAGCGCAAGGCTCGCCTTGGCCGCAATCCTCAGACCGGTGCTGAAGTGAAAATTGCAGCATCGACGAATGTGAAGTTCACGGCGAGCTCAACGCTCAAGGCCGCACTCAACCCGAAGAAATAGCAAACCAAACCAAACCAACGTGAAAGGAAGAGACGTGGCAGCTACAAAGAAGGCCCCGGCAAAGAAGGCAGCTCCTGCCAAGAAGGCAGCTCCTGCGAAGAAGGCAGCTCCTGCGAAGAAGGCAGCTCCTGCGAAGAAGGCAGCTCCTGCGAAGAAGGCAGCTCCTGCGAAGAAGGCAGCTCCTGCGAAGAAGGCAGCTCCTGC
>JANYCT010000011.1 GCA_025360105.1 Actinomycetes bacterium | reverse complement strand
GTCGTAGAGCGGGCGGACCCCTTCGGACATCCTCAGGTCGAGGTCGTCCATGTTGGCCATCTTGAGTGCGCCACCAACCATGTCTGTTCTCCATTCGCGATCGTTCGATGAACTGTCACCGACCGTAATCGGGATGGTCCCTGACTGCAGCACCGCGCCCGTCGACGTTGGGGGTTCAGGATTCCCGAGGAGGCTCGGTTGTCGCGCCTCTGGGGGTTCGGCGCGCGAGTCCGCGCGGTTTCACCTGCGTGGTCACCTCGGCCGTCTCCATGGTCAATCCCCCGCTTTGGCTGGAGAACCAACGCGCGTATCGGGCCGTGAGCGGCAGTGCAGTAATGCCGTGCGCAAAGATACTCAACACCACCGTGAACGTGGCCACCTGCACGATGCGCGGCGTGCCGTGCAAACCGGACTCTTCGACGATGGTGAGCATGAACACGATCGTGGCGAGTCCGCGCGGCCCGAACCATCCGGCGAAAGCCATCGTGGGACGCGCGGCCCCGCTTCCGACCAGCGCGATGGCGACCGGCAGCATGCGCACGAGCGTGAGGCTGAGCACGGCGTACAGCACCGTGGCGAAATCGAGGTGCGGAATCGCCTCGGCAATGACGATGGCGCCGAACGTGAAGAAGGTGCACGCGCTGAGCACCTGCCCGACTTCCTCGGCGAATACCGTGGTCTCGTGGGCGTGCCGGCCCACGACGCGTCCGTAGAGCAGACCAGCAACGAAGCACGCAATGAAGCCGCTCCCACCGAGCTTGTCGGTGGACACGTAGGCCAGCGCCGCAGCTGCGAGCGGTACGACTTGTTGCCAGTGCGGTTCCATCCAGCCGCGTCTCGTCGCATGGACGAGAACGGTGCCGCAGATCAATGCCACCGCCACGCCCACGAGTGTGGCGATACCGACCTCCTTGACGAGGTCGATGACGATGCGACCGTTGAAGGTTCGTCGTTCGTCGAGTTCTGCCATCGCCAGAGCAGCGAACAGCAGCGGTACGCAGATGCCGTCGTTCAAACCACTCTCGACATTGAGTCCCTGACGGATGGGCGAGGGCAGCCGCTCGTCGGACACCACCGCTTGACCCAGCGCGGCATCGGTGGGCGCAAGCAGCACGGCGAGGATCAGTGCCTCGAACAGACCGAGCCCTGGGAACAACGGCAGTGCAACGAGGGTGCCGATGATGATGGTGAGGGGCAGGCCAATGCCGAGCAGCCGCAGCGGCACCGATGATTCGCGAGTGAGTGCACGCGTATCGAGATCGGCGGCATCGGTGAACAGCACGAGCGCGAGTGTGGCTTCTGCCAAGACGCGGATGCCGCCCGGGGTGAGTCCGGTGCGTAAAGCGTCGAGCCCGTTGGTGCCGAGTGCGTAGCCCGCGACCACGAAGACCATCGCGGCGGTGATGAGCGCGCCCGTGAGCCGACGCGAGAACGCTGCGTATCCGATGAGAATCGCTGCAGTGAGCGCGATGGTCCAGCCGCCCATGAGTCAGCCTCGCGCGAACCAGGCCGTGGCGATCACGCGAGGAGTCCAAGTTCGCGGGCCCGAGCGACAGCCTCGGAGCGCGATGTCACGAAGAGCTTGCGGTAGATGTTTCGCAAATGCGACTTCACAGTGTTCAAGGATACGTACAACTCGACCGCCAACTCGGGATTCGATAGATGGGTGGGTAACAGCCGCAATAACTGCAACTCTCGCCCGCTCAACAGTTCGGGCGTACCGCGCAGGGCCGCGGCGGCGTTACCACGCTTGGCCAATGTGATCACGTTGGCCAAATCAGGTGACGGGGTGTTTCGTTGGACCGCTTCGTAGAGGGGCAGTAGATCGATTCGCAGCGCAAACGTCATGCGGTATCCCGCGGGCAATCCTTTGCTGAGCGCCAGCTCGACCTGATGTCGGGCAGCGGCTACATCGCCGAGTTGACTATGCGCTTGCGCTCGCAAGAGTGCGGCCTGCAGGCTCGGTGCATTCGTCGTCGGCAGGCTTGTGGCGAGCACGTCGAGTGCCTCCTGCGGTCTACCCGCGGCCAAACACAATTCAGCGCCGAGTGCCGGTCGTCTTGACCCGCCGCTAGCGCTCAGTGCATCGCCCTGGGCGAGGCATCGTTCGGCTTCGGGCAGGGCGCCGAGGCGAATGTAGATGGCCGCTTCGGTCTCGAGCACGCGAGCTTGCATCTCAGATCCCGGAACGAGCGCGCCCCACCTCGCCTGTCCCTCGCGAATCCGAGCGAGCGCCGTGTCGGTGCGGGCCGTCCAGGCTTCGAGCAGCCCGAGCTGGATCAAGGTCGACAGCCGCGGCGTACCCGGCACGAAATATGCAGACTGTTGCAGTGCCTCGTTGAGAAGGTCCATCGCGCCGCCGACATCGCCACTTTCGAACTGGGCCATCGCGAGGGCGCGGAGACCATCGATGATTGCGACCTGAACTGGAGCTCCGGTGTTGCGCCAGAGTTCCACCGCCTCGCGGGCACGCCGCGCACCACCCAGCAGATCGCCCGTTTCGAGTTCCACTTCTGCGAGCACGCCGTTTGCAGCGGCAATGACCAGCGCTGGGCAGCGTGGCGTGTGCACGATGGTTTCTACGACGAGCCGCGCCTCGTCGTAGCACTCACCGAGCCGAAGCACTCGGGCCAGGTTCAGTCGGGCACGCAAGCCGATCTCATTTGACGGAATCCGCCCGATCAAGTCGGTGACGCTGTCGAGGTATGTGCGAGCAGTGGCGAGGTCGCCCTCTATGGAGGCGACCATGCACCGCATGAGCGCAACTCGGGCACGAGCATCGCGCTCGCCGTGTTCGACCATGCGTTCCAGACGATCGAGTAGATCGAGAGCGGAGTCGGCGAGCCCGGCGAACGCGAGCGCTTCGACATAGCCCATTGTGCGCTCGGTGTTGGCCAGCACGAAGGAGTCCGAGATCAGTTCGACCGCTGCACGCACCAGCGCGACCTTGCCATCTCGGAGCAGCGTGAAGTGATGTGCCAAGACCAATTCGACTGTGCGTTCTTCATCGACGGCCTGGAGCGCGTGCTCGAGAGCTTCGGCTGGTCGCTGCGCCGCTTCGTACCAATCCGCCGCGCGCCGATGCAGGCCGCGATACGCGTCGATGCCTTGTGACCGTGCCTCGAGGCGCAACAGATCGTTGAACAGTTGGTGATAGTGGTACCACTGGCCGCCACCCTCGAGTCGATCAACGAAGATGTGGCCGTTGGCCATGGTGCGAAGCAGTTCGGCACTGTCGGTGCGCGAGGTAATCGCGTGCGCAAGCGAGGGCGTCACGGCCCCGACGATGCTGGTGTCGATGAGGAACTGGCGAACGTCGGGCGAAAGCCCGCGCATCACCTCGTCAAGCAAGAACTCGGCGATCGAGTTTTCCCAACCGCCGAACGAGCGGAGAAACTCGTTGTCGTCGTCGGCGTGCTGCAGGGCGTTGCCCGCGAGGCGGAGACCCACCACCCAGCCCTCGGCGCGTTGGTTCAACGCCCGAGCCGATGCGTCGTCAATGTGGTCGAAGCCTGATGCCCTCATCAGCTCGACAGCCTCGCGGTCGTTGAAACTCAGGTCCTTGGCACGTATCTCGACGAGCTCGCCGCGCGCT
The DNA here is from genome assembly GCA_025360105.1 of Actinomycetes bacterium. Classification (GTDB taxonomy): domain Bacteria; phylum Actinomycetota; class Acidimicrobiia; order Acidimicrobiales; family Ilumatobacteraceae; genus WLMZ01. Next base: position 16,091 of record JANYCT010000011.1, on the reverse strand, counting down.
CTCAGCAGTGCGATGGGAATCGCCGGATCGACTCGCGAGGTGATGACCAGGTGCACGTTCTCGGGGAGGTGTTCGATGAACAATGCAAGCGAACGATGCACCTCTACGCAGCCCGTGCGATGCACGTCTTCGAGCACGATGATGAACGCCGTCGGAACTGCATTCTCGGGCTCGGCAAGGCCGTCGAGCAGGGTCAGCATTGCTTCATCAGGTGCGGTGCCGGCATGGAGTAGTGCTTGCAGGTCCTCCTCGCCCAAGGAGGGACGAATAGTCCTAACGCTGTCGATCAGTGCCCGCCAGAACAGTGCCGGTTCGTTCTCGCTGGGGCTCAACGAGAGCCATACCCACGATTGCGGCGGACGCTGTGCGAGCCACTCACGCACCAGGGTGGTCTTGCCTGATCCCGGTGGCGCCGAGACGAGCGTGACCTTCGCGCCAGTGCCCGGACCGAGCCGGTCGTAGAGGTGCGGCCGCGGCACGTGGCCGCTCGGCAATGCGCGAGATCGAAGTCGCGTCGCGACGACCGTGGACACCGTCACGCTTGCTTTCCTCGGATCACTCGGCGAACTATAGGTGGCTGCCGAAAAATCGGGCAAGCACGGGCGGTCGACCAAATGGAGCGCAAGTAGCGCTCAGTCGGCCAACCGGGTTACGTCGAGTAGATCGAGGCCGAGATCGCTGATCACGGCCAGCACTCCATGCAGCTCCGCCTGATCTCGCACGTGACCGCGAAGTGTGGAGCCGCCGACCACGTGCATCGGCGAGAATGCCGCTGCGAAACGTGGCCCAACGCTTGGCGCAATGTGAATCTCGTAGTCGCCACCGTGGCCTGTCATCTCTGCATCTCATCGCATTCCGTTGGCTCGGGCATCACCCCGTCGGGGTGGTCTCTACCCGAATCGGAGAGTGGCGAACGAGTACCCACTTCTCAATTTCTGAGTACGCACCTCTGCGCAGTGGCCGCCGCGCCCCCATCTGACTGGCAGTAGCAACGCGCCCCGTCGGGCGCGAATCCGCTGCCAAACAGGCCCGAGCGTCGCACCTGGCCGACGCGTGCGCGTCAGCTGCCGAGGATCTCGGCGCGCAGTTCGCGCTTGAGGAACTTGCCGTTGGCGTTGCGCGGGATGGGATCGATACGGAACCAGATCTGCGCGGGGATCTTGTATTTGGCCAGGCTCGCCGAGAGGAACTCGCGCAGTTCGTCGTCGGTGAGCGCGTGACCCGGCTTGAGCACGATGACGGCGGCAACGTCTTCGCCGAGACGATCGTCGGGTACACCGAACACGGCTGCTTCGGCGATGGCGTCGTGGTGATAGATGGCGCTCTCGACCTCGCTGCAGTACACGTTCTCGCCGCCGCGCAACACCATGTCCTTCGCACGGTCGACGAGGAAGATGAAGCCGTCCTCGTCGATGCGCGCAATGTCGCCGGTGTTCAGCCAACCGTCGCGGATTGCGTCAGCGGTTGCCTCGGGGCGGTTGAGGTAGCCCTTGATGACTACTGCGCCACGTACGCACAACACGCCGATCGCGTCGGGATGGGCGGCGATGTCGTTGCCGTCTTCGTCGACGAGCTTGGTCTCCAGCGTGGGAACGGCGGGCCCGCACGACGCCGGCTTGTTCACGAACCAACGGCCGGCATTCGCCGTGATGATGCCGTGAGTTTCGGTCATGCCGTATCCCGTGGAGGGCGCGCTCGACGACACGGCGCCGGCGATCTTCTTCACCAGGTCAGGCTGCAACGCAGCGCCACCACCGCCGAGGCCCTGCAGCGACGACGTGTCGCGCGTAGCCCAATCGGGGTGCATCAGCAGTTCACGACTCATCGTGGGCACTCCCGAAAAGTTGGTGACCTGCTCTCGCTCGATGAGTTCGAGTGCGCGACCGGGATCCCACTTGCGGGTGAACACGATCTTCGCGCCCGAGAGCGTGGCCGGGTGCAGCAGGCAGTTGCAGGCAGTCACGTGGAACAACGGCGTGGGGGCCATGAACACAGGAGGACGAGCAGTGGTGGGTGCCTTCGGCGGTAGGTCGCCGGCATCGACGGCCTTCTGCTCGCCGGCCGCAGTAATGGTGGTCATCGCCATGAGGTTGAGGATGTTGGCGACAGACCCGCGATGTGTGAGCTGTGCGCCCTTCGGGAAGCCGGTGGTGCCCGAGGTATAGAAGATGGTCGCATCGTCGTCGGGGTCGATCTCGCATTCGGGCAGCGAACCCGGATCGTCGACCGCCATGACATCGGCCCAGTGAACGCCGGTCTCGGGAATGGTGTGGTCGCTGCGCACGGAGATCACATGCATCGGGCGCTGTGCCGGCATGTGTTCCAGGCGTTGCAGGCGTTCGTCGTCGGCGATGAGCACCCGCGGCTCGCTGTCGTTGAGGGCGTATTCCATCTCCGGCGGGGTCCACCACGCGTTCATGCCCACGACGGCAGCACCGACGCTGATGGTGGCCCAGTAGCCAACGACCCACTCGGGATAGTTACGCATTGCGATCGCGACCCGTGAGTGGCGAGTGACGCCGTTCGCAACGAGGTGATGGGCGAGCTTGCGCACCTGCGCATGGATCTCTGCGTAGGTGTAGCGCTCGTCCTCGTACACCACGTAGTCCTTGTTGGCATGGCCGGCCGTCGACTCCCACAGCACGCGCATGTGCGGTGGCATGTTCGCAAAGGTGCGGATCGAGGTGCCGCGCACGTCGATGGTGGTGGTGGCGAACGGTGCACCGGGCGCGGTGAGTTCGGCCCGGGCGGCGAGGTAATGGTGAATCACGAAACCGATTGTTGCCGCGGTGGCAGTGGGTTCGGCAATCGGAGTGCCCCGGGCATCGCGGTTCAGGGCATCGCGGTTCAGGGCAGAGAGGCCCCGGTGTCGCCGAGAGCGACCACGGTCTTGGGGATGAACTCGATCACCACGACGTTCGGATCGACTCCACCACGCTTGAGCGCCTCGGCGAGCCCACCGGTGTCGGGAATCGGCGGTGGACCGATGACGCGAACCGTGACCTTGGTGTTGTCGGTGCTGACATCGAGAAAGTCCCAGCCCACTCCACGCGCCCACGTGTCGGTGATGCGGCGCACCGTGAGCTCGCGTGTCCTGTTCTGGGCGATCTTGACTGTCGAGACCGTGAGCGGCACAGCGATCGCCAAGAGCAGCGCGATCACAACGACGACGGCGTTGCGCCGGTTGACGGCACGGTGTTTGCCGTCGGCAGTTGGTTCGACCATGCGATGCACCTTGAAGATCCCCATCACGATGATGCCGGTGGTCAGGATCGCAGCGACGTTGGTGCCGAACAACAACAGCGCGCCAGCCGATTGGCTGAACTCGCCGGCCTCGGCGGTGAGGCCCACAACGGTGAGCGGAGGCACCAGCGAGATCGCGATGGCGACACCGGGCAACGTGTCGGAAATGTCGCGGCGAACGAGCGCCACCGAACCCACCACGCCGGTGGCGAGCGCAGCGAGTAGGTCGATGAGACGCGGGCTGACGCGGGCGGCCACCTGTCCGTTGGTGGCCGCAACGACATCGTTGGTGACCAGTAGGCCGACGAGGAATCCGACACCGATCGCGGCGACCGCCCCGCTCGCGACGAGCGCGATCGAGCGCACGAGGTTGCTTCTGTCGCCCAAGACCACAGCGAGCATCGTGCCGAGGATCGGGGTCATCAAGGGGGCGACGATCATGGCGCCGATCACGGTGGCGGTGGAATCGCCCACCACGCCGGCCGATGCGATGATCGCTGCAAGAATCAGCAGAATCCAGAACCGGCTCAGCCGACGCCCGAGATCGGGGCCGTCGAAGAACACGGCATCGCGCATGTGATCGAGGTCGTTGAGAGCCAAGTTGGGCATGGACGCCACAGTCCCCGTTCTGATGTTGGTGAACCGAGACGATAGTCATTGCCGAGAGGGTCGGGTTCCCCCGATTCGGGTGATCTGCAGTGTGCCGGCCGAGGCCGGCCAGACGACCGCACTTGACGCCCGTACTTGCACCGCAGGCGATTTGCGGGCAGTCTGCCCGGACGAAGGAATCCGAAAAGACAGAGAAAGGGATGACGGATTGTGGCTGAGCGTCGACCGCTGCGATGGGGTGTGTTGGGCGGCAGTAGCCGCATCTTCGAGAAAAGTCTGCGCCCCGCGTTCGAGGCGTGCGGACATCAGGTCGCGGCGGTCGCGAGCCGAGATGGTGAATCGTTGCGGCCCTACGACGAACTGCTCGCACGCGATGACGTCGACGCGGTCTATAACCCGCTGCCTAATCATCTCCACGCGCAGTGGAGCCACCGTGCGCTCGACGCCGGCAAGCACGTGCTCTGCGAGAAGCCGCTCACGCTCGATCCCGCCGACTCGGGAGCGCTTTTCGATCATGCCGACGCCGCAGGTCTGGTCCTGTTGGAGGCGTACGTGTGGCCGCATCACCCGCGGGCGCAATGTCTGCTCGATCTCGTGAACGGTGGTGAGGTGGGCGTTCCGCTGTGGGGCAATGCTCGATTCAGTTGGCCGATGGATCTGGCCGGCGGCGACCATCGCCTCGATGCGCGCGGTGCCGGCGCGTTGTTCGACGTCGGCATCTATTGCATCGCCCCGTTCATGATGATGGCGCAGCGGTCTCCCGTGGTTGTGGCGGCGAACGCAGTGCGCAATGACGTTGGGGTCGATCTGTCGCTGAGCGGCTGGATCGATTGGGGGAGCGGCTTCGGTACTGCGTTCGGCGTGTCGTTCGATGCGCCGCCCGTTCGGGACATGGCACTCACCTGCAGCGACGGCGTGGTGATCGTGCCTGGCTGGCACACCCCCGGTTCGTTGGACCCCACCGAGCTGGAGATCCATCGTCGCGACGGCTCGGTCGAACGCCTCACGTGTGCCGGTGGCGATGCCTACGCCGGCATGGTGCAACACTTCGCCGATGTGGTCGACGGCCGCACACCCGCGATCTTCGGCCGGACCGAGAGCATGCGTCTCGCCGAGCTGTTGCGCGATCTACATGTCGCCAGCGACCGCTGACACACCCACCGTCCGCGTTCTTGATGGAGCGCTGGCCCCGAGTTGAGAGACCATTGTGAACAACAACTACGCCACCTACCCATCACTCATCGACCGCGGCGTGTTCATCACCGGTGGCGCCGCCGGTATCGGCAGCGCGCTGGTCGAACAGTTTGCGCGTCAGGGGAGCAAGGTTGCCTTCGTCGATCTCGACGTCGAGGCCGCGGATGCCACGATCGAACGTTGTTGCGAGGCGGGTGCCACGCACGCGCCGATCTTCTTCCACCTCGATCTGTTGGACATCCCTGCGTTGCAGCGTTCCTGCGTGGCCGCGATCGAGGCGCTCGGGGAGATCAGCGCGCTCGTGAACAACGCGGCGAGCGATGATCGCCATGACTGGCGCGACATGACGCCGGAGTACTTCAACAATCGCATCAACACGAACCTGCGCCACTACTTCTTCGCCATTCAGGCACTTGCCCCTGCGATGATCGCCGTGGGCCACGGCTCGATCATCAACATCGGGTCGAGCAGCTACCTGATGCAGGAGGACATGTTCCCCGGATACGCGATCGCCAAGTCGGCTGTTGAGGGAATCACGCGGACGATGGCGCGCACCTTCGGTCCGCACGGCGTGCGTGTCAACACCGTGATGCCGGGTTGGGTGCCCACTGAACGACAGCTGACGAAGTGGTGGACTGCAGAGGGAGAGGCGGGCACGATGCGCGATCAGGCGATCAAGCGGCGCATCACCCCCGATGAGTTCGCCCAGATGGTGCTCTTCCTCGCAGCCGACGATGGCGCAGCGTGTACCGCCCAGCAGTTCTTGGTCGACGGCGGTCGCTTCTGAGCGGCGGCGCCGTTGGTTTGACATCGACTGCGGTTGACTCAATACTGCCGCCATGTCACTGACCGCGATCCGGCCCGACCTCGCGGCAGCGCAGGCGGAAGCGTGGCGTCGCGTCACGGCCCTTGGTGCGTCACTCACGGGTGCGGAGCGAGCGGCCATTGCACAGTTGGCATTGGCCGCGCTCGACGATCCCGAGCCGCTCGCGCCCTGGGTGTCACCCTCGCAGGCCGGGCGCGAGATCCCTGTGTCCGCAGCCGTGTTGTCAGCGGAAGTTCGCGATGCCGTGTACCGAATCGCGCGTCACGCGGCGACCCTTACCGAGGGTTGGTACGACACGCTCATCGCGACCAGCATCGACACGTTCGCCTACGTCGAGATGGTGGGCGTAATCGCCGCAGTTGCAGCCGTTGACGGGTTCTTCCGCGCGTCGGGCCTCGAGCGACCGCCACTCCCAGCCACCGTCGATGGCGCACCGCACGGCCGACACCCTCGGGTGGAAGCGGCCACGTTGAACTGGGTCCCGGTTGCGGTGCCTGCCGATGCGGTGGCCGCTGTGGTGCAGGGCCTCAGCGCATCGCCCGAGGAGATGGACACCGTGCGTCTGCTTGCCGCTGCCCAGTACATCCCCTTCGATGAGATGGGTGAACTCGGCTGGAGCCGCGGCACGCTCAGCCGCGGCGAGATGGAACTCGTCGCGGCGCGCTTGTCACGAGCACGCGAGTGTTTCTATTGAACGACGTCTCACGAGATGATGCTCCGTGCGAGCATCCCCGCTGATGAGTCCGACACACGTCGGGCAATGCTGGAGGCGTTCGTCGCCGCTGTGGTCGGCGACGATTCGGTGCAGGCCGATGCTGCCCGGGCAGTGGTCGTGGACCAACTCGGCCCCGACTGGTTGATCGATGCATCAGCCGTCGTCGCCAACTTCGAGATGATGACGCGCCTGGCCGATGGAACCGGTGCACGCCTGCGCCCGGCGCAGATGGAAGCCACGGTCGCCCTGCGCGAGCAGTTGGGCGTCGACGCGTTCCCATCAGCCAGAACGGTGAGGACAAAGCCGGAGTAACTGCCCTCGTTGAGGCGCAAGGTTCGTGCCGGTCAGCCGCCGGCTGGAGCCGGCAACTCGGCCACATTGAGCCAGCGTGCGCCGGTGGAGCGGCGAATCACGAACATCGTGGAGAACGGCGCCGAGACCCGTGACTGGAGGTTCCCCACCGTGTCGTACGTCTCGGTGGCAACGGTGCCCCGCGACACCAGGCCAAGGCTCAGGCCGTCCTGCTTGCCAAAGGGAACGAGCAGGGTGACGTGCACGTTGTCGATCTGGTAGCGCTCGGTGACGGTCGTTCCGCTGAGTTGGGCCTTGTGGAGGCGAGCCTGCATCGCATCGAGGCGGTCACCGTGGTCGACAACCGCGAGGATCGTTGGGTCATGGCGCAGCAGCGCCTGGTTCTCGAGTTCGAGGTTCTCTGCCAACGTGAGCACGATCTGCTGGGAGCCTGCTCCGGAGATCTCGTGGTTCCAATCGAGTACACCCTGATCGATGGAGAACGTCGGGAACGTGGCCGGATTGACGTCGTGGGGTACACGCCCCAGAACGGCCTCGGTGTCTGCAGCGAGGACCCCGCGCGCTGGCGCTCCGAGGGCCACGACGCCAACGCCAAGAGCAGCGAACACGACGCCGACAACAGCGATACGGGCGACCGCTCCAAACGCGCCCCTCGTGCCATCTCGACCAGTCAGCACTCGCATTGCGAACGCGATGAGGTGGTCACCGTCGCTGCCCGGCTCTGGAACCAAACGGTCCAGGATCGGACGGAACGCGCAGACCACTACCAGCCCACCGAGGAGGGCGACCTTCGTGGCGAACTCGGTGCTCTGTGGTGCCATGAACAAAACCGACACCACCGCGACGAGTAGTCCGAACGCCAATCGACCCACCCGGCCGGAGGGCACGGTCTTTGGATCGGTGATCATGAAGAACAGGAAGATCAGGATCTCTGGCGAGGTGATGATCACCTTCCAGTAGTCGTAGCCGCACACGGGGGTGAACGCCCACCGCGCGGTGATGCAGTGTCCGGAGGACGCGAGCACTCCGAGCCCGACCGCGAGCGCCACCCAGAATGTGGCCGCGGCGGCAAGAAGACGCAGGCGACCCGTGATCAGCGAGCCGCCAACCAAGATGACGACATAGGCCGTGATCATCCATCCGTTGAGCGGCGCCCACCAGAAGTCGAGCGGCTCGACACGCGTGCTCCCGAGCAGCAAGAACGCGAGCACGAGCCCCAGGTTCGATGGATTGAACAGATGCGACCCGCGGTATTGGAACGTGTACTTGGTGAGCAGCGAGAAGGCAGCGATGCCGGCGAACACGTACCACGCATGGAATGTCCAGTGGCCGTTGGGGGTGCCCGGCACGCGCAGGATCAGAGCGATGCCGCTGCCGGTGAGCATCGCGCTGGCAGGCCACACGAACGACTTGGTCTGTCGGAAGCTGATCGCCACGCCGATGATCGCGGTGGTCAAGATGGCGGCGAGGATTTGCGGCACGCTCACCCGGAAGTGCAGTCCGACCTGGCCGAGTACGTGAATGGTGATGACCACCGACGCGACATGCAGCCGTGGATCGCGAATCTTCGGCAAGATCACGGGGTAGCGGCGTTTGCCGAGCCTGATCGCGCGACGCTTCGCGTCAGCAGCGGCAGCAGCGACCTGGTCGCCGGTCGGCAACGTCGGCATTGGCCCAACGAGCGCTGTGGCTGCTCGTTCCATGCTGACGACCTGATGACTCACCAGAGCAAAGACTAGTGCAGCACGTGACTCCGAAGGGGGCCGGGTCGGGGATTCGATCGTTGCTCAGGGCGTGCTGGTCGGCGTCCACGGCGCGGGCGTTGAGACACCGCGCGTGAGCGTGACGAACTGGTCGGCCTGCACCGTCATCCACTCGCCCTTTTCGCCATCGGGCCACTGCACGCGTACCTGGGCCTCGGTGGCGGTGCCGAGGCCTGTATGCAACCAGACGAGCTCGCCGCTCGCGTGGCCGCCGCCCACGGTGACCTCACGGGTGATCGTTCGGTCGCCGATCTTGACCTCGAGCCAAGCGCCGATCGCGTTGACGTTCGGTGCCGCCTCGCGTAGCGCGAGTGAGAGCCAGTGCCCCATCGCCACTGGGTGTCCGGCATCGCCGCTTCCGGCGTTGCGCCACAGCTGGATGTTCTGATCGCGATCGACGACCACCAGGTCGAGCTGGCCGTCCATGTTGAGGTCCACGACTGCTGCACCGCGCGACTTGTCGAAGCGCACGATCCCTGCGGCCTGCGCGCCCTCTGCGAATGTGCCGTCGGCCTTACCGATGAGCAAGTTGCTCGGATCGCGCGCCGAGGTGTCGACTTGCGCGTCGACGTTGCCTTTGGTGACGAACAAGTCGATGAAGCCGTCGTTGTTCACATCGCCAAACTCAGGGTGCCACGCGGTGGACGGCAAGACGTCGCCGCCCACGAAAGGCCGCTGGGCGGTCACACCGCGTTGCAGCGCGATGTCGTGATACGCGGGTGACGAGGCGCCGGCATCGAGCGTCTGCAACTTGTTGTCCCCCTGGCTCGTCAAGAACACCTCGGGGATTCCGTCGCCGGTGACGTCCTGACTAGCGATGCCCATGCCCCATACCAGCAGTCGGCGCCAGCCGTCGGCCTCGGTGTACAGCCGCGGCTCGACATCGGGTGTCAACTTCCAGAGTTGTTCCTGGCCATCGATGTAGTAGTTGCGATCATTCGAGACGCGAAGATCGCGATGACCGGTGCGGCTCCAGTCGCTGAACAGGATCGACAGCGCGCAGTACCCCGGAGCCAACACCGTCGGCGTTGCATATGTGGTGCCATCTGCAGCAGGGCGCACGAGCCGGCTGGTGTCGCAGTCGTAGGTGTCGGGCGCGAGATAGTTACCAAACGCAAGCGTCGGCAACGAGTTGGCACCCTCCCATGTGGCGCTGAACCCAATGGTCCACCCCTTGCCGCCGTCGAAGGCGAGGCGATCGTTGGCAGCTTCGAAACGGCAATCGCCTAATCCGCGCAACACCACGTTCCCACCGCGCCGCAGCACGACCAGATCGATGATGCCATCGCTATCGATGTCGATGGGATAGGCGCCGGTGACGGCCGTGAGGTCGGTCACGGGTGACGCGACTCGTTCGAAGCGAAGCGGTCCGCCGACCGTGCTGACGTTGCGGTAAAGCGCCGCTGGCTGAGCACCGCCCGCGAGGAACAGATCGGGTCGGCCATCTCCGTTGCAATCAAAGGTGCCCACACCTCCGCCGACGAAGTAGTCGGAACCTCCGGTGTAGGCATGGTCGATGCCCGACGTCGGCGCGTCATCGACGAAGTGCGGAACGCCCGATGGAGTCGTCGCTGTGGAGCCAGCGCTCGAGCAGGCGGTGATCGCGCCCGACATCGCGACGATCGCGGCAATGCCGAAGTGAAGACGGCCGCGATGGGTCACGCGAGGGATTTAACCACACCATTGCTGGCCACGACATTCGTGAACGACGGCGAGTTGGCAGCGATTCGCGACGGCCATCGTCGCGGGTGTTAACTTTGCGTGAAGGGCGCCTTGCTATGAGGTTTCCAAAACATATGAGATGGGGAGGAAGTTCTATGCACACCCGACGTTGGGTAGCATTCGTAGCAGCCACACTTGTTGTGGCCGCATGCAGTAGCAGTAGCAAGAGCACAACCGCTGGCACCACTGGTGGCGCCACGGGTGGCACAACCGCTGGCACCTCCGGTGCAACCGCGGGTGGCTGCACGGTTGGCGTGTCCTGGAACAACTATCAAGAAGAGCGTTGGGCCAAGTGGGACGAGCCGGCCATCAAGGCAGCCATCGAGGCCGGCGGCGGCAAGTACATCTCGAACGACGCCAAGTCGTCGGCTGAGACACAGGCCAGCAATATGGAGAACCTCATCACTCAGGGCGCCAAGGTGCTCATCGTTCTCGCGCAAGACGGTACGGCCGTGAAGCCCGCCGTTGCCAGCGCCATCGCCGGTGGCGTGCCCGTCATCGCCTACGACCGCCTCATCGAGGATCCGAAGGCGCTGTACATGACATTCGACAACAAGGGCGTTGGCAAGATGCAGGCCGAGGCAGTATTCGCCAAGGTCCCCAAGGGCAACTACATCATCATCAAGGGCAATAAGGCTGACGCCAACGCTGACTTCCTGCGCTCCGGCATGGAAGAAGTCATCGGTGCCGCAGTGAAGAGTGGCGACATCAAGATTGTCGGCGAGACCTACACCGACAACTGGGATCCTGCCAAGGCCCAGACCGAGACGGAGCAGTTCCTCACCGCCGCCAACAACAAGGTTGATGCAGTGTTGGCACAGAACGACGGCATGGCGGGTGGCGCGATCGCAGCGCTCACCGCTCAGAGCCTCGCCGGCAAGGTGCCGGTGTCTGGTCAGGACGGCGAGCAGGCCGCACTCAACCGCGTTGCGGTTGGTACGCAGACTGTCGACGTCTGGAAGGACAGCCGTGCACTCGGCACGGCCGCTGGCACCGCTGCCCTCGCACTGTGCAAGGGCAAAGATGCCGCAGCAGTGCCCGGCGCCAAGCCGTTCACCACGCCTGGCGGTAACAGCCTGGCCACGATCTTGCTCACGCCGATCCCCATCACTCAGGCAAACCTGAACGTGGTGCTCGACGCGAAGTGGATCGACAAGGCAGCACTCTGCAAGGGTGCTGATGCCACGAAGGTGAAGGCCTGCGCCTAAGCGCACGCCTGCAATGCATTGCTTGAATGCCCCCCGCCTGCACCTGCAGGCGGGGGGCATTCACTATCCCGGCACAGAAATACAGGTCGCCTGAGAATTCGTATGAGTAGAGGATCCGGATGACGCACGCATCACCCGCCGTTGAGAGTGCACAGCCCGACCGACCCAAGCGCTCGTGGCGCGAGTTCGTCAACACCAGCGGGATTGACACTCGTCTGCTCGGCATGCTCGTTGCCCTCGCGGTCATCTGGCTCGCGTTCAACTTCATGTCCGACGGCAAGTTCATCACCTCGCGCAATCTGTGGAACCTGTCGGTGCAAACCGTGTCGATCAGCATCATGGCGACCGGCATGGTGCTCATCATCGTGACGCGCAACATCGACCTTTCGGTGGGCTCCCTGCTCGGCTTCATCGGCTACACCATGGCGTTGGTCCAGACCGACGGCAAGATCTCACTGTTCGGTCTGAACCTCACGCTCGACGCACTCAAGGTCCACCATTGGTACACATGGATCGTTGCGCTCGCCGTAGGTCTCCTCCTCGGTGCCATTGTCGGTGCACTGCAAGGTTCGCTCGTTTCCTATGTGGGCGTCCCGGCGTTCATCGTCACTCTTGGCGGATTCCTCGCGTGGCGCGGCATGATCTTTCGTACCGGCGGCAAGAAGGGCCAGACCCTCGCCCCGCTCGACGACACCTTCCGCATTCTCGGCGGTGCGCCCGAGCGATCGCTCGGCCAGACCAAGACCTGGATCGTGGCGGTTCTGGTGTGCGTCGGCCTCGTGGTCTCGATCGTGCTCGCTCGCAAACGACGCGGTCGTCACGGCCTGACGGTGCGTTCGATGCCGGTCGATGTGGGATTCGCGGTCGGCGGAAGCGCCGCCGTACTGCTCGGCGTGTGGTTGATCGCCATTCGGTATGAATCGCCGAACACTGGCGAGTCCGTCGGCCTTGCCTATCCAGTGCTCATCCTGATCGGCGTGACACTGCTGATGACCTACCTCGCTCGCCGTCGCCGCTTCGGCCGCTACGTGTATGCCTTCGGTGGTAACCCCGAAGCTGCAGAACTCGGCGGTATCAACACCCGTCGAACAATCATGTACACCTACGTCGTGATGGGCATGCTGTGCGCAGTGAGCGCCGCCATCCAGACGGCCCGTCTCAATTCGGCCACCACCAACTTGGGTATCCAGAACGAACTCGACGTCATCGCCGCAGCAGTCATCGGCGGCACCTCATTCTCCGGTGGCATCGGCACCATTCCCGGTGCGGTGCTCGGTGCGGTGGTCATGCAGTCGCTGCGTTCCGGTATGTCGTTGCTCAACATCGATTCACCGACGCAGGACATCGTCGTGGCCGTGGTCTTGGTCACCGCAGTGGCCATCGACGCCCTGGTTCGTCAGCGCCGACGTTCCGCAGTGTTCAGCGCGCTTGGTATCGGCGCGGCCGTGGCCGCCGTTGTCATCCAGACCGGGCGCCCGTGAGCGAGACAGGAGGCATCGACATGACTGATTCCAACGCCGCTGGAGTGAGCACCGCAGACCCAACTGGACCGCCGTTGTGTGAGTTCTGCGACATCGAAGTGTCCTTCGGTGGTCTGCACGCCGTGGCCGGCGTGAGCATCGACCTGCATGCAGGCGAAGTGGTCGCCGTGGTCGGCGGTAACGGCGCCGGCAAGTCGACGCTGATGCACACGCTCTCGGGTGCACACCCAGCCGACGCCGGCGAGATCCGCATCAACGGTCTGCGTGTGGTCATCCACAATCCGCGCGATGCCCGCGCCTACGGCGTGGAGGTCATCTACCAAAAGCTTGCGTTGGCCGACAATATGGACGCTGCTGCGAATGTGTTTCTCGGACGCGAACTGCTGACGCGAACCGGCTCGCTCGACGACGAGGCGATGGACTCTGCCACACAGACAGTGATGCAGCGGCTCAACCCGCGCTTCAAGAACCTGAAGACGCCCGTGCAGTCATTGTCGGGCGGTCAGCGCCAGTCGGTCGCGATTGCGCGCGCCGTGCACTTCAACGCGCGCATCCTCATCATGGACGAACCCACCGCCGCGCTCGGTCCGGCGGAGACTGCTCAGGTGCGCGAGCTCATCACGCAACTGAAGGCCGAAGGCATCGGCATCTTCTTGATCAGTCACGACATTCACGACGTGTTCGATCTGGCCGATCGAATCTGCGTGATGTTGCAGGGCAAGCTCGTTGGCGCGGTGAACAAGAACGAGGTCACCAAGGACGAAGTACTGGCGATGATCATCGCCGGTAAGCAGCCCGGCGAGGCAACCATCGACGACATCGCTGCGCTGCACGGCGGCGCAACGCACTGACGGGTTATCGAGGCGTTGCCTCTACAACGTTCAGCGAACGCCGAGGAGTAGCTCGGTCACGAGTTGGTCGAGGCGTTCGTGCCCGTATCCCTGCTCGGCCAGCGCCGCTTCGTCGAACGATGCCGAACGCACCGAAGCGAGCGGGCCGGTGGGCTGGGACAACTGATCGGCCTTGGCCACGAGCAATGCCTCTTGGATTTCCGCGTCGTCGCGCATGCGCTCGGCCTTGTCCTTGAGAATGAGATAGGTGCGCATGCAACCTTTCGCAAAATCCCACACGCCATCGCGGTTCTCGGTGCGGTAGGCGTGGGCGTCGAAGTGGCGCATGCCGGCCCATCCGGAATCCTCGAGCAGGCGAACGAGATAGAACGCGTCACGGATGCCCTCGGATCCGAATCGGAAGTCCTGGTCGAACTTGCCGATGCGTTGCGCGTTGAGATCGATGTGGAACAACTTGCCGTGCCACAACGTCTGCGCAACGCCGTGGGTGAAGTTGAGTCCGCTCATCGTCTCGTGCGCGAACTCGGGATTTAGTCCCACCATTTCGGGCCATGCCAACTCGCCGATGAACGCGAGCGCGTGGCCCACCGTGGGCAGCAAGATATCACCGCGTGGTTCGTTCGGCTTGGGCTCAAGCGCGATACGCATCGAGTAACCGCGCTCGCGGATGTATTCGCAGCACAGATCGACGGCCTCTTTGTAACGATCGAGTGCGTGGCGCACGTCCTTGGCCGCATCGGCTTCCACGCCCTCGCGGCCGCCCCACATCACGAACACTTCGGCGCCCAACTCGGCACCGAGGTCGATTGCGTCGAGGGCCTTGCGGACAGCGAAGCGACGCACGTTCTGATCGTTCGCGGTGAACGCGCCCTCCTTGAACACGGGCAGTGAGAACAAGTTGGTGGTGGCCATCGGTACCTTCATGCCGGTCTCGTCGAGCGCCGCCCGGAACGCTGCGACGATGGCATCACGCTCGGCCGCGGGGGAGCCGTGGGGCACGAGGTCGTTGTCGTGCAGGTTTACGCCATACGCGCCCAACTCCGCGAGGCGGTGCACCGATTCGGTCGGCGGCAGCGGGGGGCGGACCTCGTGGCCGAAGGGATCGCGTCCCTGATTGCCAACGGTCCACAGGCCGAAGGTGAACTTGTGCTCGGGGAGTGGCACGAACTGGTCGGACATGATGGCCTCCAAGGTCAGATGAGACAGGTGCCCAGTGCGAGCGGACGCTCGTGGCACGGGTATTCCTGCGCTCGGCGACCCTATCATCGGGATCGGTTTCTCATCTTGCTCGTACTCTCGCGACGTTGGCGCGAGGCGAACCAGTCTCGGAGGTATCGATGTCCAAGCTCGTCTACTCTCCGATGACGTCCCTCGACGGTTTCATCGAGGACGAGGCCGGACGATTCGACTGGGCGGTGCCCGATGACGAGGTGCACACGTTCATCAACCGACTCCAGACGGCCATCGGCACGCACCTGTTCGGCCGACGGATGTACGAGACCATGGCCGTGTGGGAGACATACGGTGACGAACCAGGGCTCTCGGCGGCCGAGGCGGAGTATGCCGAGATGTGGCGAGGTGTGGACAAGGTCGTGTACTCGCGAACGCTCTACGGGGTTTGGACGCAGCGCACCCGGCTCGAACGCAGCTTCGATCCTGAGGCAGTCGCGTCGATGGAGGACGCCGCGGCCAGCGACATGAGCATCAGCGGACCCAGCATCGCAGAGCAGGCATTCAGGGCCGGACTGGTCGACGAGATCCACCTCTTCGTGTTCCCGGTGGTGGTGGGGGGCGGCAAGCCGGGCCTTCCTCGCGAGCTGCGATTGAATCTCGAGCTCCTCGACGACCGGCGCTTCGCGAGCGGCGTCGTCCACCTGCACCATCGCGTCCTGTACGCGGAGAAATGAATCAGGCGTGCCGCCGACCTGACGCATGACGTTCGTATGATCGTGGGCGACAACGCACCACGGTCCCTCCGGCCGCGGCGCAGACGTCCCGCTCCCGTAGCTCAGGGGATAGAGCAACGGTTTCCTAAATCGCAGGTCGGAGGTTCGAATCCTCCCGGGGGCACCAAGAAAGATAGTCTGAGCTGGGAGGATGCGTGGTCATCAAGCGAGCGTCACTCGAACCGCTAGCGCCGTAGAGGTTCGATTCCTGGCCGTGATTG
>JANYCT010000015.1 GCA_025360105.1 Actinomycetes bacterium | reverse complement strand
ACTCGCAGCTTGCGGTACGGGCACGCGGTTGCTGGTGTCGACGGGGGCGGCGTTGGCGGCGTTGGCGTTCTGACCGCTGCGAGATGTAACGGTCGCGGTGCGCAGTGGGCTTGCGGCCTGGGGCACGGGCACGCGGTTGCTGGTGTCGACGGGTCCGTTCTGGTTGGCTCCGCCATTGTCGTCGCCGCGTGGATGTGTCATTGCGTCCCCCCCGAGAACGGACCCACCTGCTGAGCCGACTAAGACAACAGTAACAGGCGTCGACTACCGCATTGGACGATCCTCGCAGCGGCGCCAGAGGGTCGCGCCGGCCTGATCGTTACGACGCCTTGACGGCCTCGATCACCTTCTGCCAGCGCGCCGGGTCGGTCTTGTACGGAGCGTAGAAGCTGACCCGCTGGATCACGTCGCCGTAACGGCGGTGCAGTTCCGGAGCGATCTGTTCGGGCTCGCCGACGACCGCGAAGGTGTTGAGGATCTCGTCGTCGATGAGGTTGCCCATCTCCACCCACTTGCCCTGCTTGCTGAGCGCGTTCAACTGCTCCTGCAGGCCGCCCCATCCGTGCATGTGGAGCACGTTCTTGTAGGCAGGCGTGGATCCGTAGAATGCGATCTGCTGGCGGGTGCCTGCAACGGCTGCGGCCATCTCCGCGTCGGTCGTGCCGGTGACCACGAAGCTCGGCCCCACGATCTCGAAGCCCTCCATCGTCTTGCCCGCTTTGGCGCGGCCGCGTGCGAGCGCGGGCAGGGTGACCTCGCGTAGGTACTTCTCGGTTGTGAAGCCGTGGCAGATGAATCCGTCGCACACCTCGCCCGCAACTTCGGTCATCAACTCGCCGACACCGGCGAGGAAGATCTTCGGGACGCCGTAGGGACTGATGTCAGATGCTTCCGGCGCGAAGAACGGTGTCATCAGGGTATGCGTGTAGAACTCACCACGGAACGCGAGGGGAGTGCCGTTGAGCCACGTGTCCCAGATGGCGCGCATCGCGAGCACCATCTCGCGCATGCGCGCCGCCGGGTGGCTCCACTCCATGCTGAAGCGCTTGGTGATGTGTGGCTTGATCTGGCTGCCGAGGCCCATCACGAAACGGCCCTTCGAGTAGCTCTGCAGGTCCCAGCCGATGTTGGCCAGTGTCATCGGGCTGCGTGCGAAGGCAACCGCGATCGACGTGCCGAGTTCGAGCGTGGTGGTGTGCTCGGCGGCCAACAGCAGCGGAAAGAACGGATCGTGGCTGGTCTCGGCTGTCCATGCTCCGGTGTACCCAGCGGCCTGTGCGTCCTTGGCTTGTGCGGCGACCTTGTTCAGGTCTGTGCCGATGCCTCCGTCTACCTTCATGCGTGCCCCCTCGTGCGATGTGCTGCACGAAACGTAGCGCCCGTCTTCACGCTCTCAGCAACCCAGAACCGCCGCGTCGGACACCGTCAGTTGTCGTTCTGGTCGCGTAGGTATTGCTCGAGCTCGGCCGCCAACTCGTCGCCCGTGGGGATCTCGGCCGCGGTGAACTGCGTGGTGGGCAAGGTCGTCGGCGCATCATCGGCATCGACAAGGAGGGTCTGCTGCTCGCTGTTGTCGTACAGCGTCTCGAGTTCGTGCACCATCGCGCGGTGTTCGTCGTTGCCGGCCACGAGTTCGTCGAGGCGCTGGCGTTGGATCATGGTTTCCTGACGAGCGGCAGCGCCGTCGATTCGCACCGATCCGAACTGCTGCAGGCCCGCAAGGAGTGCAACCGTGGCCGCCGGGTACGCCATCGAGGCGACGTAGTGCGGCACCTGCACCCAGATGCCCAACGACGAAACGCCGACATCGTAAAAGGCGTGTTCGAGCACCGCCGCAACACCGGCGGGCACGTCGACGGAGTTCTTCAGCAAGGGCAGTGACTCCACCAGCTCGGCCGACGGCGCCGACAGCGAGAGTCGCGACGGTCGGGTGTGCGGCGAGGCAAACGGGTACGAACCCAGAGCCACCATGCGCTTCACTCCGAGTTGAGATCCGAGTGCTGCAACCTCGCGACCGAAACGATGCCACGCCATGTCGGGCTCGGGCCCGGTGAGTAACAGCACGTCACGCCCATCGAGATCATGGCCGTGCTTGACCTCGATATCGGGCCACGCCAAGCGTGTGTTCACGCCGTCGCGCAGTTCCATCGTGGGCCGCCGAGCGCGGTAGTCGATGAACGTGTCACCGTCGAACACGGCAATGGTGCGTACGTTGCACTCGGCGTCGAGCGATGCCATTGCGGCGGCGGCCGCACCACTGGCGTCGATCCATCCGGTGAGCATCACCACGAGCGTCGGTTCGTGCAGCAGGGGGGCGGTGCCACCAACGATGATGAACGCGTCGCTCATCCGAGGCGCTCCAGCGCCTCTAAGGCTTTGGCTGCGGCGCCCTCGACCTGCATCTTGAAGGGCAGCAGTTCGAGCGGATCGCGTTGGCCCAGAGCGCCGCCGAGGTAGCGCGAGTACACGCCTTCGAGGATGCAGGCCAGCTTCCAGTAGGCGAACGCAACGTAGAAGTCGAGTTGTGAGAGATCGCGTCCGGTGATGCGCCCGTAGCGCTCGGAGAGATCGTCGCGGTTCAAGAACCCGGGCGATGTGGTGGACGAACCTGTCCATGCGGAGGCGTCGTCGCCGGGGCCGGTCCAGTAGACCATCAGCAGGCCGAGATCGGCGAGGGGATCGCCGAGGGTGCAGATCTCCCAATCGAGCACTGCGACGATGTCGCCGTCGTCGTTGACCATGCAGTTGTCGAGTCGGTAGTCGCCGTGAACGATGCAGGCCGGGCCCTGCTCGGGAATGCGTTGCAGCAGACCGTCGTGCACGGCGTCCACCGCCGGAAGCTCCCGTGTCTTTTGCGAGTTCCAGTTGCTGTACCAACGCTTCAGCTGGCGGGCGATGTAGTCGGAGTGCTTGCCGAGGTCATCGAGACCGGCCTCGCGCAGATCGACGGCGTGTATGGCGGCCATCGTGTCGACGATTGCTTCGCTGGCTCGCCGGCGGGCCTGCGGAGTGAGCGCCGCCGTTGCAGTTGCCGCATCGCGGACGACGTGACCATCGACGAAGCCCATCACGTAGAACGGCACACCGTTCACTGCGGGGTCGTCGCAGTAGCCGAGCGCCGGAGCTACCGGCACGCCCGAGGTCTGCAGTCCCGAGATGATGCGATGTTCACGGCCCATGTCGTGAGCGCTGGCGAGCACGTGACCAAGCGGTGGGCGACGGAGTACGAAACGGGCTCCGTCGGCGCCGGTGACGGCGAACGTGAGGTTCGAGTGCCCGCCAGCAATGACGGTGAAGGTGAACGGACCATGCGCGCCGGGCACATGCGCCTGCAACCATGCCGTGACGGCGGGGACATCGATGCCGGGGACGTCGCTCATTGCTTGCACACGGTATCCGCGTCGCAACGCAACGTAACGCCTCGGGCGATATCGTGCCGCCATGGCTATTGACGTCACCGAGGCAACGTTCCAAACCGAGGTCATCGACCGCTCGTCCACTACGCCGGTCATCGTCGATCTGTGGGCGCCGTGGTGTGGTCCGTGCAAGACCATCGGCCCCATTCTCGAATCGGTCACCGACGCCACCAACGGCCAGGTCGTGTTGGTGAAGGTCAACGTCGACGAGAACCCCGGCATCTCCCAGGCGTTCCAAGTGCAGTCCATCCCCGCGGTGTATGCGCTGAAAGATGGTCAGGTCGTCGACGGTTTCGTCGGCGCCTATCCCGAGCACGTGATTCAAGAGTTCGTGAACTCGCTGTTGCCCAGCGAGGAAGAGAACCACCTCGCCGCGCTGATCGAAGCAGGCGACGAAGACAGCCTGCGTGCCGCGCTCGAGATCGAACCCGGCAACGAAGACGCCATCATTGCGCTCGGCGATCTGCTCGTTGAGTCACAGCGTTCGGATGAAGCGTTGGCCTTGCTTGCGCGCATTCCCGAATCCGAGCGCACCCGCAAGGTTGCCGCTGCGGCCCGGCTCAGCGCGATGCCTATCGAGGCCGACAATTACGACGCGTTACTCACCGATCTCCTGCCCCGCGTGAAGGCCGATGAAGAGGCTCGCCAAGAGTTCGTCGACATCCTCGAACTGATGGGCAACGACGATCCCCGCACGGCTGGCTACCGCAAACAGCTCACGGCACGCCTGTTCTGATGTGCGATGCTCGGCCCGGTTCGCGGCCGAGTTTCTGCGAGCTACAGTCGACCCATGCCGTTTGAACGACGCGACGGGTATCGCCTCTGGATTGGCGGTCCTGTGCCCAAGAACTCTGATGGCATCACGCTCGGTTCTCTTGTGATCGTGCGCGAGGGCGCGCAGCATTCGGCGTCCCTGCTTCGTCACGAGCAGGTGCACGTGCGGCAGTGGCGCCGACATGGTGTCATCGGCTTCAGCGTTCGCTACGTCGGTTCGTACGCACTGTGGCGGCTCCGGCTGAAGGGTCACCGCGGTGCGTATCTGCGCATCCCGCTCGAGATCGAGGCCGACTGGGTCGCACGTCGATCCCTGTCCACGGCTGTGCGCGATCACGATCTCGCCGAGGCAACTCCGGGCTGAATGCTCGGTGTGCACACGGTTGCGTACCGATGAATCCTCGGTAGTGTGCTCGGTGGCTTCCCCCGATTCTTGAGCGGCGCGTCTGCGCCCTCGTTGCGGGAGGTTGCATGGAGCCATTACCTGATCGCCCGCAGCCTGCGCGCCCGCTTGGCGAGGTTGTGCGAGCGTGGTTGCATTGGTTCGGGTTGGGCCGACTCGCAGTCAGCGCAGCGGCTGTTCTTGCCGTGGGTGCCGGTGGATACTGGTTACTGCGCGCTCCGCCGACAGCGGTAGAGAACACCCTGCCCTACGCGAAGCCATCGGTGACGAGCGTTGCTTCGAGTAACCCAAACCGAGCTGGTTCGGCCACGACTGCCGTGGCGCTGCCCGGGTCCGCCGCCACGACCACGACGCCAGTCGTGGCGAGCACGATCCTGGTCTACGTCGCCGGAGCAGTGGTGGCTCCCGGGGTGTATCGATTCCCTGCCGATGCTCGGGTGCAACAGGCGATCGCCGCCGCGGGAGGAGCAACGCCCGAGGCCGATCTCGACACTCTGAACCTCGCCGCCTCGATGCGCGATGGCGACCGGGTGTATGTGCCCCGCATGGGTCAGCCGGTGCCTGCCGCGGTCGGCGCAACGGGTTCGGTCGGCGCGACGACCGCGGGTGTAACCCAACCCATCGGTCCGGTCGATCTCAATCGGGCAACCGTCGACGAACTCGATGCGCTACCTGGCATCGGACCTGCGACCGCGGCAGCGATCGTGGCCCACCGCGAGCAGAAGGGTCCGTTCTCGTCGGTCGATGGTTTGCTCGATGTGCGTGGCATCGGGCCGGCCAAGCTCGACACGATTCGGGCGTTGGTGAAGGTGTGATCCGCCTGCGCTGTAGCGGCGTTAGAGCAGTGCGAATTCGATTACGACCAGACCGAGAGCAACGCCGAGCCACAGCCCTGCAGCCAGCCACACCCATTCGCGCCAGAAGTCTCGCCAGGTGGCGACCGGCGAACGTGTCGAGCGTCGCGCCGCCACGAAACCAACCGCCAACCACAGCGCGATGCTCACCGCCACACCGATCGCAAACCGGCCCGGCGCGGTGGTCAATGGCACACCCTCGGCAAGCAGCGCCGGAGCTGCGAGCACCGTCGCTGCGAAGCCGGTCACGCCGCGAATCGTGGCGGCGTTGTTTCGCAGCAGCAGGAATGCCACAACAGCAAGCAAGCCTGGAGGAATCAGTGCGGCAACAGGTCCCTGCCGACGGATGCGCGACCGGAAGGCCCGTGGCCCCTGCGGCACGGCCGATTGCGGAGGCGCGCCGACCATGCTCATGACCCGAGCGTACCGAGATGGCCGACCCGTCTGGTGGCAGGCCATCCCGACGCAACACCTCGCGCTGATCGTGGGTCACATCGTGGTTGGCGTATGGACGCGTCGACCGATGCCGGTGTTGGGGTTGGCGAGCATCAGTCTTGTGGGGCATCGGTCAGTTCGCGTCGTCGCCGTGTGTCTGATCGGTGGCATCTTGGGTGTACACCTGTCGAATGTTGCCTGGCATGGCACCGCCCCCGATCACCTCGGGCCATATGTTGGCTGGGCCTGCCTGAAGACCGACCCGGCGCCAAAGGGTGGTGCCATCGTGGTCGTGCTCGACATTCAGGGCGAGCGTTTCGAGTCGTGGGCGCGCGGCTCGCCGAGGAGGCGCCTCACCGAACATCTCGCGGGGGAGTGCGCAGTCATCAGCGGTACGCGACGAGCGCTCGGCGGGGTAGCGGGTCGTCGCGCGGCGATTCGTCATGTCGTTGGCGGATTCGATCTGAAGGTCGTGGGCGACTGGTCAGCGGGGTCCGCGCTGGACCGCGCGTCGAATCGCGTTCGTCGCCTGTTTGCGGCTGGTTCGGCCACGCTTCGTGCGCCCGACAACGCACTGTTTGCGGGCTTGGTGATCGGTGACGATCGCAACGAACCCACTGCGATGATCACGCAGTTCCGCGGTTCGGGTCTGTCGCATCTCACGGCTGTGTCGGGGCAGAACGTGGCGTTCGTGTTGGCTGCTGCGGCGCCTCTACTGCGACGTCTGCGGCCCGCACCGCGATGGTTGGCCACGCTCGCGTTGATCATGTGGTTTGTTGCGCTGACCCGATTCGAGCCGTCGGTTCTGCGCGCCGGGGTGATGGCAGCAATTGCCGCCACGGGTTACCTCACCGGGCGAGAACGCCCCGCATCGCGCACGCTCACCCTTGCGGTCGGGCTGCTGGTACTGGTCGATCCGTTGCTCGTCTGGTCGGTCGGCTTCTGGCTGTCGGTCGGCGCAACTGCTGGCGTTGCACTGCTCGGTACGGCACTGGTGCCGTACATTCCGGGACCCCGGTGGTTGGCGGTTCCTGCCGCCATCACCCTCGGCGCCCAGGCAGGCGTTGCGCCGGTGAGCCTGCTCGTGTTCGGCTCAGTGCCATTGGTATCGATCGCCGCCAATCTGCTCGCGGTGCCGGTGGCAGGTTTCGTCATGTTGTACGGACTACCGGCCGCACTGCTCGCAGGGTCGCTCGGGCCAGTTGGGGGCGGCCTGGTGGCTGTTGTGGTGCAAATGCCCAGCGCGATCGGTACGCGTTGGGTCGCAGTCGTCGCAGCGCTCGGAGCGCGGCTCGAGCCCGGTGCCCCGTGGGCGGCGCTCGGATGGGCCGCTCTCGTGCTGATGGTCATCGGTCGATTCGTTGCCGCGCGATATCGGCGAATATGACAAGGTGGACGCACATGGCTCTGCATCTCATCACCGGTGACGACGAATCGTTGGTGCTCACCGCGGTCACCGAACTGATCCACCGCTTGGTCGGCGACAGCGATCGAACGATGATGGTCGACGACTTTTCAAGTGATGACTACGAGGTGCGAGCCGTCATCGATGCTGCCCAAACCATGCCGTTCCTCACCGACAAACGTGTGGTCGTAGCCCGCGGCATCGGCCGATTCTTGGCCGACGAGGTTGGGCCGTTGGTGGCCTATCTCGGTGACCCGTTGCCGAGCACCGAGTTGGTGCTTGTCGGCGGTGGCGGCCGAATCGTGAAGTCGATCACCGACGCGGCGAAGAAGGCGGGCGCCACCACCACGAACACCACACCCCCGACCCGCAAGGGCGATCGTTCGCTGTGGATCGAAGAGCAGATTGCCGGCGCAGGTATGCGGCTCGACTCATCTGCGCTGGCGCTCGTTGCCGGCTGGATGGGTGAGGAAGCGGGACGCCTAGCGGGTGTGCTCCAGACCCTCGAGTCCACCTATGGCAACGACAAGACGCTCAGCGTCGCCGACATCGAACCCTTTCTCGGCGATGCGGGCTCGGTACCACCGTGGGATCTCACCGACGCGATCGATCGCGGCGACACCAAAACCGCGCTCGAGCTGCTGGCGCGCATGATGCAGTCGCGCCACCCACTGCAACTGATGGCTACTCTGCACAATCACTACGTGCGCCTGCTCAAGCTCGATGGAGCAGAGGCCAACAGCGAACAGGCCGTCGCCGACTTGCTCGGCATCAAGGTGGGGTACCCGGCGCAAAAGGTGATGGGTCAGTACCGCCGACTCGGTAGCGGCGGCGTGGCCCGCGCCATCGAACTGCTTGCTCAGGCCGATCTCGACCTGCGTGGCCGACGCGATCTCCCGGAAGGACTGGTGATGGAAGTGCTCGTCGCCCGTTTGAGCCGGCTCAGCCCGGCGCCCACCCGGCGTCGGTGACGAACCACGTGCAAAGTGCGGCGGTGATTAGCCGCCGGCGTTGACGTGCTTCATCAGGCGGCTCTTGCGGCGAGCGGCCTGATTGGGATGGATGATGCCTTTGGCAGCAGCCATGTCGAGACGCTTCACCGCAAGACGCACTGAATCGTCGCTGTCGTCGGCACCGATGTGCTTGACGGCGGTCTTCACACGGGTACGCAGTTCGCTCTTGACGGCCTTGTTGCGCTCGGCAGCCTTCGCGTTGGTGAGGATGCGCTTCTTTTGACTTTTGATATTCGCCACGTGCGAAGTCCCTTTTCGTTGACAGTCTCGTTACACCGAATTGTGCCAGACAGGTCTGGAACAGGCTGCGTGAGCCTATCGGTGGATTGAAACAACTGCCACCCACTCGCGGAGATTCGCGGCCGGTAGCATCGAGATACTGCTCATGGACCTCAGCCGCATCCGCAACTTCTCGATCATCGCGCACATCGATCACGGTAAATCAACCCTGAGCGATCGCATTCTGGAGATGACCGGGGCTGTGGAAATGCGCGACATGCGGTCGCAGTATCTCGACAGTATGGATCTCGAGCGCGAGCGCGGCATCACCATCAAGGCCCAGAACGTTCGTGTC
The DNA here is from genome assembly GCA_025360105.1 of Actinomycetes bacterium. Taxonomy (GTDB): domain Bacteria; phylum Actinomycetota; class Acidimicrobiia; order Acidimicrobiales; family Ilumatobacteraceae; genus WLMZ01. The sequence continues at coordinate 10,407 of JANYCT010000015.1, read as the reverse complement.
GAATGGAAGGGGCACACGCTCCACCTCATCGACACCCCCGGGCACGTCGATTTCGGTTACGAGGTCAGCCGCAGCCTCGCTGCCTGCGAGGGCGTGGTTCTGGTGGTCGACGCGGCCCAGGGCATCGAGGCCCAGACGCTGGCCAACTGCTATCTCGCCCTCGAGCACGACCTCGAGATCGTCGCTGCGCTCAACAAGATCGACCTACCCGCGGCCGATCCCGACCGGTATGCGCAGGAGATCGAGAACGTGCTCGGCATCAAGGCCGAAGACATCATCCGTATCTCGGCCAAGACCGGCGTTGGTGTACCCGATCTGCTCGACGCGGTCGTCGCCCACATTCCGGCGCCCAAAGGAGATCCCGAGGCACCGCTGCAGGCGCTCATCTTCGACAGCCAATACGACCAGTACCGCGGCGTGGTCAGCTCGATCCGCGTGATGAACGGGCGCATCAGCGCGGGCAACAAGATGCGGTTCATGAACGCCGCCACCGTGCACGAGGCCGTCGAGGTTGGCGTGCGCCGCCCGGTCATCACGCCGATCGCCGAGCTCGGGCCCGGCGAGGTGGGGTACCTCATCGCCGGTATCAAAGACGTCGGTCAGGCCCGCAGCGGTGAGACCGTCACGTTGTTTCACGATCCGGCTGCCGAGGCGCTCGAGGGCTATCGCGATCCGAAGCCGATGGTTTTCTGCGGCCTGTTTCCCATCGACGGTGACGACTTCGAGAACCTGCGCGAGAGCCTCGAGAAACTGAAGCTCAACGACGCATCCATCACCTACGAGCCCGAGACATCGGGCGCGCTCGGCTTCGGCTTCCGTTGCGGATTCCTTGGCTTGCTGCACATGGAGATTGTGAAGGAGCGCCTCGAGCGCGAGTTCAACTTGGCGCTCATCGCCACTGCACCGAGCGTCGAGTACCACGTCACCAAGACCGATGGCGAGGTCGTGGTCGTCGACAACCCCGCCGACCTACCTCCACCGCAGAAGATCGACTTCATCGAAGAGCCGTATTTCCGGGTGAGCATCATCACCCCCAAGGAATACACCGGCACGCTGATGGACCTGTGCCAGACCCGGCGCGGCGACATGACCAAGCTCGAATACCTGTCGCCCGAGCGCGTCGAGATCCACTACCGGGTGCCGCTCGCCGAGGTGGTGGTCGACTTCTTCGATCAGATGAAGAGCCGCACGCAGGGTTATGCCAGCCTCGATTACGAGCTCGACGGATACCAGCGCAGCAATCTTGTGCTGGTGGATCTGTGGCTCAACGGCGAGCCTGCCGACGCGTTCAGCACCATCGTGCACCGCGACAAGGCTTTCGATTACGGGCGGCGCATGTGCGAGAAGCTCGCCGAACTGATCCCGCGCCAGATGTTCGACGTGCCGATTCAGGCCGCCATCGGTGGCAAAGTCATCGCCCGCGAAACCGTGAAGGCGCGTCGCAAGGACGTGTTGGCCAAGTGCTACGGCGGCGACATCACCCGCAAGCGCAAGCTGCTCGAGAAGCAGAAAGAAGGCAAGAAGAAGATGAAGGCCATCGGCCGCGTCGAGATCCCCGGCGACGTCTTCATCTCTGCCCTCAAACTCGACGACTGACCGTCAGGACCACACTCGGCAGCCGTGAATTTGTTCTGGCGGTTAGTCTGGCGGGGTGGCTTCGCAGACGTTTCGTTCGCTTCGCGAGCGCAACGCACGAGTGTTCTTCCTGGGTCTGCTGGTGTCGAACGTGGGCAGTTGGCTGCAGCTCACGGCGATGTCGCTGCTGGTGTACCGCATCACGGGCAAGGCCACCGACGTCGGCCTCACCATCGCCACGCAGTTCCTGCCCACCTTGGTACTCGGGGCGTGGGCGGGGGCGGTGGCCGATCGGGTCAATCGTCGCAAGATGACCCTGATCACCCAGACGCTGCTGACGGTGCAGGCGATGGTGCTGGGTGTGCTCGATCTGTCGGGACACATCAACCTGCCGGCTATCTACGCACTGTCGCTCGCGGTGGGCATCATCAATGCGCTCGACAATCCGGCGCGCCGTGGCTTCGTCACCGAACTCGTCGATCCGGTCGACATTCCCAATGCAATGTCGTTGAACACCGCAGTGATGACCGGCTCACGCATCTTCGGCCCGGCACTCGCTGCGGTGCTCACTCGGAGCATCGGCACCGGCTGGTGCTTCATCATCAACGCGGCGTCATTCTTCGCGATCCTGCTGGCACTGTTGTCGATTGATCTCACCAAGCTGCGACCCGTGGTGATGGCCAAACGCGGTGGCACGCCCGTGCGCGACGCGCTTCATTACGTACGGAGCAACAATCGATTGTTCCTCGTCTTCGTGGTGCTCGCAATCGTTTCCACCTTCGCGTTCAACTACAACGTGAGCCTGGTTCGCCTCGCCGACAAGCGGTTCGCCAACCGCGATTACTTCGGTTGGCTGCTCGCCTCGCTCAGTGTCGGCAGCCTCGTCGGTTCATTGCGCACCGCCAGGTTGCAGATGGTCTCGCTGCGCTACTTTCTTGGGAACACAGTGCTTCTGGGCGTGGCCGGCATCGCGCTCGCGTGGTCGCCCAATATTGCTGTGGGCTTGATCATGTGCATCCCGCTCGGCATCGGTGGTGCTGCATTCATTTCGGCCACGAACGGCATCGCGCAGCAGGAGTGCCCGCCCGAGATGCGTAGTCGCCTGCTTGCGCTGATGGCTGTGGCGTTCCTCGGCTCCACGCCCATCGGCAGCCCTATCACCGGCCTGATCGCGGATCACGTCAGCGCCGAATGGAGTCTCGGTTTCGGCAGCATCGTCACCCTCGTATGTGCCGGCGTGGCATGGATCGTGCTGGCCCGATCACGCAACGAGTTGCCGTCTGAGTCACACTTTGATCGTGCCCACACATCGCTCGATCATGTGGTTCCGTCGTGACTTGCGATTGGCTGATCATCCAGCGCTGACCTACGCATCACGCGACAATCGCGAGACCGTGCCGGTCTTCGTGATCGACCCCGCGTTGGTCCGATATAGCGGCTCGGCGCGCCTTGCATTCATGTATCGATCGCTGCGTGCGCTGAACGAATCGATGGATGGTCAATTGATCGTGCGGCACGGTTCCCCCGAGGACGCAATTCCTGCTCTCGCCGAAGAAACCAGTGCTGACGAAGTGGTTGTGAGTCGTGACTATGCGCCGTACGGCCGGTTGCGTGATGCAGCAGTGGGCGAGGCATTGCTCGCTCACGGCGGCCGGCTCGTCGGTCAGGGTTCCCCCTACGCCGTTGCTCCCGGCGGAGTGTTGAAGGACGACGGCACTCCCTATGCGGTGTTCACGCCGTTCAAAAGGGTGTGGCAGCGCATCGGATGGTCAGCACCGCTCGACATCCCCGAGACGCGATGGAGCGGTGCCACTACCTGGGCCAGTGAAGGCATCCCATCAGAACCGGCGATCGCATGCACGTTGCCCGAAGCGGGCGAGCACGCGGCCCACGAACGCTGGGCCACATTCGTCACCACCGCCCTCGCTCATTACGACGTGCAACGCAACACCCCGGGCGTGGCCGGCACGAGTGGGATGAGCCCCTATCTTCGCTGGGGGCAGGTGCACCCGCGCCAACTGCTGGCTGATCTCGGTGATAGTCGCGCTCACGATGTGTTCCGCAGCGAGTTGGGGTGGCGCGAGTTCTACGCCGACGTGTTGTTCCACAAACCCGACACCGCGCGGCGCAACCTGCAATCAAAGCTTGACGCGATCGAAGTCGATACCGACGCTGCAGCTCGTGCCCGCTTTGAGCTCTGGGCCGCGGGTCGCACCGGTTACCCGATCGTGGATGCCGGCATGCGCCAGCTGCTCGCCACAGGTTGGATGCATAATCGCGTGCGGATGATCGTCGCCAGCTTCCTCGTGAAGGATCTGCACCTGCCGTGGCAGTGGGGCGCGCGCCACTTCATGCGTCATCTCGTCGATGGTGATCTGGCCTCGAACCAGCACGGCTGGCAATGGACTGCCGGCACCGGCACCGATGCTGCGCCGTATTTCCGTGTCTTCAACCCCACCGGGCAGAGTGAACGATTCGACCCTGACGGCGAATACATCCGTCAATGGGTGCCCGAGCTGGCTGCGTTGTCGAACATGGAAATCCACGTGCCTCGCACCGGCGCAGAGGTCATCGCGACGGGCGCCGCGCCTGCGATGGTGGATCACGCTGCCGAGCGGGTCGAGGCATTGACGCGCTACCAAAGCGCGCTGGGCCGATAAAGTCGAATGGCGATGCTCGACGAACGAAAGACCGCCATTCTGAGGGCAGTGGTTGAGGAATACATCACCACCGCCCAACCCGTGGGTTCCACCCACATCTCGAACGCGCCGGGCGTGCAGGTGTCGTCGGCCACGGTGCGCCACGACATGGCCATGCTCGAGCAAGAAGGCTTCCTCGTGCAGCCGCACACTTCGGCGGGTCGTATTCCCACCGACAAGGGCTACCGGTTCTTCGTCGATCATCTTGCGCCCAGCGGTCCGCTCGACAAACAGGCTGCGCAGCAGGTGGGCGACTTCTTCAATCAGGCGCACGGTCGTCTCGAGGAGTTGTTGTCGCGCACTACCGATTTGCTCGCCAACCTCACCCACCATGCGGCAGTAGTGGTTGGTCCCAGCGCACAGGCGGCTGTCGTGCGTTCGGTGCAGGTGGTCGGACTTTCGCCGCGCATGGCGATGGTGGTGGCCGTGCTATCGAATGGTCAGGTCGAGAACCAGACCATCGAACTCGACGATGACACGTCCGACAATCGCCTGGCGGCAGCGACGGCTCATCTGCAGGCAACGATGATCGGCAAGATTCTGGGTGCTACCTCACTCGCCCCCACCACGGGCGACGCCGATCTCGATCGGTTGTGCGGCCAGGCCGTGAGCGCGCTGCGTCTGGCTGGCGACGATAACCCGGCGTTCGTCGGTGGCACTGCGTCGGTGGCGAACGCATTCGATGCGGTCGATGTTGTGCGGTCGGTGCTCACCACGCTCGAGCAGCAGTACGTGGTCGTGTCACTCGTGCGCGATGTGCTCGACCGTGGCCTGTCGGTGGCCATCGGCGCCGAACACGGCCTCGAACCGTTAGTGTCGTGCTCGGTGGTGGTCAAGTCGGTGGTTGTCGAGGGTGAGCGTCTCGGTACGGTCGGCGTTCTCGGACCCACACGGATGAACTACCCGCAGGCGCTTGCCACGGTCGATGTCGTGAGCGATCGTCTGGGCCGATGTTTGGCGGAGGGCTGATACGGGTGGCCGATTTCTACGACCTGCTCGGTGTCTCACAGAACGCCAACGCCGACGAGATCAAAAAGGCATATCGCAAAAAGGCCCGCGAGCTGCATCCCGATGCCAAGCCCGGCGATGCCGCAGCCGAGGCGTTGTTCAAGGAAGTTGCGCGTGCCTACGAGACGCTCAGTGACCCCGAGAGCCGGGCGCGCTACGACCGCTTTGGCGATTCTCCGCGCGGCAGTGGCGGCAACGGCGCCGGCGATGGTTTCGGCGGCGGCGGCGGTGGTCTGGGCGATCTGTTCGACGCGTTCTTCGGCGGGGGCGGTGGCTCCGGATTCGGCGGCGGTCGTGGGGGTGGCGGCCAAGCCGGTCCGCCACGCGGTCAGGATCTCGAAGTCGTAGCCGACCTTTCCTTCGAGCAGGCCGTATTCGGTGCCACCGTTCCCGTCACGTTGCGTACCGCAGTTGCGTGTAGCGATTGTGGTGGCTCGGGTGCAGGCTCAGGCACGCAGCCAGTCACCTGCGCCGACTGCAACGGTCGCGGCCAAGTGCAACGTGTCCGTCAGAGCTTGCTCGGTCAGATGGTCACCTCGTCGCCCTGTGCCCGATGCAACGGTATGGGTCAGGTCATCGTCACGCCGTGTCCCACGTGCAACGGCGATGGCCGCATCATCACCGACAAGACGTATCAAGTCGACGTGCCGGCGGGCGTCGACACCGGCTCCACCCTGCGCCTCACCGGCCGCGGTGCGGTTGGTCCTCGTGGCGGCGCCACCGGCGATCTCTACGTCCACATTCGCGCGGCCAGGCACGATCGCTACCGACGCGAGGACATCAACCTCGTCACCGATCTCCCCATCTCCATCGCGCAAGCTGCGTTGGGCACCCGCTTCACGCTGGCCACGCTCGACGGTGATGAAGAACTCGAAGTCCCCAGCGGCACCCAGCCGGGCCGTGAGTTCGTGCTGCGCGGACGCGGCGTGCCCCGCCTGCAGGGTCGCGGACGTGGCGACCTGATCGTGCGTGTGCAGGTGCAGGTGCCCACCAAGCTCAGCGACGACGAAGCCGAACTCTTGCGGCTGTTCGCGCAGAGCCGTGGCGAGGTTGTCGAACCGCACGAGAAGGGCATCTTCTCGCGCATCAAGTCGGCCTTTTCGTGAATCCGCTGTTGCGGCGCTCGGCGGCTCATGTGTTCGTCGAATCGCTGGCAACGCCTGAGTTGAACAACGACGATCAGCATCATCTGGGGCGGGTGCTACGCCTGCGCGCGGGGGAGTCGGTGTCTGTCAGCGATGGTCATGGAGCGTGGCGGGTGTGTCGGTTCGCCGCTGGCGACGTACTCGAGCCCGACACCGAAATCACCCACGAACCCGTGCCCACTGTGTCGATCGCAATCGGGTTTGCGTTGCCCAAGGGTGATCGCCCGGAATGGATCGTGCAGAAGCTCACCGAGATCGGCGTCGATCGCATCGCCGTGCTGCACACCCAACGCAGCATCGTGCGATGGGATGCCGATCGGGCCGAGCGCAATCTGGCCAAGCTGCACAAGGTGGCTCGTGAGGCGGCGATGCAGAGCAGACGGGTGTGGCTGCCCGCGATCGAGGGTCCTGTGGCGCTCAGCTGGCTGACACCCAGCGTGGTCGGCGCTGTTGTCGCTCCGGCAGCTGTGGCACTGGCTGAGCCCGATGGATCGCCCCTCACCCTGGCCACTCCAACAGTGTTGATCGGCCCCGAGGGAGGCTGGACCGAAGAAGAACTCGGTGCCTATCCGAGCCATGTTCGGCTTGGCCCAAGCGTGCTTCGCGTCGAGACAGCGGCGCTCGTGGCCGCCGCCCAGCTCGGTGCTCTGCGTGACGAAGTCTTCACCAACTGAGAGCTTTCTCGACGAATTGACGCGCTTGGGCAACGCACAGTTGCGAATCACCGCAGGGTGTGGTTAAATCACCACAGCTTCATCCTCGGGTCTCGGCGGACGGAAGGGCGTTGCAGGAGGATCAATGATGCGTGAATTCGATGATGACAACGTTTCCTCGTCGCCCTACAGCCGTAAGGTCGGTGAGCGCCTCCGAGTTATTCGACGCCAGAAGCGACTCAGCCTGCAAGACGTCGAGGCCACCTCGCGCGATGAATTCAAGGCCAGCGTGCTCGGCGCGTACGAACGCGGTGAGCGAGCAATTTCGGTGCCTCGTCTCGAGCGTCTCGCCTCGTTCTACAACGTTCCGGTCGATCAACTCTTGCCGCGTGACGAGCAAAACGTTGCTGCCGAGTCAGCCAACGACCCTGCCAACGCGCGCAAGTTGGCCGTCGATCTGGTGAAGTTGTCGCAGTTGTCGGGTCAGCCGTTCGAGATGCTGGCCCGGTTCTTGCGGATGATTCAGGTGCAGCGCCAGGACTTCAACGGCAAGGTGCTCACCGTGCGCGGCGACGACACCCGTGCCATCGCCGCCATGCTCGACGTTCCGGTCGATCAGGTCGGCCAGCGCCTCGATGCCCTCGACCTGCTCTTTCGCCCCGCCGGCGGCTGAGCTCAACTGCCCGGACGGTCGGGGTGCGGCACGGCAACCACACGGAGTTCCGTGATGGCGGCGAAGTCGGTTGGGTTAGTGGTGTAGAGCGTGAGGTCGTTAGCGATAGCCACAGCAGCAATCAGGGCGTCGTAGGCGCGTGCCGCTGATTTGCGACCGGCGTTGCGGAGATCCGCTGCCACCCGCCCGAAGGCGCGTGCGGCAGCTGCATCGAAGGGCAGCGGTTCAAAGTCGGCCTCGGCCTGTTGCAGTTGTGTTTGTCGTGCGGCGCGAACGGCGGGATCGGTGGCCACGAGCGGTCCAATCGACAACTCGGCGAGAGTGATTGCCGAGATCAACGGCTCGAACGGCAGTTGGTTGGGGTCCGACAGCTGTGGCAGCAGGATGACAGTGTTCGTATCGAGCAGGCCGACTGGCTCGCGCTGAGGTGTCGTCACAGCGATGCATCCAGCACGAGGTCGATATCACGCCGTAGGGCCTCGGGATCTACATGCGGGACCCGGTTCCAACGTGCGAGCAGGGCCGCGGCATCGAGCCGTCGTTGCCGCAGAGGTCGAAGCTCCGCCACGGGTTTGCCCGAGCGGGTGATGAGCAGCGACTCGCCTGCAACGACCCGATCGACTACGTCGCCGCCGTGATTGCGCAGGTCTCGAATGGATACCGAGGTCGTTTGCCGGCTCATGCCTGAAATGTATCACGGGTGAGACTCAGTTGCGAAGGGCGTCCCCATCGTGTCGGCGGTTGAGACGAAGTTTCGGTCGTTATCGTTGAACCGTGAGTGACGAGTTCGGCGCATACATCCACATCCCGTTTTGCGCCAAGCGTTGCGACTACTGCGCGTTCGCCACGTGGACCGACCGGCATCACCTGATCGACGCCTACGTAGAAGCCCTGCTCAGCGATATAGCCCGCAACGTGGGCAACGGCATGCCGGTGGTCGACACGATCTTCGTCGGCGGGGGGACTCCCACCCTGATCGATCCCATGGCGCTCGCGCGGGTGATCTCTGCGGTGCCTCGCTCGGCATATGCCGAGGTCACCGTGGAGTGCAATCCCGACGACGTGACGCCCGAGATGATGCGCATCTACGCCGACGCCGGAGTGAACCGGGTGAGCATCGGCGTGCAATCGATGGTGCCGCAGGTGCTGCTGTCGCTGGGCCGCACGCACGTGCCGGCCAACGTGGCCAAGGCTGTCGAGGCGGTGCGGGCGGCGGGCATTCCGACGTTCAACCTCGACCTGATCTATGGGGGAGCAGGGGAGCGGTTGGTCGATTGGGAGCGCACGCTCACCGGCGCCCTGGCGTTGGAGCCGACGCACGTGTCGGCCTACGCGCTCACCATCGAGGCCGGTACGCCGCTGGCATCACAGCCCGAGCGCCACCCCGACGATGACGACCTGGCCGACAAGTACGAAATGGCCGACGAGATGTTGGCCGCGGCGGGGCTGGCGAACTACGAGGTCAGCAACTGGGCGCGCCCCGCACACGAGTGTCGCCACAACCTCGTGTACTGGCATCAGGGCGAGTATCAGGGCTTCGGCTGTGCGGCGCATTCTCATCGAGCTGGTCGTCGCTTCTGGAACGTCCGTACTCCCGATCGTTACATCGATCTGGTGAGCTCTGCCGACTCGGTGGAAGCCGCCGACGAGCAGCTCGATCAGCAGGCGAGCCGGATGGAAAAGTTGCAATTGCAACTACGTCTTCGCGAGGGCGTGCCGTTCGAGGCGCTCGACGGCGATGCGTTGCCGGGCGTCGTCGAGTTGCACGACAACCGCTGGACCCTCACCCGTCGAGGCCGCCTGATGGCCAACGACGTGTCGCTACGCCTGAAGTAGGGTCGCCATCTATCTGTACATTTGACTCATCGTAAAATGTACGCTTCGAAGATCGACGCTGCCATCACCATCGAACGGCTCACGCGTGAGGGCATCCTCAGCGCTCCCGAGCGTGCAACACGACCCGGTGCACAGAACCGGAAACGACCGCGTTCGAAGGTGTCGGTGGCAGATTTGGTGAGCGAACAGCGTCGTTAGGTCGGCGGTCGACTATTTCGATGCGAGTGCCCTGGTCAAGCTGCTCGTCGACGAAGACGGCACCGACCTGACAGTCGTCGACAGCGCCATGGAGCTCGTGGACGTGGACCCCGTGATGGCCGTGTGGGATGCCCGATTGTCTGCAGCGGCTTCGGCAGCGGGCCTTCGTGTCGCGCCATCTCACGTAGGTTGATGCGAGTCGACGTTCGTTCATCGGTGTGTCCGCGACGAGGCTAATGTGAGCGGCGTCAGGTATTAGTCGCAACGTAAGGAGACCCACATGGCCGGAACATTCGAGGTGTACGCAGACAAGGCGGGCAAGTTCCGCTTTCGTCTGAAGGCGAGTAACGGTCAGGTCATCGCATCGGGCGAAGCCTACGAAAGCAAAGCCGCGGCGAATGCTGGGGTGCAGTCGGTCATCAAGAACGCAGCCGATGCCAAGGTTGTCGATCTCACCTGAGGCGAACAATCGCTGGTATAGTTCTGCTCGCTGTGAGTGCACGAAGCGGCCGATTCGGTCGTAATGACTGCCTGACGGGCGCGTAGCTCAGTTGGTTAGAGCGCTACCATGACACGGTAGAGGTCCCGGGTTCGAGCCCCGTCGTGCCCACAATTTGCGT
>JANYCT010000086.1 GCA_025360105.1 Actinomycetes bacterium | reverse complement strand
CTGGTCGATCTCGACATCACCAACCTCGGTTCGTACGCTCACGAACTCGACCTCGCCCAGGTCCAACCAGGCACAACCCTCGAGGAGTTTGCGGCCCTCTCCGACCAAGGCGACTCACATGGAGCGGTCCTGATTGCCGATCCTGGCGGCACCACTGCCATCGGGTCCGGCGCCCATTTCGGCTACGCGCGAACACTCACGCCCGGCACCTACGTCCTGTCCTGTCACTTTCCGGCCGCCGACGGCATGAACCACATGCAGCACGGGATGATCGCCATGTTCACGGTGACCGACGCGAAGAAGAGCGACCTACCCAAGGCCGACCTCACCATCACGCTCGACGACGATGCGATCACGGTGCCACCCCTCACGGCGGGTACGCGCGTCGTCGCTGTCACTAACATCGGCACGACGGCTCACGAAATGAACACCGGCGGAGTCCCCGTAGGCACCGATCTCAGCCGAGGCGAGGAGATCGGTGCCTGGATGGAAGGCGGACAGGCCGGCCCGCCGCCGCTCCCCATCGAGTTCCCCGGCGGCCTCAAGGCGATCGCTCCGGGCGTCACGGTCGTACTGACACTCACCTTGAAGGCAGCGCACACGTACATGTTCAGCGACGACACCAACGGGCTCATGGCTCTGGTCGACGTGCCATGACTCACCCGCCGCAGCCAGGTAGCGCTCATCGGCGGCCGCGCCCGACGTTCGCGCGATCGATGTTGGACCGACCAGGCGACACCAGCAACAGCTCGGCATTCCAACCCCGCGGGTTCCTTCCAGGGCTATCGGACGTGCCACCGATCGCGCGTGACGACGTCGCAGCCAGCGTCGTCGCGGTGTTGACAGCCCATCTCGAGCGGGAGGCGATGAAATGTAACGAACGCGCCGTTACATTCCCGCGGCCGCTGATCAGAGCGCGATCGCGACATTGTCCCCTGCCGTCAGATTGTCTCGACCGTCACCTCGTGGGCGTGGGCGGCGAGGGCAGTGATGTCTGCCTTGTCGCCGGTGAGCACGGTCCCGCCAGGTTCAGCGAGCGCCACGACAACCGCGTCGACGGCTGATCCTTGTCGCGCGCGTCGGCGCAGTTCGGCCGCGCGCCGGGCGGTGCTCTCGGTCACGACTCCGTCTATGACGCAAGTCTTGAGGAATCTGTTCGTGGTGGCGTCTCGGCCGCTGTGACCCTGCAGCGATTCGACGAGTACGACGGTCGGAGCGACAGGTGGCCAGAGCCCGTCGTCGCGAAGTGCGCGGATGAGTGCGAGTGCTCGTGGCGAGCGCTCGGCGAGGCGGGTGACGCCTCCGCTGTCGATGATCAGCACGAGTCAGCCGGTCTGGTGGAGTTCAGGATCGCGGATGCGACGCACGATCGCGTCCGCACGAGATTGTTGACGCGCTGTCGGTTCGCCAACTTCGGCAGCGAGCTCGGTGAGGTAGGCATCGGTTGCTTCGAGGACGTCACGACGTTCGAGTTCGGCGCGCACCGCGACCTGGAGTAGTTCTGAGGCCGGTAGATCGCGACGTTTCAGTTCGTCGTACAGATCATCTGGGAGGTACACCTGCAAGCGTGGCATACGCCTAACTATACGCCTATCCGGCTCGCACATCAACAGCCGTACGGCCTCAAGGTCGCTGTTGGCGTCGAGACTGCCGGTAGAGAACCGGTAGAAGTCCGGGACGTCTCCCGGGACATCCGGCGCTCTGACCTGGTGTTTCGTGCGGATGGCGCTGGGGGGATTTCCCCCGCCGAGTTTTTGGCATAACCCCTGGTCAGGGCATATGTATTGGTGGAGCTGGGGGGAATCGAACCCCTCGAAATCGTGTGGCTCGGTGTTGATCCGTGTTGTTCAGTAGTTGTGAGCTGCGACGATGCTGTTTGATCGTGGTGATCTGTGTTGGTCGTTGGTGGTCTGTGGTGCGGACTTCGGTAGAAGATCGGTAGAAGCGGACACGTTCATCTCCAATTGCGATGGCATATTCCTCATCGGGGTGCGGGCGACCCCGGTGAGGAATGAAGCCTGTTGTGTGGGGAGGTGCTGATGCGCGGGTCTGTGGTGAAGAAGAACGACCGCTGGTACGTCGTGATCGAGGACCGCGACCCTGCGACCGGTGCACGCAAGCGGCGCTGGCACTCCGGGTTCCGGACCAAGCGGGAAGCTCAGGCGGCGTGCAACGAGCTGGCCGCAGCCATGCAACGCGGTGATTACCTGCAAGCCAACCGGCAGACGGTGGGCGAGTTCGCCATGGAGTGGTTGGCGACGATCGCGCCGACGGTGCGCCCGTCGACGTTGGACAAGTATCAGCGTGATCTGCGCGCCCATGTGATCCGTCATATCGGGTTCGTGCAACTCGCCAAGTTGGACGGCCCGGCGTTGAACAGGTTGTGGGCTCAGCTTGCGGTGTCGGGCCGCAAGCCGGCCAGCCCAGGTGGTCCGGTGACCGGGTTGTCGGCCAAGAGTGTGGAGAACGTGGCGATGACGGTGCATCGGATGTTGCGTGATGCGGTGCGGTGGGGGAGGATCCCCAAGTCGCCGGCGGACATGGCGGACCCGCCGAAACGGTCAGCGACGCATCGACCGATCAAGGCATGGAAGACCGAGACACTTCGCGCCTTTCTGGAGGCGACGCGAAGTGACGAGCTGTCACCGCTGTGGATCCTCCTCGCAACAACCGGGCTGCGAAGAGGTGAGGCGCTTGGTTTGCGTTGGTCGGACATCGACCTCGACAACGGTCGTGCACACATCACTCAGACGATGATCGCGATCGGCTGGAAGGTCTATGTCGGCCAGCCGAAGACGCAAGCAGGGAGACGTCCTGTCGCGCTTGACCCGTTGACGGTCGACGTGTTGCGCCGGCACCTTGGAGCGTCAGAGCGAGCATCAACGCCGGGCGACGGTGCCGCGGCTCGGGGGCTCGTCTTCTGCGGGCCCGACGGTGAACCGTTGCATCCGGAGCGGGTGTATCAGGCGTTCAGGCGAGCGCTGATCCGACACAAGATGCCAACGATTCCATTGCACGGGTTGCGTCACACCTGGGCCACGATCGCACTACAGGCCGGAGTCCACCCCCGTGTGGTGCAAGAACGGCTCGGCCACTCGAACATTGCGATCACCCTGCAGACTTACTCGCATGTTCTCCCGACCATGCACGACGAAGCGGCGGCATCGGTTGCGGCACTCTTCATGCCGGGACTTCGAGATTGAAGCCGCACCGGTGACGGTGCCTCTTCGAGCGAGGTGGGGGGCCTACCGGCAGTAGTCAGACAAGTACCGGAACGAGGACCAGCGCGAGATGAATCTCCCGCCGTTCGTCGTCGCGACTCGCAAATGTGAACGATGACCGGCCACCGACTTGTGCCAAGCGTTTGAACAACGGGTGTGCTCCCAACTCTGCCGCAGACTTCTCGCCGATGTCGGACGGTGAACCCTCTCGTACGAAGACGACAAGGGCTACGCGGCTGTCTCTCCACGCGGTATATCCAAGAAGCTGATCGATCGCTCGTCGAAACGCCGCTGGACCCTTCCACCACTTGCACTCTGCGATGAAGACAGCGCGCTGGTCGCCGCCCCACGGTATGAAGATGTCCGTCTTTCCGGCTCGGCTGAACGTCTCGCCGCTCGCAGGCCCAAAGCGGTTGTTCAGGACGACCAACAGAACATCGCGCAACGACTCTTCAGGCATAGTGGCGAAGGACTTCGGCAGCCGTTGCACCGCCGTGGTGACGCTTTCGATTTCGGAGAGGATGGCGGCAAATCCGTCCTCGGAGATAGCAGGCTCCGGAGCAAAGCCCGGCGCGTTGTGGCTCTGTGTTGTCACGACTGGCATAGGTCGCTTGGGAGGATCGACGGCGAATGATGGCGATCTCTCGGTCCGGCCGACCACCGGAACATCGAGAAAGGCGTCGAGGTCGCGGTCTTGCAGAACCTTTGCGCGCCGCGCCTGGACCTGTTGGGGGAGGTCTCGCCTCATGCGCTCGTTCCATGGAACGATGTCATTTCGTTGCCAGGTGAGGTGCTGCTCGATCTGCCGTAACAGATCGTCGATGGCGGCCTTGGCCTGCTCCTTGTCGAGCGGGGCGCGGCCTTCGAACGCCGCCACAACTGCGCCATTTCTGAGGGCGAACCGGGGAGGGTTGTGGGTGAATGTGGACGGCCGAACTTCGAAGAGGATGGCGTCGCCTTCGAAGGGGACCAGAACTTCTACACGGGTGCCGTCGACCTTCACCTGACCGCCAGCCCAGCTATCGAGAGCAAGCGTGAGGTCTTTCGCCCCGGAGCTCGTGCGGCGGTCGTGGTGCAGAACGATGGCTTCCACCCGAAGCTTCTCGTACAGGGCATCAGCCAAATCCTCGATCGGGGTCGCCAACACGAGATCTGGGGGGATCTCGCGGACCTCATTCGCGACAGCCTCGCTCTGCTGCGCCAGTAGCGAGTGCATATCACCCTTCGTGAACTTGAGGTCGGGGATCGCCACAACCTGATCGTAAGCGAGGGGTGTCATACCCTTCGCCGATGTGACGGGCCAACCGTCGGCCGAGGCGCTGGCATCGATCGGTCGAGGTCCGGTTGGACGCTCATCTCGATCGCTTGGCGAGCCGCGGTGGGTTAGCTCCGTCCGACGGGGAGGCCCGGTGCCGCTGACGGGCCGAACCGCGCCGATTTTCCCCGAAGGCCGTCGTGGTGTCCCGTTCCATGTCGTTCATTTCAAGCTGTGGAGGTATCCGTCATGCAAGGTCTCGTCAGTCTCCCGGGCATCGAGCCGACTCTTGACGAGCTACCTGCTTTGCTCACCGTCGACGACGTTGCCGCCGTGCTCCGCATTGGCAAGTCGCTCGCCTACACGCTGGCCCGGCAGTACGAAGCCTCGGGAGGAACTCAAGGAGTTCCGGTCATCCGCGTTGGCTGCTCGCTTCGTTCGCCAAGGTGGGCGATAATCGAACTCGTGACAACAGGCAGAGTCGCCCAGCTTCATTAGCGAGGCGGGTAGACTCAGACTCAACGCGACGAGCGCGGATCGCCTCTATGAGGCCTCGCATTTCACACCGTCCTTTGTTGGACGAGTTGGTGAGGAGGTCGACGTCATGGCGACTGTTGGTGAGCTGGCCGAATTTCTGAGTTGTTTCGATCCATCGCTGCCATTGCAGATTCTTGCGGCGGGCGGGTGCGCCGCGTCCGAACTGATCGACCTAACGGCGATGGATGTACTTGGTCCTGCCGTAGCTCGGACTGCCGGTGATCCAGCGGTGATTTGGTTGGTCGCTCGCCACCGAGATGACGTTCCGATGGAGTCTCTGCCCGAGTGGGTCGTGCTCGCCCGTAACGAGTGTGGCTGCCTGCTGGCTGTGCCAGTGGCGCTCGACAGGCCAATAGCGACATGGGCAATCGACTGCGAGCACTCGATATCGAAACAGAGTCAGCGATGACGTGGACACCCAGAAAAGTATTCCCCGCGCGGTCGGTCGAGGATCCCTTTGGTCGACATGGCTGCGAATCCAACGCGCGATTGCGATAGGGGGTCCCATTGCGCTCGAGTGTCCACCACCTCTACGCTCCAACTATTCGCCGAAGATCGGATTCGTTGTGCCACAAACGCTGGGTTTCCCGTGGGAGTTCGAAGAGGCATAGCCCGCTCTCGACGGCACACCGTCTTCGGTGTGCTGGCGCTGGTACTTGTAAGCGCGTGCAGCAGTAGCGACGACGCCTCGCCGAGCAAGACGGCTCCGTCCCCGACGACGGGTGTCGAGACGACAATCACTTCAACCTTGACAACGTCGCCCTCGCCCATTTCGGCGTCGTCCTCTCAACAGCCAACGACGACGACCGTTGATCCTGTCACGGTGGTCGAGAAGGACGTTCGGGCCGCCATCGACCTTGCCCAATCGTCCTTCTCCCGTTGCCTCACAGCCATGCCGGCATGCGACCCGACGACTCTGGGCACGGCACGCGCGGGAGACCTGCTGAAACGCAACATAGGCCGGATCGAGGCGTGGAACGCGGCCGGGTACACGGTGGTCGATCGAGATCAGTTCCGCTACGTGATCGACTCTGTGTCGCTGAGCGCTGACCTGAGGACGGCGACTGTGGTGGTGTGCATCGCCGATGGAAGCAAGCTGGTGCTGCCGGGTGCAGCCCCCGATGGCGGCAACGTGATCGTCGACGGCGCCTACACCTCAGGGCGGTCTCGGTGGGATATGAGGTTGGACGGAGACGGGCGTTGGAGGGGTTATGACGCACCAGCAGTTGGTCTGACCGAATCGACTGATCAGTGTTCCGCCTGACCCGCTGGCGGTGCGCGGCCGTTGTCGTCGCGTCGTCGGTGTTCGCTTTCGCTGACGTCGCTATCGCCGGCCCGGGCGACGGTTCGGGCCAGGGCGGCGGTGGGGCGGGCGATGGCACGATCACCGCGCAGGTCAACTGGTGGTCTAACGGCTCAGGCTCTGCCTCCAGCAGCGGGTGCACATGGTTGTTGGTGGCGGGAGGTCTGGCGGTCGACGGAGTCGGCGAGGTCCACTGGCCACGTGAGGTCAGGGGCGTCGTGCTGAACCTGTGGCGTAGGACTTGCCCCGACGGAGTGTCCTGGTTTGAGTTGCCGGTGATCGATACAACTACCGACCTGCTGCCGCTGTTGCTCACTCGGCTCCAGCAGGAGCAACTGCCGCGGCCGACGCCCGTGTTCGCCGTGCTTGATCCGGAGTTCGGGTGGGCGTATGTGCGCACGCCGATCGATTACCGAGCTGGCAGCGGCTCGTGGACGCCGGTCTCTGTGGCGGCTTCGATTGGTCCGTACTGGGCGCGTGTGACGGCTACGCCTCGAACGTTGACGTTCGATCCAGGTGAAGCTGCTGGTACTGGCCCAGTGAGTTGCGGCGGAGCCGCTCCTGTCGCCGTCTACATCGCCGAAGAGCCCGGAGCGTGTTCGTACACCTACGTGAATGCGTCGTCGACCTCGACGTACGACGGATACCACTTCTTGACCACGTTCACCATCGACTGGCGAATCGCGTGGTTGTCGTCGAGCGGCGGCGGATCGCTGGATCCGTTATCGACTTCGGCAACTGCGGAACTGGCAGTAGCCGAAGCCAAGGGCATCATCACGTGCACGGGTGCGTTGCCAGACCAGGGAGGTTGCTGATGGCCCGGACCATGAGAGCGCGCGACGCGGTTGCCGATATGCCGACGCGCCGAGACAACGTGTCGGTGGTGGCGATCGCAAGCCCCACTCGGCGGCGGCCATCTTGGGTG
>JANYCT010000038.1 GCA_025360105.1 Actinomycetes bacterium | reverse complement strand
GGGTGCGTTGCCAGACCAGGGAGGTTGCTGATGGCCCGGACCATGAGAGCGCGCGACGCGGTTGCCGATATGCCGACGCGCCGAGACAACGTGTCGGTGGTGGCGATCGCAAGCCCCACTCGGCGGCGGCCATCTTGGGTGCTGTTCGGCACGCTGCTCGTCGGGATTGCAGGGTTGCTCGGCGCCTGGGTGTTCACATCAACGACAGAGACGATCTCGGTGATGGTTGCAGCGCGAGACATCGCTCCGGGCGAGGTTCTCGCAGCCACCGACATGCGCGTCGTCGAGATGGGCAAGGCCGGTGACTTGCGCGCGATCCAACCATCGCAGCAGGACCTGGTTGTTGGCCGCGCTGCACGTGGCCCGATCCCGCATGGCACCGTCTTGAACACTGGACTGTTTGCCGCAGCGGGCCAGGTGATCCCGGCGGGCTGGGTCGTGGTCGGCGCAGCGTTGGAGCCGGGTGCTGCCCCTTCGGCTCAGTTGGCGGCTGGTGATCGCGTGCGTGTGCTGGGTGTCGAACGTGTCGCTGGCTCGGTCGCTGGGGGAGCGCCACCGCCCGAAGCGACGGTGCTTGCCGAGGGAACGGTGTGGTCGGTTGAGCGTGCTTCGCAGGGTGCCGCAACCTCGAAGATGTGGGTTGCGATTCTGGTGCCCACCACGTCTCAGACTCAGGTCGCGCAGGCCGCGGCAGACGGCAGGCTCAGGCTGGCATTGATCGGTGCGGACGGATGATCGTCTCGCTGTGTTCGGTGCGCGGCTCGCCGGGCGTGACGTCGTGGTCGCTGCTGCTTGCCGCCGCGTGGCCGTCCGAGTACGAAGTCGAGCGGGTGGTGTTGGAGGCCGACTGTGACGGTGGTGTGCTCGGTGCTCGCTACGGGTTCGGTGTCGACCCCGGTGCCGTGTCGTTGATTGCTGCACTGCGTCGGGCCGGTTCACGCGCCGTGGATGTCTCGGAGCATGGCCGACGGGTCAATGACGGGCTGTGGGTCATACCGGGGCCGGAGACAGGCGAGCGCGCCTCGCGTGTGTGGCGGGGATCAGCTGCTGCTGTGGCCGACGGCGTGGTGTACGACGATCGAGTGTGGTTCGTCGATGCCGGCCGCGCCGATGAAGCGAGTCCGATCGAGCCGCTACTGGATCTGTCGTCAATCGCGGTGTTGCTGACGCGTTCCGCAACCGAGGATCTGGTGCAGGTGCCGGCCAGGGTCGAGTTCCTTCGACAACACGCACAATCGGTTGGCGTGCTCGTCGTTGGCAAGCCGCAGCACACGGTCGAGGATCTGGTTGGGTTCTTCGGGACCGACTTGGTGTGGACCGTCGGTGCTGATGAGAACCTCGTACGGATTGCCGGTGAGGCCATTGCTGGTGGCCGGGCTCGTCGTTCGTGGGTGTGGCGTTCGGCAATTTCGATCGCAGCTGACATAGCGGCGTCGATAGTAGCGAAATCGTTGGGCCCGGATGATGACGTGGTCGAACGTAGCGCTGGCGGAATCGCATGAGCTTCGTCGATCAAGGGCTCGTCGTAGCCCTGACGCGTTCCGTACAGGCTGCACTGGAGCGTGATGCCACGACTCGGATGCAAGCCGACAAGCCGGCGCTGGGTCGTACCGGCCAGGAGGCACTCGCCGACTCGGTGCTGCGAGGCGAGCTGCAGACGATCGATGAGCAACGACTTGCTGACGGTACGACTCGTCTCACACAGTTGGAGGAGACCTCGTTGTGCGAGCGGGTCTTGGCGCTCTGCGTGGGCCTTGGACCGGTCGAGCTCGTCCTGCGCGATCAGCGAGTGGAAGAGATCGTCGCGACCCGCTTCGACCTCGTATTCGTCTACCGCTCCGACGGTTCGGTCGAGCAGGTCGAGGAGCGCCTCTGGGCGTCGGAAGCTGAGATGGAGGCCTGGCTCTCACATCTGGCCCGCACTGCGGGACGCACCGAGCGACAGTTCAACGGTCAGGTACCGCTGCTGGTGATGCGCCTCGCTGACGGGTTGCGCTTGGCCGCTGCTCGCGACATCTCGCAGCACGTGTCGTTTGCTCTGCGCCGCAACACGTTGGGCAAAGTGACTCTCGCTGATCTCGTCGGGTTGGAGATGCTGCCCGAGGTCGTGGCCGAATTCCTTCGGGCATGCATGCGTTCAACGGAGATCCGCGTCGTGTTCTCCGGACCGACTGGTTCGGGCAAGTCGACGCTGGTGCGAGCATGCTTGTCAGAGCTGGACCCGTTGAAGCGGATCGTGATCATCGAAGACACTGCCGAGTTGGACATGTTCGATCCGGCGCTGCATCCGAATGTTGAATCGTGGGAGCAGCGTCTTGCGAACAACGAGGGCGAGGGTGCGATCACTCAGGGCCAGCAGGTCAAGCATGCGCTTCGATATCGGCCGGACTGGTTGGTGTGCGGCGAGGTCCGCGACTCGGACGCTGCCGTGCCGATGTTGAAGGCGATGACTCACGGCCAGTCGTCATTGACGACGGTGCACTCGGCGAGCGCAGCCGGCGCGCTTGAGAAGTTGGCGCTCTATCTCGGCACGGGCGAGGACCGATTGCCCCCGGAGGTCTCGCACAACCAACTGCACCAGGCAATCGACTTCGTTGTGCACCTCGATCGGGGCCAAGACGGACGACGGGTCGTCACTGAGGTATTGGAGGTCGCCGGTTTCGATGGCAGTCGCTGTACGACCAACACCGTTGTGACCCACGACGACCTCGGAAGGTTCGTGACGCTGCAACGTCTCGACAACCGCCATGTCATCAAGCTTCGCCGTGCCGGATTCGACGACGCGCTCCTCGGCGGAGGCTTTCGATGAGAGCGCTCGCCGGCTTCACCGTCGCAGTCCTCGCGGCGGTCGGCGTGTGGATCGCGATCGCGGGCATCCGTGGCGTCGCACTGAGGGAGCCACGTGTCGCACGCACGTTGCGATGGGAAGACCTGTGGTGGCGCGCCGTGATCGTGCTCGTTGCGTTTGTAGCGGGCTGGGTGCTGACCGGCTGGCCCGCAGCGGGTGGCGTGGCTGCCGGCTGCGCGACCGTGATTCCTCTGCTGTCGGGCACCCGGCGGAACCGACAGAGAATCGAGGCTCGCAGCGACGCCGTCGCTTCCTGGGCCGAGATGCTGCGCGACACAATCAGCTCCCACGCTGGACTTCGCGAAGCAATCGCTGTCACCGCCCGCGTCGCACCAGTTCCCATTCGTACCGAGGTACAGGCGCTCGCGGTGCGGGCTGAACGCGAGTCGCTTCCCATAGCGCTACGTCGCTTCGCCGATGATGTCGGTGACCCGGTCGCCGATCTCGTCGTCGCATCATTGCTCATCGCCGCAGAACGTCAAGCGCAGCGTCTCGCCGAACTGCTCTCGGAAATTGCCAAGTCGGCGCGTGAACATGCTGCGATGCGCAGCAGGGTCGAGACCGGTCGAGCGCGAACCTATGCCTCGAGCCGAGCACTGGTGACGATCACGTTCGGTCTCGCGGTGACCTTGGTGCTGTTCTCGCCGCAGTACATGAAGCCGTACGACAGTTTCACTGGGCAACTCGTGATGCTTGCGATCGGGGCAATGTTCGTCGGGGCGCTCTGGTCGCTCGTCAAGCTTGGTCGGCCAGCGACCACGCCTCGCCTACTGGCCGCCAAACCTGCCCATCTGGAACGGCCATGAACACCCTCCTGATGACCCTGGCAGGGGCATTGCTCGGCGGCGGTCTACTGCTGATCGTCCGAGGGGCGCTCGGCTCGACCCTTCCGTTGGCATCTCTTGTTGCAGAATTGCACCGGCCACGTCACATCTCGACTGGTGTTCGTCCACGAACTGACGAACTCGTCGAGCGGCTCGCCGGTCGATCATCGCCCGCGCGCGATGCCGACTTGGCGGTATGCGAACGCACAGTCGCCAAGTTCGTGCAGGACCGGCTGGTCTGGTCAGCGATGGGAGCGGCACCGGGTCTCGCGCTCATCCTGTTCGGCGTTGTCGGGGCGTCGTCGGTGCTCACTCCAGCAGCGCTGTTGTTGCTCGCAGTCGGCGGAGCAGTTGGTGGCTGGTTCTACGCACGCATCGATCTCCGCTCCGATGCCGAACGGGCCCGGCGTGAGTTCCGCCACGGGTTGGCCAGCTACCTCGAACTGGTCACAATCTTGATGGCCGGTGGTGCCGGGGCCGAGACGGCGATGTTCGACGCGGCCGCTGCTGGAAACGGTGCGACGTTTCGTCATATCCGAGCAGCGCTCACGGCCGCGCAGGCGCGACGCGAACCACCGTGGCGGGCGCTCGGCCACGCGGGTGAGCGGCTGGGTATCGGAGAACTGGTCGAGCTCGAAGCGTCGATGACCCTGGCCGGCGGAGGCGCAATGGTGCGCGACTCGCTGACTGCTAAGGCAGTCGGTATCCGCAGTAAGGACCTCGCGACACTTGAATCGGAAGCCCAGGCGAAGTCGGAAACCATGGTGCTTCCCGTGGTGTTGATGTTCGCTGGCTTCCTCGTCCTCATCGGCTATCCGGCGCTTGCTGCGCTCTCCGGGCCATGACAGATCTCACTACTCAACAAACAGAAAGGGGCAGCGATGCTCGAACTACAACTCCGGGTGCTCACCTTCTGGTGGGCCGCAAACGACCAACTTCGAGGTCGTATCCACACGGACGACGACGATCGCGGCGAGGTGACTTCGACAACTGCGATGATCGTGCTGCTGGTGATTGCCGCGATCGCAGCCGGCGTGATCATCGCCACCAAGATCTCCAACAACGCAAACAACATTCCGGAGCCGTAGACGCAACCCGCCATCGTCGAGATGTTGGGGAGGTGACAGCGACAGTGCTGATGATCCCGGTCGTGCTGCTTGCACTGTTGCTCGTCGTCCAGTTCGGCCTTGCGTACTACGCCCGGCAGGTACTCGCTGGCGCGGCGCAAGACGGTGCTGCGGCCGCCGGTCGACAAG
>JANYCT010000085.1 GCA_025360105.1 Actinomycetes bacterium | reverse complement strand
GGATCGAAGTCGGGCTCGTTGACGTCGTTCTTGATCTCGATGTTGACCCACATCCCTGCACAGGCGTCGAGGGCCGCATGCAGATTCGGCACGTGAGAGGGCAACTCCGCCGCACTTACCGCGACGATCGGTCGACCGTCTGCGAGGTGTGGGTCGTGGTGCACCACGAGCACTCCGTCTGACGTACGTCGTACGTCGAGTTCGACCGCGTCGCTGCCCATAGCCCTGGCCAGGTGAAATGCCTCGACGGTGTTCTCCGGCGCGGCACGAGAAGCGCCCCGATGGGCGAGTACCTCTACCATAGATACCCCCCATCTGTAGGAACTATGTCGCAGAACATACCGATACCCCTTGTCAACGGAGGATTTGTTTCCTAGGTTTGACAGCACTGTGCACACCGATGTCGATAACCCCTCCCTCCGTGGCGGGTTTGCACGTGAAAATTCTCACAATTCGGCAACTTGGAGCCGACAGTGACCATTCTCGCGTCCAGCCTGACACTCGCCAATGCCGACTACACGTGGCGAACCGAGGCGATATGCCGCGATACCGACCCGGAGTTGTTCTTCCCCGTTGGTACCACCGGCTACGCGTTGTTACAGATCGCTCGCGCCAAGGAAGTCTGCGCGCAGTGCCCCGTGCATCGCGATTGCCTCGAGTACGCACTCGAGACCAATCAGGACTCGGGCATCTGGGGTGGCACCTCTGAAGAAGAACGCCGCGTGATGCGTCGCGCGCAGGTGGCCCGCAACAAATCAGCCCTCGCCAGCTGAGACCGGCCAGCTGAGACCGGCTACCTGACACCGGCTATTCACCCTCGAGCGGCACGCGCAGGTCAACCGAGGTTCCTCCACCCTGCGGATGCGCTGGTAGTCCGGCCGCAACGAAATCCTCGGCGGCGCCCGGTCGCATCGACAATGATCCGGCAAGCTCAGTGGTCACAAGTGTGCGCACGATCGAAAGCCCGAGACCCGTTGCCTTGCTGAGCTCGAACGACGGATCGAGGCCGCGACCATCGTCGAGTACACGGACGCGCAGTTCGGCACCGTCGTTGGCGAGTTGCACGACCACGGTGCCGCCGGCGCTGCCTTCTGGAAACCCATGGTCCACGGCGTTCTGAAGCAACTCGGTGAGCACGACGCTGAGGGGAGTGGCGACAGTAGACGGCAATCGGCCACCATCACCCTGCACGATGAACTGCACGGGACGATCCACCGACTGCAAACCCTCCTCGGCAAGGCGCAGCAGCGGTCGGACGATCTCGATGAAGGCCACATCGTCGCCGGGCTCGCGCGAGAGCGTCTCGTGTACGAGAGCGATCGTGCGAATGCGGCGAACCGATTCGGCGATGGCACCCTTGGCTTCTTCGGAGGTCAACCGTCGTGCCTGCAGGCGCAGCAACGACGAGATCGTCTGCAGGTTGTTCTTGACCCGGTGATGGATCTCACGAATGGTCGCGTCTTTCGACAGCAACAGGCGATCGCGCTTGCGAAGCTCGGTGACGTCGCGTAGCAACAACATGCCACCAGTGACCTCACCGTTTTCGATGATGGGGATGCAGCGGGTGAGCAGCGTGACCTCGGCGTTTTGATCGAACTCCTCGATCACCGGCTCGACGCGCTCGTAGGCCTGGCGCACCGAACTGTCGTTGAACCCCAACTCCGCAAGGCGCATGCCAACGGCGTTCGCACCGATACCGACACGGTGCAACGCCGAGACAGCGTTGGGTGAGGCGTATCGCACGCGCGCCTCATCATCGAGCACCATCGCTCCGTCGCCGACGCGAGGCGCGGCGCCAGAATCGGCAATGCGCCCGGGGAACGGGAACTGACCCTGAGCGATCATCGTTGCGAACCGGTCGAAGATCGACAGATAGGTGCGTTCGAGTTCGCCAGGTTGCCGAGCAGCGACGCTGGATCGTTCGCGAGTCAACACGGCAATCACCCGGTCCTCGAACCGCACGGGGATGGCGAGCATTTGCGCGGGGGCGGTCTGGCTGTCGACGGTGATCTCGGCTTCTTGCACCTCGCCACTGGCCATCGACGATGCGAGCAGCGGCAGCTCCGACTCGCTCGCCCACGCACCGACCCAGTCGCTGAGGTAGATGGTCTGACCCGTCGACGGACGCACATGCGCTGTCACGAGCCAGCGACCCTCGCCTGCGGGAACGTAGAGCAACAGATCGGCGAAGCAGAGATCGGCGAGCATGCCCCACTCGGACACAAGGTGGAGCAGATGAGCAGTTTCTTCACGCGACAACGAGGTGTGCTGACGCGTGAGTTCGGGCAGGGTAGCCATAGTTCCTGTTGGATTCTCCTGTTGGATTCTCGGGTTCGAGAGTCTCGGGTCGACGTGTGCTGACTGTTGTCCCTGAGTCTGGCGCATCCGGCTAGCTCCAGAGATGATCTCCGAGTTCGAGCAGCGCACGCAGATCGTGGATGTCGTGTTCCAGCGAGGGTGCGGTCACGGTGAACGGCGCGAGTCGTTCGAGTTCGCTGCGCCGCTCGGCTTCACGCGCCGCCACCATCGCGATGTCGTGAAAGCGGTCGGCGACTTCGGTGAGCACTCCGCGCACCATGGCAGGGTCGGCAGAGATCAACTCCCCGAGTTGATCGGTGAGCGGGCCGGACTGCGCGGCTTTGTGCAACTTGGCGGCGGCCTTGGCGACGGCAGGTTCGCGCAGAACTGCGGGCATGGAACGGTTGATGACGATGCCGCCAAGGGGCAGCTGCCGATCGCGCAATGCCGTGGCCAGGAACGCTGCTTCGTGGGCCGGTGCGGCCTCGAGCGTAGACACCACAAGGAAGCTCGTGCGGGGATCCGACAACAGCCGCTCGACCTCGCGGGCACGTTCGACAAAGCCGTGCTCCATCGTTTGGAAGAGCACGAAGAACTCTGCGATGTCCTGCAAGAACCGCGACCCGAGCACACGATCGGCCACTTGATAGAAGGGCTTTGATGCCGCAGTGAAGAAGCGAGAGCGATACGGCACGGTGAGCCAACGCAGGAGTCGACTGCCGAAGAACTCCATCATCCGACCCGGCGCATCGAGGATGTCGAGTGCGTTACGCGACGGCGGTGTGTCGATGATGACGAGGTCGTACAGCCCGGTTGCGTGGATCTCGTGCAGACGCTCCATCGCGATGTAATCATGACTCTGCACGAAACGTCCGGTGATGTTCTGATAGAGCGGGTTCGCCAAGACGGTGTCGCGGGTCTCCGCATCGGGTGCATGCCTGACGATCAGTTCGTCCCAGCCCGCCTTTGTGTCGAGCATCGCCGCCCACAGTTCGCCGCGTGGTCGCACGCCTGCGGAGCGGAACGCATCGAGCGGAATCCGCGTCTCGGCATTTCCGAACGACTGCAGACCCAACGCGTTGGCCAGACGGCGCGCAGGGTCGACGGTGAGCACGAGTACGCGTCCGCCGACGTGCACCACCGCCTCAGCAGCCAACGACGCAGCGATGGTGGTCTTGCCCACACCTCCGCTGCCACACACGATGACCATCTCCTTCGCGGCCAAAAGATCGGCGATACCCGGCGAAGTCGATACCGCCACCGGCGCGGCCGCACGTTTGGCGGCGGCCATCAGATGAGTTCCTCGGCAAGGGCATCGGCAACGAGGCTGACCACGCGGCGCCCGACCGCACGCGTAAACAGTTCGGGCAAATAGATCACGTTCGTGTCGGGTGGCAGTTCGTTGCGAAGTCGTTCGAGGTGGCCGGCACCGACCCGGCGGCGCGTCTCGTTCATGTGGGCGGCGCCCATCACCGAGGTCACCGGCGCACCCGCCGCGCCGACGAGCAGGCGTTGCGCAGTGTCGCTGAACATCTGATCGAACACCTGCGTCTCGCGCGTCCCGAACAGCGCGGGCAGTACACGATTCACGATAACGCCGGCGAGATCTACCTTGGTCTGCTCGCGCACCCGCGCGAGCAATTCGATGGTCTCATTGACCGGCATTTCCTCGGGTGTGGTCACCGTGACCAATCCGGTAAGCGCAGGGTCTTCGAGGATGTCGAGCATCCATTTGGTCTGCTCGCGAACCAAGCCCACCTGCACCAGCTCGCTGATGACGCGCGGCGCGCCAATCTGGCCGACGATGTGACCACTCGCCTCGGCGTCGACCACCACGAGGTCGTAGGTGCGTTCGCGCACCTCGTAGCAGAGCTTGCCGATCGCGAGGATTTCCTTCACACCCGGCGCCGCGTCGGCGACGAAATCAAATGTGCGCGCCAGCGGCCCGATGCGGCCAACGAAGGGGATGCGCACGAACAGCTTCAGGTATTCGCGCAGCGAGTCCTCGGTGTTCATCGCCATGCCGAACAGATTCGAATCAATCTGCTTCGCGGCATACGGGAACGGCGAGCAGTCGAACGCCGCCGCGAGTGCGCCCTTGGCATCCATCTCGCACACGAGTGTGCGCTTGCCCTGTTGGGCGGCGAGTTGGGCTATGGCGGCTGCCACCGTCGTCTTGCCTACACCACCTTTGCCCGTGACAAAGAGCAGTTGACGATTGAGCAGGTGCACGGGGTGGCAGCGGCCGCAGCCTGAACGGCCTCAGCCGCCGAAGCCGATGCGCCGTTCGCTCTCGGTAGTGCCGACCTCGACGTAGGCGATCTTGCTCGAGGCCACGCCGACGTCACGACCCTTTTTGTCGGTGAGCCACAGCACATCGACTGCGCCCGACAGGGCAGCCTCGATCTGAGCTTTCACAGCAGCGCGATCGACCGTGTCGGCCATCTCGATGCTGATCTCACGGGGTACTTGGGTGACGCCGATGCGTACGTCCACGATGGTCCTTTCGGGGCATTTGAATGCAACTCCCATCGTAGGGATCATGGTCGGCCGCGGCACCCTTTGGCGGAAAACGTGGGATATATGTCATTGACGCCATGACCAGGATCGATCACCATGCAGTCGTGCGTCGCGTCGTCATCGTCTGTTACCCCGGCATTCAGCCGCTCGACATCGTCGGCCCGCACGAGGTGTTCGCCGGGGCGAACCGGGTGCTCGACCAGCGCGACAGCACCGT
This sequence comes from Actinomycetes bacterium, assembly GCA_025360105.1. Taxonomy (GTDB): domain Bacteria; phylum Actinomycetota; class Acidimicrobiia; order Acidimicrobiales; family Ilumatobacteraceae; genus WLMZ01. The sequence continues at coordinate 109,667 of JANYCT010000085.1, read as the reverse complement.
TGCGCGCTACGAGTTGGCGTTGTGCGCGCAGACGCCCGGCCCGATCACCAGCGAGAGCGGACTCGCCGTGTTTGCGCCCGTGCAGTTGCCGGCGCCGGGCCGCGGCGATGATCTCGGTGAGATCGACACACTCATCCTCCCCGGTGGCTACGGCGTGTATGCCGCTGCTCACGACGTCTCGATGGTGGCATCGCTGCGCGAGATCGGGCCGCGGGCGCGCCGTTTCTGCACCGTCTGCAGTGGAACGTTCCTGGGCGCTGCAACGGGCTTGCTCGACAGTCGACGCGTCACCACGCATTGGGCGCGCAGCGAGCAACTCGCGATCGAGTACCCGCTGTTGCACGTGGACGCCGATTCGATCTACATCAACGACGAACACGTGTGGACCTCAGCGGGGGTCACGGCCGGGATCGATCTTGCACTTGCGCTCGTGGAGGCAGACCATGGCGCCGATGTCGCGCAGACCGTCGCTCGCCATCTCGTGATGTTCCTGCGCCGCCCCGGCGGCCAGTCGCAATTCGCCGCGCCTGTGTGGACGCGACCCACCGAGCAACGGGCGGTGCGCGCCGCGCAGGATCTGGTGGTGGCCAACCCCGCTGCTGATCTCCGCGTCGGCTCATTGGCCGCAGCCATCAACATGAGCGAACGCCATTTCACCCGCGTCTTCGCAGCCGAGGTCGGTGAGCCGCCTGCCAAGTTCGTGGAACGCATTCGCGTCGAGGCGGCGCGCCGTTGCCTCGAGCAGGACGGCACCACCGTGGCTGCGGTTGCCCGCCAGTGCGGCTTCGGCACGGCCGAGACGATGAGGCGTTCGTTCCTGCGCCGGGTCGGCGTTGCACCCGACGACTATCGCCGCCGGTTCACGCAGCGACACCCCATCTCACCCATCACGAAGAAATGAGAGACACCATGCAGCCAGAACCCATGCAGCCAGAACCCATGCAGATAGCGATTCCACTGTTCCCCCGCTTCACTGCGCTCGACGGCATCGGACCCTACGAGGTGCTGCAGCGCATCCCCGGTTTCGACGTGACCTTCATCGGCCACAACACCGGCGAAGTTCGCAGCGAGAACGGGTTTCTCGGCATCACCGTGGATGCAGAGTTCGAGGACATTCCCCACCCCGACATCGTGGTGTTCCCCGGTGGTGTGGGCACGCGTGCGTTGATGAACGACGAGCGGGTGCTCAACTGGGTGCGCACTGCGCACGAGACATCACGTTTCACCACAAGTGTGTGCACCGGATCACTGGTGCTCGGCGCCGCCGGTCTGCTCACCGGGCTCACCGCCACCACGTACTGGTCGGTGCTGCCCACGCTGGCCGATCTGGGCGCGATCCCCACCGGCGACCGCGTGGTGGAGCACCTCGATGAACGAATCATCACTGCAGCCGGCGTTTCGAGCGGTATCGACATGGCGTTGCGCCTCGTGGAAATCCTCGTCGATACCACTGCGGCCAAGGCGTGTCAGCTGATGATCGAATACGACCCACAGCCACCGTTCGACGCGGGTGCCGTGCACAAGGTGGACGACACCGTGATTGCGCGCGTCATCGAATACGCATCGTCACGTCAGTAATTGAGACGGCTCAGCCGTTGATCTTGAGGCTCGCGCTGAAGACCTTCTTCGGCTTCAGTTCGGTGGCGATGCGGCGCGCAATCTCGTGGAACATCGCGCCTGCTTCGCTCTCGGGATCGACTGCGGCGATGGGATGACCATCGTCGCCACCCTCGCGCAGCGCGGGCACGAGCGGCAGCTTGCCCAACAACGGCACGCCGAGTTCGTCAGCGAGTTCTTGGCCGCCACCGCTACCGAAGATCTCGTAATGCTTGCCGTCGTCGCCGGCGAACCAACTCATATTCTCGATGACGCCCTTCACGGGAAGGTTCACCTTTGCGGCCATCGCAGCCGACAGACGCGCAACCTTCTGCGCGGCCTGCTGCGGCGTGGTGACCACGTACACCTCGCCACGCGGCAGGTACTGGCTGAGCGACAGGGCGATGTCGCCCGTGCCGGGTGGCATGTCGATGAGCAAGAAATCGGGCTCGTCCCAGAACACATCGGTGAGAAACTGCTCGAGCGCCTTGTGCAACATCGGGCCGCGCCAAATCACGGCCTGGCCCTCTGGTACGAAATAGCCAATCGAGATGCAGCGCACGCCCCATGCCTCGGGTGGGATGAGCATCTGGTCGATGGCCACGGGATCGCGGTCCGTGCCGAGCATGCGCGGGATGCTGTAGCCGTAGATGTCGGCGTCGACCACCCCGACGCTGTAGCCCTGCGCGGCGAGCGCCACCGCGAGGTTGGTCGTGACGGTGCTCTTGCCGACGCCACCCTTGCCCGAGGCAATGAGCAGCGGCCGGGTCTTGGAGCCGGTCTCGGAGAACGGGATCTTGCGACCCTCGGCGTGCCCATGGGCCTGGCCCTGACCGGCAGTGCCAGCGGGGTTGCCGTGCAACTTCATGCGCAGGTCCTCTCGCTCTTGATCGGTCATCACCGTGAAGTCCAAGGCGACACTGGTGACGCCGAGGGGCGTGAGCGCGCCCGTGACACGGTTCTGGATCTCGTTGCGCAAGGGGCAGCCCGCGATGGTGAGCGCGATGAGCACGGCGACGGAACCATCGGCGCGCACGTCGACATCGCGAACCATGCCCAGATCAACGATGGAACGGTGCAGTTCGGGGTCTTCGACGGGGCGCAGCGCCTCGATGATCTGCTCGGGGGTTGGCATGTGCGCTCCAGGCGTCTGGTGCGTACCGCGGAGGTACGGGGGTGGGCGAGGTCGATGCGGTAATTACCACTACCTCGATAGGTAGAATACCGCCATGACTTCCACCGCACCCACCTCCGGGCTCACGCCGGGTGCGTTCAGCGCGCAAGTCACAGCAATCACCTCGGCCTTTGGCGATCCAACTCGTCGCGGCATTTATCTGTTCACACGTGAATCCGCCAACGGCGTGACTGCCGCGCAGGTGGCCGAGCACTTCAGTTTGCACCCCAACGTTGCCAGACATCACCTCGACAAACTCGCTGCCGGCGGATATGTGGAAGTGGCTGTCGAGCGCAGCGAGGGCGGCGGAGCAGGTCGGCCGTCGAAGCGCTACCGCGCCGCGGCCGACGCCGAACCGCTCGAGTTTCCGGTGCGCAGCGACGACTTGGTGCTCACCTTGCTCGGGCGCACACTCTCGATGCTGCCTCGCGAGCAGGCCGAGACCATGGCCGAGGAAGTCGGCATGGAATACGGCCGCACGATGGCGCTCGCGCTGCAGGGTGCCGCCGCCGATGGCGAGGTCGTGCAGCGGTCGTTCCGCTCCGCGTTACACACCGTGGCCGATGCGCTCACCGCACACGGCTTCGCGGCGCACGCCGACCAGCGCAACAACCAGCTGCGCATCATCAACAACCATTGCCCATTCGGCGATGTGGCCATCGACAACCCGGTCATCTGTGCCGTCGATCGCGGCATGGTCAAGGGCATGTTGAAAGCGCTCTACGGTGACACCGACCCGGCGATCGAGACATCACTGCCGCTCGGCGATCAGTACTGCGTCACGTCGTTCTAGGTTCGACGATCGCTCCGGCGAGCGCACGCAACCATGCGTCTGCCTGGTCGTGACTGCACAGTCTGACGAAGCGCACATGAGCCAGTTCGGGCGACGTCATGGCCCGGCCGTATCGATTCCGGTACTTGTCGTGCTGTGTCCATGACCAACGGATGATCGATCGTTCAGGAGCCCACGACAACACATTGCTGATCGGCTCACGGTTCCCGTTCCACAGCGTCTCGCGGGTGATGACTCGCCGGACCGTCCTTGCCCCCACCTGGCGCATGACCACGCGACGGGGGAGGTCGAGCCACACGACGGTGTCGGCACGCTGCCACACCGGGCCGTCAGAGACGACGGCTCGATAGTTGCCGTCGATGACCCATGACTCAGTCGCCGCGATGGCACCCACTTCCTCGAGAAACCTCTGCGGCTCGATCGGTTGCCAGTTTGCAAGGTGGTGGATCGCGTCCAGTTCCACGTATCGCGCCGCCAGCACCTCGGCCAGACGGCGAGCAAAGCGCGTCTTGCCGGAGCCCGAGTTTCCGACGACGGAGACACGCTGCATGCCAGCTGGGCTCACGGGCTCACTCGCCCCAGTGGCGTTGTTCCTTGAATGGGTCGCCGTACATGTTGTAGCCGTTCTTCTCCCAGAAACCGGGCGTGTCGCGATCGCGCAGCTCGAGGCCGCGCACCCACTTTGCGCTCTTCCAGAAGTACAGGTGTGGCACCACGATGCGTACTGGGCCGCCATGGATGGGCTCGATGTCCTCACCCTCGAACGCATAGGCGACGATGGCGTCGTCGGTAGTGATGTCGACGAGTGGGATATTGGTGGTGTAGCCGTACTCGGCGTGTTCCATCACGTGCGTGGCACCCGCCTGAACACCGGCGCGCTCGAACAGGTCGCGCACGCGCACACCCGTCCAGGTGGTGTCGAACTTCGACCACTTGGTGACGCAGTGGATGTCGAAAGTAGGAGTGATCGACGGGAGCTCGCGCAGCTCGTCGAGGGTGAGGGTGAACGGTTCGTCGACCATGCCGAACACAGTGAGCGTCCACTCTGCCGGTTGGTACGTCGGCACATCGCCTACGTGTAACACCGGGAAACGATCGGTGAGGTACTGCCCGGGAGGCAGCCGGGCCGGATCGATGCCCTTGTCCTTCAACTCGTTGCGATTGCGTTCGAAGAAACCCATGACTCCATTGTGCCAGCGAGGACGGAGACTGTCAGCCCGGAGCGGCACTCCGGCAGTAGATTCTCCGTATGAGCGATTCCGACCCCTTCGCCCCGGATGGTGGTGATTCGCTGCCATCTGACCATCGAGCAGCGTCGCCACCCCCACCGCTGCCGCCCGCTCCACCGCTGAACATGGGCCCGCCTGCACACCTTGTGGCCTATGGCGATCCGAACTATCGCGGCTTCGCCAGCCTGCAAAACATCGGCGGCATCGCCCGCGCCATCGGTATCTTGATCATGATCATCATCCCCCTCGATGCAGCTTCGGTTGTGGTGGGTTTCGGCCTGCGCAGCAAGGCACGCGACTATCTCAACGGCGTGATCACCGAAGCGGCGTTCAAGCGGTCGTTCGGTCTGAGCGTAGTGATCAGCAGTGCGACGAGCTTGGCGATGCTCGGCGCGTTCGTGCTCACCATCGTATGGATGTTCCGGATGGCCAAGAACCAACAGGCGATGGGCCGGGTGGGTACGTGGGTGCCCGGCTGGGCCATCGGCGGCTGGTTCCTTCCTCCGTGCGTTCTCTATGTGATTCCCTATCTGATGTTGCGCGATCTCTGGAAGAGCTCCGATCCGAACTCGGGGCCGGAATGGAAGAAGAATCCGGTCGCCCCGATCATCACGGTGTGGTGGGTGCTCTACGGGCTGCTGCCGATCCTGTTCATCACCGTCACGTTCGGCACGTCGAGCATCCGTAGTCAGACCACGCTGAACGCGGCGAAGAATCTGGATGACACCTTTCTTGCGTCGACGGTTTCGTCAATCGTGCAGATTGCCGCAGGCTTCACGTATCTGATGGTGGTGCGCCAATTGACTGCGCGCCACAAACTCGTCATCCACGAAACCTGATGCTGTTCGTCGTTCGCCATGCAAAAGCTGGCTCTCGCCTCGACACTGGCGACGACACACAACGCCCGCTCAGCCGAAACGGTTGGGCACAGGCACATGCCTTGGTCGAACCACTGGTGCAGTCGGGAGCCGGTGCTCTGCTGTTGGCGAGTCCGTATGCACGCTGCCGACAAACGCTCGAACCGCTTGCCGCGAGGCTGGATCTGCAGGTGGTCACCGACGACCGCCTTGCCGAAGGACAACAGCTGATACCGATGCTCGAATTGATCTTCGCGGTTCCCGACGGTGCGGTGTTGTGTAGTCACGGCGACATGATCCCCGATGCCATGGCGGGCCTGCAGCGGCGCGGCTGCCGATTCATCGGCGAGCCGAACTGGAAGAAGGCATCGGTGTGGATGTTGCATCGCAACGGCACCGGCGATGTCACTACCGCGAAGTGTTGGCCACCACCCATTGACTAACGCAACGGGTGCCTGAGCTCCACCGGATCGAGGGTGGCTGTTGAACAAACCACGTGTGGCGTCGGTCTTTCAACAAACCCCTGCACCGATTTCAGCTCAGTTGTCGAGACTGGTGCAGTTGAAGCTGGAGCCATCGCGTACACAGTTGCCATTGCGCACGATGTAGACCCAGAGCACGACGGAGATGATCAAGAACAGAATGCCAATCACGAGTCCGGCGATGGCGAGGCCGGCACCTTTGTCGGAGCCCTCCTTCTGCATCTGGCCACGGCTGACGAAACCGAAGATCACGGCCAACACTGCGGGGATCGGGAACAGCCAAAAGCACGGGATGACATTGACGAGACTGAGCACCAGACTTGCGACTGCGAGTCCGTTGGTGCCCTGCGCCGGCGCGACCGGCGCCAGACCGTACGACTGATATCCCGGCGGCACGGCACCGGGTGGGGGTTGGTACGGAGGCGGCGTCTGGCCCGACGGCGGCGGAGGAGGTGGAGGGGGCGGCGGCGGGGTCGAGCTCATGAAGGCGACGTTAGCTGGTCGCTACGGCGACATCAGCCGCCTGTTGAGCCGGGTGCTGTATCCGACGAGGGCGTACTCGGATTCGTGAGCCCACTCGCAAATGACTCGATCATGCCGCGCATATCCGCCGGAGGATTGTTGTCGAGGCACTCCTGAGCACGAACCTTCGCCGTAGACGCCTGGTTTTCGAAGCGGGCTGCGATCACCGCGAGAAAGCAATGCGGGTCGGGGAAGGTGGGATCCACTTCGATGGCGCGTTCCAGATCTTTCTTCGCGATTGCAAGCGTCGCTGCAGCGTCAGCCGCGGACTGGTTCTGCGTGGAGATTGCGAGGAGCCAACCGGTGTAGGTGCGCGCCTCTGCATTGTCGGGTTCGATGCTGAGAACCCGCAGGTAACGCTGCGAAGCACCAGCGGGATCGGTGCCGAGCAGCGAACGCGCCTCACTGAGCAACACGGCCACCTGATCGGGCGACGTGCCACCCGTGATGGTGTCACCCGGCAGTCGTTGGCCCGACGAGCGCGCCACGAGGAATCCGGCAATGACGGCAACCAGCAGCACTCCTACCACCACGCCCGCCAGGCGACCCCAGTTGCGCGGGCTGCGCGATGCCAGCGCGGCTTGGCCCTGCTCGATGTTGCGCAACACGGCGGCGGCCCGAACGGTGTAACCATCACGGAGCACCTGATAGTCGGCCTCTTCCACATCGCCGGCCCCGCGTTCGAGTTCGAGATCGGCGAGCGAGCGGAGCAGGAAACGACGCTCCTCTTCGAGCTCGGAAAGGCGGTCAGGATCCATGCGATGGCTCGGGCTCTGGTTCGGATGTATCTGAGGTGTCGTGCTCGACTGTGTTGTCGGCGCGCTGTTCGTGCATCGCCGCCGACACCAACGCAAAATCGTCGTCAGTTGGCGCGTCGTTACCCGCCATCTTCCATCGGCGGAACGCCACAGTGAGCCCTGCTATCGCGATCACGAGCGCGAACGCTGGCAACGCCCACACGAGTGCGTCAAAGCCCGACGCGTTGGGCACCAACAGGGTCTTGGTGCCGAACTGAGTCTGGATGTATTGGATGATCTGATCGTCGCTCGACGTGCCCTCTTCGACAAACCGCTTGATTTGTTGCTTGATGCCGCGCGCTGCAGATGCCTGCGACTCGTACACGCTTTCGCCGTCACACGTCGGGCAGGCGAGGCGCTGCGAGATGTTGTCGATGCGGTCGCTGTCGGTCATCGGTCCCGACGAACGAGACGTGCCGATGGCGAGGGCAACCACCACGACCACCCCGAGGGCGAGCCAGCCGGGCCAGCGCTTGAGTCGTTTGTTCAACCGGTTACTCATCAACCGGCCTTGGCCTGCGCGATGAGCCGCGTCAATTGATCGTCGGTAGTGCCACCAATGAGCCGCTGCACCACGAAGCCATTGGGATCGATGATCCAGGTCTCGGGCACTTTGGCCACACCGAACGCGACCGAAATGCTTGCGTCCTCATCAGTGAGAATCGGCCACGTGCCACCGTTGTCCGCGAAGAACTTCTGGACGGCTCCATGGCTGTCGTCCCAGACCACCGTGTAGAACTCGGCGCCATCAGTGAGCTTGGCCTGCTCGTCGGCGAACTTCAGCAGTTCGGGGTGCTCCTGAACGCACGGCACGCACGTGGAGTTGAAGAAGTTGAACACGACCCAGCTGCCCTTACGACGCTGGAGGTCGAATGGTTTGCCGTCGAGCGTGGTGGTCTTCACCACCGGTGCCGGCCGGCCGAGCAGCGGCGAATCAGCAGAGTCCGACTCACCGGTCTTGGCCCCGATGAGTATCCAGAGTAGGCCGGCCACCACCGCGGCGACGGCAAGGACAATGAATGGAGCGACGCGACGCGACGGCGAGGCACTCGTGGTCTGATCCGCTGGTTGATGTGCGGACTCGTCAGCGGAGTCAAGCATCGATGGTTTCCCTGGCAGATACCGCGCCGGGTCCATCGCCGGGTTCATCGCCGGGTCCATCGAGCGGTCCATCGAGCGGTCCATCGCCGGGGCCGTCGAGCGGCACGGGCGCCGACGTGGGCTGCGTGGGCAGCCGGCGGCGCTGACCGGGGAAACCCGACAGCAACGTGCCGAACACCATCAAGGCTCCGCCGATCCATAACCAGATGATGAGCGGCTTGATGAACACCTTGATGGGCGCGCTCGTGGCGCCGGCCTTTGCGCCGGATTCGAGGGTGAGGTAGACGTCGTTGAGCAATCCACTGCGCACCGACGGTGTGGGGATATTGGTACCGAAATTCGTGAACTTGGTGATGGCGGGAGCGAACGTCTTGCCGCCATCGATACGGATCGGCGCTTTGATGCCGTTGCTGCGCGGCGTGGTGAACGACTGCACCTCCACGAGTTCAAACGTGTGGCCGCCGTAGCTCGCCGGCTTGCCGACCTCGAGCACGAGACGCGACGAGTGGGTGTAGGCCGTGGACGCAACGAGGGCCACGGCCACGATGATGACGCCGATGTGCACGATCATGCCGCCATTGGCACGGCCTACCAAACCGCGCCAGCCCTGACGCCGTGTGGCCAGGATGAGTTGACGAAACGCCGCCCCGGCGGCGAAGCCACCCATTCCGAATGCGAGCAGCGGAGCGAAACCGTGCGCACCGAACATCAGCGGCACGATGATCGCAAGAGCGCCGCACCACGCCGGCCAGAACAGGCGATCGCGGAGCAGTTCGAGACTCGCTTTGCGCCACGGCAGCACGGGGGCAACCGCCATCAGAAACAGCAGCGTGAGCCCGAATGGAATCGAGAGACGCTCAAAATAGGGAGCACCGACCTTGATCGTGCGATTCTGCAGTGCCTCGACGATAAGCGGGAACACGGTGCCGAGCAGCACCACGAACGCGAACACGGTGAACAGCACATTGTTCGCCAAGAACGCGCCTTCGCGCGACAACGGCGAGTCGATCGCGCCCGGTGATCGAAGACGATCGCCGCGCCATGCGATCAAGCCGAGCGACACGACCATGATGAGTCCGAAGAACGACAGCAGGTAAGGGCCGATGGAACCGTTGCTGAAGGCGTGGACACTCTTGATGACGCCGCTTCGAGTGAGGAACGTGCCCAGGATCGTGAGCGCGAACGTAGACACCAAGAGCGTGAGGTTCCACACGCGCAACATGCCGCGGCGCTCCTGCACCAGCACTGAGTGGATATAGGCCGTACCCGTGAGCCACGGCAACAGGCTTGCGTTCTCGACGGGATCCCATCCCCACACACCGCTCCAGCCGAGGACCTCGTAGCTCCACCATCCACCAAGGATGATGCCGATGGTGAGAAAGCCCCACGCAAAAAGCGCGAACCGGCGGGTCTCGGTAAGCCACCGTTCACCGACGCGGCCGGTGATGAGCGCGGCGATCGCAAACGCGAACGGCACGGTCATGCCCACGTAACCGAGGTACAGGATGGGAGGGTGGAACAACACCAGGATGTGGTTCTGTAGCAACGGGTTCGGGCCTGGGCCGCTGGTGACGCCCACGGCGCCGGGCTTGAACGCGTTGGCGGGGCCAAGCGTGAGCACGAAGAAGAACATGCACACGATGAACATCACCACGAGCGCCCACGCGACGAGCGGGTCGCTCAGGCGCTTGCGGAAGCGATGCGCGATGACGGCGGTATACCCCACGAGGATCAACAGCCACAGCAGAATGCTGCCTTCGAGCGCGCTCCAGATCGCGGTGACGTTGAAAAGGAAGGGCGTGTCGGCCGAGCCAACCTGCTGCACGTATTTCAGCGACCAGTCGCGTTGGATCAGGGCGATCTCCATTACCACGAACGCCCCCACACCGGCTGCGGCGACGCCCCAGGCGTAACGCCGAGTGCTGCGCAGCAATCGCTCGTCGTGCGTTGCGATGCCGTACACCGTGGCGAGCGCGCCGAACGTGGCGCAGACCAAACCAATCAGCAGGATCGAACGACCAAGCGTGCCGTTGATGCTCGCCGCTACTTCGACTGCGAACACGTGGTTGCCTCCGCCGTCGACTTGGCGATTCGGTTCTTGTTCTTCGCGTCGTACTCGTTGCTGTGTTTGACCTCGACATCATCGCCCTCGAACACACCGGCCTTCATCACTCCGTGAACCACCACAGGAATGCACTCCTGGAACAGCCCGCCGGGCTCGCCCGAGTCATAGACCACCGGCACGGTGACCTGATTGAAGCTGATGTCGAAGGTGGTCACGCCGTTGTTGCTCGCGATGGATCCTTTGTCGACCACGCCCTGAATGCGCAGCCGGCGACCCGCCTCACACCCGGTCTTGTGACCGACCTCATCGACATTGCAGTAGTAGTCGAGCGAACTGGTGAGGAACTTGGTGATCACCAGACCACCAGCGATGAGCACAACCACAAGGAGGCCGATGGACAGCATCTTGCGACGGTTGCGGACCTTTGGAGCCGTAGACGGAGTTGCCGGGCGAGGGGTTAGATCCACGGCTTGTCCTCGTCGGGGAGCTGCGCGGCGAGGCGGCGGCCACGACGGAGGATGAAGAGCGCAAGTGCCGTCACCGACCCGAAGGTGGCGATGTAGACGGCGAGGATGAAACCAATGTCTTCCATTTACAGATCACCTTCGTCACGGCGCTGCTGCAACGCATAATCGAGCCCCTTGTCATCGAGCGCGTCCTGCATCGCAAGCACACGCTGACGGTGGATGAGCAGCCACAGGTACAACAACGAGAACGCGATGAGCGACACGAACAACGAGAACAACATCAGACCCTGCAGCGTCACGTGCGTGCGGTCGGCAACGCTGGAATCCTGATGCAGCCCCCGCCAGAGCTTGACACTGAAGTGCACCAGCGGAATCTGCAGCACGGCCAGCAGGGCGACCACAGCCGAGCGCTTGGCGCGTTGTTGATGACTGCCACCGAGGCCACGCACCGCGAGATAGCCGATGTAGGTGATGAACATGAATGCCGTGCTGGTGACACGCGCATCCCATACCCAGAACTTGCCCCATGACAACCGGCCCCACAACGACCCTGCGAACAGAGTGAGGGCCATGAACAACACGCCGATCTCGGCGCTGGCGCCGGCGAAACGATCCCAAGTGAGCGACCGGGTGCGCTTCCACAAGTACGCCGCTGACGACACTGCCGTAACAGTGAACGCCACATAGGCAATCCACACCGTGCCAACGTGGATGTAGAGGATGCGCACGCTGTCACCTTGACGAACGTCGGCGGGCGACAGCACGAGTCCGAAGACGGCAAGGGTGGCCATGCTGACAATCGTGGCGATACCGATGGTGCGGGTAAACGGCGTGCCGGTGGATCGCACGCGTCCGAGCGGTGCGCGCTTGGTGTCGCTGTACTCGGCAGGGGAATCGGTGATCTGGGTTTTCGGGGTTGCCATCGTTATTCCTCGATCAGGGGTCCGAATGCCAGCGTGCCGCCCACACCGAACAGTGCAACGAAGACAGCGAGTAAACCCACCCAGGGCCAACCATCTGCTACCGCTGCACCGCCGGTGCCGAGCGCAGCTTCCGTTGCGCGGGTGGCACCAATCAGCACGGGCGCCACCACCGGGAGCAAGAGGAGCGGGAGCAATGTCTCTCGTCCGCGAACACCGGCAGCAAGGCCTCCGTAAAGCGTACCGACCAGTGCGAGGCCGCAGGTCGCGGCAACGAGGGTAGTGACCAAGAGCACCACACCACTGAGGCGCAGTTGCGCCCGATAGAGCACGACGGCGCTGAGCAGCAGCACAATCTCGAGAACGGCGAGTTGCACGGCAAGCGCCATTGCCTTGCCGAGAAAGATTCCGGCGGGATCCACTCCGGCTGCACGAAGGGCATCGGTGGCACCATCGGCCGACTCGATCGCGAACGCGCGCTGCACCAACACGAGCAAGCTGAACAACGTGGCCAACCACACCAGGCCAGGTGCGACGCGGCTGACCACCGCGTCGCTGTTGAGCGCGAACGCAAACATCACCATCACGATCGCCGCAAACGGCAGCACCTGGTTGGTGACGATCCGACTACGCGCCTCGATGCGCAAGTCCTTGGCAGCGAGTAGGCGGGCAACGCGCAGCATCAGTTCGCCTCCCCCGATTCGGGTCCGGTCGATTCGGGTCCGGTCGATTCGGGGCGGGACGATTCGGGTCCGGACGACAGCTCGCGGATCTGACCACCGACAACTTCGACAACCCGAGTGGCCAACGCTCCAGCGCGTTCGAGCTCGTGGCTGGCCACGACGATGGTCGCGCCGGCGCTGGTGGCCTCGCGCAGCGTTGCATCGAGTTCGTCACGGCCAGCAGCATCGAGACCGGCATGAGGCTCGTCGAGCAGCCACAATTCAGCCCGTCTGGCGATCAGACATGCCAACGCGGTCCGTCGCTTCTGACCAGCCGACAGGCGACTGACGACGACGTCGCCGAGCCGTTGAGCCAGCCCCATACGCGTCAATGCCGCGGTGACCTCGGACCGGCTGGCGCGAACCGTGGCACCCCAAAAGCGCACGTTCTCGGCCACGGTGAGATCGGCATAGAGCCCGTTCGCGTGACCAAGCATGCCAACCCGACTGCGCACCGACTCTCGGTTCGTTCGCAGATCGCACCCGAGGACGGTGGCCTCGCCTCTCGCAAGCGGAAGCAACCCGGCGCAGAGCCGCAGCAACGAGGTCTTTCCTGCACCGTTGGGCCCCTGCAGTAGCACGATCTCGCCACGGTCCACAGTGAGGTTCGCTCCGGCCAGAACTGGGAACTGGCCGAGGACGGCAACTGCGTTGGAAAGGTGCACGACGTGATCCATGAGGCACTGCCACGCTAGCGAGGTTGCAGCGCAGCCACCTATCGGCGCGCCCATTGTTCAGGCGTTCTGACCGCTAACGTCGCACCCTGTGAGCGACGCCGAACAGCCCCAATCCGACGCAACCGGGCCTTCTCCGTCGCCGTCGGGCAACGGAGCCCTGCAACGTCTCGAGTCCATGGGTCCCGAGCGCAAGCCGAGCCGCTGGGATCGCCCACCCGAGCCGCACGACTGGCGGTGGGTGGTCGGCAACATCGGCCGAACGCTCATCACCATTGGCCTGCTGATGTTCGCCTTCGTTGGATACCAGCTGTGGGGTACCGGAATTCAGGAGGCCCGCTCGCAGGACCAGTTGGGCAAAGAGTTCAACAAGGCAATCGCCGCGGCCGGGCTCGACTCCACCACGACCGAAGCGAGCACGACGTCGATCGCCTCAACCAACACGATCGATCCCTCGGTCAGCACCACATCGTCCACACTGCCCGCCGCACAGGATCAGGTGTTCCCTCAAGACATCGCCCCGGGCGACGCCATCGCCACCATCGGTATTCCGAGTATCGGGGTCAACAAGTATGTGGTGGCCGGCGTCAGCGTGAAAGACCTGCGTAAGGGTGTCGGGCACTTCCCCAACACACCTTTCCCCGGTCAGCTGGGCAACTCAGCCATCGCCGGACATCGCACCACATACGGACAACCGTTCTATTCGCTCGACAAACTGAACAAGGGCGACGAGATCAAGATCTCCACGATTCTCGGCGGCTCGTATGTGTATGTGGTCACGGGCAGCGAGGAAGTCGGCAAGAACGATTATCACGTGATCAGCGATTCCAATCCGAAGAAGGCAACACTCACGCTGGTCACGTGTACGCCCATCGGAACGGCCAGCCGCCGACTCGTCGTGCACGCTGACCTCGACCCCACGAAGTCATCCAAGGTCGGCAAAGCCAAGCTGTTCTACGGTCAAGAACCCAAAACAGTCGCACCCTCTACCCTGCCCGGAGGTTCGGCCACTGGTGGCACTTTGGAAGATGGCAGCAGTGTCGCCGACAGCGTGGTTCCGGTGAGCAACCTTCCCAATACGCCCGATACGACAGTTGGCAACAGCATCGCCGGCGCTGGAGCAGGTACTCCAACGGAGACCTCGATACCTGATGCAACAGAGAGCTTCGCAACCCCGACCGATGCCTTCAATCAGGGTTGGTTCTCCGACAGCAAGGCATGGCCACACGTTCTCGGCTGGGGCGTGCTTCTCGTCGGCGCGGCGCTCGGTGCCTACCAGTTGGCCAAGCGCACTCGCCGGTTGTGGCTCGGTTTCGTCGTTGGCGTCGTGCCATTCGTGGTGGTGCTCTACTTCTTCTTCGAGAACGTGAACCGAATGCTGCCCGCTGCGATCTGATCGCACTGGCCACTTTCGCGAGGTCGCTTGCTCACCGCCCCTGAAAATTCGGGAGCCGCTTTTCGAGGAATGCCAGCCGGCCCTCTTCGGCGTCGAGACTCGACCATGCAGCGTCGCGAGCCTGTTCGAACAGTTCGTCGTATTGAGGCGAGGGCGCTGATTGTTCGAGCGCCAACTTGTGGCTCGAGATCGTGAGCGGCGCGAGCCCGGCCAATTCGCTGGCCCACGCAAGTGCAGCGTCAAGGTCGCCGATGCGATGCACCGCACCGGCTGCAACGAGTTGCTCTGCGCGATAGGTCTGTGCGGCGATCAACATCGCTCGCGCCACGGACCAACCCATCTCACGGGCGAGCCGTTCGACCGTCCAGTGGTCGACGACGAGTCCGAGTTTGGCCGCGGGAATCCCGAACACACTGCGCTCGGTGGCTACGCGAAGGTCGCACGCAATCACCAGTTGTGTCCCAGCTCCCAGGGCAGGCCCATCCACGGCGGCAATCGTGGGAATCGGCAACTCGGTGAAGCCTCGAAGGGCGGCTACCAGCGCAGTGACGAATTCACCACTCTCGACGCCCGTGAGGTCTGCACCCGCACAGAAGGCTGGAGGTGCGCCGGTAAGCACCAGGCAACGGGCGTTGCCAGCCATGGCGTCGAGCTGTGCCTGTCGGAGCGCAAGCAAGGTTGCATGATCCACAGCGTTGCGGCGATCGGGTCGATCGATCGTGACCAACGCGACCGAGTTGTGAAATGTGAGATGCACGGTCATTGCTTGCTCCGCTCTACCATGCGGGGAGACTGTATGGCTTCCGACGACCAACAACCTGCTCCGATCGAGCCGGCATCAACCCAACCGGTCGCAACCGAGCCCGACGCCGCTGATCCTGTTCGGGCTCGTCGCGCCACAGTGGCCAAGTGGAACCAGATCGCCACTCGGGTCGGATATGCGCTCTTCGGTGTGGCCATCGTGATGTTCTTCGTAGCCCTCACCACGAGTTTCTCCCAGGGTAAGGTCACCGTGATCACGACCAGCATGATCATCGGTTCCGTCCTGTTGGCCCCGGCCATCGTGGTGGGCTATGCCGTGAAGGCCGCGGAGAAAGACGACATCTCACGAGGGTTGTAGCCGAGCCGCGTACGCTGCGGTCGCGCTAGCCACTTGCCTGTGCGCGGCGATTACCCTGTGGTGAGAACTATGTCGATTCGTCTTCCCGCCTCCGCCCGCCGCGAACAACTCCTCGAGGTTGCACTCGGCGTCTTCGCCCGGCAGGGTTATCACGGTGCCTCGATGAACGATGTCGCCGAGGCTGCCGGGGTTACCAAGCCCGTCGTGTATCAGCACTTCGACTCCAAGCGCGATCTGTATCTGGCACTGCTCGACGAGGTTGGCGAGCGTCTCCTCACGGCAATTGCAAAGGCCACGGCCGGCGCCACCAGCGGCAAGCATCAGACCGAGTTGGGCTTTCAGGCGTACTTCCGCTGGGTGGCCGACGACCACGACGCCTTCCTGCTGCTGTTCGGCAGTGGTGCTCGACGCGACGAGGAATTCAACGACGCCGTGCGCAAAGTCACCGCACAGGTGGCCGAGGCGATCAAGCCGCTCATTGCCGCCGACATCGACCCCGAGCACCAACGCACGGTGGCACACGGCCTAGTCGGGCTGTCCGAAGGCGTCAGCCGCCGCCTCGTCGACAATGGCACAGACTTCGACCCCGATCTGCTCGCTCGGCAAGTCAGCGATCTGGCCTGGGCGGGCCTACGCGCCGTCGGCCGCCCCGCCGAACGCTGACCCACACACTCGCTTGGGGGCGCGTGTCCGCGGAGAACCGACGCGAGCGACAGAATGGTCCGATGCTGCACGACGCCCAACTCGTTGCGTTCCTCGCGACCACCGACCTCGATCGATCGCGGGAGTTCTTCGTCGAGCACATCGGGCTCTCATGCATCGAGCAGACGCCCTACGCTTGCGTGTTCGACGTGCAGGGAACTCCATTGCGCGTGACACTCGTAAACGAAATGCGGGCCGCCCCCTACACCGTGGTGGGCTGGGTCGTGGACGACATCGCCGAATGCGTGCGCGCGTTGGCCAACCACGGCGTAAATCTCGAACGATTCGCCGGAATGGCCCAGGACGACATCGGAGTGTGGACCACACCCGGTGGCGATCGGGTCGCGTGGTTCAAGGATCCCGATGACAACGTGCTGTCGCTCACCCAATTCGCGACAGGAGCGGGTCAGCGGGAGTAGACGGATACGTGGAGTGGGCTCGCCGCGGTGAAGGGCTCGTTGTTCCATCCACCCCAGCGCTGCTGCAGGGTGAGCCCGGCGATGCGGGCCATCAGATCGAGCTCCGCGGGCCACGCATAGCGGCACACGATCGGGTTGACGGTGATGCCTGTGGCCGACAGCGTGACGTGGCTCTCGTCGAGGGTCTGTGTCACCGGATCGTGGCGGCCGACGTCGAGACGTACCGACCGCACGCCCACTGCTTCGGCATCGACGTACTGGTTGTCGCGCAACCGATGCAGGTAGCTCGGGACGAACGCCTCGACCACGAACGAGCCACCGTCTTCGAGATGTGCGGCGACGTTTTCGAAACAGCGGACCTGATCGTTTTGGGTCAACAGGTTGAACAGCGTGTTGTAGACCACATAGATCAGTCGGTACGAGCCGACAACCGCGACGTCGGCAAAGTCGCCGAACGTGACCGGGATCTCGGCACCGCCCGGTTTGGCGCGTAGCTGAGCGACCATATCCGGCGAGATGTCGATGCCTTCGACACGCACGCCGCGTACCACGAGCGGCAGCGCAATGCGACCTGTGCCGATGGCGAGTTCGAGCGCGGCCCCATCTCCGGCGAGCGCAGTCAGCAACGAAGTTGCATCGTCTTCATCACCGCGAATGGAGACGACGTCGTAGACCGCCGCATTTTCGGCATCGAAGCTCATTGCCGGTTCGTAGTTCTTCACGCCGCCATCTGAGCCGCCGTCGCGACACTTCGCAATCGAATTTGGCAACGACAGCGGAGACCGCGCCTCGTCAAGGACGGAGTACGAGACCGCGATAACCCTCGACGAAGCCCACCCGTTTCAGTTCGTCGACGGCGGCGCCAGCCGCTGGCGCAAGAGCACCGTTGAGCTTGCGAACCTCGACGCTGCGCGTTCGGCCGTCCTTCACCAACGCTGCCAGTGCATCGGCCCAACCGGTGATGGACGCCGCGGCTGGGAACAGCAACAGATGATGGCTGCGCCGATCGAACCACGCCAGCGGATGCCCGGCGGCCAGCACCACGAGCGCGCCCGCAGCGCGAGCGGGTCGGCCCTCGCTGGGCGGCCACGGAAGCGTGCCGCCGTAGGGTTGCGCTGGATCGGTGGCGGCGAGCACCAACGGTTCGGGGCCTCGTTCGGGATGCAACGCATCGGTGCCCTCGCGAACGGCACGGAGGCGATCAACCGCACCGGGCAGGCTGAATTGAGCGGCGCCGAGTCCGCTCACGAAGTAGCCGCGCCGGGTAACGCCTCGTTCTTCGAGCACTTTGAGCACGCCATACACCGCACTGAAACCACCAACGACGCCTTCGGAGGCAACGGCCTCGCGCGTGAGCACTCCGTGGCGTTCGAGGAGCTGCAATGCGGTGGCGTGAGCTGATGCCGTGGCTGTGGGTCGCGGCATCAGCAGTGGCGCGACCAGGCTCCACCGGCCGGCACCTGCCGGTGGTCCGAGCCGGCTGAGGCGCCCTGGTCGTGGGCGCAAACGCTGACGCGACGAGGCGGCCGCCGAACGTTTCGGCCCGGCGCCCGCACCTGCGATCACCGCGCGTAACGGAGCCAACGAATCGTTGGTGACTTCACCCGCCCACACGAGATCCCACAGCGCAGCAAGTAGCTCGGTGTCGGTGGCCACAGCATCGGCGGCGCGGAGCTGGCTCCAGAAGACGGCACCACGCTCGGCGAGCAATGCGCGAATCGCGTGATGGAGCGCGCCGTCGGGCGGCAAAGCTGGTTCGAGACCGGCAGTGAGCAACGCGAGCTGATCCGCGAAGTAGAGCCGAATACGACCATCACCCGCGCCGATGGCGCCGGCGCCGAGCCAGACGACCTCGCCGCTCGTGCAGAGTTCGTCGAGATCGGGTGGGCGATAGCCGCGCACCCGCAGCGGCAGGATCTCGGATTCGAGCGTGGATGCAACCAATGCGGCACCCTGCAACAGACCGAGCGTCTCAACGAGGGCGTCGGGGCCTCGACGGTCGCTGGGGATGCCATGCCACGCCGTGAGGAACCGGGCGAGCGCCTCGGGTTCCACCGGCTCGACCTCGCGCCGCAGCGACGCGAGCGACCTGCGGCGTAGCTGACGGAGCACATCGACATCGCACCATTCGCGCACGACACCATCGGGGCGGAACTCGCCGAGCACGAGTCGCTCCTCGGTTTCGAGTGCCGACAGAGCGCCAGCGACACGCTCGATGGGCAACCCGAAACGCCGTGACGCGTCGAGCGCAACGAAGGGGCCGTGCGTGCGCGCGTAGCGACGCAGAAGTTCCTCGAGCGGGCGGGCCACGGGATCGGTGAACGCCATGGGCAGGCCCATCGGCAATGAACAGCCGAGGGCATCGCGATATCGCGCAGCATCATCGGCTGCGATGTAGCGATCTTCGTCGGCGACGCGCACCATGATGGCGCGCCGCTCGGCCAGCAACGTGGCCAGCCATTCAGCCGACGGCGCTTCGCAACGTAGGTCGATATCGGTCATCGCGAGATCGCCGATGCGACGCAGGACATCGTGCAGTTCGTCGGCGGAACGCGCCCTACGGCCGTCGGCGAGGCACTGCAGTTCGAGTTCGAGATCGGCGAGCACACCGGCATCGAGCAGCTCGCGCAATTCCTCGGCACCCAACAGATCGCGCAGGAGATCGCGATCGAGAGCAAGTGCCGCGGCCCGGCGCTCGGCCAAGGGGGCATCGCCCTCGTACATGTATGCGGCAATCCAGTTGAACAGCAGGCTCTGCGCAAAGGGCGACGCCTTGGCGGTCTCGACGCTGACCACCCGGATCGCTCGGCTGCGGAGTTGACCCAACACTTCGCGCAGCGCGGGAACGTCGAAAACGTCTTGTAGGCATTCGCGGCTGGTCTCGAGCAAGATCGGAAAGCTGGGGTACTTCGCGGCAACGGCCAGTAGATCGGCCGCACGTTGGCGCTGTTGCCACAGCGGTGTGCGCCGATCGGGACGACGCCGGGGCAGCAACAGCGCCCGCGCAGCGCACTCGCGAAATCGTGCCGAGAACAACGACGTCTGCGGCAACGTGGCCATCAGCAGTTCGTCGATCTCCTCGGGATCAATGAGCAACTCGTCGAGCGGCACCTGATCGACGGCTTCTGGCAGACGGATGACGATGCCGTCGTCGCCCCACATCGTTTCGATGGCCATGTCGAACCGGTCGATGAGCCGGCGCTCGATGGCCATTGCCCACGGCGCATGCACGGGCGTACCGAATGGGCTGAGAATGCAGACTCGCCAGTCGCCGATCTCGTCGCGGAAGCGTTCAATGACCACCGTGCGATCGTCGGGCACTACACCGGTGGCCTCGGCCTGTTCGCCCAAATACAGCACGACGTTGTTCGCCGCGAACTCGTCGAGCGCGAACTCAGTGCGCAGACGCTGCATCGCATCGGGCTCAGACATGGCGCGGATCTCGCGCTGAAAGGCGCCGAGCGCACGACCCAACTCGAGCGGACGCCCCGGCCGATCGCCGTGCCAGAACGGCATCTTGCCCGGCTGGCCCGGCGCCGGAGTGACGGTGACACGCTCGAAGGTGATGTCTTCGATACGCCACGTGGAGGCACCGAGGATGAAGGTCTCGCCGGGACGTGATTCGTAGACCATTTCCTCATCAAGCTCGCCGACGCGTGTGCCATCAGGCAGGAACACGCCGAACAGACCGCGATCGGGAATGGTGCCGCCGCTGGTGACCGCGAGTCGCTTGCTGCCGTCGCGCGCTCGCACGGTGTTGTTGATGCGATCCCACACGATGCGAGGGCGCAACTCGCCGAACTCGTCACTGGGGTATCGACCAGCGAGCAGATCGAGCGTGTTGTCGAGCAGTTCGTCGGAGATATCGGCGAAGTTCGCGCAGCGTCGCACCAGCGCGCGCACCGATGCCACCGGCACCTCGAGACCCGACGCCGCCGTGTGCGCGACGATCTGTTGGGCGAGCACATCGAGCGGGTTGCGCAGGTAGTGCGTTGCCTCGATCTGACCGCTCACCATGCGTTGGGTGACCACCGCAGCCTCGAGCAGATCGCCACGATGTTTGGGGAACACCTTGCCCCGGCTCGGTTCGCCCACCTGGTGACCTGCACGGCCGATGCGCTGCAGACCGCGACTCACCGAGCCGGGAGACTCGACCTGGATCACGAGATCAACCGCGCCCATGTCGATGCCCAGTTCGAGGCTGCTCGTGGCGACGATGGCGCGCAGCACGCCGCGCTTGAGTTGGTCCTCGATGACCACGCGCTGTTCGCGGGCGAGGGACCCGTGGTGGGCCTTGACCAGTTCTTCGCGCAGGAGCCCAGTGTCGGGATCCACCCCGATACCAGCGGTTTCGGCGGCTTCGTTGAGCCGCGCCGCGAGCCGCTCGGCCTGACGGCGCGCGTTGCAGAAGATGATGGTGCTGCGATGTTCGAGCACGAGTTCGAGAATGCGCGGGTAGATGCTCGGCCAGATGCTGTTGCGCTGCGGGCTGAGTGCCGAAGCCGCCGGCCCCGAGCGCATCTCGCCGGGACCTGGCGTGACGACCTGGCCGACCACGCCCATGTCCTCGAGCGGCACCACGACCTCGACCTGTAGCGGTTTACGAATACCCGAATCGATGATGGCCACCGGCCGTTGCCTGCCCGGCTCGCTGAACCCACCCAGGAAACGCGCAACTTCTTCGAGGGGTCGCTGCGTGGCCGACAGGCCAATGCGTTGCGGTGAGCGCAGCGTGATCTCTTCGAGGCGTTCGAGCGACAGCATGAGGTGCGCGCCACGTTTGGTTGGGGCCAGCGCATGGATCTCGTCGATGATCACCGTGTCGACACCGGTGAGCGTGGCGGCGGCCGACGACGTGAGCATGAGATACAGGCTCTCGGGTGTGGTGATGAGCAGATCGGGCGGGCGACGGATGAGCGCCTGACGATCCTTTGCGCTGGTGTCACCCGTGCGCATAGCCACCACGGGTTGCACGAATGGTTCACCAAGGCGCTCGGCCGCGAGTTGGATGCCCATGAGCGGCGCGCGCAGGTTCTTTTCGACATCGAACGCAAGCGCGCGAAGCGGCGAGATGTAGAGCACTCGCGTGCGTGCGGCCTTGTCGGGCAGCGGCGTGGTGACCAACGAGTTGATGGACGACAAGAACGCGGCGAGGGTCTTGCCGCTGCCCGTGGGGGCGCAGATCAGCGTGTGTTGACCCGACGTGATGGCCGGCCAACCCTGCACCTGCGGCGGTGTGGGCTCGGGGAACGAGGTGGCGAACCACGCGCGCACCGCAGGCGAAAACTGCTGCAACACCTCGTGATCGGCCATGGCGCAACCCTATCGAAGGGGTGCAACAACGCCGTCCGGCGGGGCGGATGGCCGAGCGCGATCAGATTTCAGCGACGGGAGGTGACGGCATGGCACCACGCATCTCGGGGAAGATTGCGGCAAGGTCCGCCGGTGGGGGTGGTTCGACAATCGGCGCCTCGGGTTCGCGTGGCCACACGATGGGGGTCAGGTCGCTAGCGATCACCTGGCCAACGCCGATACCGATACCAGCGCGGTCGACCGAGTCGTGCCAACGTGCGCTGCCGCGGGTGGTGCCGTCGGCGAAGTAGATCATCGTGTGCACCCGCCGCGTGCGCTGCGATGCGTTGCCGTGGGCGAGATGCACGGTGAGCCCGTGATGGAACGCCACGCTGCCCGCCACGACTTCGACAGTGACGGGTTCCGCGCCCGCGAGCGCAGGATGATCGAGCAGATTCGACGGGTCCTCATGACCGAAGATGTGCACGTACTGCTGTAGCCCGGCGCGGTGCGAGCCGGGCACATAGGCCATGGCCCCGGTGTTCACTGTGCTGCCATCGAGCGGGATCCACGCAGTGATGGTGTTCGTTTCCGCAATTGGCCAATACGGCTGATCCTGATGGCAGTCGGTGGCACGACCGCCAGCTTCTTTGTACAACGCCTGGTCATGCCAGAGTCGCACGGCAGTTGCATCCAACAACTCAGCGGCGGCTTGCGCGATACGAGTGTTGAAGGTGAGCTGGCGAACGCCCGGATGGTCCTCCCACAGATTGATGCACTGGATGAAGCTCTGCTCGTAGCGCGACTTCTCCGCCACACTTCTGGTGTCGTGCGACTTGCGTTCCGCAACGGCGGCATCGACTTCGGCACCATCGCGCTCGAGTTCGTCGGGGGCGAGTAGATCGGGCACCACGACGAATCCGTCGCGCTGGAACCGTTCGATCAGGTCGGCGCTCACCATCGACATGTGCCAACCCTGTCACATCAGCCGTGGTCAGCGGTCTCTTCGGCTGCTGCGTTGTGTCTCTCGCCGGTTGCCGACAGAATCGCGAACTCCATGATTGCCCTCTGCGCACACCGATGACTGCCGTCCGACTCCGGCCTTGGCAACGGGCAGCGTTCGATACATTCACCGCACTGAACGACGACGACGCCAACTTTCTGGCCGTCGCCACGCCGGGCGCCGGCAAAACCACCTTCGCCCTCACGTGCGCTCGATGGGCGCTCGCGCAGCAACGACGACGCCTCGTGGTGGTGGCGCCCACCAGTCACCTGAAGGTTCAGTGGAGCCTGGCGGCGCATCGACTCGGACTGCAGCTGGACCCCGACTGGACTCCCGGCGGCGGCGTGGCCAAGGACGTGCACGGCATCGTCACCACCTTCCAGCAGGTGGCAACCGGCGACACTGCGAATGTCTTGAAGGGGGTCGCCCACGATGCCTTTGTGATCCTCGACGAACTGCACCACGCCGGCGACGAGAAGGCCTGGGGTGACGCCGTGCGACTCGCGTTCTCCACGGCCCACCGCCGGCTCTGCCTGTCGGGCACACCGTTCCGCAGCGACACCGCATCTATCCCCTTCGTGCGCTACGACGACGGGCAGGCGTTCGCCAACTACGAATACGGCTACGGCGATGCGTTGCGCGACGGCGGCGTCGTTCGCCCGGTGTACTTCCCACGCGTCGACGGCAACATGGAATGGAGCGCACCCGATGGTGCGGTGCTGTCGGCATCGTTCCAGGATGAACTCGATCGCGACGGCATGAGCCAGCGCCTGCGCGCCGCGCTCAGCCTCGAGGGTGAGTGGCTGCCCCACGTACTCGAGCAGGCACACGAGCGGTTGATGTATCTGCGCGACGATCAGCCAACGGCCGGCGGCCTGGTGATGGCGATGGACCAAGAACACGCGCACGCGATCGCCCGCCTGATCCGAGTTCGCCTCGGTACACCGGCCGATGTGGTCGTGAGCGACGATCCTGGCGCGTCGAAGAAGATCTCCGAGTTCGCGCGCTCTGATGCACCATGGCTCGTGTCTGTGCGGATGGTGTCCGAAGGCGTCGACATCCCCCGGCTGCGCGTGGGCGTGTACGCCAGCACCGTATCCACCGAGTTGTTCTTTCGCCAGGCCGTTGGTCGATTCGTCCGCTGGCAGACCGGCCTCCCCTCGCAAAAGGCCTTCGTGTACCTGCCCGACGACCCGCGCTTGCGATCGCACGCGTTTCAGATCATGGAGTCGCGCCGGCATGTGCTGCGTCGCTTCGAGATCGGCGACGAGTTGCTCGACTCCGGCGACCCAGAAAAGGACGCTCCATTCGACGAGGTGCCCCAGGAGTTCGCGCCCGAACAGCTCTCGCTCTTCAGCGTGCTCTCGGCCGTGGCCACGGGCATGCAGATCCACGCGATGACACCATCGGGCATCGCCATCCCGTTCGAGTTGGGTGTCGACGAACCAGAACTCCCTGAGCCCCACTTCGACGACGATCCATTGCTGCACCTCGACCTCGCCGACATACCCACCGACGCCGGATGGGGCCCCGATGCCGGCCGCAGCGTGTTCGAGATCAAAGACGAACTCCGCGAGCGAAACGCAGTGCTCGCCAAACGTCTGGTCGACATCACCGGCTGGAGCCACGGCCGGGTCAACGGCGAGATGAATCGGCTCGCGAACGTGACGGCTGTTTCGAGCGCGACTACTGATCAGTTGGAGCGCCGATTGCGAAAGTCCGACGAATGGCTTACACAGTTACGTAAGCGCCGCGGGTAGGCAGGCCCCTCACGGCAGGGGGGGTCTGGTGGATTCCCCACCTGTGACATGTTTTTTCAACAGACCCCCGGACTATTCGAACATGCTCCGTCAGCGCTGACGCCTACGGGCGACCTCCAACGTCGGCCAGCCCAGCGTTGCCGCAACCAGACGAAGCTCGCGATCAGGGGTGACCACGATCGGGCGGCCGACGGCTTTCAACAGCGGCAGATCAGACGCAGCATCGGAATACGCCGTGGACTCGCTCCACAGGGGAAGCACGTGTTCGGCGGCGAGACAATCGAGCTTGCGCGGGCCGTAGCAGACGGTGCCCGCAAGGCGACCGGTGTAGCGACCATCAATGATCTCCGATCGTGTACCAACTCCTTGGTGCGCACCGAGACCGGCGGCCACCAACTCGGCAATCTCCACAGGGCTTGCGGTCAGGACAACACAGTGATCGCCTGCATCACGGTGACGCTCAATTTGTCGACAGAGCTCGGGTCTGCTGGCGAACACGAGCTCGCGCTGGGCTTCTTCGAGGAGTGGACGGAGCATGTCGACGTCCCAGCCCTCGATCAGCCCGAGCACACCCGAGGCAAGACCACCCACCGTGGAACCGGTGTGTCCACGCCGTTGGAAGACGGCGTTGCGAATCATCGCCCCACACACGACACGGCGTGGCAGCAGTCCGCCTCGGCGGAGCACTGCTGCGACGATGGGCAGGCTCGAACCCGGCAGGATCGTGCGATCGAGATCGAAGATCGCAGTCGGCACCCTCAGGGGCTGACGAACGATATCGGTCGGATCGTCTTCGATGATGAGCGACGTGGTTGTCACTCTCGCCATGAGACACGATGCCGGTTGCGCGCTGGTGAGCGCAGCCCGACGCAGAGATGAAGTCAGGCCGAACAGTTGGCGTCGGTAGCGAACCCGCGTCAGAAACCGGAGACGGCCTGCGGGGTGTACGGCGCCTCGAGCGCGCTGATCTCATCGGCCGTGAGCGTGATGTCGATGGAGGCAATGGCGTCGTCGAGGTGGTGCGGCTTGGTCGCGCCGACGATGGGCGCACTGACAGCCGGATGCTTGGCGACCCAAGCGAGCGCGACCTGGGCGCGCGAGACGCCGCGCTGCGCCGCGATCTCGGCGACGCGCTCGATGACTACGGAATTCGCACCGGGATACAGCGTCTTGCCGAACTCATCGGTCTCCTTGCGGCTGGTGCTCTCCGCGAGATCACGCGTCAGTAATCCGCGGGCGAGCGGGCTCCACGGAATCACGCCAACACCCTGATCGACACAGAGCGGCAGCATCTCGCGCTCCTCTTCGCGATACACGAGGTTGTAGTGGTTCTGCATCGTGACGAACTTCGTCCACCCGTTTCGCTCGGCGGCGTACTGCGCCGCTGCGAACTGCCACGCCCACATCGACGACGCACCGATGTACAGCGCCTTACCGGCCTTGACGACATCGTGCAGCGCCTCCATCGTCTCCTCAATCGGCGTGCGCGGATCCCATCGATGGATCTGGAAGAGGTCGACGTAGTCCGTGCCCAGACGGCGCAGGCTCTGGTCGATCTCGAACATGATCTCCTTGCGCGACAGGCCACTGCCGTTCGGGCCGCGCCGCATCGAGCCACACACCTTGGTGGCCAACACAATCTCTTCGCGCGTCGCGAAATCGTTGAGCGCACGCCCGACGATCTCTTCGCTCGTGCCATCGGAGTACACGTTCGCTGTGTCGAAGAAGTTGATCCCCGCCTCGATCGCGCGGCGGATGAACACTCGACTCTCTTCCTCGCCCAGCGTCCACTCGTGCGCGCCGCGTTCAGACACGCCGTAGCTCATACAACCGAGGCAGACCTTCGACACATCGAGACCGGTGGAACCAAGCTTCACGTAGCGCATCGCACCACTCTACGAACCAGATCGAGCGTCCGTCAGGCCGAGCGACTTCGACACGCCGCCCCCCCAGATGCGCGTAAGGTCGCAACCATGAAACGCCGGCGTCTCGCCATGTGTGCCGCGTTCGTGCTTCTCAGTGCCTGTGCCTCGAGTCCACGAACGTCATCGCCTCTACCTTCGCTTTCTCCAGCACCGGCAAGCTCGTCCACGACCAGCTCTCCGCAGGCGTCGACACCTGACACGGGTTCGGGCACGTCCGTGGCCACATCCGAGATTGCCAACGCAGCTCGCTTCACCCTCGCAGACGTGCCCAGCAACGGACCATGCGTGCTTGCGCCACCCTCGGCCGCCGGGCAGATCACCTTCGTCATAGCCAGTCGGCTCTACGGGGTCGCCGCTGATGGCACGCTGCAGTGCCTCGCAGATCTGCAGGGCCTGTCGCCCACATGGTTGCGCTGGAGCCCGAATGGCGACGAGCTACTCGTTGGACCCGACACCATGCTGCGCGCCGATGGCAGCTTCGCCTCTACCGGTTACTTCGCAAACAACATCAACCTACGGTGGTCATCTCCCACGGGCAAAGCCCTCATCGCCCCGAAAGCGGCCACCGGTCAGCTGATCTGGCGCGATGCACACGACTCGACGAATCGCATCGACGTGTCCTTCGCCGACAACATCACCAGCGCCGCGTATCATCCGGCGGGCAAACACATCGCTGTGGCTGGCATCGGACGCGATGGCCAAGGCCCTGGCGTTTTCGTCGCGTCGAACCGAGGCGCCAACGCTCAGCGCATCGGAACGCTCGAAGCCGGCACCACGGCCACCGAGGTCGCGTTCGACATGACCGGTGACTCGCTTGTGTTCGTGCACCAGCACGCCGACGGTAGTTCGCATCTGCACCGGTATACCTTCGCGAACTCAACGCTGTTGACCCTCGCCGAGCTGCCCGATACCACACCCACCCAGCTCACGGTGAGCCCGGTCGACGAGGGCGACGTCGCCTGGACGCAGTCGTACTCAACGGTCAACTCGTCGGCGCGGTTGCTCCTTGGTGACTCCACCACCACCGCAGTGGTGGCAAACTCACCAGAGGGCGATCACATCTCCGACCCGATCGGCTGGCTGCCCGGGCATCGGTTGCTCGTGAACAGCCGGTCGCCCGCGGTTGCGGCAGACGGTGCCTTCGAGTTGTGGGAGTGGTCGCCTACCGGAATGAGCAAGGTGATCGACGGCGTCACGGCCGCAGCGGCGCGATCGGTACACGGTCAGTACAACGAGCTCACCGCCATCTTGGGTTCTGGCTTTGGTTGATGACCTTCGCATCTCGCCGGTCGGCGGGTGTTCGGGAATGCGATGAAACGAAACACGTCGCGGCGGCGTCAGGATGGGCGCACGCGGACCGGCGCCAAGGGCACGGCGGTAGGCTCATGCTATGGCAAGCTCCGGTGAGCATCATCCAGCGTTCGAGGAATACTGCGAGTGCATTTTCGAGCTACAAGAAGACGATGTCGAAGTCATCCAGGCGCGCATCGTCGAGCGTCTGCATGTCAGCCGTCCCGCCGTGTCCGAAATGATCCGCCGGCTCGAGTCCGAAGAGCTCATCACGTTCACCGGCACCAGCATCCGGCTCACCTCCGCTGGTACCACGCTTGCGCAACAGGTGGTGCGCCGGCACCGTCTCGCCGAACGTTTCCTCACCGACATCCTCGGCTTGTCGTGGGCCGAGGCACATCACGAAGCCGGACGGTGGGAGCACGTCATCAGCGCGAACGTGGAGGTCGCGATGGATCGCCTGCTCGGCAGCCCCACTACATGCCCGCACGGTAACCCCATCCCCGGCAGCGAGTACGAGGCCCCCGATTCGCGTCGCCTAGTTGATCTGTCGGTAGGCGAAGGTTTCACTGTCAGCCGAATCCCCGAGGAACTGGAGTTCACACCAGGTCTGCTCGATTTCCTCGAGAGCGTCTCGCTGCTCCCGGGCCGCAGCGGCACGGTCACGGCAACCTCCACCGATGGCGCAATGACGGTTGAGCTCGACGGAAGTCACGTCGGTGTCGGGGCCTTCGCAAGCGCGCGCATCCTCGTCACTGCCTAGGTTGGATGCCGTGATTCGCACCCGCATTCTGGTCATTGCTCTGCCGCTCTTCGTGGCCGGCATCTCCGGGTGCGCGAAGACCACCATCGATTCCTCCATCACTGAGGCACCCGTGGTAGCCAGCACCACCACCCTGCCGACGGGCACGGCTGCGGAGTTGTTGCCACGACTCGTGATCGAGGCTGGCAAACTCTCGAACATCATCGGTGCGCAGGGTGACAAGAACGATCAGATGCACGCGATCACGAACCTGTGGAATGCCGCGCGACCCGAGATCGCCGCAAGGAATCCCGACCTCGTCAAGACGTTCGACTTCGCCGTTGATCTGTGCGAAAAGGGGCGCAAGTTCAACCGGCCAGCCGACGCAGACAAATGCTTCCGAAATCTCACGACGCTCACGAACAGCTACCGCAGCTGAACGACCGCAGCTCCATCCTGCCACCACGGTCACAGCTGATCGAGCCGCCTCGACTCGCTTCGTGAATGCTGAGCGCACCGTAGAGGTGCGCTCAGCATTCACGGGAAACAAGGAACGGATAACAGACGAGCCACAGTCCGGGTGCGCCAGCAGAATCAGTCGTCGGCGAGCATGGCAGCGGGCAGCGGTTGTGCATGCACGATGCTGAGCCGGCGCGTGCTGCGAGTAAGCGCTACATACAATGCGCGTAGACCCTGCATCTCGTCAGCCACGATCGCTGCGGGTTCTACTACCACCACACCGTCGAGTTCGAGGCCCTTGACCACGCTCACCGGCACCACGGTGACACCGGTTTCGAGCGCGGTGCGCGTCGCGCGGCCGTGCTTGATGCTGGCAGCGGTGAGCGCGGCCGAGATCATTTCCACCATCGGGTCAGGAGCGACCACGGCAATGTTGCCGTCGACGATCTCGCTCACGAGCCGTGCCGTCTCGACAGCAACGGCCGCACCAAGCGCATCGGCTGACGCCACCTCGACGTAATCGGGGAAGTCCTCGCCCTGGCGAACGGCCGTAGGCGGGCGAAGCGACGGTGTTGCGGCCTTCATCACCCGGTTCGCGACATCCATGATCTGGGCCGGAATGCGGTAGCCGACGCTGAGCCCGATGATGCGGCTGCCTTTGCGGTCGGGCAGGTGCTTGACGACATCGTCCCAACTGTTCGGCGCCAGCGGACCGGTGGCCTGGGCAATGTCGCCAACCACGGTCATGGAACCATTGAGCGAACGCCGCGACGCCATGCGCAACTGCATCGGCGTGAGGTCCTGCACCTCGTCGATGACGATGTGCCCGTAGGTACGGATCTCATCTGCTTCCTCGGGAGCACCGTTCTTCACGGGCCGCGAGCCAAGGTAACTGCGTGCTTCGTCGAGCAGGGCGATATCGGAGTCGCTCCAGCGAACCGATTCGATGTCCTCGACACGCGGGCGGTAGAGCGACAGGTACTCGGCTTCGCTGAGATGCTTCTCAGCGGCGAGCTTGAGCAACGCCTTCGACCCGTAGAGATCGTGCAGCAGTTCGGCAGGCGTGAGCACGGGCCACATGCGTTCGAGCGCCAGGCGAATCTCGGGCAGATGGCGGATGCCTTCTTTGGCCTGCGCGGGTGTGAGATCGCTATCGCGCCACGTGGCTGCCATCGACGCCCATACTTCGCCTTCGACCCAACGCCGTGCCGCGTTGTGACGACGGAAGCGACGCTGCGCGGCACGCACGATGCGAATGGATTCCTGCGCACGGAGGCGTAGGTATCCGGTGCGGAAACCAACGACCACGTCCTCGCGCAATGGACGCTCGCGATCGGTGACGGCCTTGTCGATCACCAACGACATCCGCAGGTCGCCCTTGGTGCGCGCAGCGAGCGGCGCATCGTGACCGCCCCAGGTGACGTCGTGCACGAGATCGGCGAGCACCACCTGCTCAACACCAGCTTCGCCGAGCGATGGCAGCACGCGCTCGATGTAGCGCAGGAACACTCGGTTCGGCCCGATCACCAAAACGCCCTGATCTTCGAGCGGGAAGCGGAACGTGTAAAGCAGGTATGCGGCACGATGCAACGCCACCACGGTCTTGCCGGTGCCGGGACCACCCTGCACCACCAACACGCCGGCCTGGGGCGAGCGGATGATCTCGTCCTGCTCGCCCTGGATGGTGGCAACAATGTCGCCCAACTGGCCGGTGCGACCACGCTCGAGCACCGCAAGCAACGTGCTGTATCCACGCAATCCGGCACCGGGCTTGGCATCGACATCGTCTTCTTGCCCTACGCCCAGATGACCATCGCCGAAGAGTTCGTCCTCGATGCCGAGCAGATTGCGGCCCTGCACAGCGAAGTGACGCCGACGGGCGAGGCCCATCGGCTCGCGGCCGGTCGCCCGGTAGAAGGGCTCGGCCACCGGGGCTCGCCAGTCGACCACCACGGGCTCGCGGTTGTCGTCGGCGACGGCGAGACGACCGATGTGAAAGCTTTCGACCTGAACAGAGTCGGACGTGTCTACGGCTTTGGAATCATCGCTGGGAGAAACCGCCCCGACCCGATCGATACGGCCGAATACGAGCGCGGCGTCACCGAGATCGAGTTGCGTCAAGCGGTTGACCAGCGTCTCGTCGAAGACATCGCGCTCATAGCGCGCCTGCACGGTGCCCCCGAGGGTGCCCTCGTGGATGTTGCGCAGTTTCCACGCATCGGTGCGGCTCGTTTCGAGGCACTGATACGCGTGATCGATGTAGGCCTGCTCATCGGCGAGATCGGGGTGCTGGTGCGTCATGGAGGTGGGGCCGAGTTGAGGCGGACGGCCTCAAACAAGGTCTGAAAATCCTATCGGCGCTACGACGTTGTTGCGATGCCACCATCAACCGGGATCACGGCACCGGTCACATACGCACCGGCGCGGCTGGCGAGGTACACGGCAACGCCTGCCATATCGTCGGGGCGGCCAATGCGTCCGAGAGGCGCTGAGCGGGCGATGGAGTCGCCGAAGGTCTGCAGGGTCGCAGCCATCATCTTGCTTTCGAACGGTCCGGGCGCGATCGCGTTGACCGTGATGTGCTGTGGCCCGAGCTTGCGCGCGAGCGCACGGGTGAGGTGATGCACGCCCGCCTTGCTTGCTGCGTACGAGTACGTATCCATGGGATTCACGTGCAGCCCGTCGATGGAGCCGATGTTGATCACACGTGCCGGATCATCGGCGGTCGCGCCGGCACGCAGGTTCGCAAGCAAGGTCTGAGTGAGGAAGAACAGGGACTTCACGTTGGTGTCCATCACCTTGTCCCATGCTGCTTCGGTGAAGTCCTCGAGCGGCATGCCCCAGGTTGCACCAGCGTTGTTGACGAGGATGTTCAACACCGGAAAGTGCTCGACCACCTGTGCTGCCAACGTGCGGCAACCCTCGACCGTGCTGACATCGGCGGGGATGGCGTGCACCTCACCATGTTCTGCGAGTTCGACCTGCGCGGCCATCAATTCCTGGGCCTTGCGTGAACTGATGATCACCGAGGCCCCAGCATCGAGCAGCCCACGGGCAATCATCGCGCCGATGCCGCGGCTGCCTCCGGTGACGAGTGCCGTTTTTCCTGCGAGTGAGAAGAGGTCAGATGTCATCCCCCGATTCTGCTGCATCACGCGGGTTCCACGGGCACCCGCCGGTTAGTGATCGGTGCACAATGGACACACGAGCTGAAGTTCCCTACCATCATTCTTCTCATCACTTTCTGTACGAATGCATCTCGAGGAGCGCCACCACATGAGCAATCTGTTCGATCTCACCGGCAAAGTGGCCGTCATCACCGGCTCGGGTCGCGGACTTGGCCGCGCCATCGCCAAGGGGATGGCCGACGCGGGCGCCAGCGTCGTGGTGTGCTCGCGTACGCTCTCTGAGGCGCACGACACTGCTACGGAGATTGCCGATGCTGGCGGCATCAGCTTCGCCCTGCAGGCCGACACTGGCAAACGGGCGAGCTGCGAACAGCTCATCAGCGACACAGTGGCGCACTTCGGAAAGCTCGATGTGCTTGTGAACAACGCCGGTATCGACATCATCGAGCCCGCAGAAGATGCCAGTGAAGAGGCGTGGGACGAGATCCTCAACATCAACCTGAAGGGCTATTTCAGCTGCTCGCAATTTGCGGCACGTCAGATGCTCAAGCAGGGCAGCGGTGGTTCGATTGCCAACAACTCCTCCATCGCTTCGGGCGTCGGCATCGCGGGCCTCGCTGCATACGCGGCGGCCAAAGGCGGCGTGAACCAACTCACCAAGGTGATGGCTGTCGAATGGGCGTCGCGAGGTATCCGCGTGAACGCGTTCGCACCGGGCTATTTCGAGAACGTGATGCGCGGCGCGACGACCGAACACCAGCGACCAGAAAAGCAGCAGCAGGTGCTCAACTTCACACCAATGGGTCGGCGCGGCCGGCCGGAGGAACTCGTGGGTCCAGTGGTCTTCCTCGCCTCGGACGCCTCCAGCTACGTCACCGGCGCAGTGCTCTTCATCGACGGCGGATACACCGCTCAATAGCTGATTCGGTCAAGAGCTGATTCGGTCAATAGCTGATTCGGTCAACCATTCGAAACAAAGATGCAAGGAGCCACTCGTGGACGCACGGATTCTCGACTACATGCAGCGTTACAAGTTCAAAAAGGTGGTGATCTGCAACGACACCGACACCGGCCTGCGCGCCGTGATCGCGATCCACTCCACCGCACTCGGGCCCGCCACCGGTGGCCTGCGCATGTGGACCTACGCGAAGGAAGAGGACGCGATCTTCGATGCCATGCGCCTGGCTCGCGGGATGACGTACAAGTACGCGGCAGCAGGTGTGAACCTGGGTGGCGGCAAGGCTGTCATCATCGGCGATCCGAAGAAGGACAAGACCGAGGCGCTGATGCGCGCGATGGGTAAGTTCATCAACCAACTCGGCGGCGAATACATCACCGGTGAAGACGTGGGCACCACGCTCGACGACATGGAGTTGCTCCTCACCGAGACTGATCACGTGGTCACGCTTCCGGCACACGCGGGAGGCGCTGGCGACATCTCCCCAGCCACTGCGCTCAGCTCGGTACTCGCCACCAAAGCGTGCGCACAGCGCGTGTGGGGTAGCCCGTCGCTCGCCGGCAGAACCGTGGCGTTGCAGGGTCTCGGCGTGTGTGGCTACAAGGCACTGAAGCTGCTCGTCGACGAGGGCGCAACCGTGATTGTCACCGATGTCGATGATGCCAAGATCGCCGCCGCGATCGCCGAGTTCGGCGTGACCGCGGTCGCACCTGATCAGATCTACGACCAAGACGTCGACATCTTTGCGCCGTACGCACTCGGCGCCGTGATCAACGACGACACGATTGGTCGCCTGCGCTGCGCAATCGTGGCCGGCTCGGCCAACAACATCTTCGCCGAAGAACGTCACGGTGACGAGCTACAGGCACATGGCATCGTGTATGCGGTGGACTATGTGGCCAATTCGGGCGGCACCATTTTCGATACAGATCGCTTTCGAAAGGGCGGCTTCCAACCCGAGCGGGCGTGGGCCAACGTGCACCGCGTGTACGACCGGACGCTCGAAGTCTTCGACATCGCCGATGCTGAAGACATCGCGTACTACCGCGCGGCCGATCAGATCGCCGAACGACGCATCGAGTCGCTCAACGCCGTCCGCCTCCTCGACGCTCGCCCGCGCTGATACGCCCGTCGGTCCAGCGGGGCGTGCACGCCGATAGCGTTTGGCGGTGATGACCGGAGCTATGAACAGCACGTTTCTCGATGCAGCCCGGGGCCGACGAAGCGTGCACACCCCGGTGTGGTTCATGCGCCAAGCGGGTCGCAGCCTGCCCGAATACAAGGCCGTTCGCGGCGAGGGCAGCATCCTGAATGCCATCAAGGACCCTGCTGTCGCGGCACAGATCACGCTCCAACCCGTGCTGCGCTACGGCGTCGACGCCGCGGTTCTGTACAGCGACATCGTGGTGCCGGCCCACGCAATCGGGTTCGGCATCGACGTGGCACCCGGCACCGGTCCGGTAGCGACGGTGCCGTTCCGCAGTGCTGCCGACCTCGCCCGTGTGCGTCCGTTCGAGCCCGATGTCGACACCCCATACGTGATCGAGACGTGCCGCATTCTTGCGGCCGAGCTCACCGTTCCGTTGCTCGCGTTCGCCGGCGCACCATTCACTGTCGCGAGCTATCTCATCGAGGGTCGACCGAGCCGCACCTACGAGCACACCAAGGCGCTGATGCATACCGACGAGATAACGTGGCACTCGTTGATGGATCGTCTCGCCGATCATGCGATCGCCTCGATCCGTAGCCAGCTCGACGCCGGCGGCACTGCCTTCCAACTCTTCGACTCGTGGGCGGGGGCGTTGAGCAGCGTTGACTACCGACGCTTCGCGCTGCCACATTCGGCCAAGGTGTTTGCCGAACTCGCCGCCAGCCATCCCAGCGCACCAGGGATTCACTTCGGTATCGGCTGCGACCACATTCTCGAGCCGATGTATGCCGCTGGCGCATCAGTCATGGGCCTTGATTGGCGCACCCGCATCGCCGATGCGAGACGCCGACTCGGTGCCGACACCGTGGTTCAGGGCAATCTTGACCCAGCGCTGGTGCTCGCCGGTTGGGATGTCGCCCGACCCGCCTGCGACGACGTGCTGGCCGACAACGCAGGACACCCCGGACACATCTTCAACCTCGGTCACGGCGTTCAACCCAACACCGATCCCGGTGTGCTCGAACATGTCGCGGC
This sequence comes from Actinomycetes bacterium, assembly GCA_025360105.1. Classification (GTDB taxonomy): domain Bacteria; phylum Actinomycetota; class Acidimicrobiia; order Acidimicrobiales; family Ilumatobacteraceae; genus WLMZ01. Next base: position 73,889 of record JANYCT010000085.1, on the reverse strand, counting down.
CTACATACATGAACGGACGCAATGCCGATGAGCCATTCAGGAGATACCCCGCACACTGCCGTACTGCTGATGGCGTACGGCACGCCACGCACACCCGAGGACATCCTTGCCTACTACACCGACATCCGGCGCGGTCGGCCACCCACGGACGAACAGTTGCAGGACCTCACCAATCGCTACAACGCCATCGGGGGCATCTCGCCCCTCGCACAGCGCACCGAAAGCCAACGCGATGCGCTGCAGGTCGCGCTCGACCAACTGGCCCCCGGGCAGTACATGGTCACGCTCGGACTCAAGCACGCTGCGCCCATGATCGAAGCAGCGGTCGAGGCGCTCGCTGCCCTCGGAGTTCGCCACATTGTCGGACTCGTGCTCGCCCCGCACTACAGCAGCTTCTCGATCGGGCAGTATCAAGATCGCGCCCGAGCTGCCGCGGCGCCACATGGCATCACCGTGTCAGCCATCAACACCTGGGCGACCGAACCCGCATTCATCGACTTCATCGCCAACGACCTGCGCGTCCGCCTCAGCGCGATGCCGACCAACACCAAAGTGCTGTTCACCGCGCACTCGCTCCCCCAGCGCATCATCGATGCCGGCGATCCATACCCCGACGAACTGCGCGCCACGGCCGAGGCGGTCGCTGCCAAGGTGGGGCTGAACCACTGGAGTCAATGGGCCATCGCGTGGCAGTCGGCGGGGCGCACGCCAGAACCGTGGATCGGTCCTGACATTCTCGCTGTCATCGACGAACTCGGACAGAGCGAAAACGCCGAGGGTGTCCTCGTCTCGGCGTGCGGCTTCGTTGCGGATCACCTCGAAGTGCTCTACGACCTCGACATCGAAGCGAGCGCGCATGCGGCCAAGTACGGCCTCGCCTTCGACCGCACGGCGTGCGTGAACGACAACGCCGACGTCATGCATGCGCTCGCCGCACGAGTGATCGCGCTCGGACCCTCAGCGGCGTCGAGCAACTGATGAGCGCCTCTGTTGTCGTCGTCGGTGGCGGCATCACGGGACTCACCACTGCGTACCGACTTCGTGAGGCCATACCCGATGCCACGATCACGCTGATCGAAGGCGACGATCGCCTCGGAGGCAAAATCAAGTCATCGCCATTTGCTGGCATCGACGGCCTCGACGAGGGTGCCGACGCGTTCCTCACACGCGTGCCCAGCGCGATGCAGTTGGTGGCGGACCTCGGACTCACCGATCAACTCACCTCGCCGGCAATCGGCGCGGCCTTCGTCTGGTGGAACGGCATGCACAGCATTCCCGAGGGACTCATGCTCGGCGTGCCCACCGACCTGGCCAAACTCGCCCGCACCGATCTGCTCACGTGGGGCGGCAAGTGTCGGGCCGCGCTCGAACCGATCCTGCCGGCCACCGGGGTGGGGGCTGACTCCGTTGGGCGACTCATCCGCAAACGTTTCGGCAAACAGGTCCACGAGCGTCTGGTCGATCCGCTGGTGGGCAGCATCTATGCCGCCGACACCGACCGGTTCGCGCTCACCGGCGTGCCACAGATCTTCGATCTTGCCAACAACAATCGCAGTCTGCTGCTCGGTGCGCGTAAGGCCCGCCGCAACGCACCGCCTCAGGCCGGTCCAATTTTCGCTGCCCCACGCACAGGCATGGCCACGCTGACCAACGCCCTCGCCGACTCGCTGCATGCATCCGGGGTCTCCATCCTCACCGGGCAGCCTGTCTCGGCAATCGAGCGATCGGGCCGCAGATGGTTGGTCGATGGTCATGCGGCCGATGCGGTGGTGCTGGCTACTCCGGCGCGCACCACCGCTCCACTGGTTGCGGGTCTGAGCACCGACGCAGCCGGTGTGCTCGCCGCGTTCGACCACGCCGGGGTGGTCATGGTCACCGTTGCACTCGACGGCGGTAACTGGCCACATGAGTTCCTCACCAAGAGCGGCTACCTTGTTCCTAAGCCCGTTCAGAAGTGGGTCACGGCGGCGTCGTTCGCGAGCAGCAAGTGGGCGCACTGGACGCCATCCACCCCCGAGAACGGTGTCATCTTGCGCATCTCGCTCGGCCGCGACGGTCGTGACGTCACTCACGAGAGCGACGAGGCACTCACCACGGCCGCACTCGATGAGGTCAGCCAGCACGTGGGTTTCGATCTCGAACCGACCGAGATTCGACTCGGCAGATGGCCGATGGCGTTCCCGCAGTATCGGCCGGGGCACGCCAAGCGAGTGCACGGCATCGAGTCAGCGCTCACCCGTGACGCCGCCGGGGTGTTCGTGACCGGCGCGAGCTATCACGGCATCGGAATTCCCGCTTGCGTGCAGCAGGGAAAATCAACTGCCGCCCTGCTGGGAAAATACCTCGCGAACGTGGAAAGCTAACCAGCGTGCGTTTCCCGCGACCGATCTATGCACTTGCTGCCATCGCTGCGCTCGTCAGCGCGTGCGGCAGTAGCACTCCTCTGAGCCAGATTGCCCCCACGCTCACGACCACCACCACCGTGGCACCCACCACGATCCCACCGACCACCGTGGCCGAAACAACCACAACGGTGCAAGAAACGACAACCGTGGCACCAGCAGTCGTAGAGGCTGTGGCACTGCCCAGGCCCATCTCCGCCCCGGCCGATACTCGCGGAGCCGAATCCAGCAATGCACTCGGCACCATCGCCATCCCGGCAATCGGGCTGAGCATGACCATGCTCGAAGGCATTCGGCTCACCACTCTCGATCAGGGCCCGGGCCACTGGCCCGGCACAGCATTGCCCGGCCAAGTGGGCAACGTGGTCGTTGCCGGTCACCGCACCAGTCATTCCAAACCGTTTCGCCATCTCGACGCGCTGTCGCCCGGCGACGAGGTGATCTTCTCGATGCCGAATGGTCAGTTCACCTACCATGTCGTGTCCACCGAGATCGTGCTGCCGAGCCAGGTCGACATCATCAATCAGACATCGGCGAGGACGGCGACGCTGTTTGCCTGCAACCCTCCCGGATCCACCCGTGAGCGCATCGTGGTCCACCTCGCATATTCCGGGGCGTAGCCGCGGGGCATGCCACATTTCACTAGGCCGCGGCGGCCGAGAAAACAGAGCGTTCTGTCGATCCTCGGTGGATGCTTGGTGGCCCTCGCACTCCCACCGTGGGGCTTTTGGCCGCTCGCGTTCTTGGGCATCATCGTGTTCGAAACGGCGCTCGGTGAATCGCCGACGCGACAACAACGATTTCGATGCGGGTGGCTGTTCGGCGCCGGCTGGCTGTATCCGGGGATGGTCTGGATGTGGTTCCTCACGACACCGGGCTATCTGGTCGCAGCTGCGTTGTTCGCTGCGCTGCACGGCGTCGCCGCAATGCTGTCGCCCACCGGGCATTGGCGTGTCATCGGCCGCCCTGCCGCACACACGTTGGTAGAAGCGCTGCGGTTCTGTTTCCCGTTCGGTGGAGTACCACTTGCGAGTTTGGCGATCAGCCAAAGCAGCGGCCCCTTGGTTGGCGTCGTTCGCATCGGCGGGCCACTCCTGCTCACATGGATCACGTTCCAGATCGGGTTCGCGCTTGCTGGACCATCGCCCGCGATCCCGCAGTTCGCCAAGCGACGACGCCCTAACGCATCGGGTGCGGCACACGGCGTGATCGCACTCTTGGCCGTCGTCGCAGTAGTGATCGTGGCGGCGTTCGCGCCGACCGGGCACGACACCGGTCGATCACTCCGGGTCGCAGCCGTACAGGGCGGCGGTCCGCAGGGGACTCATGCGATCTCCACCGACGCTGGCGTGGTGCTCAGTAGACACCTCGCCGCCACACAGACCATTCACTCACAGGACAAGGTCGATCTGGTCGTGTGGCCCGAGAACGTGATCGACGTGTACTCCTTTGCCGGCAGCAGTGAACTCGGCGAAGTCGCGGCCGAAGCGAAACGACTGAACGCACCACTCGCGGTCGGCATCACCGAGGAGACGCAAGATAATCACTTCCTCAACGCGCAGGTGGTGGTCTCGCCATCGGGCGAGATCATCAGTCGCTACGAGAAGGTGCGCCGCGTTCCGTTCGGTGAATACATGCCCATGCGCGGCCTGCTCGAGGCCCTCGGAGCACCCACCGATCTGGTGCCGCGCAACGCGGTCGCGGGCACAGGACCCGCTTTTGTGACGTTGCCCGACGGCACCCGCGTGGCTGTGGTGATCTCGTGGGAGGTGTTCTTCGCTGGGCGAGCCCGCGACGGCGTGCGCCACGGTGGCGAGATGATCATCAATCCCACCAACGGTTCGAGTTACACGTGGACGGTGCTGCAGACCCAGCAGGTGGCCTCGTCGCGTTTGCGCGCCATCGAAACCGGACGCTGGTTGGTGCAGGCAGCACCGACAGGTTTCTCGGCGTTCGTCTCGCCCGACGGCGACGTGATCGATCGCACGAGCGTGAGCGAGCGGAAGGTGATCATCCACGACATCGCGATGCGTACCGGTCGCACCTGGTACGTGTCGCTGGGCGATCTGCCATGGGTCGGCTTGATCGCACTTGTGTTTGCGATCGCGGTGGTGCAGTCGGGTTGGCGGCCACCCAAGCGGCGCAACTCGCTGACTCCCAACGACCCGGAGCCGATGGCCTAGAGCTCGATCATCACCGTCACCGGGCCATCGTTCACGAGCGACACCTGCATCTCGGTGCGGAAGCGACCAGTGGCCACCGTGGCGCCCAACCGGCGCAGTTCGTCGACCACCTGGGCCACAAGCGGCTCGGCATGTTCAGGGCGCGCGGCCGCCACATAACTCGGACGCCGCCCGCCGCTGGTGTCGGCATACAGCGTGAACTGGCTGACGACCAACACCTCGTGGCCGGTATCGGCAACTGATCGGTTCATCACACCGTCATCGTCGTCGATGATGCGCAGGTTCCAAATCTTGTCAGCCGTTTTCTTTGCGTGTGCCGGGGTGTCATCGTGGGTCACGCCAACCAGCACACAGAGACCAGGGCCGATCGCGCCGACCGCCTCACCGTGCACCATCACCGACGCCTCACGAACTCGTTGGACCAAGGCACGCATCACGTCATCATGGCACTGCGAGAGCGATCGCGGGCAGACTCTTCAACGTGATCGAGCTTCGCTCTGGTAGTACCCGGTGCACCATCAGTCCCGACGAAGGTGGGCGCCTCGCATCCATGCGCATCGGCGATCAGCAGATCCTGATCGAGCGACCACCCGCGACCGAACCCGACTCGATGACATGGGGCAGTTATCCCATGGCTCCCTGGGCCGGGCGGGTACGGCACGGGCAGTTTCACTTCGGCGGCAACGACTTCACGTTGCCGATCAACCTCGCGCCGCACTCGATTCACGGCACCGTCTTCACCAGCGCCTGGCACGTGGACCTCGTCGAGGATGAACACGATCATCACGTGGCTGCGTCGATGTCATGCGACCTCGGTTCGCACTGGCCGTTCGGTGGTTTTGCCTCGCAACGGCTCGCGTTGACGCCTGACCGGCTCGAGTGTGTACTCGCCGTCACTGCAGGTGATCGCCCGATGCCGGCGTGCATCGGCTGGCATCCGTGGTTCGTGAAGCCGCGTTGGTCGGACCTTCAGTTCACGCACATGCTCGCTCGCGACCACGACGGCATCCCCACGGGCGTTCTTGTCGCACCGCCGAACGGTCCGTGGGACGACTGCTTCGTTGAGCCTCTCGCGCCAATCGCGCTGCACTACGACACGGTGACCATCACCGTGTCCAGCGACTGCAGCCATTGGGTGATCTATGACAAGCCCACCCACGCCACGTGTGTCGAGCCGCAATCGGGCCCACCCGACGCATTCAATCTGGTCACCGATGCACTCGATGCTGGCCAGACGCTGCAGCGGACGATGTCCCTGAGCTGGTAGTGATTGCCGATTCTCAGCCGCTCATCAGCGACATGACGGTTCTTCGAAACCCACCCCCCGTCTACCGGACAGTAACGGTCGACCGATAGCGTTGATTTCCATGTCTACCGCCTTGGACCCGAACGGGCCCCTGCGCATCGCCTATCTCACCTACCGGGGCAAGCCCCATGTGGGTGGCCAGGGCGTCTATACGCGTCATCTCACCAAAGCTCTTGCCGATCTCGGTCACCAGATCGAGGTCTTCGGAGGCCAGCCGTACCCCGTCCTCGATTCGCGCGTGCCCCTCCACAAGCTGCCCAGCCTCGACATCTTCAACGAGATGTACCCGGGTCGCCTACCGGCGTATTGGGAGCTGAAGAGTAAAGAGGACGTACTCGAAACTCTGCAGTACCTGACCGGAACGTTCAGTGAGCCGCTCGCATTCAGCGCCCGTGCCTACAAAGAACTCAAGAAGCGGGTGCGTGATTTTGATCTCGTGCACGACAATCAGTGCCTCGGTTACAGCATCTTGCAGATCGAAAAGATCATCCCCACGATCGTCACGCTGCATCACCCCATCACCAAAGACCGCGAGCTTGAAATGAGCCATGCTGCGTCGAGGTGGAAGCGTCACAGCGTTGGCCGCTGGTACGGCTTCGTGAAGATGCAGGGCCGCGTTGCGAGTCGTATGCCGCGCATCGTCGTCGTCAGCGAAAACAGCATCAAGGACATCAACGCCGACATGGGCGTGAGTCTCGACCGCATGCGGCTGGTCCCGGTTGGGGTCGATCCCGAGCTGTTCAAGCCACTGCCGCACATCCCCCGCATTGCAGGCCGGCTCATCACCACAGCGTCTGCCGACGTTGCGCTGAAGGGACTGTCGTACCTGCTCGAGGCGATGGCCAAACTGCGCACCGAGCGCGATGTCACGCTCACCATCATCGGTAAGCCGCGCGAGGGACACAGTGCCGACCTCATCGATCGACTGGGCCTGCGTCCGTACATCAACTTCGTCAGCGGTGTCACCGATGAACGCATCGTCGAGCTCTACGCCGAGGCCGAATTGGCCGTGGTGCCGAGCCTCTACGAGGGGTTCAGCCTGCCTGCGATCGAGGCGATGTGTACCGGAACGCCGCTGGTGGCCACCGACGGTGGCGCGCTGCCCGAGGTCACCGGCAACGATGGCGAGACAGTGTTCCAGTGCAAAGCCGGCGACGCCGAGGGCCTCGCCGCGCAGATCCGACTCGCACTCGAACACCCCGAACTTCGCGATCGCATCGGAATCGCCGGCCGCACGCGCGTTGTCGAACGATGGAGTTGGATTCACTGCGCCAAACTCACCGTCGATCAGTACCGCGAGGTGCTGGCAATGCCGGCGAACGTCGCCAAGCTGCACGCCAACGGGCGGATCTGAGTACGTGCTCACTATCCGCTTTGATCGACTGGGCATGCGACCCGGCGACCTTGTCCTCGACGTCGGCGCCGGTTTCGGTCGGCACTGTTTCGAAGTTGCCCGTCGGGGTGGACGCGTTGTTGCCCTCGACTACGCAGCCGACGAGGTGCTCGGCACCCGCGCCACGCTCGGGGGCATGGTCGATGCCGGAGAGATCACCCTCGATCGCTACATCGGCGTGCTCCGTGGCGATGGCACTCAGTTGCCATTTGCGGACGACACCTTCGACGTTGTCATCACGAGCGAAGTACTCGAGCACATCCAGAACGACGTGTCTGCCATCGCCGAAATGGTTCGCGTCCTCAAACCCGGTGGCCGTTTCGCAGGCACCGTGCCGACGTGGCTTCCCGAGAAGATCAACTGGATGCTCAGCGACGAATACCACGCACCCAAATCGGTGGGCGGACACGTGCGCATCTACACCGAGACCGAGTTGAAGGCGAAGCTGCGTTCGGCGGGACTCGAGATCACCGGTAGCCATCACGCGCACGCGCTGCACTCGCCGTACTGGTGGCTCAAGTGCGCGGTCGGCCCGCGCCGCGAGGACAGCAGTGCCGTCAACGCCTACAAGAAGTTCCTCGAGTGGGACATCATCAAGCAACCGCGTTCCACCAAGGTTGCCGAGCGCGTGCTCAGCCCGGTGCTCGGCAAGAGCCTGGCCGTGTACGGCACGAAACCCCTGCACGAACTGGTCGCTACCCGATGAGTCGCGTTCCCCATATCGACGATGTACTCAGCGCCGAGGAGGTCTTGCTCACCGCCCAATCAATTGCCGACCTGCAGCTCCCGACGGGCATGATTCCGTGGTTCGTCGGTGGGCACTGCGACCCGTGGAATCACGTCGAGACCGCAATGGCTCTCGACGTGGCCGGGCTGCATACCCATGCTGAAGCCGCCTACGAGTGGCTCGTCGACATGCAGCGGCCCGACGGCAGCTGGAACAACTACTACCTTCCCGACGGCAGCGTCGAGGACATCAAGCTCGACACCAACGTGTGCGCGTACATCGCCGCCGGGGTATGGCACCACTGGTTGTGCACGTGGGATCGCGCCTTTGTCGATCACCTCTGGCCGACAGTCGAACGGGCAATCGAATGGGTACTCGCGATGCGTCGGCCCGACGGCACCATTCTGTGGGCGTGCGAACCTGACGAACGGCCCTGGGACTACGCGCTACTCACCGGCTCGAGCAGCATCATGCATTCGCTGCAGTGCGCGGCAAAGCTGGCCGAACTCATCAATGAACCCCGCGCCGAGTGGCTCGCTGCGGCCCTGACACTGCGCGACGTCATCGCCGTGCGGGCCGACACTGCGTTCGAACCCAAGACGCGATGGGCGATGGACTGGTACTACCCCGTGCTCACCGGAGCGATGATCGGTGAAGACGCCAAGACACGTCTCGCGGATGGTTGGGAGATCTTCGCGATGGAGGGCCGCGGTATCCGCTGCGTCAGCGACGAGCCGTGGGTCACCGCATCCGAGACAGCCGAGGCGTCATTGTCGTTTGCGGCCATCGGCGATCTGGCCACGGCCACCGACCTGTTGCGCTGGACGCGAGCCCACCGTTGCGACGATGGCGCGTACAGCACCGGCATCGTGTACCCGTCGCTCGAACGCTTTCCTGCGGGTGAGCGCTCGGCCTACACAGGCGCAGCGGTGATCTTGGCCGCCGATGCGATCTGCGGCGCCTCGGCCGGTAGTCGATTGTTTGTACCGACGCCGCCGACCGACTAAACCCGTAGCGTGACATCGCTGCCGACATCTGCCAACCTTTCCGCCCTGGCCAGCTCAGCCCTTGAGGCATGTGGGACCACACCTTCGCTCACATCCGGTACCCATCCGGTGCGCTCACCGATTACTGGCCTGTCATTCGGTCAGTTGGGTGCCGCGAACTCCGCCGACGATCTCACCGTCGATGTCGCGGTCGAACGCGCGACCGCCGCGTTCGCGCTATGGCGAACAACCCCGGCGCCGCGACGCGCTGAGGTCGTACGCCACCTCGCCGACCTGCTGCGCGAACACATCGGCGACCTTGCCACGCTCGTGTCCATCGAGGCTGGCAAGATCCGCAGCGAAGCACTCGGTGAAGTGCAGGAGATGATCGACATCTGCGACTTCGCGGTCGGCCTCAGTCGCACCATGGGCGGCCACACCATGTCGTCCGAGCGACCCGGCCACCGGCTCATGGAGACGTGGCATCCGATCGGCCCCATCGGTGTGATTTCGGCGTTCAACTTTCCTGTCGCGGTGTGGAGCTGGAACACCACGCTCGCGTTGGTATGCGGGAACCCGGTGATCTGGAAGCCGAGCGAACTCACCCCCCTTACTGCCCTCGCGTCACAGGCGTTGTACGAGCGCGCCGCGGCGCGCGCGGGCGCCCCTGCACACCTCAGCCAGGTGCTGCTGGGCGGCGGCGATGTCGGCGCGGCACTCGTCGCTCATCCCGGAGTCGCGCTGATCAGCGCAACCGGATCCACCGCGATGGGTGCACGGGTCGCACCCATCGTCGCGGCCCGTTTCGGTCGGTCGATTCTTGAGCTCGGTGGCAACAATGCGGCCATCGTTGCGCCGTCGGCCGACTTCGAGTTGGTGGTGCGCGGTATCACCTTCTCAGCGGCCGGTACCGCCGGCCAGCGATGCACGACACTACGTCGGGTCATCGTGCACAGCAGTCGCCACGACGAACTCATCGAGCGCCTTGCGGCTGCCTACGCATCGCTTCCCGTGGGCAACCCATTCGAGCCGACCACGCTCGTGGGCCCGCTCATCACCATGGCCTCGTTCGACACGATGAGCGCGGCCATCGCCACGGCCACCTCTGACGGTGGGCACCTCGTCGTCGGCGGCGAACGATTGCTCGCCGACGACGCGCCCAGTGCCGCGTATACCCGCCCGGCGATTGTCGCGATGCCGGCGCAGACCGCGATTGTTGCAAAAGAAACATTCGCGCCGTTGCTCTACGTGATGCGCTACAACGAGTTCGACGAAGCCATAGCGCTGCACAACGGCGTACCGCAGGGATTGGCGAGCAGCATCTTCACCACCGACGTGCGCGAGGCCGAGCGCTTCTGCGCTTCCGACGGCAGCGACTGCGGTATTGCAAATGTGAACATCGGCCCGTCGGGGGCCGAGATCGGTGGAGCATTCGGCGGCGAGAAGACCACCGGCGGCGGACGCGAGAGTGGCAGTGACGCCTGGAAGGCATATATGCGCCGGGCCACCAATACCGTGAACTACTCGAACGACCTGCCACTCGCCCAAGGCGTGGAGTTCGTGTAACGCTCAGCTCACCCGGCGCAGGATGTGCAACGAGCCGGTGATTGACTGCAGTTCGAACTGGCCGCTTTCGACAGCTGGCAAAAAGATCTGTTCGTACGGTGCTCGTCCACCGTCGGCCGGATCAGGGAACACATCATGGATCGCCAAGGTGCCGCCCAAGGCCACGTGGGGCGTCCATCCGAGGTAGTCGGCACGGGCAGGTTCTACACCATGTCCGCCATCGATGAACAGGAATGCCAACGGCGCGCGCCAGTACTTCGCGACCGTCGGCGATTGACCGACGACAGCCACCACGAACTCCTCCACACCGCTGTCGTAGATGGCCGCGCGAAAGATTGGCAGGGTATCCATGCGACCGATACGAGCGTCGATCACGGTGGGATCGTGGTGCTCCCAGCCAGCCTGGTTCTCTTCTGAGCCGCGATGGTGATCAACGGCGAAGACCACCGTGGAGCACGCCTGCGCAGCGCCACCAAGCCAGACCGTGGAACGCCCGCAGTACGAACCGACTTCCAGAAACGGCAGGTCCGCACAATCGGCGCCCGCGGCAACGGCCGCTTCGTAGAGTGCGTCGCCCTCGTCAGCGGGCATGAAGCCCTTGGCTGCGAGCGCATGCGCCCGCAGCGACGCAGCAATCACCATTGATCCCAATGAATGATGGTGTCGGGTGCGGGGCGACCCGCTGGCTTGAAATCGGTACCCAGCGTGTAGGCGATCGGGCTGAGGCACACCTGCTGAACAGACTCGAACGGGATGCCCACGATGTCGGCCACCTGCTGTTCCATCATCAGGTGCACCGTGGTCCATGCTGTGCCGAGACCGCGCGCTCTTGCCGCAAGCATGAAGCTCCACGTTGCGGGCAACACGTTGCCGAGCATCGAGGCAGCCATCATCGCAGGAGCACCGTCGACGCGCGCACCGGCCGTGCACGCCAGCAATAGCGCAGGCGCATCGCCCATGTGCTCGCCGAGGAAGTCGGCGCTGTCGGCCACGCGCACCTGCTGCGCTTGGGCGACGGGCTCGCCCTTGTCGATGCTGCCTACGTAGATGCCATCCATCGTCTTGTAGATGCTGTAGCACTGCCGGTAGACCTCGCCGATGGCCTTGCGTTTGGCTTCGTCGCGAACGATCACGAACTGCATGGTCATGTTGTTCGAGCCGCTCGGTGATTGCATCGCAGCGGCAACGCACTCGCGCAGAAGGTCGTCGGGGACGGGACGCGAGAAATCGAGACGCTTCCGCACGGCGCGGGTGGTGCTGAGCAATTCATCGGGGTTCAGAGGAAGCAGAGACATCGCGCAAACCATAATCTGCTGGAGACCCTTTGATCGAACGGGTGAGTTCGGTGTTTCCATGCCAACATATGCCGATGCAGGAAGCCCTCGACGATCTCGTGAAGCTGCTCGACCTCGAGGCCATCGAGGTCAACATCTTTCGTGGTCGCTCCCCCGACGAGAACCGCCAGCGCGTTTTCGGCGGACAGGTGGCGGGCCAGGCGCTGGTGGCTGCGGCACGCACCGTTGACGACCCCGGCCGGATGGTCCACTCGCTGCACGCCTACTTCTTGCGACCTGGCGACCCGAACGTGCCGATTCTGTACGAGGTCGATCGTCTCCGCGATGGTCGAAGCTTCACGACGCGGCGTGTCGTAGCCATCCAACACGGCAAGGTGATCTTCAACCTGCAGGCAAGTTTTCATGTCGCCGAGGATGGTCCCGATCATCAACTCGCCATGCCCGCCGGCCTTTGCGCGCCCGACACGTTGCCCGACTTCAAGACGCGCATGGAGCCCTATAAAGAACAGATGGGCGACTGGTACGACAGGCCCCGGCCCATTGACCTGCGCTACGTCGACAACGACCCGATGAGCCGCAAGGGCAAACCGGCCGTTGGCCAGCAGGTGTGGTTGCGGGCCGACGGCGCATTGCCCGATGATCCCACGCTGCACGCATGCATCGTCACGTACGCGAGCGATATGACCCTGCTCGATACCACGGTGATTCCGTTCGGACTCTCGTGGGACAGTCCCGGCCTGCAGATGGCCAGCCTTGATCACGCGATGTGGTTTCATCGCCCGTTCCGCGCCGACGAATGGCTGCTCTACGATCAGGGCGCCATCTCCACCAGCGGTGCCCGCGGTCTCGCAGGTGGCGCCATCTACCGCCAAGACGGCACACTCGCCGTCACCGTGGTGCAGGAGGGCCTGGCGCGGGTCGGTCAATGAAGCGAACGTGTCTCGGACTCTCGATCGGTCTCATCTGCGCGCTCTTCGCAGCCGCATGCGGCAGCACCAGTGTGCCATCGTCGTCACCTGTGTCGGTAGTGCCGACACCAGGCAGCACCACCGTAGATTCTTCGTCGGCGACAGTCCCCGCCCCGACCGTAAGCGCATCGCCGCCAACGGCGTCGACGGTCGCGTTGTCCGCCGATCGGGTTGTGCTGCGCAAGGTCGCCAACGTTCCCGGCGTGCTCGACCTCGCCACTCGAGCGGGCGACGACGCGTTGTATGTCGCCAGTCGCGACGGTTTTGTTGCATCGATCGACAATGGCGTCGTGGACCCGACGCGCCGTCTCGATATCAGTTCCATCATCGTGTCAGGCGGCGAGCAGGGTCTGCTCGGCCTTGCGTTCGCGGCCAATGGCAAGCATGCCTACGTCGACTACACCAACCCCGATGGCGACACCGTCATCGCCGAATATGCCGTCGGCAGTGATGGCACGTTCAACAGTGCCAGCAGGAGACAACTCCTCACGATCAAGCAGCCCTACCCGAACCACAACGGTGGGGCGATCCGCCTCGGCCCCGACGGCTACCTGTATGTCGGTATGGGCGATGGTGGCGCCGCAGGCGATCCTGATCGGCGAGCGCTCAACACCGGCAGTCTGCTGGGCAAGATCTTGCGTATCGACCCGACACCGTCGGCTGGACAGCCGTACAGCATTCCAGCCGGCAATCCCTTCGTCGGCGTGCCCGGTGCGCGGCCCGAGATTTGGAGCATCGGGCTGCGCAATCCGTGGCGACTCAGCTTCGATCGCACCAACGGCGACCTGTGGATTGCCGATGTCGGCCAGGACATGTGGGAAGAAGTCGACGCGGCGCCGGCAGCCGATGGCGCCGGGAGAGGGGCGAATTTCGGCTGGAGTGCGTTCGAGGGACGCCATCGATTCAATGGTGATCAAGCAACCGACGGTGTCACAATGCCTATCTTCGAGTACGCACATGGCGATGCCGGCTGCTCGATCTCCGGCGGTGTCCGCTACCACGGCACGCAGATCCCAGAGCTGCGAGGGTGGTACGTCTTCGGTGACTACTGCAGCGGTCAGCTCCGCGCGCTGCAGATCAACAGCGATCTCACCGCTGGCACATCAGTCACCCTCGCCACCGACATCCGAGGCCTCGCGTCCGTTGCCGAGGGCCCTGACGGTGAACTGCTCGTGCTCTCTGTGGAGACCGGGAACGTGTTCGCCGTTCAGCGGTCTAACTGACGCGTTCGAAGGTGACCACACGACGCGACGGATCACTCGACACCAATCGCACCCGAATCTTGTCGCCCGGCGTCACCCCGTGAGCGGAGACCCGCGCGACCACTGCTGGGTCGCAGAGTTGGATGCGTGCGCCTCGGTCATCGCGGTCCACCACGACCGCGTCAAAGCTCTGGCCCTCGCGGCCGTGCAGCATCACCGCCTCCACCATGTCGATGACCGCCCGTTCGATACGCGCGGCGCGCGAATCGGCATGCTCCATCACCGTCGGCAAGCGAGCGAACGCCTGCTGCACGTCGTCGGGCACAGCGCAGCCGTTGGCCACCGCCAACGTGGCCGCCACCACATAGCGGTCGCCGAGGCGGCGCAGCGGTGCGGTCCCGTGGCTGTACGTCGCCGCCATCGCCGAGTGCCACGGCGTGACGCCGGGAGTGTAGGCCGCGTAACTCGCGCCCCCCGCAGCACGGCGCGCTGCGATCAGAAACGCTGCATTCGCTGGACTGTTCACGTCGAGCGTGCGTTCGAACGACCGCAGATCTAGGTCGTCAGGCCACTGCATATCCAAGGCTCGTGCAGTGTGGCGCAGGCTACGCACTCGCGACTCATCGGGTTCCGGCATCACGCGGAACAGGCCGGTGTGCGCTGCGAACAGCGCTGCGGCCACTGCCATATTTGCGGCCAGCGACATCGCCGCGTTGTTGTCCTCATTCGCTCGCCGTGGTCGGAACTCGATGTGGTACTCCGAGTTGGGCCCCACCACGACCTCCTGCTCGGGAGTCTCGGTCCGACTGGCACCGCGACGATCCTCGGCAGCGGTAATACGCGCCGCGAACTCGCCGAACATCGCCGGCAACATCGACGCCTCTGCGGTCTCATAGGCCAGTTTGGCGCGACTTCGAATGAGCGCGCGCTCTGCGCCATCGAGTGATACCTCGCCGTCGCTGCCGACGCGCACGATGAACACCACCGCAGGGCGAGGGCCGGTGGGCAGCAGACTGGCCGCTGCCTCCGACAAGGCCGGTGGATACAGCCCGGCGCGCCCGTCGGGCATGTAGGTGGTGACTCCGCGTGCCCAGGCCTCGTTGTCGAGCGGGTCACCGGCGCGAACGAACCATGCCACGTCGGCAATCGCGTATCGCAGGACCAGATCGCCACCGGCGGCCGCTTCGATCGTGAACGCCTGATCCAAGTCGGTGCTCGATGCCGGGTCGAGCGTGACGAAGCCGAGGTCAGTGCGATCGATGTGCTCCGAACCGAATGGCTGCTGCGCGGCCACGTCGGCGGCTTCGAGCACAGCTGGCGGGAACGCTGCGACAACCTCATTCTCGGCACGGATCTGGGCCAGTCCCTGCGCAAAAACCGCAGCGGCGTCGGCAGGTAGGTGCATTGCCCGACTCATCAACTGCCCCGGAAATGCGGTGAGCGCTTCTCAAGGAACGCACGTGCACCCTCGCGATGATCGTCGGTTTGGAAAAGCTCCCCCAGCGACGACGAGACCCAGGCGCCAAGCATGCGCCAGTCTGGATCGAGCGCCTCGCGTAGCCCGGCCTTCAGACGCTGCACCGCGAGCGGTGGATTTGCGGCGATCTTCGCGGCGAGATTCATCGCCGTTTCGAGGAGATCGTTGTGGGGGACTACACGCGTGACCAGACCGATGCGCAGCGCCTCCGAAGCATCGATGATGTCGCCGGTGAAGAGCAACTCCGCGGCCTTCTCGCGGCCCACGAGTTGCGCTAATCGCCCAAGGCCGGCCACGTCGCTGACGAGGCCGCGCAGCACGAACAGCTCACCGAACCGTGCCCGATCGCTGGCCACGCGGAGATCGGCCATCAGCGCGAGTTCCATGCCCCAGCCGACGGCAGCACCGTTGACCGCTGCGATGACCGGCACATCAGTGTGCAGGAGCGCGTCGGCGGCCGGGGTGAGCATCGGTTCGCGCACGCTCACGCTGGCCGGCGCCCTGCCCTTCTGCCCGCCCCCCATCACCTGACGCACGTCGTCGCCGCTGCAAAAGGCCGGGTCGACACCGGTGATCACCATGCAGCGCACTGCTTGCGATGGTGCAGTGCGAATTGCCTGCTCGAGCGCAGCGTACATGTCCCAGGTGAGGGCGTTACGGGCCTGAGGCCGATTGAGCGTGAGCACGCCGACGTGATGATCGGTCACCTCGAAGAGAACTTCAGCGTCGGACACAGGCCAGGATCCCACATCGTGGGGATCTGTCACCGACGGGCCCCCATGAACATACCCTTGAGCGCGTCGTAGTGCTCGATGCAGTGACCGGCGCCGAGCACAACCGCCTCGAGTGGCATCGGCGACATGCGCACCGGCACGCGGGTCTCGCGCTCGATGCGCTGCGCGAGGCCACGCAGCAATCCGCCGCCGCCCACCAGATACATGCCGCGCACCAGGAAATCCTGCGCAAGCTCCGGCGGCGCCTTGGCGAGGCAACGCACCACGGAAGCAACGATGCTCGATACCACATCATCGATGGCGAAGCGGATTTCTTCCGGATTCAACAACACGGTCTTGGGGAGACCACTCATCAGATCGCGGCCACGAACCTCGGCCTCATTCTCATCACCGATGGGGTCGGCCGAACCGATGGCCACCTTGATTTCCTCGGCTGTTCGTTCACCGATGGCGATGCCGTGCTCACGTCGGACATAGTTCTGGATCGCCGCGTCGATGTCGAAACTGCCGACACGCACGGCTTCGAGCGCCACAACCCCACCGAGGCTGATAACGGCAGTCTCGCTGGTACCGCCGCCGATGTCGATGACCATGTTGCCGACGGGTTCGTCGATGGGTAGGTCAGCGCCGATCGCCGCAGCCATCGGTTGTTCGATGAGTTGTGCATCGGCAGCACCAGCTCGGCGCGCCGCGTCGGTGACGGCGCGTCGTTCCACTTCGGTGATGGCCGACGGAACGCAGATGACCACCTTCGGACGCGTAAACCGACTCACGCCCACCCTCTGCAGCAACAGGCGGATCATACGTTCAGTGATCTCGAAGTCGGTGATTGCTCCACCGCGCAATGGGCGCACGGCAACGATGTAGCCCGGGGTGCGCCCGATCATCTGCCATGCCTCGCGACCGGTGGCGAGCACCTCGCCGGTCTGGCGATTGAGAGCGATCACCGACGGTTCGTTGAGCACGATGCCGCGGCCCTTCATGTACACGAGCGTGTTTGCAGTACCGAGGTCGATCGCCAAGTCGCGCGCCATGTGCTACCTATTTACCTTTGCCGGTCTCGCGGGCATTTTGCACTCGCTCAATGACTTCGCGCCGCGCCTCGGGCGAGAGCGCGTCGATGTGACGACGAAACGTGGCGACACCATCGTCGGGTTGATGGCGTCCGAACGCGAGGAAGACTGTCGCTCCGACCACAACGATTGCAACGATCACAATAACGGCAACGATCACCCGACACCGCCGGCCCGGCTTGGCAACGATTCTGGGGAGACGACATCGTGTGCACCCGTACCCCAATCGGAGCCGCCGTCCCAGACTTCGTGCTTCCAGATCGGCACGCTCGCCTTGAGCGCGTCGATTGCATAGCGGCCTGCCTCGAATGCTTCAGGCCGATGCGGGGACGACACCACCACGATCACCGAACTCTCGCCGAGTTCCAGTCGACCCGTGCGATGGAGCAGAGCGATGCGACCGGTGGCTGGCCAACGTTCGCGTACCTCGAGTGCAATGTCGTTCATCTTCGCCGGCGCCTGTTCGTCGTAGGCCTCATACGTGAGATGCTGCACGCCCGTACGACCCACTGCGTGATCGCGCACCGTTCCGGAGAACAGCACGACTGCCCCACAGTCGGGGCGCACCGCCCATTCATATGCGGGTCCAATCGGAAGCGTCGCCGCGGTGAGGCCAACCCATGTGTCACCGTGCGTTGGAGCATGCATCGAGAGGCATCGTAGCCGTGAGCGGGGCATTCCCCATTTCTGAAGGATTCGTCAACGATTCCTGAACCGCTCCCGCGAGCGAAGGCTCTCGAACCGCCGAGTGGAATTGGTCGACGAAGCAGATCGCGCGACATCCATTGCCCTCGGGCGTTCACTACCATGCCCCAGTGTGGAGCGAGGTGAGTGGGAGAATGACCCGGAGTACCCGAACGGGCCCCTGCCTGCCCACGAACGCCAATGGCGCCATCCGTCCGAGATTGGCGCAACGCAGTGGGCGGCAAGCGAGCCGCCACTGGTAGTGGGCCGTGGCCTCTCGATCGCGACCGGCACGGTTGGTGTCGCGCTCGCTGTCGGCCTGCTCTGGTTGATGATCCCGCATCACAGCCGCAGTGGAGTCATTGCGGAGGCCAGTGTCACGTCGCTGCGCCTGACTACCGCCACCGACGGCGACGGCGACACCGGGGGTTTCCTGGCCCCGGGCACCACCGCGCACGATCGGGACTCTGTTCCCCATACCGCCGTGGTCGCCAACACCGTGGCCACCAACACCGCTGTCACCAACACCGCTGTCGCGATCACCGCCTCAACGATCTCGTCGCGAACATCGACGCCGATGCCCACGCTGCTGATCAGCAAAGGACCAGTCGCCGCATCAAATCCGGCGACTGCACTTGCGCTCACGCCGGGGCACTTCGTGGTCACCACGGCCCGAGCCGTGCGCGGCAGGTCGGGCCTCGAGGTGCTGTTACCCACCGGCGAGACCGTGGTGGGCGCGGTGGTCATGGTCGACGAGGCCGATGGCACCGCGGTGCTCTCGGTGCCGTCGGAGATCGATGCGTCGGTCGTACAATTGAGCCCCGACACCTCACAGGCAACGGGCATCGTGATGACGTCGCCTGCACCACTGCGCGTCAACGTGGTCACCGATGCGTCAGGCGTGCACCTCATGTACGACCGCGACACCGAGCCTGGCGAAGGTTCGCTCGTGCTCGATTCCCAAGGCCGACTGTTGGGTATGTGCACGATGAGCACCAAGGGCGCGTCGTTGGTCTCGGTGGACACCATGCTCAAGGCATTGGATCAGGCCGAGGCGATCGACGCGCCGGCGTGGCTCGGCATTCAGCCCGACACCACCGACAAGGGCGAAGTCGGCGTCAGCGCTGTGATGGCCGAAGGTCCCGCTGCCGCGGCCGGTCTCCATCCGGGCGATGTCATTCGTTCCATCGACGGCGTCCCAATCGCCAGCCTCGACGACCTCGGCACAACCATCGCCGCACACAACGCCGGGCAGTCCGTCACGCTCGCCGTCGGCCGCAAGGGGGCGTCGACGCCCCTCACGATCATCATCACGTTGTCGAAGCGGCCCGACTCCATGTAGGAGACTGCGCAGGGCAAGGGGGCAGCGGTTCACCCGGTACGTCGGCGGCTCGCGCGGCGCACGAGCACCGTCACTGCGCCGACGATGGACATGATGACTACACCCATCGCACCGAGGGAGAGCTCCTGTTTGCGTTTGGGTGTGATCATCGTCCACCACTTGGCCTCGGTGCCCTCCACATATGCCTGCTCGTTCGTGACGGTGGGATGCCAACCCACGGCTTCGAGGCGATCGTTGGCCACCATCCACGGCGATTGGGTGTAGCTGCGCAGACCCGGCGGGATGGGCCCTCGCTGGAAACGCCAGCGCACGCGCGAGACCACCTCGGCGAGGCGCTCGGGCAGCTTTACCTTCGGACGCGAGCCAGCCAGGGCGCGCACGCGATCGCCTGCCACCCAGCCGTCGGGGGCCACGTTGAACACACCGTCGAGTCGTTCGCGCGCGGCGAGCGTGACCGCCGACGCAAGGTCGTCAAGATGCAGGAACTGCGCCCCGGGATCGTCCTCGCCCGACCGCTGTCCCATACCGGCCGCAAGCGCGCGGGCAAGTCCGGAGGTGCCGTCCGCAGCCATCGCCACCACCGGTCGCAGCACGGTCGCAGTTCGACCCAGCGCCGCAGTACGCCAATCGTCGACCATCTGCTCGACCGACGCGAGTTGACGGGCAAACACGAAATCAAGATCGGGGCGTAGGGGCGCGTCCTCGGTCAGCGGAACCGGGTTGTTCGCCCACGCGCCGTAGACCATCGCCGACGACACCAACACCACGTGCTGAACGCCAGAGTTCTCGGCGAGTTCGAGCAGGGCCGCCGCGCCTTTGGTGACGCTCTCTCGCCGGCGGGCGCGGGTGTCGTGATCACCGGCGCTCAGGTGCACGGCGATGTCGATGGGCTCGGCTGGATCGGTTGCTGTTGCGGTCTCCAGTGCCGTCGTGTGTGCCGTGGAAGAGACGACCTCGAAGCCACATTCTCCGGTGAGGCCCTTCATCACACGGGTACCGAGACTGCTTTCGGTACCGGTCACCAGCACGGTCGTCATCTGAGCGACGATAACCGCTGGAATGGCCGTAGCATCCACGACATGACCGCGGGCGACCCCGCCGACAACCCCTTCGGGGGCCTCCCCATGTTCGGTGATTTGGCGCGTGCGCTCTCGGGACAGGGTCCGTTGAACTGGGATGCGGCACGACAATTCGCGCAGCTTGCCGCAACCGAGGGCACGCCTGAATCGAACGTAGATCCCAGTATCCGATTTGCACTCACCGCGCTCGGCGGCATCATCGAGCCGCACGTGCTCGATGTCACCGGCCACGACATCGGCAGCTACGAGATCACTACGGTCACCCCAGGCGTATGGGCGCAAACCACGCTCGATGCGTACCGTCCGCTGTTCACCGAGCTCGCCGTCTCACTCGGCAAACGACCCGACCTCGATCAGTCCGGCGACGACTCCGATCGCAACGATCCCATGGCCGCGATGATGCTCGGGCTCAGCCAGATGATGGCGCCGGCAATGCTGGGTATGGCCATCGGGTCCATGGTCGGCCGCTTGGCCACGCGTGCGTTCGGTCAGTACGACCTGCCCATCCCGCGCGTGGCCGGCAACCAGGTATCGGTCATCCCCGGCACCATCGACGCCTTCGCCAACGACTGGAGCCTGCCCCGCGACTCCATGCGCTTGTGGGTGCTGGTCCAAGAGCTCACCACACATGTGGTGTTCTCGGTTGTGCACATCCGCGAGGGCCTCAGCGAGTTGGTGCGCGCCCACGTCGGCGCGTTTCAACCCGACCCCAATGCCGTTGCCGACAAGCTTGGCTCCATCGAACTCGACGGTGACGATCCAATGCAGGCCCTGCAAAAGACCCTGGGCGATCCCGAAATCCTGCTCGGCGCCGTTCGGAGCGCGGCCCAAGAGGCCATGCAACCACAACTCGACGCCGCCCTCGCCGCTGTGGTGGGCTACGTCGATCACGTCGTCGACACAGTCGCCTCGCGACTCATTGGAGGCGACGCAGTGCGCATCAGCGAAGCTGTTCGCCGACGCCGTATCGAGACATCGCCAGACGACATCTTTGTCGAGCGCCTCCTCGGCCTGCAGCTCAACCGCCAACAGGTCGAACGGGGGCGGGCGTTCATCGCCGGCGTGCTCGAACGCGGCGGCAATGCTGCGGCCAACCTCCTACTCGATCAGGCGGGTTCGCTGCCAACACCCGCAGAGCTCGACGCTCCGGGCCTGTGGCTCGCTCGCCTCGACCTGCCGTCGGGCGACGCGACACTCTGACGCCACCGACCGTACGCGACGCAGAGTTGACCCAACTCGGTGCTCACCAACGAGGTACTGGCGGGTCCTCGTTCGCCGACGAGTTCGACTGGGGCCGCAGCAATGGATCCGTCGGGGATTCGGGCGCCCGACTGGGAGCTGCTGGCGGCGGCAACGGACGACTGGTACCCCCCGTAGGTGTTCCCTCTCGTCGGGCCTTAAGACGTTCGACCTCGGCGAGCATGGTGCGCCGCGCGCGTTTGCTGATCGTCTCGGGTACGGCTTTGCCGGCGCGTACGCTGCGCATCCCGACCACATACGTCACCGCAGAAAACAGTGCAATCAAACCAACAATGGCAAAGCCCACCTCACCCGGTGGAGTGAACAGCACTGCGGGCAGACCGCCGAGTACCCAAGCCAACTGAAACTTCGTTTCGAACTGGGCGAACGCCCGACCTTGGTTCGCATCGGGGGCGTCACGCTGCACGATCGAATCGAACGACAAGCGGGCGAGTGCCCCCGCAAAGTTCACCACCAGTGCTAAGAGCACGCCCGAAACCACGCCACCAAAGAGCGTGGCGCCGATGCCGGCGGCAGCCGTGAGACCGAGAGCACCGATGAAGATCGGTTCCTCGTGGACGCGTCTGCGCACCGCAGGCGCGATGGCGTTGCCGATCATGACGCCAACCGTCACCATGGCAATCGACAATCCAACCAACGCTCGGCCAGCTTCCTTTGTGCGCAGCCAGAACGCGAGCAGGAAGAAGCAGAAACCCACCGACGCGCGCAACAACGCCATCGCGCTGGCCGCCAAGGTGATGCCAGCCGAACGCAGTTCGGCCCGTTCTTGCGCGCTGGCGCGCTTCGCTGCCACAACCTCACTCGGCAGCATCGTCGCCATGAAGAATGCCCCGACGAACAACGCTGCGCCCACGACAAGAGCGCCCTCCACGCCAGCGACTGCTTTCACCACACCGGCAATGGCGGCCCCGATGAATCCGAACACCCCGCCGATGAGGCCGAGTTTGGAGTTCGCCTCGACGAGATCTTCTTCGCTGCGCACCACCGACGGCACGAGAGCCGACTTGGAGATACCTTGCGTCTTTTGCAACACCAGCGCCGCAAACGCGATGGGATACAACAGCACGTCGTCGAGGTGGAAAGCCATCAACAACAAGCTGGCGGCGCGTAAGAGCGCGACGATCTGCATGACGAGGCGCCGCCCGCCAGCAACTCGATCGACGATCGGCCCGATCAGCGGTGCCACGACGACGAAGGGCACGAACGTGATCACGAGAAACAACAGCACCTTGGGTCGCGCCGCTGTAGGGCTCAACCCGAAGAACACAGACACCGCGAGCGCTAGCGCAAGGCAGCCATCTCCAGCAGCACTGACTGCCTGCACGCGCGCCAAACGGGTGAACGGTGAAATTGTCGGCCCGGGAGCCTTCGGACGCCGGATCGGAGCTCGGCGGGCGCCGGATGCCGACGTGACGTCGCTGCTTCGCGACACCCGCACCTGTTCCCCAGGCTCGCGGCGTCGCTCTGCACTCACGGACGCATGCTAGGTGCAGGCCGTTCGTACTTGTAGCCAAGTCCTCGAATCGTGACGATTCGCTGCGGGTTCGAGGGATCGGGTTCGATCTTGCTGCGGATCCGCTTGATGTGCACGTCGAGCGTCTTGGTGTCGCCGACGTAGTCGGCGCCCCATACACGGTCGATCAGCAGCTCTCTGGGCAGCACCCGGCCGACGTTGCTGAGCAGCAGATGGAGCAGTTCAAACTCCTTCAGGGGCAAGCTCACCGGCTCGCCCGCCACTGTGACGATGTGCTCGTCGGAGTCGAGAGAGACGTCGCCGATCACCAACGAGCGTGCATTCGTTGCAGGAGCTGCCCCAACGGTTTGTTCCATCGCCGCACGACGCAACAGCGCGCGCAGCCGGGCCACGAGTTCGCGAATGCGATACGGCTTGGTGATGTAGTCGTCGGCGCCCACCTCGAGGCCCACGACCATGTCGATCTCCGCGCTCTTGGCTGTGACCATGATGATCGGCACCGTGCTGTGCTTGCGGATCTCGCGGCACACATCGATGCCCGAGATGCGCGGCAGCATCAGGTCGAGCAACACGACGTCGGGCTGCACTTCGTGAAAGCGGGCGATCGCGGTGGCACCATCTTGGGCCACCTCGACCCGAAAGCCCTCGCGATTGAGGCCCACCGTCAGGGCTTCGACGAAGCTGTCCTCATCTTCGACGAGGAGGATGGTTGGGGTGGTCATGTCTGTGGCACCAATCGGTCGGGGATATAGAGGCGAAATGTTGAGCCCTCGCCCTCGCGGGACTCGACGGTGACGGCACCCCCGTGGTTGCTGGCCACATGCCGAACAATCGAAAGACCCAAGCCCGTGCCGCCGGTTCCGCGACTGCGCGCACGATCCACGCGGTAGAACCGTTCGAAGATTCGGTCGAGGTCGCGTAACGGGATGCCGATGCCGGTATCGGCAACGACGAAGGTGACACCTTGTTGGTCGGCGTATGCCGTGACGGTCACCTTGCCGCCCATCTCGCTGTACTTCACCGCGTTGTCCACAAGATTGCCCAGCGCAGACGCAATCTGAGCGTGGTCGGCGTTGATCTTGAGACCAACGGCAATATCGCCTGCGTTGACGCCAACTTGGTTCTGCCTCGCCGCGTAGCTGTTGCGCGAAGACGCTTCGAGGACCAGCGAAGCGACGTCACATTCGCTCACAATCAGGTCGCCACTGAGTTCGATACGGGAGAGCTCCAACAGGTCATCGATGATCTTCGCGACGCGGTGCGCCTCGTTCACGGTCTTGTCGGCGAGGCGGCTGATGACCGCTGGATCGGTCTCGTCGATCAGCGTCTCGGCAAGTACTGCCAACGCGCCGATGGGCGTCTTCAGCTCGTGGCTGATGTTCGCCACGAAGTCGGTGCGAACTGCATCGAGTCGCGAACGCTCGGTGACATCTTCGATGGTGGCCATCGCCCCGTCAGAGCTGAGCGGCCGGGCGTGCACGACGATGACGCGACGCGGCGGACCGTAGAGTTCGACGGTCTGCGACCTGGCCTCACCGCGCTGCGCGGATCGAAGGTTGTACTGCACCGCAGCCTGTACGAGCACTTCATTGTGGGCATCGGCTCCGGCGTCGTCAGAGGCCTGATTGCGCACAAGGACGCGGCCGTCGCGGTCGACAACGACGACACCGTAAGGCATCGCGTCGAGCGCTGCCTGCAACCGATCGGTGCGGGTCGACAACTCCGCGAAGACCTGTGACGCTGAATGCTCCGCGGCATCGGTCTCGGTGCGAACCTTCCTACGGACGCGCTGCATCATCACAGCTGTCACGGCAGCACCGACTGCACCACCGGCGAACAGCCAGAGCAAAGTCATTGGTTAGCTACCAGAGCCTTCGACGACCTGACGCACGATCTCACCCGTGTCGTCGGTACGAGACCGGAACCTGGCTGCACCACGATGCTCGGGCAACCAGCCAGTGACAACAAATCGCACGCGCTCACCGATGTTCACCGCATGATCGCCGATGCGCTCGTAGAAACGGGCCACCACCGCGAGCTGCACGGCCACCTGCAGATCGATGCGGCCTGCAGCATGGCTTTCGAAAATCGCCTGAACGAACTGCTTCTGCAACGCGTCGAGGTAGTTGTCCATATCGTCGATAGCGGCAGCCTTCGCGGCGTCGTTTTCGACGAACGATTCGATCGCGGCGATATAGAGCTGTTGCGCCTGCTCGCCCATGCGCGTGATGATGCCGCGCAAGGTGGGGTCGAGCGCGTGGCCGTAGATGCGTCGTGCCGCCTTGCAGATGTTGCACACCAGATCGGCGGACCGCTCGACCTCGGCCACCATCTTCAACGCGGCGACGATCTGGCGAAGATCGCCGGCCACCGGTGCCTGCAGCGCAAGGATCTGCACGCAGCGGTCCTCGAGGTCCAACGAACGCGCGTCGATTTCGTCGTCGCCACCAATGATCTCGTCGGCACCCTCGAGGTCGCCGTTCAACAGCACCGCGGTCGCGCGCGGAATCGACTCAGTCACAAACGCCGCGAGGTGCACCAGTTCGGTACGAACGTCCTCGATGTCGTGATGAAAACTCTTGCGAAGCTCGTCCATCAGCCGAACCTCCCTGTGATGTATTGCTCGGTTCGCTCGTCGGTGGGATTCGCGAACATTGACGTGGTTCTGCCGAACTCCACCAATACTCCGGTACGACGGTCGCTCTCGTTATTGACCTCGGTGGTGAAGAACGCCGTGCGATCGCTCACGCGGGCCGCCTGCTGCATGTTGTGCGTGACCACGACAATGGTGTAGCGGGTTTTCATCTCCTGCATAAGATCCTCAATGCGCGCGGACGCAATGGGGTCGAGTGCCGAACACGGCTCGTCCATCAGCACGATCTCGGGTTGCACGGCGATGGTGCGCGCAATGCACAACCGCTGCTGTTGGCCGCCGGAGAGCCCCAGCCCGGACGTCTTCAACCGGGTTTTGACCTCATCCCACAGCGCCGCATCGCGTAACGACGACTCAACGACCGCATCGAGATCGGCCTTCTTTTTCACGCCGCCAAGCCGCGGGCCGAATGCGACGTTGTCGTAGATGCTCTTCGGAAAGGGATTCGGCTTCTGGAACACCATGCCGATACGCCGACGAACCTGAACAGCGCTCACTTGGGGGTCGTACAGATTGACGCCGTGATATCTGACCGTACCCTCGATGCGAGCGATGTCGATGAGATCGTTCATACGATTGAGGCAACGCAGCACGGTGGATTTGCCGCAACCGGAAGGCCCGATGAACGCCGTGATCTCGTGTTGGCGAATACTCATGTTCACGTCGCGCACCGCGAGTAGCGAACCATAGTGAACAGCGAGGTCCGTGGTCACGAGAATGTCACGTGGGTCGCCGACGCGCTCATCGCCCTGTTCCAGCATGTCGGGTCGCACCTCGGCGGCAATCATCAGACGTTCCTTCGCGATCGGTTCATCCCGTGTTCGCACGGATACCGCCGTGTTGTCGGGTTGCCAACACGGCGAACGGTAGGGCATCAAGGTAGCCGAGACCCTGACCGCAGGTGAACAACGGGTGAACAACACCATGGTCGACCCCACGCGACGTGCCTGTTGGGGCCACCTCGCCGGATCAGCGCCGCTGCTTCGCGCCGACCCAGTGATACATGCGCTCCTGAGTGTGCGGAGTGAACACATCGGCTGGGCCAACCCGCAAAAAGCTGTTGTCAGGCTGCATATCGAACGCAACGACATCGGGCGCAAGGTAGAAATCGATGACCTCGTCGAGCCATGCCTGATGCTTGGGATGCACCACCGGTACGAGCAGTTCGACGCGACGATCGAGGTTGCGGGGCATGAGATCGGCCGAACCGATGAGGTGAACGGGAGCCCCGTCGGCGGCACCGTGTGCAAATCGATACACGCGGGAGTGCTCGAGGTAGCGACCGAGCACGCTTCGGACGCGAATGTTGTCCGACAGCCCCGGCACGCCAGCGCGCAGACAGCAAATGCCGCGCACCAGAAGATCGACACGTACCCCAGCTTGGCTCGCCGCGTAGAGCGCCTCGATCATCTCCGGATCACCGATCGAGTTGGTCTTGATCGTGACGTGGCCAGCATCGCCGTGCACGACCTCATTGGCGATCAGCTCGAGCAGACGCGGCCGGAGGCTATGGGGCGCCACGATGAGCACGTTGTAGTCCTGGCCACGGCTGTACCCCGTGAGGTGATTGAACAGTTGCGTTGCGTCCTCACCGATCGCAGGGTCGCAGGTGAGAAATCCGAGATCTTCATAGATTCGCGCGGTCTTGGAGTTGTAGTTCCCGGTACCCAGATGCACGTATCGCCGGAGGCCATCGGCGTCGTTGCGGACCACGAGCACACACTTGGCGTGCGTCTTGAGCCCGACCACGCCATAGACCACGTGCACTCCGGCGCGTTCGAGTGTTCGCGCCCAGGTCACGTTGGTGGCTTCGTCGAACCGTGCTTTGAGCTCTACGAGCACCGCTACCTGCACGCCGCGCTCGGCGGCCCGGATGAGACTGCGGGCAATTGGGCTGTCGCCCGAGGTGCGATACAGCGTCATCTTGATCGACTGCACCCGCGGATCGGCTGCGGCTTGGTCGATGAAGGCCTCAACCGAGCTCGAGAACGACTCATAGGGGTGATGCACCAACAGAGCACGTTCTCGGATTACGGAGAACAGGCTGCGTTCGGCTTCCTCGGCACGGGCGATTCGACCCGCAGTGATAGGGGGCCACGGAGGGTCCTTCAATGCCGGGCGATCCACCCCGTGCACCGCAAACAGGCAGGTGAGGTCGAGCAGTTGGCGATGGAACGTCACGGCATCCGATTCCAGCTCGAGCTCGCGGCGCAGCAGTTCGAGCATCTCCGGGCTCATCGTTGTCTCGACCTCGAGACGCACAGCACGCCCGAAGCGGCGTCGGCGCAGTTCGAGTTCGACGGCCGCCAACAAATCGTCGGCTTCCTCGTCTTCCACGGTGAGGTCTGCGTTACGGGTGATGCGAAACGCAGCCCATTCCTCGATGTCCATACCGATGAACAGGGTGTGTAGGTGCGCCGCGATCACCTGTTCCACAGGAACGAAGCGTTGCCCATCGGCCAGGGCAAGCAGACGCGGGAACATCGACGGAACCTTCAGTCGGGCAAACCGTCGCTCGCCAGTTTCTGGGTCGCGAACCATCGCCGCAATACTGAACGCAAGGTTGGAAATGTACGGGAAGGGATGCGCCGGATCGACGGCGAGCGGCGTGAGTACGGGAAAGATGCGCTGCTGGAAGATCTCGACCACGTAGCGCTGGTCGTCGGCGGTCAGGTCGCCCCACGGCAGGATCGTGATGCCCTCGGCGGCTAACATGGGTCGCAGTTCGTGGGCAACGATGTCTTCTTGAGTGGCGATCTGTGAGCGCACCTCATCTGCGATCGCAGCAAGTTGCTCGAGGGGGGTGCGACCATCAGGTGCGGGCGTCGTAATGCCCGCGGCCACTTGGTCGTGGAGTGCTGCGACGCGCACCTGGAAGAACTCATCGAGGTTCGACGAAAAGATCGCAACGAACTTCACTCGCTCGAGCAACGGGATGCCCGGTTCGCTCGCCAGTGACAGCACTCGTCGGTTGAACTCGAGCCAACTGAGCTCGCGATTCAGGTGACGCTCATCCACCATGACACTCAACCAACATGACGCTCAACCAACATGACGCTCAAGCAACATGGCGTCGAACAACATGACGCTCAAACAACATGGCGTCGAACAACATGACGTCGATGATCTATTGCTCGTCGTCGTCGGGTAGGCCGAGATGCCATTCAATTGAGATCGCCTCACGCTCCGCGTCACGCACGATGCGCTCGCGGTTGCGGCGGAACTGCGGATCGTCGCGTGGCAACAGCACCAGACGGGCCAATATGCGGTTGCGGAACTCATCGAGCACCACACGGTCGCCATAGTCGCCGTAGACCTCCCAGTGGGGTGACACAGGGCCGAGATAGACGATGCGCGCATGGGCACGCGGTTGCACGTTGATGTCGGTCATGAACACTCCTGGCGGACGAAGCGATGATTGTACCGGAGATGCTTGGAATCACGGAATAAATCTGTTTGACTATGGCCCAAGCGGGAACCGATTGGCTGCGTCGAACGTCTGAAGAGAGACAATCGTGTGGTTTGGTTGCCGTCGCCCTTCGGGGCTCGTGCGGGCGGACCACGTACAACGTGGAACAACGAAAGGCTCGTCGATGCACGACCACACCTCCGAAGATGCAGCAACCATATGGATGGCGCAGGGCAATTGCCGCAACTACCCACCTGCAGCCTTCTTCCCCAGCGATGGCGTCGGTGTTGACCGCGCCCGCAAGATCTGCGCGACTTGCGAAGTCGTGGACACGTGCCTTGAGTACGCGCTGTACAACCGCATCGAACACGGCGTGTGGGGCGGGTGCAGCGAACGCGAGCGTCGCCGCATTCTCAAGCGTCGGCGCATTGCCGTCAGCCCCGCCTGAGTTTGCGCCGATTACGGTTCGCGCCATCTGCAGTTCACGAACGAAACAAGCGCCGACACCCATGGGGCGTCGGCGCTTGATCGTGAGTTCCCGCAGGTGGCAGACTCGTAATTGACGGCCTGGCGACCCTGTTGATCCGTTTGTTTCGGATCAGCGGTGCTGAAATCAGTTGTTCTCGCTGGCCTGCTTGGCCTCGCTGGCGGCCTTGTCGATCTCGGCGAGGCGCTTGAGCTTGTCGGCATCTGACTCTGACTCGATCTCGGCCTCTTTGGCGCCGGTGTCGAGGCCCTTTTTGAACTCTTGCTGGGCCTTGCCCAAGTTCTTGGCCAGCTTCGGCAACTGCGAGCCACCGAAAAGCACCAAGACCAAAATGACCAGCAAGCCAATCTCGGGAGGATCAAGGAATGAAAGCATGTGCGTACCTTAGCATCGGATGGCACGCCAGCGGTAGGCGCCGGAAGGGGTTTCGGAGTGTTTCTCGGACGTGACCGCTTGACACTCGAGGACTGCGCGACCGTTCACCCGGCAGTTCACCCGGCAGTTCAGGCCGCGGTTCACCCGGCAGTTCAGGCGGTGGCGGTGCGCCGGGTTGACTGGGCACGCTGGCGGCGCAGGCGACGACGCTCGCGCTCGCTGAGGCCACCCCAGATACCGAACTTCTCTCCGTTCACCAGAGCAAACTCGAGGCAATCGAGGCGAACCACACAACCACGACAGACTTCTTTGGCTTCGCGTGTGCTCGCGCCGCGTTCGGGGAAGAACAGATCGGGATCGACGCCCAGGCAGTTGGCCTGGTCCTGCCAACTGCGATCGTCGCCATTCTGATCGCGGTGATCGCGGTTGTCTTGGGTGTTGTTGAAACTCATGAAGTGGCCTCCCTGCCTTGCCGGCCGTAACGAACCCGAATCGAGCCAACCGGTACCTTGCGTCTTGCAGCGGCGCGATCGAGTCCGAAGAGTCGGGTCGCACCCCTGTAATTACATGCCTGTCATTGTCCCCTATCACATCACGTTCGCGCAAGGGGGCATTTCACATTTGTGAGATTTCTCGCGCGTTGAGCGCGAAGCCCCACGACCTGTCACCGGCTCCAGCAAGCCCGGGCGCGTTGCGGGCCGCCACCGCATGCCTCTGTGCCGAACGCACGCGCCGAAGTTGCGCCGTACGGGCCCGTGAGGGGCCGCGAGGGCGCAACCTCGCGTGTGAGCGGGTGAGACTATGGAGTTGGAGCGGGGACAGGCACCATCGTGTCGGCCTGAACAGTGCCGGACTCAACGGTGGTCGTACCGTCGACCGTGGGGTACACGGGAACGCACTGGGTGAAGTCACGCCAGCCGGGCTGGGTGGACGACGTGGTGATCTCGCCGGTGCATGTCCAACTCGTGGGGCCACCGCAGTTGATGGGGCCGGCAACGCTGACGACGGCGCCATTGGTACCGACCACCTTGGTGCCGGCATCAGGAGGCACGGAGCCGGGGGCAATCGCCGCTGGTTCCACCGACGGTGCGATGATCTCGCCGGGAGGCACGGTGCTGGCATCACCGGTTGGCCCATCCGCAGCGGTACCGGAACCGCTGGCGCCGACCTCGACGGACTGGGTCGAGGTACCCATCACGCCGCTCACGCACGCGGGCATCGAGCAGTCGACGGTCGAGGGATCGATCACCGGGTAGGTGTTCGCCGGTCCGGTGTCGGGCGTGATGAGGACCGCTGAGTCGGGCGGAGTTGTGTTTGCTGGTACCGTGCCTGCTGGCGCTGGCTCGGGCGTGATGAGGACCGCGGAGTCGGGCGGAGTTGTGCTTGCTGGTACCGTGCCTGCTGGCGCTGGCTCGGGCGGTACGACGCCGGGGGCACCGACCCTCACCGTGCCGCTACCGCTTCCCCCGCTGGCGCAGGACACCACCAAGCCGTTGGTCATGGCGCATGGCGTCGGTGTCACCCCTGCCGGGAAGCTGGCCGCACACGGTGCACCAGGCGAAACAACCGTGCTCTGCGTCGTGCCATCTTCGGCGGCGGCACTGATGTTGTTGCGGGAAGAGTGCTGACCGATCACGACACCGATCCCCACCAGTGCAGGGATCACGAGCACTGCGCACGCGGCGGTGGCAACGCGGCGGCGACGACGCACCACGCGCTGCTGAACGTCGGCCATCGAGCCTCCACCGAGGCGGGCCTCCGCGGCACGGCGGCGCATGCTTTCGGCCAGGACTTCATCGATTTCGCTCATTGCAGTTCCTCTTTCAGGCGGGTCTTGGCGCGGCTCAGTGATGACTTCACGGTGCCGATGGCGATGCCGAGCGTTTCCGCGATTTCGGCATCAGTGGATTGCAGGTAGAAACGCAGCACGACGACCTCGCGCTGGGGCGATGGCAAGCGACGCAATGCGTCGATCACGTGGTCGGTGACCGCAGGGGTATCGAGGCCCTCGTGTGGCACCGGACGTCGACGCGCCAAGGCCCGACGCCGATGCACCCGGCGACAACCATTGAGCACACTGGCGCGCACGTAAGCATCGGGATTCGTGAGCTTGGTCCAGCGCGGCAACGCCTTGGCGAATGCCTCCTGCACCACTTCCTCGGCCTGCTCGCGGGTGTCCACAAGCAGGAACGCCATCCGGCACAGTGGCTCGTACAGACGCTGGTACGTGTCAGTGGCATCGCCGCGCAACGGCACCCACTGTGTGCCACCATCGACGGCATCAGTTGCGGGTAGCTCGTGCTCGGTCATCTCATCAGGTTCCAACATTCATCTGTAGAGAGCCCCGAACCGAGCATTTGGTTCCCGATGCTGGAACATTGCTCCAGAAAGATTTCGACTCTCAGCCAGCGGCGCGACGGCCGTTGCCGCGGGCCATCTTCTTCTTGTTCTCGATGAAGTCGACGAGCACGTAGTCGCCCAGCGTGTCGGGCGTGGTAAAGAAAGCACGGCCCCGGTTGATGGCGGTGAGCTTCTCGATGAAACTCTTCAACGACCGATCGGCATCGAGCATGAAGGTGTTGATACGAATGTTGTCCTTCGTGCACCGCACGACCTCGCGCAGCGTCGCCTCGATGGTCTCCTGCGTGGGCGGATAGTTGAAGTACGGGTGCCCGCTGGCCGTGATATGCGCCGTGGGTTCGCCGTCGGTGATCATGATGATCTGCTTGGTGCCGGTCTGGCGTGACAACAGTTGGCGGCTGAGCATGAGCGCGTGCTGCATGTTGGTGCCGTAGGCAAAGTCCCAACTGACTTCGGGGAGTTGCTCTGCGGTAATGACGCGAGCCACTTCACCGAAACCGACCAAGCCCATGTAGTCGCGCGGGAACTGCGACGTGATCAGCGAATGCAACGCCATCGCCACCTTCTTCGCCGGCAGGAAGTTATCGCGCATGGGCATGCTCATCGAGAGGTCGAGCATGAGCACGGTGGACGAGCGCGTGACGTGCTCGGTGCGTTCGATCTCGAAATCGTCAGGCGACAAACGCACCGGCGTTCCTGACCCACCACGGCGGATGGCGTTGCGCAGCGTGCGTTGGAGATCGAGGTTGAACGGATCGCCGTACTCGTACTGCTTGGTCTCGTAGGTGCGCTCGTGGCCCTGCCCGAAGCGGTCCATCTGATGCTGACCAGTCTTGTCCTTGGCGAGCTTGCTGTACAGATCGCGCAGCGCGTTCGAGCCGATCTTGCGCAGGCCCTTCGGCGTGAGTTCGAGGCGACCTTCCTTGTTCTGGATGAGGCCGGCTTCCTCGAGCATCTTCGCGAGTTCGGCCATACGGGCGAGTGACTTTGCGGCGTCGTCGCCCATGAGATCGCGCACACGATCCATGTCGGCCTCGGCCAACGCGCCCGGTGTGGTGGCGTTGCGCAACAGGTTCTCGAGCTGGTCGAGTTCGCCGAGCTCCTGCATGGTTTGCATCGCCTGACCGAATCCCATGGGATCTTGGCCCTGCATGTCGTAGCTCTGGTTCCAATTCATCTGCGGGAACATGCCCCGCAGGTTCTGGCCGAGCTGATCAATCTGCCAACGCAGGTCCATGTCTTCCATCAGCTGGTCACTGAGCTGTTGCATCTGCGCACGCTGCTCGGGTGTCATCGAGTTCATCATCGCCTGCATCGCGGCCATGCGCTGGGCCATGATCTCGAGCAGTTCTTCGAGCGTTTCGGGATTTTCGGGGAAGAAGTCCCCGAAGTTCTCCATGAACTCTTCGAAGCCGGGATCCTCGCCGCGCTGTTGCTTGTCGAGCATCTCGTTCAGCCCGGCGAGCATGTCTTTCATGTGCTGCATGTCCTCGGGCGACATGTTCTGCATTGCGCCGCTCATCTGGTCGACAGCTTGCTGCATGAGTTGTTGGCGGAGCGTGTCCATCAGATCGTCGAAACGCTGCTTCGCCTCGGCCGATTCGAAGTCGTAGGCCTGCAGTTCGCGTACCTTGCCGGCGAGATCGTCGGGCAGCATGTCGAGGCGGAAATTGCGATCCTCGGCAGTTTGACGCGCGGTCTCGGCGCGGCGCTCGTCGCCACTGGCCTCTGCCGCGTTCTTCGCGTTCTCGACGGCATGACGTTCTTCGTCGACGATATCGTCGAGTGCGTCGGCGATCTCCTGGAAGACACCGCCGAGATCTCCACGATCGAGACGCTCCTGACGCTCCTGACGCAGCCGATCCATGATCTCGCGCATGCCCTGCAGCCGGTCGCCGTTGCGGTCCTTGAAACCCTCTTGCATCATGCGACGCAGGGCGCTGTTCACGTCTCCGTGATACAGCAGATCGTCGGTCATAGCGTCGAACACGGTTTCCGCGTCGAGCTCGAAACCCTTCTGCGTGCCATCCCATCGTGAATAGGTGAACCGTGCAGCCATGATCGCACGCTAGCCTGACGGTGTTATGCGTGTCCCCCGCACGTTCGCATTTGTGGACCTTTCCGGTTTTACCAACTACACCGCTGCCTTTGGCGACGATGCCGCAGGCCGCATCCTCAGCGCGTTTCGGGCCATTGCGCGCGATGTCTCCAGTGCACACGGAGTGCGCATTGCGAAGTGGCTGGGCGATGGCTGCATGATCGTGGCCATGAATCAGACCGACTGCGTGGCGTTCTCGATGGACCTCGAAGCCAAGGCTTCTCACGTGTGCGCACCGCTGTCGCTGCGCGTGGGCATTGCCACCGGCCATGCGCTGCTGTTCGAAGGCGACGACTACATCGGGTCAGCAGTCAATATGGCGGCGCGTCTGTGCGATGCCGCCGGGCCGTTCGAAGTGCTGATCCCCTCAATGCAACTCGAACGCCTGCCAGCAGGTATCCACGCAACCGCCCACGGGGCGTTGGAACTGCGCGGGTTCCCCGGCGCCATCGAAGTCTTCGAACTCACCGGCGAACTCACCGAGGCCGAGGGCACCGACACCAGCGAACTCTGGACTCGCGCCCCATTCGGCCTCTAGTGCCCGGCGCCTCCACCGAGTCCTGCACTGGCTCCCCTTCTGGCTCGCCCCGCCGCAGCGTCGTGATCCCGGGCGCCACGCTCGATCGCGTGCGCCTGCACGAGGACATCGCACTGCTCGCAGAACTGGGTGCCGACGAAATTCGTATCGGCGTCGACTGGTCGTGGATGCAACCGAGCGCGGGTGCCGTCAATGGCGATGCGGTCGAGTTCTATACGGGTGCTACGCAGACCGCTCGTTCGTGCAACGTGGCCCTGCAGTTCACGCTGCTCGAACGCGGCGTACCGAAGTGGTTCGACAACGACGGCGGATTCGCGGACCCCAAGTGGGCGGGCCACTGGTGGCCGCGCTGGGTCGAGGTCTGCGCCGATTCGTTCGGCGACAACGTTGCCGGCTGGGTACCCATCGACCACCCACTCGCCGTCGCCAACCGTTTGTTCCCCGATGACCCACGTCGTCACGGCGAGGTGCTCGACACCGTCATCACCGGTTGGCGCGATGCGTGGCGGGTCCTGCGCGGCGGACCTCCGGTGATCACGTCGTTCGGGATGGAGATCGTGCGTCCCGTTGATCAGACCATCCCGGCCGAACACGCGGCAAAGCGCCTCGATCAGATCCGTTGGCGGCTGTGGTTGCAGGGCCTGCGCGACGGCGTGGTGAGCATCCCCGGACGCGCCGACAACGAGATCGCCGATCTGGCCGGGTCATGCGATGTGTTGGGCATCACCGTGCGCCACGAGCGCGATGCGTTGGGTTTGTTGCACCGCGCCGCCGAGCAGGGCATCGACCGCCAGATGGCCGTCACGATGCTGCTGCCCGCCGGCACCGACGCAGATCGTGAATCGGTGGTTGAGCGCTATCTCCAACAGACCACCGAAGCGGCCACCGCGCTGCCGCTGATCTCCATAGGCGTGAGCCCGGCGTTCGACGCAACGGACACCGACTTTACGGAGCAGAACACCGGACGAGGCATCATCAGCCGCGACCGGGAGTTGAAAGACAGTGGGCGCCTCTACTTCGGCATCACCGAATAGGGCGGCGCCGTATCGTTAGGCGAGGTGGGCTCAGCGGCCGCGGTAGGTGGCCCGCGAGCCGGCGGAATCCTTGTTGAGCCGCTTCGACAGATGCAGACCCTCGAGCACGAACTCGACCGCAGCGGCGAGTGCGGCAGGTGATTCGTCGCCACCCGCGAGCGACAGAACCGGCCCACCAAGCGCGGGCACCGAGTCGAGCAAAGCGACCTCGTCGGCCGAAGTCATGTCCTCGCCGGTATGCGCCACGATGCCCTCGTCGAATGCAGCGATGACATCGCGCACCTGATCGGGCGTGACGCGCTGCTTGTACACGGTGAGCACGGCCGAACGCACGAGGTTCTCGAGAATCGCGCCCTCGCGGCCATCTTCCAACGACTCGATTTCGATCTTGCCCGAAGTGGACGCCGCAATGGCGCCGAGGTCGCAGATGCGCGGCACCACTTCGCGTTCGCCGGCGCGCAGGGCACGCCGCAACGCATTAGCGGCGAGGACCTCGCTGTTACTCACCGAGAGTCGTACCGACACACCGCTGCGCTGGTTCACCTGGCTACTCGCACGAGCGAGATGGCTGAGCGTGGCGATGACTTCTTCCATGTAGTCGGGCACGCGCACGGACACATCGCCCACGCTGGCGGGCCGAGCCTCTTGGCGCATGATCTCCACTTCGGTCTCGACCTCGAGTGGGTAATGCGTGCGGATCTGACTACCGAAGCGGTCCTTGAGCGGCGTGA
Source organism: Actinomycetes bacterium (assembly GCA_025360105.1). Taxonomy (GTDB): domain Bacteria; phylum Actinomycetota; class Acidimicrobiia; order Acidimicrobiales; family Ilumatobacteraceae; genus WLMZ01. Next base: position 37,052 of record JANYCT010000085.1, on the reverse strand, counting down.
TGATGCGGCCGCGGTTGGTGTAGTCGTCGGGGTTCGCCGAGGCGACGAGCATGACGTCGAGCGGCAGGCGAATCTTGTAGCCGCGCACCTGCACGTCGCGCTCTTCGAGCACGTTGAGCAGACCGACCTGAATACGCTCGGCGAGATCGGGAATCTCGTTGATCGCGAAGATGCCGCGGTTGGTGCGCGGCACGAGGCCGTAATGCAGGGTGAGTTCATCGCTGAGGTAGCGACCTTCGGCGACCTTGATCGGATCGACCTCGCCGATGAGATCGGCAATCGACGTATCGGGGGTAGCCAACTTCTCGCCATAACGATCGGAGCGGTGCACCCAGGTGATAGGCGTGTCGTCGCCCTTCTCAACCACGAGATCTCGCGCATGCTTTGACACCGGCGAGTACGGGTCGTCGTTGATCTCGCTACCGGCGACGATGGGCATCCATTCGTCGAGCAGGCCAGTGAGCGAGCGAATGATGCGCGTTTTGGCCTGGCCGCGCTCGCCGAGGAAGATCACGTCGTGACCGGCCAGCAAGGCGTTCTCGAGTTGCGGCATCACCGTGTCCTCGTAGCCCATCACACCATCGAACAACGGCTCCCCAGCGGAGATCTTCACGACTGCGTTGCGACGGATCTCCTCTTTCACGGGCCACGACTGCCAGCCGGAAGCCTTGAGTTCACCAAGAGTTGTTGCCATCTGCGCCATGGGCCGAACTTATCGAAGTTTGGCCCAACGCGCTCAGGCGGGACCTCACCTCAGCACGGCATTGCTCGTCGGCTTCGAAGCAGAGTCAACCCGGCCTGAGCAACGTCGAGACGAAATCGTTGGCGATCCCCTCGGTTCCATACGAGATCGAGATCGATTGGACCTCGCTGTCGGGTACGCCGACCGACCAGTCAAATTCGTTGACCGTCACCGACTCGAAGTCGATTCCGGGGGATGTCCGAAAGTGGGTAGTCGGCTTCGCTGATGGCACGATCACCACGAGCAACCAATCGGAACCAACGAGCACTGAGGCGATACTGCCGACGAGTGCATACTGGGCACATCCAACCGCGCCAGATTTGTCGAGAACACATACCGAACCAGAGCCACCACGAACTCCTTCATGGCGCTCTATTTTCCTGTCCGACATCTGGACGGAATCGATCAGCGGGGTCGCTCTGAGGTTCGACACAATCAACGTGCCGATTGTCTCTCCGGGGTCGCTCGATACGGGCCTGACCTCGTCCAAGAGGGTTTTCACCTGACGAGCTGGGCCGATGAGACTCACGAGGTACCCACTCTCGATCCAACGAACCTGCGTCGGGTCGCCAGCAACAGCGGGCTCCGTCACGTACTCCCTGTTGCCACGGTGTTGAACGAACGTTCGCGCAGACAGCACATCGTTTGCCTGCACTTCGGTTGAATCGGCCACCGGGTTGACGGCGAGGGTGATGTCGGTGTCGCCATCCGAGTACGTGACCGCATAGCCGGTTCCCACGCCGCCGGCTGAACTCTGGTCGCGCAGCTCGAATTGCGCCGCAGCGGCGCGCAAAGCGATCTCGACACTCGTATCACGCGCCGCCTTCATCAGCGCGGCAGTGACGTCATCTCGTACAGATCGTGCGTGCTGTACGCCAGACACCGTGACCGTGAGTTGCCGCGAGTTCGTCACCACGACTGCTTGGCTGTTGTCGACCGATGGGTCAGTCGCCCCAACAACCTCTGGGCGACCTTCGCTCGAGATCTGTTCGTCGACGATGGTCAAGATCCCTCCTGCAGGGTCGCGAAACACCGTGATCGCGATATCAGAAGCAACGTCGGGCCAGCTGCGCTTCGTCGTCAACAAGATCGGCCGAAACTCGGATGAGGTGAGCGCGAACCCGGTGACGGGCGCAGTCTGGCCGACAACAGATGTCGGCGCCGGTCCTTGACTCTTTGCGCTTGAGTCCACGCCCGCGACTCTCACCGACGCTGGCCCACAGCTCGTTGCGATCAATGAGCCGGCAACAAGCCACGCACTCCCAATTCGTTTCATGATCGCCTCCAATCAAGAGTGGAGATAGGTGGCAACCCACGGGTTGTAGGTTCGAGCACAGGTCTGCAGCTACACCGTCGCTCGGTCGTAGACAGTGACCGTCGTTACAGGCACGAGACTTCCGGCAATTGTGTTATACCGAATGATGTACTCACCCGACGGCGCGGGCCCGGCACACGTGCCGCCGGTTCCGAGCGGTATCTCCACAGACGAGCTCGCTCCCTGCGGCGAGTTCCGCTTCGATCAGCTCCTGTAACGCAAGAGTGCGGACGTTGCGCAGCGACGTCGACAGGCTGGCCTCGGTGCCGAGCAACCGCGCGGCAAGGTCGGGCAGGGCAAACTCGTGGGTGGTCATCGTGCGTCCTTCTCGGTTGCTTGGTCGCAATCGAGAATCGCACGATGACCACTATCACCCCAAGGAGGGTCGCTGACTCCTACACCACGTGATGGGGCTCACCGCTGCCTGCTCATATGGCGGGTCCCTGCCTGGGGCTGGGGCTTGCGCCAGTAGGCTTGCCAAAATGGATCTCAGCGGCACATGGCGGGCGGTAGCAGCCGACGACCAACTTCGCCGTAGCGCTGTCGGCATGCACTTCGACGATTCCGAATGGGCCGACATCCAGGTGCCGGGCCACTGGCACGCCAATCCAAACTTCGCCGACAGCAACGGGCCGTTGCTCTACCGCACGAACTTCACCGCGGATCAACCCGACGCCGACCAGCGAGCGTGGATCGTGCTCGACGGCGTGTTCTACCAGGCCGACGTGTGGCTCGACGGCGCCTATCTCGGCGACCCGGAGGGCTACTTCTTCCCGCACTCGTTCGACGTGTCGTCACTCATCCGTCTCGGCGACGAGCACGTGCTTGCGGTCGAAGTCGCATGCACGCCGCAGGCATCGCACAAGGGTCGGCGCAACATCACCGGTGTCTTGCAGCAATGGGACGCTGCCGATCCCGACTGGAACCCCGGTGGACTGTGGCGGCCCGTGCGGGTGGAAACAACCGGGCCCGTGCGGCTCGACCGGCTTCGCGTGCTCTGCCGCGACGTGAACGATGCTCGCGCCCATCTGCGCCTGCACGGTCGCCTCGACAGCGACGCACCGCGTTCCGTGCGCATCCGCACAACGGTGGATGGTGTCGTCACCGCAGAGATTGAGCAATCCCTCGCGCGCGGCATCAACGAGGTCGACTGGAACCTCGATGTCGACAACCCTCGACTGTGGTGGCCACTGTCGTTGGGCGCACAAGCACTCACCGACGTGCAGATCGATGTGGTGGTCGAAGGTGTCATCAGCCACTCGCGCAGCGTGCGTACCGGCATGCGCGAGGTCGCGATGCAGGATTGGGTGTGGTCGATCAACGGCGAGCGCCTGTATCTGAAGGGCGCCAACCTCGCCCCGACGCAGCTCGACCTTGCGGCGGCTGATCCTCAAATGTTCCGCCGTGACATCGAACTCGCCCGCGACGCTGGGCTCGACCTGCTGCGCGTGCATGGCCACATCGCTCCACCGGCCCTCTACGACGCGGCCGATGAGTTAGGCATGCTGCTGTGGCAGGACTTCCCGCTGCAATGGTCGTATGCCCGCGATGTCCGTCGCAGGGCTGTGGCACAGGCGCAGGAGGCCGTGTTCGAGCTCGGCCATCACCCATCGATCATCACCTGGTGCTCGCACAACGAGCCCGCTGGCGCCACCGTAGAACTCAACCAGCCCGAGCACAGTTGGAAGACAGCGACGCGCTATCTGTTTCGCCAACAGGCACCCTCGTGGAACAAGAACATCCTCGACCGTTGGGTGAAGCGAGCGTTCGAGAAGGCCGATGACACCCGACCCACCTTGGCCCATAGCGGCGTCATGCCTAACGTGCCCGAATTCGGTGGCTCCGACAGCCACCTCTACTTCGGCTGGTACCACGGTAGCGAACGTGACCTCCCGGCGTTCGCTGCAGCGTTTCCGCGCATGGTTCGCTTCGTCAGTGAGTTCGGCGCACAGGCAGTGCCACCACACCACGAGTTCATCGACACCACTCGCTGGCCCGAGCTCGATTGGGACACGCTCGAACAATCGCACGGCCTGCAGCGGGCGATGATGGAAGCCCACGTACCGATTGATGCATATGCAACATTCGACCTGTGGAGCGAGGCCACGCAGCGCTACCAGGCAATGCTTTTGCGGCACCACATCGAGACGCTCCGTCGGTTGAAGTACCACCCGAGCGGCGGGTTCTGCTTCTTCATGCTCAACGATTCGAGTCCGATGATCTCGTGGAGCGTGCTCGATCATCAACGCGCGCCCAAGTTGGCGTTCCACGCCGTGGTCGAGGCGTGTCGTCCGGTCATCGTGGTCGCCGATCGGCTGCCGTCGAGCGTGAAACCGGGCGAGGGCCTGGCCGTCGATGTTCACGTGGTCAACGACCTTCGCCAACCACTGGTCGATGCCGTCCTGCGCGCCCACCTGCGCTGGGCCACCGGTGAACACGACTGGACGTTCGTCGGCACCGCCGCCGACGACGGCTGCACGCGCATTGCGACCCTACAGTTCGTCGTGCCCGACTCGCCGGGTCAGCTTTGGCTCGATCTCACCCTCGATGCCGGCAGCATCGCCGCCGCCACGAACCGCGACCAAACGCTCATCGTCCAGTAGGACATCGTCCAAGAGGCCCGCGGTAACGTCAGGCCAGCAGTGCGACCTGGTCGTACCGCTTGCCGAGCGAGGACTCCACAGCAGCACCGAGCCAGTCGAGACACGCCGTATAGAGAGTGCGCGGATCGAGCGAAGGCCGGATGTCGCCATCGAGCAGATCACCGAGATCCACGGCACCGTGAATACCTCCGGCGACCATTGGCCCGAACATCATCGACAAACCGCCGGCACCGTGGTCGGTGCCCCCGCTGCCGTTTTGCTGAACCCGCCTGCCGAACTCCGTGGTGGTTGCCAAGAGCACGCGATCAGATGCCCCGGCCGCTGCGATGGACTTCATGAACGCATCGACGCCATTCCCCAGATCAGCGAGCAGACTCTTTTGTGTTGCCGCTTGGTTCGCATGGGTGTCGAACCCACCGACCGAAACCACGACCACGCGTACACCGAGGTTGCTGACAGCCAGTTTGGCGGCGATGTCAAGACCATGCACGAGATCAAACCCGCCGGCGCGAGTAGCGACATCGGTGCTCGTTGAGGTCGGGTCGCCGAGCAACTCAGCGAACGACCCGACCGCTCCAACGCTGGCGAGGAACGCCGCCTGCGCCTGCGCTACGAGCGCAGACGTGCTGGTGGGGCGCGCCGCCGTCGTGAACAGTGAGGCATCGAGCAACCTCGGTAGCGCGAACGACGACGGCTGTAGCACCGTGGCTGGCTGGAAGTGCTGGCCGCGAAGTTGCGGTGCGCCACTGCCGAGAGCCGTCGCAAGCAGCGGCGTGTCAGCGGCCGTTGCGTCGGCATCGAGCACACGACCGAGCCATCCGGTGGTTGCGCCAATCGCATCGGCGCGCCACCACCGATCCATTGCGACGAAATGTGAACGCTCGGGATCGTCGAAACCGATGCCGGGTAGAAACGACGCGTTGCCCGCGGCGAAGTATGGGGCGAGGGGCGCGAGTGATGGGTGCAACGACCAATCACTGACCCCGCGCAGCGCCACCAGGTCGGCTTCCGGAATCGCCAGTGTGGGCCGCGCGTCGCGGTAGCGCCCATCGGAGGGCACGAGTGTGTTCAACGCGTCGTTGCCGCCGTTCAACTGCACGACGACTAAGACATGCCCGGTTGCATGTTGCGCTACCGAGGCTCTGCCCAACGACCCCGGTGTGAATGCGGGGGCCGACGCCGCTGGGGCGCCCAGATCTCGCCGAGTCGAAGCGCAGCTGTCGAGCGCAACGCCCACGGCGAGCCCGGCACCGAGTTGAATGAAGTGACGACGAGACAACATTGCAGACTCCTATGCCACGACGAATTCGGGAGTGCAGAATGCGAGGGCTAGACGCTGGACCCCAGGTTTGGCCGCTGCCAACGCCGACGACGATCCATCACCGAACGTGGGATCCACGAGGCCGAGCGCCACCGCCAGTTCAGTGAGGTCGTTCGAAGCAGCGGCACGCAGCACGGTGCTCGTCCCAGGCGTGTTGTTGGCCACCACCGCCGCCAGGTTTGCTCGGGCCACCACCGTGGATGTGCCGAACCACGCAACGCCGCCGGGCCATCCGGCAACATTGGGCGGGAGCATCGGTACCTGGCCTGCCGTACGGAGTCCGAGTCCGAGCGCGCCCACCGGAGGCGTTGCTCCAGTGAGGCGCATCGCGATCGCCAGCCATGGCACCGGTGCCAACACCACGGGCTCGGCCCGGCCGCCGACGCCGGCCGACAATGCGGCGCGCACGAGATCGGCGATGTTCAGATCGTTTGCCGTGAACGCCGCCGTCAACTCCGCCAGCAACGCCTCGTTGGCCGAGCCAAGCAGTTCGCCACCAACGAGCGCCGCAATCCGCGCCGCAAGTTGGGGATGTCCCACGACAGCGCCGACAACGGTGTCGACATCGTGAACGCCTTCGCGACCGAGAAAGGTTCGGGCTGTGTCGTCGTGTCGACGCAGACGGAATACGGCGAGGCCGGTCTGTCGGTCCACCGTCCATCCGCTGAGCGCCGCGGCACCCGCTTTCACGTCGTTCTCGTCGAAGGCGCCGAGCCCTACCGTGAACAGTTCGAGCAACTCTCGTCCAAAGTTCTCGTTCGGCTCGGTGCCGGTGCTCTGGGCGCCGTCGAGGTACACGAGCATTGCCGGATCGATGATCACCGCGCGCAACAGCTCGGTGAAGTCACCAAGGCCAGCACTCCGAAACAGTCTGATCTGATTGGCCATCAGACGAGCGACTTTCACCTTGTCGAGTGCACTCACGAAGTGGCCATGCCACATCCACGCAAGACGATCCACGAGTGGTGTTGGGGTCACGGCCATGTAGGTGGTCCACAACCCGATGGCGGCCACGCCCTCCTTGCGATCCTTGTTCGTGAGCGGAAGGTCGGCGTCGTCCCAAAGACGATTGGACACTGCGGACGCAATCTGCTCGCTGCTGAGCAATCGCTCGATCTCGGCCTGCGGTCCGCGACGCACTGCGGCATCAAGCTCCTCGGGAGTCAACCCGAACCCGGCTCGTCGAGCAAGCCAACACAGTGCAGCGCGGTCATCCACAGCCCGCATCGTGCAGCAGAGTTGTGAGCATTCCGTGATCGCTCGATGAGCAATGAGCGACCACGCGCGCATAGGCCCGCGTTGTCGCGGTGAAGGCTGTCCGCACGTCTACCGTGCCCTGAGCATTCGCGGGCCAGCGCGGGCGTGGGACGAGGCCGGTCGGGTGTGTCGGCCCGCGCAAGGCCGAGCGGATTACGGGCGGATTACGGGCGGACTACGAGCGAGCGAGTTCCTTGCGATTGGCGAACTTGGCCTTGCGGTAATCCTTGTTCATCAACGCAATGACGTCGATGGAGATCTCCTTGGGGCACGCCGCCTCGCACTCACCATGATTGGTGCACGAACCGAAGTACTCGTCCATCGTCTCCACCATGGCCTCGGCACGGCTGTATCGCTCGGCTTGCCCTTGGGGCAACAGGTTGAGGTGCGCCACCTTGGCGGCGGTGAACAGGTTTGCTGCGCCGTTGGGACACGCCGCTACACACGCGCCGCAACCGATGCATTGGGCGGCGTCCATCGCAGCATCGGCTGCGGGCTTGGCCACCGGGATGAGATTGGCGTCAGGGGCGCCACCGGTGGGCGCAGTGATGTATCCGCCGCTCTCGATGATGCGGTCGAACGCGGACCGATCGACCATGAGGTCCTTGATGATCGGGAATGCCGTTGCCCGCCATGGTTCAATCACGATGGTGGCATTGCTCTCGAATTTGCGCATGTGCAGCTGGCACGTTGCCGTACCGCGCTGGGGGCCATGCGCCTGGCCATCGATCATCAACGAGCACGTACCGCAGATGCCCTCGCGGCAATCGTGATCGAAGGTGACGGCCTCGCGACCTTCGCCGATGAGCTTCTCGTTGAGTACGTCGAGCATCTCGAGAAACGACGCCTCATCGCTGATCGAGTCGATGCGATAGCTCTCGAAGGCACCACCATCGTTGGGACCCTTCTGACGCCAGACGGTGAGAGTGAGGTTGGTGAGTTGCGTTCCGTGTGGTGTTTCGTGTGGTTCGATCACTTGTAGCTCCGAGTTGCGAGGTGAACGGTTTCGAATTCGAGGGGCTCGATGTTGCGGATCGACGACATAGGATCGCCGTTCCACTCCCAGGCGGCCACGTGAGCGAAGTTCTCGTCGTCGCGCTTGGCCTCACCCTCGTCGTCTTGGTATTCGGAGCGAAAGTGGCCGCCGCAGCTTTCGCGACGCTCAAGAGCGTCGCGACACATCAGCATGCCCAGCTGGAAGAAGTCGTCGACCCGACCAGCCTTCTCGAGCGTCTGGTTCACGCTCACGCCGTCGCCAGTGACGCGCAGATCCTTCTGGAACTCCTCGTACAGCGAGGGCAGTTCGGATAGTGCCTTCTCGAGACCCTGCTCGGTGCGCTCCATGCCGCAGTAGTCCCAGATGATTCGTCCGAGTTCGCGGTGGAACCAGTCAGGTGAACGGGTGCCCTTGATGCCGAGGTACTGGTTGTAGCGATCGCGTGCGTCCTGCTCGGCCTGCTTGAAGGCAGGGTGATCAACGCCGGGCGTGGGCTTGTTCAGCATCGGGGCGAGCTCGTTGCCAATGGTGTACGGCAGCACGAAGTAGCCGTCGGCAAGACCCTGCATGAGCGCCGATGCACCAAGGCGGTTCGCTCCGTGATCGCTGAAGTTGGCCTCGCCGGCTGCGTACAAACCAGGCACGGTGGTCTGCAGTTCGTAGTCGACCCACAGCCCGCCCATCGTGTAGTGGCTCGCGGGATAAATACGCATCGGAGTCTCGTAGGGATTCTCGCCGGAGATGCGTTCGTACATCTCGAACAAATTGCCGTAGCGCTCCTGAACCACGTCCTTTCCAAGGCGGCCAATGGCCGCAGCGAAGTCGAGGTTGACACCGTTCTGCAGAGGGCCCACACCGTGACCGGAGTCGACGGCGCGTTTGGCTGCGCGAGATGCGATGTCGCGTGGGGCAAGGTTGCCGAAGCTCGGGTACAGCCGCTCGAGGATGTAGTCGCGCTCGCTTTCGGGGATCTGAGCCGCGGGTCGGGCGTCGGCGACATTCAGCGGCACCCAGACGCGACCGTCGTTGCGCAACGATTCGCTCATCAGCGTGAGCTTGCTTTGGGTGGGGTCGCTCTGGGGGATACACGTGGGGTGAATCTGCGTGTAGCACGGGTTCGCAAACATTGCGCCCTTGCGGTGGGCGCGCCAGGCAGCGGTGACATTGCACTGCATCGCGTTGGTACTGAGGAAGAACACGTTGCCGTAGCCGCCGGTGGCCAGCACCACGGCATGCGCGGCGTGCGACTGCAGTTCGCCAGTGAGCAAGTCGCGCACGACGATGCCGGCACAACGGCCATCGATGTTCACTGTGTCGACGAGCTCGGTGCGGTTGTACAACGTGACTCCGCCGAGACCGATTTGGCGGGCGAGCTGCTGGTAGGCGCCGAGCAACAACTGCTGGCCGGTCTGACCGCGGGCGTAGAAGGTGCGGCTCACCTGCGAGCCACCGAAGCTGCGGTTGTCGAGCAGGCCGCCGTATTCACGGGCGAACGGCACACCCTGGGCCACCATCTGATCGATGATCTCGACACTCACCTCGGCGAGACGATGCACGTTGCCCTCGCGAGCACGGAAGTCGCCACCCTTGATCGTGTCGTAGAAGAGCCGATACACGCTGTCGCCGTCGCCGTGGTAGTTCTTGGCGGCATTGATACCGCCCTGGGCCGCAATGGAGTGTGCGCGCCGCGGCGAGTCGTGGAACGTGAACGCATCGACCTGGTACCCCAACTCAGCAAGCGTGGCGGCCGCGGAGGCACCAGCGAGGCCGGTACCGACGACGATGATTTTGAACTTGCGTTTGTTGTTGGGGTTCACCAACTTCATGTCTTCTCTATAGGTGCTCCACTTGTCGCCTATTGCACCTGCAGGGACCTTCGATGCGAGACGGGGATCAGTAATTGTGCTCATGGGTCCTCACTGACCAACGACGCCGGCGAGTACGGCGATAGGGAACGAAACATTGCCGACCACTACGACGGTGGCGATGCCTGTGGCGAGCGAACGACGCCACTTGTTGAAACGAGGGTTACTCCAACCGAGACTCTGGAACAGGCTCCACACACCATGGAACAGGTGTGTACCGAGCGCGATGTTCGCCACGATGTACAGCACTGCAACCGGCGGCCGTTCGAAGCTGCGCACCACGTTGCCGTACGCATCGCCACGCACGAACTTGCCGTCGGCCGCTGACGTACCGAGCGCGTTGACCGTGCCCCAGGTGAGATCGGCGAGGTGCCAGAAGAGGAACAGGAGCACGATAATGCCGGTCCAGCGCATGGTGCGGCTGGCGAAGCTGGCGACCTGATAGTCACGAGGCGACTGGTACTTCACGGAGCGGGCGTTGCGGTTCATCACGGTGAGTCCGTAGGCGGCGTGCACGTGGAGGATGCCAGCGGTCAGCAGCATTCCACGAAAGAGCCACAGAAATACCGTGCGCGGCAAGATCGGAACGAGCAGTGCGCGCAGGAACTCGGCGTAGTGATTGAAGTCCTCTCTGCCGAGATACATCTTCAAGTTGCCGATCATGTGCGTGATCACGAACCCGATGAGAACGATTCCGGTGATCGCCATGACGTACTTCTTGCCAACGGCGGTGGAGTACAGATCGAGCAGGAAGGGTTTGCGCTTCTTGGCTCGTTGGGCGGTTGCCGTGACGGGACCTCGCCGGGAGTTGATTGCCTGTGCCATCAGTGGGGACGGCCTTTCGTGAATCGGATATCCGCTGCCTCAATCGGGGCGAACATGACCGTACTCCCCGTAACGTGCCCGACGGTAAATCGTCGGGGGGGTTTCGCTTTCGCGCAGACGTTTCGTCGGTCACACCGTTTATTCCCTACACTCTTTCCGTTTCCATCAACGGCACGTGCAATGTTGTGCGCGCCCCCACGTAAAGACAAGGTTCACCCGTGTCAGGAATCTTCGCCGAAGGCGGCTATCAGGAATTCACACTCAGGGGCGGCGAGTGGGCTGTGTTGCTGCTCTCTGTTGCCGCAGCCCTCATCGCAATCGCCGTTGGCCTCTTCCTCGCGAAGAGCGTCATGGCCGCCGATGCCGGCTCACCCAAGATGCAAGAGATCGCCAAGGCCATCCAAGAGGGTGCGTTGGCATATCTGAAGCGTCAGTTCAAGACCATTGCCGTCATCCTCGTTCCGTTAGCCATCATCGTGTTCGTCACGTCGAAGGCCATCGTGCGGCCCGATGGCAGCGTTGCGCTTCCGTTTGCCCAGGCTGGACTGTGGAGAACGGTCGCCTTTATCCTCGGCTGTCTCGCCTCTGGTTTCACCGGTTACATCGGTATGACGCTGGCCACTCGCGGCAACGTACGAACCGCCGCTGCGGCGCTCACCAACAGCATGCCCAGGGCGCTCGACGTGGCCTTCCGCACGGGTGGCGTTGCCGGCATGTTCACCGTTGGCCTCGGCCTGCTCGGTGCAACCGCCATCATCATGGCCTTCCAAAACAGTGCATCGGTCATCCTCATCGGCTTTGGCTTTGGTGGATCACTCCTTGCTCTGTTCCTTCGCGTCGGTGGCGGCATCTTCACCAAGGCTGCCGACGTGGGCGCCGACCTCGTCGGCAAGGTGGAAGCCGGTATCCCCGAGGACGACCCGCGCAACCCCGCCACCATCGCCGACAACGTCGGCGACAACGTGGGCGACTGCGCTGGTATGGCCGCCGACTTGTTCGAGAGCTACGAGGTCACCCTGGTGGCCTCGATCATCCTCGGTGTTGCGGCGTTCCGTTCCATCGGCGCGAATCCGGCGCTCGGCCTCATCTTCCCGCTCGCCGCTCGCGCGATCGGCGTGGTCGCATCGATCATCGGTATCTTCTTCGTCAAGGCCAAAGAGAACGAGACCAACGCACTCAAGCCGATCAACCGGGGCTTCCTCGTGGCCGGCACGCTCACGCTGGTGGGCACGTTCATCGTGGCGCTCGTGTACGTGGGTAACGACCGCAGCAACGCTGGCTGGAAGTGCTTCGGTGCTGTGGCCATCGGTCTGGTGCTCGCACAGTTGATCAGCCGACTCACCGAGTACTACACGGCGACTCACTTCAAGCCCGTGCAGGAGATCGCCGCAAGCGCCGAGACAGGTCCCGCCACCGTGGTACTCGCCGGTACAGCTAGCGGCATGGAGAGTTCGGTGTACGCGATCATCGCCATCGCCATTGCGCTCGGTGCCGCCTTGATCCTTGGCGACGGCAACTTGCAGTTCTCGTTCTACCTCGTTGCGCTGTGCGGCATGGGTATGTTGGCCACTACCGGCATCATCGTCTCCGAAGACACGTTCGGTCCCGTCAGCGACAACGCTGCCGGTATCGCCGAAATGTCGGGCGAGTTCCACGGCGAGGCCGAAAAGATCATGGTCAGCCTCGACGCCGTGGGTAACACCACCAAGGCCGTCACCAAGGGTTTCGCCATCGGCTCGGCAGTCATCGCCGCCGTTGCGTTGTTTGCGAGCTTCATCGAGACCGCTGCAAACGAGACGCTGCCCAAGGACGTCATCGACAAGGCGCTGAAGACCTCACGCGGAGTCTTCGACCTCATCCCGATCAACGTCGCCGATCCGAAGGTATTCATCGGTCTACTCATCGGCGGCGCTGTGCCGTTCATGTTCAGCTCGTTGGCCATCCGCGCCGTTGGTCGTACCGCCGGCGTAGTGGTGCAAGAAGTGCGCAAGCAGTTCGCCGACGGCAAGATCATGCGCGGAGAGAAGGAGCCCGAGTACGGCCCCGTCATCGACATCTGCACCGAGGCCTCGCTGCGCGAACTCGCCACCCCGGCGCTGCTCGCCGTGCTCACCCCGGTCATCGTCGGGTTCGGCATCAGCTTCTTCGCACTTGGTGCGTTCCTTGCCGCTGTCATCCTCGTCGGCCAGCTCATGGCCAACTACCTGTCGAACTCGGGCGGCGCTTGGGACAATGCCAAGAAATACATCGAAGACGGCCACCACGGCGGTAAGGGCAGCGATCCCCACAAGGCCGCCGTTATCGGCGACACCGTCGGAGACCCGTTCAAAGACACTGCCGGCCCCGCACTCAACCCCTTGATCAAGGTGATGAACCTCGTGTCGTTGCTGATCCTGCCGGCCATCATCGGCCTGCGCAACAACGACGGCGCCCGGTACTCCATCGCCGCCGCTGCGCTGGTGGTGTTGATCGGTGCGCTCACCTTCAGCGCACGCCAGAGCAACACCCTCGGTGCCGCCATCGAGTGATCCGCCCAGCGCTTTCCCGCCGACACCACGGTGCGTGGCATCACCCAATCGGAACAACTGCCCGGGCGACCTGCCCGGGCAGTTGTGCTTTTCCCCGCTAGTTTTACGGCCGTGCTTGCGCTCTTCAACATCGAATCATGGATCCAGAACGGTGGACTGCTGCTGTTGGCATTCATCGTCTTCGCCGAGTCCGGGCTACTCATCGGCTTTTTCCTCCCCGGCGATTCGCTGCTGTTCCTAGCCGGCTTCTTCACCGCATCCACCGCTGCCGACAACACGTTCCATCATTCGCTCTTCGTCACGGCCACGGTGGTCTCGATTGCCGCCATCCTCGGAGATCAGGTCGGGTACATGTTCGGGCGCAAGGTGGGACCAGCACTGTTCGACCGGCCGGAGAGCCGCTTCTTCAAGCCCGCCCACGTGGAACGCGCCCACGCATTCCTCGAGCACCACGGCTCCAAGACCATTGTGATGGCTCGCTTCGTGCCCATTGTGCGCACCTTTGCGCCCATCGTGGCCGGTGTTGGGCGGATGCGCTACCGCACCTTCGTCATCTTCAACATCCTTGGCGGCATTCTGTGGGGCGCCGGGCTCACCTCACTCGGCCATTTCCTCGGCGATGTCGAGTGGGTCAAGAACAACATTGAGATCGCCAGTGTCATCATCGTCGCGCTGTCGCTCACACCGATGTTGATCGAGTTCGTGTTGCACCGCCGACGAACGGCTGCTGCGGCCGAGGCCGCTGGCGCAGCTGCGACATCCGAGGAGACTCAGCCAGCAGGCTGACCCGTGCGAACGTGCTCGGGCAGGCGCTCGAGCACCCAGGCCGTGACGGCCTGCACCTGATCGTCACGCCATGACAGACGGCCAGGCGTGTAGGCCACCGATCCCAACGCTCGCTGTTGCTTTTCGAGGATGCCGACGTCCTCGCGGCCGACGACCTCCCAGCGTTCGTAGTACGGAGCTGCGTTCGCTGCAAAGCCCTCGGCCGCGATCACATCGGCTGGGAAGCATCCACCGATCTCGAGCATCGAGTGATCATGTGCAATCGGCGTCACGCTCAACCACCACATGCAGTCCTGTGCGATCGCGAACTGCAACGCCGGGTGCAGCACGGCGAAGTACGTGCCCTGTTGGGCGTCGGCGTCGAGCCCAGCTATGGGATCGAACGGCGGCGGTGTGCCAGGCAATGTGGCGATAGAACGCCCCGAAGTGACCTGAATGCAGTGCCAGTCGCCAACCGTTGGGAGTGTGCGCGACTGTTGCGCACCAACAGACTGCCGATGCACCACGCCGGTGTGATACGTCTCCATCGCATTCTCGAGAATCAACTTCCAGTTGCAATGAGTTTCGAGGGTGATGGTCCACGTGCAGCGCATCTCGTGCAGACGGTGCGACTGCATTCGTTGCGGCAAATCGCCCAGCGTCTTGATGAGTGGCACCGCGGTCTCGTTGTAGGTGATGAACACGAAGCCTGCCCAGGTCTCAAGCCGAACTTCGACGAGCCCGTTGTCTGCCTTGTCGAACTCGATCGCATCGTTCATGTCGGGTGCGTGCTGTAGTCGGCCGTCGATGCGATAGCCCCACGCGTGATACGGGCACACAATGCGACTGCAGTTCCCCGAACCTTCCAGCAAGAGCGAGCCGCGATGCCGACAGAAATTGGCGAAGGCGCGCAGCGCGCCATCGTCTCCACGAACAAGGGCTACGGGACCACCCACCGTTTCGAACGTGCGGAAATCGCCGGTGTTGGCGAGTTGATCGTCGCGAGCCAGGAAGATCCATCCGGCGAGCAGCACCTGTTCTCGCTCGGCCGCGAAGAACGCTGGATCGGTATAGACGCCTGCTGGCATCGACCGGGCGTGCGAGAGCGGACCTATCGCCTCTGCGACTTGGCGGGCGTCGAGCGTCATCGGAACACGGTAGTTGACCCGCTCACAGGCGTGTCGGGTACTGCGCTGTCGATCAAACGATGACTTTGGCCGCTGTCTCACCGAGCAACGCAACGCGCCCAGGCACATGGCCATTGGCCGGCGCATTGAGCGTGAAGCCATCGACACCCGTTTCGAGATCGGCGGCCAGGCGCTCGCCCACCGTGTCGGGATCGCCGACGATGAAGCGCGCCGTGACAGCTTCGCGTTTCTCATCAGTAAGTGCACCGAGGTCCACGCCTTGACGTGCAAAGAACGCTGTGAGATCGTCGTCAGCTTCTTTCGTGGTGGGAGCAATACAGGTGGAGCGTTGCCACGAAACGGTGATGTCGTCGCGGTCGCGACCCAGCGCATCGCAGTGAACGGCCAACACATCGAGCTTGCGCGACACGTCCTTGGCCTCGCAGATGAGATTCGACTCATCGGCGTACTGAGCAACCATGCGAAGAGTCTTGCGTTCGCCGCTGCCGCCGATCATCACGGGAATGTGCGAGATCGCCGCGGGACTGTTGAAGGCGTCGACCGCCTGATAGTGCTTGCCGGCGAGATTCGCCCGCTCGCCACGCAGCATCGGGATGACGATTTGTAGGGCTTCTTCGAGCCTCTCGAAACGATCGGTGAAGGTGCCGAACTCGATGCCGAATGCCGTGTGCTCAAGCTCGTACCATCCGGCGCCGATGCCCAATTGCGCCCGTCCATTCGACACGATGTCGAGCGTGGTCACCGTCTTGGCGAGCACCGCAGGATTGCGATACGTGTTGCCCGTGACCAACGCGCTGAGGCGCACGGTCGTGGTCTCGCGGGCCAATGCCGACAACAGCGCATAGCACTCGAGCATCGGTTCGGTGGGTGCGCCGAGCATGGGCAGTTGGTAAAAGTGGTCCATGACCAACACGGTGTCGAAGCCAGACCCATCGGCTTCGCGCGCCTGACGGCTGATTGCGTCGTACAACCCTTCTGGGCCCACGCCCGGGTAGCTGAAGTTGGGGATCTGGTAGCCGAGCTTGGTCATGGGGGTCTCCGTGATCATCCGAGTCGAACGTGCACCACCGTCCTATCAGCCGTCCCGCCGTCTCACCACCCGGTCCGCTGATTGACCCGGCGCCTCGTCTCCCAAATTCTTGGGCGCGCTGCGCGCCAACTGCTGGCGCGACCCGCGCCCAAAAGGAACGTGCGCCAGATTGTTGGGCGCGGAACGCGCCAACTACTGGCGCGACACGCGCCCGAACGTGCAGGCGGGCGCGCAGGCGGGCATACGGTTTTGTCACACAAATCGCACACAGCGGGAACCGATGCCGACCGGACGGCGTCGGATGAACATGGGGACACACAGCACGACACCGTCACATTCGCAATCACCGTCACATTCGCAATCCCGGGCCGCGGCGATCACCCGTCGCCGGCAGGCGCCGACACCGCGTCGGCTCCTTGCACTCGGCTTCGTCGGCGCGATGATCATCGGTATCACCGGCTGTGCGAGCGACAGCAAGTCATCGAGTGTCGCTCCGGCAGCCCAGTCACCGGCAGCCCAGTCACCAGCAGCCCAGTCACCAGCGAAGGCGGGCGCTCCGGCCGCGGGCGAAGCTGCGCTGAGCGGCGGCGGGCAACCGACTGCCATTCCCGACGCGAGCGGCGCCTTGCCGGCCATCACCCCGCTCGGAGGTGCACTGGCGATCACCGCTGGCGTCACTGTGGAAGTGGCCGACGTTCGCAAAGCCGTGCTCGACATCCCAGCCCTCGTGCAGGGCAAGGGTGCGGCGATCTACAACACCGACATTCAGGTGGGCGATCCGCGATTTGCAACGGCGGTGATCACCGTGAAGGTGCCACCGGCCGATCTCGAGCCGCTGATCACCGGGCTGGGCGGCGTCGGCACGCTCGTGAGTCGAACGCAACAGACCGAGGACGTGAACACCCAGATCACCGACGTCGAGGTGCGCATCGCCACCGCAACAGCCAGCGTGGATCGCATACGTGCCCTGCTCGCTGATGCGAAGAACCTGCAGGACGTGACGGCGATCGAGAGCGAGTTGACGACGCGTGAAACCACGCTGGAGCAACTTCTGGCCCAGCAGCGCAACCTCGCCGGCAGGGTGCAACTCGCCACGCTCACGATCACGCTCACCCGCACGTCCGAGCATCCAGACTTCGCAGCGAACTCGTCGAAGCAGAGCGTCGGCGGTGCATGGCACGACGGTTGGAACCGTTTTACGGAGATCATGCACGGCATCGCCGTCGGGTTCGCCTACGCCATTCCGTTCCTGGTGCTCGCAGGTGCGGGCGCGTCGATCGCATGGTGGGTCCGGCGGCGTCGATCTGACAACACCGCCGCCTCGACCCCCGCAACTCCCGCCGGAGAAGCCTTATGAATCCGCGTCGGGCATCTCGGCAACGAAGTCGATCAGCCGCTCGACGGAGCCAACCAGTTCCGGGCGTAGGTCCGCATAGGTAGAAACCCGGTTGCGCAATCGCGGCCAGAACGTCGCAAGGTCGGTTCCGAGCGCTAAGCACAACCCCTGTTTCCACGGCTGCCCGCGGGGTACGTCGGGCCACTCGGTAAGGCCGACCACCTGCGGTCGAATACCCACCCAGATGTCGACGAACGGATGGCCGGTGATCAACACGTTCGGGTCGCGCACAGTTGCAGCGATACGTGACTCCTTCGAGCCGGGCACCAGATGATCCACGAGCACGCCGAGCCGCCGTTGCCGTCCGGGTTGGAACTCGGCAACCGCAGCGGCGAGGTCATCGATGCCATGCAACGGCTCGACGACGATGCCCAACTCGCGCAGGTCGTCGCCCCACACGTGCTCGATCAATTCGGCGTCATGCCGCCCCTCAACCCACACACGCGCAGCGCGTGCCACCTTGGCCCGGCCGACATCGGCTGCCGCGACCGAACCACTGTTGGTCACACGGGGCGTCGGTGCAGCACGCGTCGCAACCGCACGCGTCAGCGTGACCGGCTTGCCCTCGACCAGGAAACCGCCCTCTTTCCATCGGAAGTGACGGAACTGATTGTCGCGATCGCGCAGGGTCAATGCCTCGAACGTGATCTTGACGACGTCGCCACAGAAGCCGCTCGCACGATCCTCCACGATCATGCCCATCTGGGCGATTACTTCGCGATAGGCGGGGGCCTTTTTACGGTCGGCGAATTCGTCGAGGATGTCGCGCTCGTAGGTCACCGTTGAAGTCCCAACGTGTTGACCCACCAGCGATCGGTGAGCGCTTGGTCAACGCGGACACCGTCACTGCGGCGATACGGGGCGCGCAGACCTGATCGAGTAACTGGCATGGCAAACGATGATGGCAGGTACGGTCGGCCCCACACGTGCACTCGATCGGCCGGGCCGACGAAGTCGAGCATCCCGGTGGAGAGTTCGATCCGGCAGTCCACTTCACCCGCTTGGTGATAGCCCGGCGCCGTGCCCGACTCGCTCAGCGCTTGCGGAGCCCCGGCGGCGTACCACTCGATGTCGAAGGTCAGGGGCACCGGCACGCCGTACGCCCGGCGCCATGCCTCGAATGGATCATCGAGCATCACGCCATGCGCTTCGTTGCCGAGGCTCCACTGCTCGAAGGCAACATTGCAATCATGATCTGCCCACATTTCGGCTGGCTTGATCTCAAGGCCGTCGCGTAGACCCGTTCCGTCGAGTTCCTCGATGTACAGATACGGCTCACCGACACGCACCAGGCCGGCCCAGTAGTCGAAACGGTCACCACGGAGTTCGAGGCCGACGAAGACACCGACGTCGCCTGCGCCGGATGCACCCCACCACCACCACGCCTCGACGGCAGCAGACGCGTGACGCTCCTCGTCGAACGCGTGCCATCTGTTGTCATACGGCGCGGCGGGTCGGGGCTCCAGCATCGTTGGCACTGTACGCCGTGCGCGATACCTTGGCGCTGTGCGCTATCTCAGTCTGGACTGGATCGATGCCGTGGCCGATGAAGCCGCCACCAACGCCCAGGTGGCCGCGGCTGCTGCAGAGTGTTGCATCGGCGTCACGCAGGTCATCACCGAAGCACCCGACGGGGTGATCATTTACTCCCTTCAGGTACTCAACGGTCAGGTGCTCTTCACTGCAGGAGCCGCCTTCCCCGAAGACGTCCGTTTCGAACAGACCTGGGACACCGCCGTTGCGGTAGCTACTGGCGCTTTGAACGCTCAGGAGGCGTTCATCCAGGGACGCATCCTGCTCACGGGCGATCAGCAAAAGCTCATCGACAACCAGGCCGTGTTCGGTGCGATGAGCGCCGTGTTCGACAGCGTGCGGGCGCGCACCACCTACGAGTAGCCGCGTGCCCGAGCTACCCGAGGTCCAAGCGCATGCCGAGCGATTGACCGATCAGTTCGCGGGCAAGGTGCTGCAGCGGTTCACACCACTCACGTTCACCGCGCTGAAGACGGCCACACCACCACCCAGCGACGCATACGGGCTCGCGTTGCAGCAGGTGGGGCGTCGGGGTAAGTACCTGCTGTTGCAGTTCGAGCCGATCACGTTCGTGGTGCACCTCATGCAAGGTGGACGGTTGTTGGTCGATGAGAAACAGTCGCCCAAGCCGCGGAACGGTCAAGCCCGTTTCGTGTTCGCCGACGGTCCTGCCCTCTTGCTCACCGAGGCTGGCTCCGAGCGGCGAGCCGGCGTGTGGTGCATGCCCAGCGCGACAGTGTTGGCCGATGCCCCGTTGAACAAGTTGGGGCCAGAGGCACTGACGTTTGACGTGGAACTATTGCAGGCAACGTTCGCAGAACACTCCATGCGCTTGCACGGATTCCTGCGCGACCAGCACCTCATCGCCGGGCTCGGGAGGATGTTGGCCAACGAGGTCTGCCATCGGGCCAAACTGAGTCCGTTTGCAAGTACTTCCAAACTCGGTGAAGCGGACGTAGCAGCCGTCATCGCCGCAATTCACGATGCGGCGGATGACGGCTTGACCTATGAACGAACTCGCACCGACATGAGTTCGTCGAAGGACCGACCCGGCCGCGTGCACGGTCGAGCCAGCGAACCGTGCCCCGAATGCGGCGACACGATTGCCGCCGTGTCATACAACAACTACACCGTGGCCTACTGCCCCACGTGCCAGACCGGCGGCAAGGTGCTCGCCGACAACACCACGAGCAAGTTCCTGAAGTAATCATGCGGCCGCCTACGCTGCAGCCATGCCTGTTCACCTTCGCGCCGAACCAAGTGACTACGCCTCTGCAGTACTCGTACCCGGCGATCCCAACCGCGCCAAGCACATCGCCGAGACCTTCTTCGATCCCGGATTCCGTTGCGTCAACACCGAGCGCGGCATGCTCGGCTTCACCGGCACGTTCGAGGGTTCGCCGATCAGCGTGCAGTCGGTGGGCATGGGTGCAGCAAGCGCGGCCATCTACTACAGCGAACTGATCCAGCTGGGCGCGCAGCGCATCATCCGCGTCGGCACGGCGGGCGGGCTGAAGCCGGGCCTGCGTATGGGCGACACCCTCATCGCCATCAGCGCCACAGCCGATGACCCCACCACGGCTCTGCTCACCCACGGCGAGCCGCATGCACCAACGGCCACATGGGAACTCGTTGAGATCGCCGTGGGGTTCGCCCGCGAGCAGCAGGCGCGCGTGCACGTGGGACCTATCGTCAGCAGCGCGCTCTTCTACGACACCCGCCCGGGCCTGATGCAGCGCTGGCGTGAACGCGGCCACCTCGGCGTCGAGATGGAGGCATCGATCCTCTACACGCTCGGCGCAATCCATCACATCGAGACGCTGGCGATCATGACCGTCAGCGATCTCATCGAGGATGACGGCACCACCGAACGCATCACCGACGACGACCTGAAGATGGGTGTGAACGCGATGACACGGGTGGCCTGCCGGGTCGCCGTCGCCTGATCGGACCCCCGTGCACGACAACCACCTCATCATCGAACGACGTCTCGATCGGTTCCTGCGCGATCGAATCCGCCCGGCCCGCTACAGCGAATCGGTGCCCTTCAGCGTTACCGCCTACTCAGCCCCCGGCGAGCCGATCTCGTTCGATGACGCGATGTTGGCGATGGTCGATGGGCTATTCGAACCCTTTGCCATCGGCGGCGCATACGGTCTGCCGTGGAGCACCACATGGTTCCACTGCATTGGTTCGGTCCCGCACGACTGGCATGGTTCCACCGTCGAGGCGCGCATCGACCTGGGCTTCGGATTGGCGCCAGGTTTCCAGGCCGAGGGTTTGGTGTGGGGACCCAACGGGCCGCTACGCGCGCTGAACCCTCTCAACCATGCCATCCCGCTGCTGATCTCGGCCAACGGCGGCGAGGAGTTCGAGTTCCTCGTCGAGGCTGCGGCGAACCCGATGGTGTTTGCACCGCTGTATCCGACGTCTCCAATGGGTGACCCGAACACGCTGCCGAACACGCTGTTGTATTCGCTCAAGCGAGCTGAGCTCTCGGTGTTCCATCCCGAAGTTGCGGCACTCGTCTACGACCTCGACATTCTGGGCGACCTCATCAAGGAACTCCCACTCGATGCGTCGCGCCGGCCGCAGATCACCCGTGCCATCGAGCAGTGTCTGGACGCGCTCGACCTCACCGATGTAGCGGGCACCGCTGAATCGGCCCGCGCCGTGCTCGCACCGATGCTTGCCAAGCCGGCCGTGCCGAGCGCGCATCGGGTGAGCGCCATCGGTCACGCACACATCGACACGGCATGGTTGTGGCCACTGCGCGAAACGGTGCGCAAGTGTGCACGCACATTCAGCAACGTGCTCGACCTGATGACCCGCGAGCCCGAATTGAAGTTCGTCTGCAGTCAGGCCCAACAACACGACTGGATGCGTGAGCACTATCCGAACATCTTCGCGCAGATGGTTCACAGCGCATCAGAGGGCCGCTTCATTCCGGTCGGCGGCATGTGGGTCGAGGCGGATACCAACCTGCCGTCGGGCGAATCACTGGCGCGCCAGTTCCTGCACGGCCAACGTTTCTTCGAGCAGCACTATGGCACGATCTGCGAAGAGGTCTGGATCCCCGATGTGTTCGGCTATCCAGCTAGCCTGCCGCAGATTTTCACGCTTGGCGGAGCGAAGTGGTTCCTCACCCAAAAGCTCAGTTGGAACAAGCAGAACCGTATGCCGCACCACACGTTCTGGTGGCAGGGCATCGACGGCACGCGCATGTTCACGCACTTCCCACCGATCGATACCTACAACGTGTCGATGCAACCAGCGGAACTCGCGCACGCCGAACGCAACTACGCCGACCACGGAGGCGGATCGATGTCGATGGCGCCGTTCGGCTTCGGCGACGGCGGTGGTGGTCCCACCCGCGACATGATGGAGCGCTTCCGGCGCATCCGCGACCTCGAGGGCTTACCGCGCATCACCATCGAGTCTCCTGCCGATTTCTTCCAGGCGGCGATCGCCGACTACCCCGATGCCGCAACGTGGGTGGGCGAGTTGTACTTCGAGATGCACCGCGGCACCTACACATCGCAGGCCCAGACCAAGGCAGGCAACCGTCGCAGCGAGGTACTGCTCGGCGAGGTCGAACTCTGGTCTACTCTCGCCGCCGCCGATTCATCGGGAGCTGGGAGTATCGGCACGGCGGCATATCCCTACGCCGAGCTCGAACGGGCGTGGCGCGAAGTGCTGACGCTGCAGTTCCACGACATCATTCCCGGCTCGTCGATCGCATGGGTGCACGACGACGCCGAGGCTGCGTACGCGCGCCTCGAACCGGCGCTCACCCACCTCCGAGATCATGCCCTCGCAACGCTCGCTGCATCAGTCGGTGGCGATGTGCTGCTGGCCAACTCGGCCCCCCACCCTCGTACGGGCGTGGTTGCCATCCCGGCCGAACTCGCGCTCGCTGCATCCTACGACAACGCCCAGTTCCTGCACGACGGGTCCGTCGCCGTGTGGACGGACATACCTGCAATGGGAATCACTGGTCTCGCGTGGGACGCCCTTGTTCCCCAGCCAGCCGACTCGCGAGTATGGGTCGAAGAGACCGCTGACTCGATTCAGCTCACCAACGATTTCGTGAGCCTCACCATCGACAGCGACGGATTGATCTCGTCATTGGTCGAGCTGCGCGCCGGGCGTGAGGTCGTCAAGCCCGGCCAGCGCGCCAACATGCTCGAGCTGTCAGCCGATCATCCGGTGGAATACGACGCTTGGGATCTCGACGAATACTACGCGAAGAACACTCGTGCGCTCACCGAGGTGGACTCGATCGAGATCGTTGATCGCGGACCCCTGCTTGCTGCCGTGCGCATCTCCCGTTCGTTCGGCGGCTCGCGTATCGTGCAACGGGTCGCGCTCAGCGCGGGTTCGCCGCGCGTCGACATCATCAACGATGTGTCGTGGTACGAGAACGAAAGGGTCCTCAAGGTCGCAATGCCCGTCGACGTGCACGCTGATTCTGCGGCCTGCGATATCCAATTCGGCCACGTGCTGCGACCCACTCATGCATCGACGAGTTGGGACGCGGCGAAGTTCGAGGTGTGCGCGCATCGTTGGGTCGACGTCTCGGAACCCGGCTTTGGTGTGGCCCTGCTCAACGACTCCAAGTACGGCCACGACGTCCATCGAGGTGCGCTGCGGCTCACACTGTTGCGGGCCGCCAACTACCCCGACCCCAACGCCGATCGCGGCGAGCACCACTTCACCTACTCGCTGCTCGCTCACCTGGGTGGCTGCATCGAAGGTGATGTCGTTGCCGAAGCCGCCCGCCTCAACCAGCCCGTGATTGCGCTCGCCGGCGGGGGCACCGGCGGCGGCGGACACGTAAGCGCTGTCGGATCATCGAACCCGGCCGTCGTCATCACCGCCGTGAAACAGGCCGAGGACGCCAGCGGCGACGTGATCATCCGTTGCTATGAAGCCAGCGGCGGCCGCTCGCACGCAACCCTCACCACCGCCTTCCCCGCGACGACAATCACCGCCTGTGACTTCCTCGAACGCGAATACCCAGCAGCCGCCCACGCCGCGACTCTGACTGCGAGCACGCCGTCTGGCTCAGCGATCACTGTGCGCCTACAACCCTTTCAAATTTTCACCCTTCGCCTGACGCCGTAGCGCGCCGAGCAGGGACGGCCGACGCGAAGCCGACGAGCAGGGATCAGAACCCGAGCGGGGGTCAGATGAGGCCGAGCTCGCGTACCGCGTTGCGCTCGTCATCAAGCTCGGCGGCGCTGGCGTCGATCTTGCCACGGCTGTAATCGTCGATCTCGAGCCCCTGCACGATGCTGTAGTTACCGTCCTGGCAGACGCACGGGAACGACGAGATGAGACCCTCGGGAACACCGTAGGAACCATCGGACGGAACGGCCATCGACACCCAATCGCCGACGTCGGTACCGAGCGCCCACGAGCGAACATGACCAATCGCTGCATTCGCGGCCGATGCAGCCGACGAGGCCCCGCGGGCTTCGATGATGGCCGCGCCACGCTTGGCAACGGTGGGGATGAAGGTGCCGTCGACCCACGCGTGATCGTTGACTAACGAGTACGCGTTCTGACCGTCGACCTCGGCGTGGAACAAGTCGGGGTACTGCGTGGTGGAGTGATTACCCCAGATCGTCATCTTCTTCACCGAACTCACAGACTTGCCAGCGCGGTTGGCCAACTGCGAGATGGCTCGGTTGTGATCGAGTCGGGTCATCGCGGTGAAACGACCGTTGTCGAGATCGGGCGCATTGTGCATCGCGATCAGCGCGTTGGTGTTGGCCGGGTTGCCAACCACGAGGATCTTGACGTCCTTCTTCGCGCTGTCGCTGAGGGCCTTGCCCTGTGGCTTGAAGATACCTCCGTTGGCGCTGAGCAGATCGGCGCGCTCCATGCCCGCCTTGCGCGGCATGGCGCCAACGAGCAACACCACCCCGGCATCGCCGAACGCAACGTTCGCGTCATCGGTGCACACCATGTCAGCGAGCAACGGGAAGGCGCAGTCTGCGAGTTCCATCCGAACGCCAGCGAGCGCCTTGAGCGCCGGTGTGACCTCGAGCATCTGCAGGATGACCGGGGTATCGGGCCCGAGCATCGCGCCCGAGGCAATCCGGAACAACAGGCTGTAACCGATCTGGCCGGCGGCGCCGGACACTGCAACACGAACAGGGGATGTCATAGCACGAGCGTAGGCCGCGACGGGTGCCCTGAGAAAGCCCACCGGCTACGGAAGCTGCGGGAAACCCAGACCTGCGAGAACGAGGTTGGTGTAGAACTTCCGAGCGGCTGCATTCTTGAGATGGATTCCGTCACTCGTGATGAACTCTGGATGCGCGGTTGCCTCGGCCTGCCAATCGACCACTACTACGTTCGGATGGCTGGCCGGCAGGGCGCGAATCAACGCGTTGTTTGGTTCGGTCCAACCACGCGCTGCTTTAACGGTGAGAACCACAACGACCTTGGCAGTGGCCGTCGAGGCCATCAGCCGGTCGAGCGTAGCGCTGCTCATCGGGCCATTCGTGCCGAGGTGGATCACTGCGTAGTCGCCGAGCGATCCTTGCGCCACCACCGCGTCGAGGATGTCGGCCCCGGTCGTTGCCTGCCGACTCACTGCAGCGTCCACCTGGATGCCCGCAGTCTGCATCGTGGGCGCAGCGCCAAGCATCACTGAATCACCAATCGCGTAGATCGGGTACCTCACCGGCGCCAACGTGGTGGTGGTTGCCGGTTCGGTGGTCGTCGTGGTCTCGCCCACAATGGTCGAAGCGGTTGTCACATTGGGTGCCGTCGTGACGCCGCCGGTGGCGGAGGTGACTGCAGTGGAGGTCGTCGTCGTGGTCTCGGTCGCTTTCTGACCGGCCTCGAACGAGCACTCGTTGGTGTTCGTGCACTTCACGGGCGCAACCGCCAGACTCACGCCCAGCACGCCGAGCACCAGGCAGCCACACGTGGTACCAAGCATCAACCGGTTGCGTTGCACACTGCCCATCGTGCGTCGGCCGCGCCACAACTGCGTGAGGCGGCCTTTGCGGATGGGTGTCTCGACTAAGCGATAGCTAGCTTCGGCCACCACGGCCGTACACGCCCACGCAATGAGCATCTCGCGCACCGTGAGTTGGATGCCGGCCTCCTTGCGGATGAACTGATAGATCGGCCAGTGGAACAGGTACAGCCCGTACGAGCGGGTACCGATCCAGTGGAGCACAGGATTGCCGAGCACCTTGCCGAGCACCGACCGGCTGTGCGTCACTGCAGCGATGATGGCCAGCGTTGCCATGCCCGTGAGGAAGAAGCCGCCACGGAACACCGGGCCGTACCAGCTGGACGTGAACGACGAGAACAGATCGAACTTGTACGCCATCAGGCCGAACAGCACGAGACCGCAGAGACCGATCAGATCGAGTTGGCGCGACTTGGACCGCAGTGGTCCGCGCATGATCGCGAGCGGACGCCAGAGCATCGCGAAGCCGGCCCCGAGCAGGATGCCGCTCATCCGGCTGAACGTCCCGAGATAGAGGAAGTTGTTCTTTTCGATGGCGCGTCCGAGAAACTCGAACGTACACGGTGGGCCGAGGGTCTCGTGGCCGTTGACCACAACGGCGCACGCGGGCGAGGCACCCGGGTGAAAAAACATCGCTGTGGCAATCGTGATGGCAATGGAGATCCCGAGCAGCCACAATCCCACTCGCGGCAGCCGTGCCCTGCCCTTGCGCAGGACGACAAGCATCACCACCGGCCAGAACAGGTAGAACTGCTCCTCGACGGCAAGAGACCAGAGATGCCGCAGCGGAACGAAGTCGAACTCGGCGGTGTAGCTCTGTCCGCTCCAAATCTGGTACCAGTTGGTGCTGTAGGTCAACGCCGCGAGCACATCGCCGCGCAGCTTTCCGAGCGCGTCGCGAAAGAACACCAAGCAGTACAGGGTGACCATCACCAACACCACGTACAGCGCAGGCAGCAGCCGCCGGAATCGTCGCAGCCAGAACTGTCCAAGGTGCACCCGCCCGGCGCGTTCGTGTTCGGCGATGAGCAACAGCGTGATCAGGTACCCGCTGATCACGAAGAAGACCTCGACCCCCAGAAAGCCCGCGGACAACCACAAATGTGCGTGGTACACCATCACAGCCAGAACTGCGACCGCGCGCATGCCATCGAGGCCGGGGAGGTACGGCACACGACTGATGTTCTGCGCGGACGCACCTGTACTTGGCCGAGTGGCGATGGGCTCCATTATTGCCGATCGGTTCGCAGGTCTGCGGGCAGCGCCTCACGCATCAGTGGCACATCGCCCCGGCGCCCACGTTCAGTGCGCGCTGGACAAATTGAGATTGGCGTAGATTTCGCGGGTCGCTGTGCTGCGATTCAGCGTGTAGAAGTGCAACCCCGGAGCTCCGGCGGCGAGAAGGGCCTGACACAAATCCGTAGCAACCTCAACCCCGATCTTGCGGATCTCGTGTGCGTCGTCGGTGCTACTCAATCGATCGAGCAGCCACGGTGGCACGGCCGTGCCGCTCATGTCAGCCATCCGCACGATCTGGCCCTTGTTGGTCACCGGCATGATGCCAGGGAGCACCGGCTTGTTCACCCCAAGCGCGTCGAGCGCGTCGACGAGGCGGATGTAGTGATCGGCCTCGAAGAAGAACTGGGTGATCGCAAAATCGGCCGTGCGCAATTTGTCGGCGAGCAGCCGCCGATCGGTGGCAAGATCGGGCGAGCGTGGGTGTCCCTCGGGATGCGCCGCAACGCCCACCGAGAAGCATCCGAACTCGTTCACATCGGCGACGAGTTCGCTCGCATATTTGTAGTCGCTAGGGCGCGTGTCGGCGGGGTCGTTGGGTACGTCGCCGCCAAGGGCCATGATGTTCGACACGTCGGCGTCGCGGTAGTGCTGCAGGATCTCGGCGATCTCGGCGCGGGTATGGCCCTGACAGGTGAGATGCGCCATCGGGGTGATGTCGGTCTCGCGCCGAACCCATGTCACGACATCGCGTGTGCGCGCACGCGTTGAGCCACCCGCCCCATACGTGACCGACACGAAAGCGGGATGCAACGGCTCGAGCTCGGCAATCGTGCGCCCAAGCGTGAGTTGCGCATCGTCGGTCTTGGGCGGAAAGAACTCGAATGAGAACGTTCGACCAGCTCGCAGCAGATCGCCGATCTTTGCCATTCGGGCAGACTACCCAACAGAGCACGCGAGTGACCGTGCGCATTGTGTCAAACTGATCGACGAACTCACCCTCGCCCGCGATCAGTGACGGAAGTGCCGCTCGCCGGTGAAGACCATCGCGATGCCGTGCTCGTTCGCTGCGGCGATGACCTCGTCGTCGCGCACGCTGCCACCCGGCTGGATGACCGCAAGGATGCCTGCCGCTGCGGCGGCATCGAGTCCGTCGCGGAACGGGAAGAAGGCGTCGCTGGCGCAGACCCCGCCGTCGGCGCGGCTGGCGCTGCGCTCGTGCGCGATGCGCGCCGAGTCGAGCCGATTCTGTTGACCCGCGCCGATGCCGAACGCCTGGCCATCCTTGGCAAAGACGATCGCGTTGCTACTCACCGCCGCACACACCTGCCATGCGAAGACCAAGTCGCCCCACTGTGCATCGGTGGGCTGAGCGTCGGTGACAACACGCCACGTGGACCGATCGAGGTTCACCGAGTCTGCCTGCTGCACCAGCAGGCCACCGTCGACGGCACGCAGATCGAGTGCCGAGGATGGCCACGACGACGCCGACAACACGCGCAGGTTCTTTCTCGCCGAGAGGATGCCGAGCGCTGCGAGCTCGAACCCGGGAGCGACCACCACCTCGGTGAATACCGGCGCGAGCGCCTCAGCGAGCGCGGCCGTAACGGTGCGATTGACGGCAACGATGCCACCGAAAGCGCTCACGGGATCGCACGCGTTGGCCAACACGTAGGCCTGGGCGATGTCAGCGTGAACGGCCACACCGCAGGGATTGGCGTGCTTCACGATGACCACGGCTGGTTGATCGAAGCGGTTCACGAGTTTCCATGCGGCCTCGGTGTCGTACACGTTGAGGTAGCTGAGTTCCTTGCCGCCGTGTTGCGTGGCCGTATCCCACCAACTCGTGGCACCCATGCGCCGGTACCGAGCACCCTGTTGATGCGGATTCTCGCCGTAGCGAAGGGGCTGGGCGAGCTCGAGTGACAGATGCAGACTGTCGGGCAGCGCCGAGGCGGTCGGATCGGCGGCCAGTGCGCCCTGCTGCTCACCCGCTGCGAACCAGTTCGCGATGTCGGCGTCATACGCGGCGATCCGCGCAAAGGCCGTGGCCGCAAGCGAGCGGCGCGTCGATGCCGTCAACGAGCCCTCGCTGCGGAGTTCGGCGAGCACTCCGTCGTACTGCGCAGGGTCCATCACCACGCCGACGTGGGCGTGATTCTTGGCCGCTGCACGAATCAGCGTCGGGCCGCCGATATCGATCAGCTCGATACCTGGCTCGGCACTGAACGGATACAGGTTCACCACGGCCAACGCGAATGGCTCGATGCCGTACTGCGCCAATTCGTCGACGTGTTCGGCCTGATCGAGATCGGCGAGCAGGCCACCGTGGATCACCGGATGCAGGGTCACCACGCGATGCCCGAGAATCGCCGGATACCCGGTGAGTTCGGCCAGATCGGTGACGGGAAGACCCGCGGCGGCGAGCGCCTTCGCGGTACCGCCGCTGCTAACGAGACGCCAGCCGAGATCATGCAGGCCGCAAGCGAACGCGACGACGCCGGTCTTGTCGAACACGGACAGTAAGGCAGTAGGCACGGGTCAACCCTAGGGCCACTGAATTGGGCCGAAAGGATCACTCGGACAAGATGTAAACAAGGTGTATGGTCGCGCCAAGATCAACATTCAGTACTCACGGAGGCAAATATGGATGTCAGCAAGATCAGTAAGGGCGGGATGGTGTTCATCGGAGGAAGCATCCTCTTCGCGATCGCATCATTCCTCAGTTGGTTCTCTATCTCCATCGGCTTCGGCATCGACGGCAGCGCCAACGGCTTCGATGTCGGCTTCCTGTGGTGCACGCTGTGGTTCATCGCGTTCCTCGCCGGTGCGGTGATCCTTGCCCTCCCTGCGTTCGGTGTGGCTGCTCCGAAGATCCCACCTGTCGCGTTCTTGGCGGTCGGCGTGCTGGGCACGTTCTTCGTCGTTCTCAAGCTCCTTATCGGTGAGACCTACTTCGATCGTTCGATCGGCCTGTACATCGGCACGATCGCAGCGATTGCCGTCGCAGCGGGCGGGTTCCTCACCTTCCAGGAGTCCGGCGGATCGATCGACGATCTCAAGGACATGAACAAGCTCAAGGCATCGTTCAACCAGGGCGGTGACACGCCTCCCCCGCCGCCACCGCCGGCCGACATGAGCCCGCCTCCTCCCCCGCCGCCCGCTGGCTGAGCCAGCCAACAGCCGCACTCGCGAAATAAAGAGCCCCGGACCAGTGGTCCGGGGCTCTTTCACGGCTCAGTAGCCCCTTCGGGCCGAGACTTCGAATCAGCGCAGCGAGGCAACGATCTCACCCATCAGATCGCTGGCCTCGGTGGGGTTCAGACCGACGCGCACACCGGCGGCGGCGAGCGCATCCATCTTGCCCTGAGCTGTGCCCTTACCGCCACTGACGATGGCGCCGGCGTGGCCCATCTTCTTGCCGGCAGGCGCTGTGACGCCGGCGATGTAGGCACTCATCGGTTTGGTGACGTTTGCCTTGATGAACTCAGCCGCCTCTTCTTCGGCGGAGCCACCGATCTCACCGATCATGATGATCGCGTGCGTCTCGGGATCGGCCTGGAACTCGCGCAGGCAGTCGATGAAGTTGGTGCCTGGCACGGGATCACCGCCGATGCCCACGCAGGTGGACACGCCGATGCCACGCTGCTTCAGTTCGTACAACGCCTGATACGTGAGCGTGCCCGAACGCGACACGATGCCCACGTTGGGACCCGTGGCCGTGGGCAACTCAGCGATCTCGCCGGCGGTGATACCGATGTTGCACTTACCGGGGCTGATGATGCCCGGGCAGTTGGGGCCGAGCAGGCGGGTGTTGGGGTAGTCACGGATGAGCGTGTTGTAGACACGCGCTTCGTCCTGAGCGGGGATGCCCTCGGTGATGCACACCACGAAACGCACACCCGCGGCGGCGGCTTCGAGGATGGCCGCCGATGCGGCCTTGGGTGGCACGGCGATGAACGAGGCGTCGGCACCGGTGGCCGCTACGGCCTCGGCGACGGTGTTGAACACCGGGATGCCCTCGACGTCTTGGCCGGCCTTGCCCGGGGTGACGCCACCGACGACCTGGGTGCCATACGCGCGGTTGCGAAGGCCGTGGTACTTGCCCTGCCCGCCGGTGAGGCCCTGCACGATGACCTTGGTGTTTTGATCTACAAAAATCGCCATGTCTGCCTCAGTTCGCGTTCGCTATTGCTACGGCCGCACGAGCAGCCTCCAACATGGTGGGTTTGCTCTGCAACACGCTCTCGGGGATGCCCGCGCTCTCGAGGATCTGGCGGCCCTCGGTGGCGTTGGTGCCGTCGAGACGGATCACGATCGGTGCACGCAGTTCGACACGATTCAGCGCCTCGACGATGCCCTTGGCCACTTCCTCGCCGCGGGTGATGCCGCCGAAGATGTTGATCAGGATGCTCTTCACGCTGTGGTCGGAGTTGATGACCTCGAGCGCTGCCGACATGAGATCGGCATTCGCCCCACCACCGATGTCGAGGAAGTTCGCGGCCGAGCCACCTACCTGATTGACCACGTCGAGCGTGCTCATCGCCAGACCGGCACCGTTGGCGATGATGCCAACGGAACCCTGCAAGCCGATGTACTGCAAACCCTTCTCACGGGCCATCAGTTCGCGCTCATCGAGTTCTTCTGTGGCGTGATACTCGGCCCACTCGGGATGACGGAAGTCGGCGTTGTTGTCGAGGCTTACCTTGGCATCGAGCGCATGAATCTCGCCCGTGGGCTTGAGGATGAGCGGGTTGATCTCGGCCAGGTCGCAGTCGCCCTCGGTGAAGCAGCGGTACAGCTTGACGAGAATCGAGGCGACGCCCTCGACCGATTGCTCGGGCATCTTCGCGTCGATCGCAGCCTGACGTGCCCAGGCGAGATCGATGCCATCGATGGGATTGATGTGACGCAACAGGATCGCGTCAGGGTTGGTCTCAGCCACAGCCTCGATCTCGACGCCACCCTCGACCGAGAGCATCAGCAAGTGCTGCTTGGCGGCGCGATCGAGAGTGAAGCTGGCGTAGTACTCCTCGGCGATGTCGCTGGCGTATTCCACCCAGACTCGCTTGACGAGATGGCCCTTGATGTCCATGCCCAAGATGTTGCCGGCGTGGAGGCGAACCTCATCGGCATTGTTGGCGAGCTTGATGCCGCCGGCCTTGCCACGACCACCCACCTGCACCTGGGCCTTGACGACCACCGGATAACCGGCGGCGTCGGCCTGCACGACAGCTTCCGCGACCGTGTCGGCGATGCCTCCGGGGCTCACGGGGATGTCGTAGCGGGCGAAGTACTGCTTGCCTTGATATTCGAAGAGATCCAAGGTCAGTCCTCTCTGTTGTCGAGTTCGGTTTCGAGCCAGGCGGCGATGGCCTTGAGCGAGCTGCCGGGGCCGAAGATGTTGGCGACGCCCTGCTCGGCAAGCGCACGGGCATCGGCGTCGGGGATCACACCGCCACCAAAGACGAGTACGTCGCCGAGGTCGCGGTTGCGCAGTTCTTCCATCACTCTCGGGAACAAGGTGAGGTGCGCGCCACTGAGCAATGACAACCCCACAGCATCGACATCTTCTTGCAGCGCGGTCTCGGCGATCTGTTCGGGCGTCTGGTGCAGCCCCGTGTAGATGACCTCGAAGCCATGGTCGCGCAAGGCGCGGGTAATGGTCTTTGCGCCACGATCATGCCCATCCAGGCCGGGCTTGGCAACGACAACACGGTAAGTCCGCTTCACGAGAAACGAACCCTAGGCGGGTGCGCACCGATTATCACAACCGGCCCCGAATCGAAGGCCCCACACCACGCTGAGTATCGCCGCTCACAAGCAGGCAGACTGAGGGCAATGCGACGCCCACAACTTCGTTCACCGCTGGCGCGCGCCGTCGTGCCGATTCTGGCGGGCATTGCCTTCTTCACACTGCTCGGGCTGTTCCTGTGGGGAATCGCCAGCTACATCTCGCGCACCGGCGACTCTACGGCGAATCGCTTTGCGCCAACGGTGTTCGATGTGGGACGCACGAGCGCGATTGCCAAGTCGATCGCCGCGGACGGGCCACTCATCTTCCCCGACCTGTTGCAGTCGAACGGCCGTCGCACCATTGTGCTCGACCACACCGGCCCCGACCCGCAGACGAACTGGGCGATCCACATGGCCTACCCGGCCGACCGCGATGTGTCGTGCAAAGTCACCCAGATTCAAAGGACTCGTCAGTTCACTGACTGCGATGGGCGCACGATTCTGGTCACCGATCTGGCGCTACCACCCGCTGGTGTGAATCCGGTGGTGTCGCCCGATGGTCTGCTGTCGCTCGACCTGCTGCCCACATCTGCGGAACCAACGGGCACCACCGCGACGTCGTAGGAGCACTGGTCATCACTCACACAAGGACGCCACTATGGATCGACGAAGTTTCCTGGCCCTACTCGCTGTGCCGGCCGTCGCTGCTGCGGCCGGTTCGCTGCAGGGATGCTCATCGGAGGGTGGCGTGACAACGGGGTCATCTTCCGGGCCGACCACGCCGCCATCGACTCCGTCGGGCGCGGCTGGCGTTGCTCGGTCCGCGAAGCCGCGCGCCGTCTCCTCGCTTGCCGACGCAGCCGTGGCCACCGCGGTCGTCAACGACTTCGGCGTCGACATGTATCGCGTGCTGAACGACCCCGCACGCACGAGGAGCCCCACCGTCGATCAAGCCGCACCAGAGCAGAACCTCGTTTTCTCGCCAGCCAGCATCGCCATTGCACTGGCGATGACACGAGCCGGTGCACGCGGTGCAACGGCCACGGAGATGGACACCGTGCTGCATGTCGGCGACGCGACCGCATTGCCTCACTCGATGAACGCGTTGTCCTCCGCGTTCGATAGCCGTACCAAGCAGGTACCGATGCCCGGCAGTGACCCGGTCGACGTCACCCTCAACGTTGCCAACTCCCTGTGGGGCCAACAGGGCCTTGCTTTCGAAACGGCGTTCCTCGATGTACTCGCCACCGAGTACGGCGCCGGGTTGCAACTCGTTGACTACAAGTCCGACCCCGAGGGGGCCCGCAAGCTCATCAACGCGTGGGTGAACGACGCAACCGAGCGGCGCATCCCCGAGTTGCTCCCACAGGGAGTCATCGCACCCGACGCGCGGCTCACCCTCGTGAACGCGATCTACATGAAGGCGCCTTGGCTGAACGCGTTTGTCAAACAGAGCACCGCGCCGGCAGCATTCACCACGCTTCGTGGCTCGGTGGTGCAGACCCCGTTCATGCGTCTCGGCGAGGAACTGAACTACTCCAAGGGCGACGGCTGGCAGGCGGTGGAACTGCCGTACGTGGGCAACGAGTTGAGCATGGTGCTGGTGCTGCCCGACGTCGGCACGTCACTCGAGTCCGCTGTTGCTGCGGCCTCGTCGATGCAGGATGCAACGCCAACGACCCGTCAGGTCACCTTGTCGCTGCCGAAGTTCGACATCGAAACGATGGCCGAGCTGTCTACGTTGCTCGCTGCGATGGGTATGCCCACTGCGTTCACCGACTCGGCCGATTTCAGCGGGATGACCACCGAGGACAAGCTCGTCATCGGAGCCGTGATCCATCAGGCCAACATCACCGTCGACGAAGCCGGTACCGAAGCCGCCGCCGCAACGGCCGCGGTGATGCGTGCCACGTCTGCGCCGCTCGATGGACCGGTTGTACTCACCCTCGATCGACCGTTCGTGTTCGCGATCCGTGACAACCCAACGGGCGCGGTGCTCTTCCTCGGCCACATCGGCGACCCCACCGAAACCCGATCCTGAGATTTTGCCTGAGCGAAAGTGTCGACGTTCGACACCTTCCCTCGGCCAAACCAAGCTGCATGGCGGGTTTGGCCCCGCACTACGGCAGACGAGAGTCGCGATGTGGCATCGTTGTCGGGTGGAGCAGACGCGTGTCGACAAGTGGCTGTGGGCCGTGCGGCTGTACCCCACGCGCACCTCTGCGGGTGATGCGTGCTCGGGTGGCAAGGTGCGCGTGAACGGCGCGTCGGCCAAGCCATCCACTGCGGTGCGCGTCGGCGATCGGATCACTGCATTCGCCGGCGGGCGCGACCGCATTCTGGAGATCGCTGTCGTCATCGACAAGCGAGTCGGCGCTGCCATCGCCGCCAACTGTGTGGTTGATCACAGCCCCCCGCCGCCACCACCCGACGACCTCGCCCCGCCGTTCGTGCGCGCACGTGGCACCGGCAGGCCGACCAAACGCGATCGACGTCAGCTCGATCGCTTCCGCGCCCGCTGAGCGATGCGTCGCGTCAGGCGCGAACGGGGATGGCGTCGAGGAGGCGCATCGCGAACTCCTCGGCATTGCGATCGAGATGGCGGCGGTTCATCGCCAGACCACCGATCACATCGGCACCGAGACCGGACACGATGCCCGTCATCTTTTCGAGCGTCTTGGCCGGATTGAGCGCAAAGGTGCAGAACACCGCTGCCTGCTTGCCGTGCATCGCGGGGAGTTGGCTGATGAGGGCTGCGCCCGCCGGTGCCTGGCCCACCACGAACAGACCGTGCGTCCACGTACCGATAAGCACGAGGTCGGCTTGTTGGATGCTGGCGTGGTCGGGTTCTTTCACCTTCGACAGTCCGGTGATTCCCCAGCCCGCCTGCTGCAGGTTGGCCGCAACCAGTTCGGCCGCCTTCCACGTGTTGCCCGTGAGGCTCTCAACAAGAATCGCTGCATTCATACCTACAGATTCAAGCACGCGCAGGGCCCTAGGCTTGCGTTCATGACGATCCGCGTGAATCTGTCGGCTGGGTTCGGGGCAAGCCAAACCGAGAACTCGGGGTGGTTGAAGCTGGCCCGCGATGCCGAACTGATCGGTTACGACCACCTGCTGATGGCCGATCACCTCACCCGCGGCGGCGCCGCACCATTCACCGCGATGGCGGCGGCTGCGGCAGTGACCACCACGTTGCGCGTCGGCACCTACGTGCTCAACAACGACTTCCGCCACCCGAGCATCGTGGCCCACGAGTTCGCCGCGCTCGCCGATCTCAGCGGTGGGCGCGCGACACTCGGCCTGGGCGCAGGGCATATGAAGTTCGAGTACGACGAAGCAGGGATGCCGTTCGACCCACCGGGCGTTCGGGTGGCGCGCATGGCCGAATCGGCTGAAGTGATGAAGCGTCTGCTCGGCGGCGAAATGGTCACATTCTCTGGTTCGCACTACATGATCGACGGTCACGGCATTCGCGGCATCGATTCCCCGCCCGTACGGCTACTCATCGGCGGCAACGGAACCCGTGTGTTGCAGACGGCCGGCCGGCTCGCCGATGTCATCGGCTTCACCGGCTTCACACCGTCGCTCGATGGTTCCGACGGCGACATCACTCATTTCACCGATGTGGGTCTGGCCGAACGCATCACCATTGCGCGCGCCGCAGCCGGCGATCGCTGGCCGTTGCCCGTCGATGTCTTGGTGCAGATGGTGGTGGTCACGAACAACGCCGAGGTCGCGCTCGACCGCATCGCCAC